>CALKIZ010000012.1 GCA_937995735.1 uncultured Neomegalonema sp. | reverse complement strand
GAAATCGCCATGACACTCAATACCACACCACGAAAGTGCCTCGACTTCAGATCACCAATCGAAGCCTTCCTCGCCGAACTTGGCAAGCACGTCGATATCCGCTTCAATGATAACGTTGCACTTCGCTCATGAATCTACCCCTTTCTGCATATCAAAGCTAGTTAGCGCATGGTGAAGAATTTTAGGTAGGTCAGGTTGCTTTGGCCGCAATGAAAATCTCCGCAAAAACTGAAAAATATCCTGATGGGTCGCACCTCTATGCTTTGCATAATCCAAGGCGTGCCTTGGCTCCAATAAAAAAGGAGATCTAAAATGTTTGCATACTTTACCAGAACGTTAGTGCAATGCCGCTTTGGCCGATTGTTGGTAGTGTTAAATATTGATGCTTTCTTTAACTTTGCGCTTGCACTCTCATATGCAGTTAGCGTGATCAGTTCTGACAAACCGGCACTAAACTTTTTGATTGCCGCCTACTACGCTTTTAAAACGTTAAAAGTGCTTTTTAAGGAAGCTCGCCAAATTTGGAGTTTTGCCTTAGCTTTGATCGTTGCTATCGCAATGACTGTCAGCGAGCAGAAATTGATGCATGATCCTTATATTGAATCGCCTTCGAATGTTGCCATCGTTGTCCGCGTCAAACGTTAAATGCCACACGTGGCGTACTAGGAGTAGCTTCAACAAAATTTTGCCGATACTGTATAGTTCTGGCAAAGAAGGTTAGGAAGCGCATTTAAACAAACACAGAACAATAAGAGTTTGTTAGCTTGACTTTTTATCTTTAGAAGCTCTTATCATTCACTCCGGCAACAGCGCGACTTTGCCGCCGGGATCTCTTCTTAATCGACCTGCGAGGTCGAGTTCTAGCAGGACATGACTGACCAAGCCCGGTGGTGCGTCGGCCATGCGGATGAGTTCGTCAATGTCGATGGGCACGACGCCGAGCAGGTCTTGAACTGTGCGGCGCAGGGCGTCATCGGCTTCGCCTTGTGCCTCGGCCCATTCAAACAATGGCTCTGCGATGCGGGGGCGCGCGGTGAGTGATGAGAGGGCTTCTAAAACATCCTCAATGCCGCGCACGAGGGTTGCGCCTTCCCGGATCAGTCGGTTGCAGCCTCCGGCGCGGGGATCGAGGGGAGAGCCGGGTGCGGCCATCACTTCGCGGCCTTGCTCTCCGGCGAAACGGGCGGTGATCAGCGAACCGGAACGCTCTGCGCCCTCTGCGACGACAATGCCAAGCGACAGGCCCGACACGATGCGGTTGCGGCGGGGGAAGTCCGGCGCGCGGCCTTGGTGACCCATGGCGCGCTCGGAAAATACTGCGCCTTTGTCGATGATCTCCCGGTAGAGCGCCTCGTTTTGCGGTGGCCACATGATGTCTACACCGCCCGCAAGCACCGCGACGGTTCCGGTCTTGATGGCGCCGCGATGGGCGGCAGCGTCGATGCCCCGGGCAAGGCCGGATATGACGGACCACTCCGCTTTGCCGAGTTCAGCCGCAAGACCCTCGGCGAATTTCAACCCGAGCGCGGAGGCATTGCGTGCGCCGACAATGCCGACGCTTTGCGGTTTGGCGGTGTGCGGGTCGCCCAGCGCCCAAAGGACGGGCGGGGCGCTGCCTAAGGCCGCCAGGTTTTCGGGGTAGGTATCAGAGCCGAGCAAAAGCATCTCTGCGCCCGCTGAGGCGGCGGCTTCCAGCTCTTGCTCCACCCGCTTTGGATCGGCGAGGCGGACTTGTTTCGCGCCGCCGCGTTTGGCGAGATCAGGAATGGCATCAAGGGCGGCGCTGGCGCTGTCATAGCGTTTCATCAGCGACGCGAAGGTGACAGGGCCGACATTGGCCGAGCGCGCAAGGCGCAGCCACGCAAACCTTCCCGCATCGTTTACCGGAAGGCGGCTTTTATCAATCATGGCAGCCGTTTTTCCCAACACAGGATGCGGTTGTTCGCAGTCATGTCGATGTCATGCTTTAAAAATAGGGCGTTCTTGTTGGCTAATGCATCCAATGCTTCAAAGTCGCGGATGCCGCTTTGCGGGTTGTTCGACTTGAGCCATTGATCGAAATCGGCATTGCTCGGGCTGGTGAATTCACCGCCATAGTTGAACGGACCGTAGAGAATAAAGAGGCCCTCTTTGGGGAGGAGCTTTGCGCCCTTATCAAAGTAATCGACGACATTCTCCCAAGACATGATGTGGACGACATTCGCGGAAAATAAGCTGTCGCAGGGAATGTCCGGCCATTGTTTCTGGCTGACATTCAGGCTGACGGGGGCGCGTGTATTCTCTAAATTTGCTTCATCAAGCCATTGCCGGATACCGTCGTGATTTTCGTCTTGGTCGCTGGTTTGCCAGATGATGTGAGGCAAGCGGCCGGCGAAATAAACGGCGTGTTGGCCCGTGCCGCTGCCGATTTCCAGCATGTGCTTTTTGTTGCTGAGCACGTCTTTGAGGACTGAACAGATTTCAGCTTGGTTTCTTTCGCATGAATTAGAAAACGGTTTCATTTCTTGCCAAATGAGATTTTGGACTCTTCGCCTTTGATGAGGCGGGTGATGTTTTCGCTGTGCCGCCACCAGAGCAAAATGGCCATGGGAACTGCGATCCAGACATATTCATTTGCGCCAAAGACTGCGAGAATGATCGGTGCGGCGGCGGCGGCAATCAGGGCAGAGAGCGACGAGATTTTTGTTACGAACGCGACGACGAGCCATGTCGCGCCCATGGCTAAAAATGTCGGCCAATGCAAGCCGAGGAACGCGCCCAAAAAGGTCGCAACGCCTTTGCCGCCTTTGAATTTGAGCCAGATCGGAAAACAATGCCCGATGAACGCGCCGAACCCGGCGACAGCGGCGGCCATATGGCCCCATTGCGCGGCGATCAGAACCGGGATGGTCCCCTTGAGCATGTCGAAGACGAGGGTGAGGATGGCGGCCTTTTTGCTGCCGGTGCGCAGGACATTGGTTGCGCCGATATTACCGGACCCGACATCGCGCAGGTTGCCAAGGCCAAAGACCCGCGCCATTACCATGCCGAACGGGATTGAGCCGAGCAGATACCCGAAAGCGAGAGCGGCCAGCAGATATGGCCAGCCTTGGGTGAAGGCGATTAGATCGGGGAGATAACCTCTCATGGCGATTGCCTCGCGAGGCAACCGCCCCCCACCCTGACCCTCCCCCGAGAGGGGAGGGAACGCCATCCTGCGTAGGTATTGATCATCCCCATACCCGCTTTCCTTCGACCCATGTTCCCAGCACTTTGCCTTGAACGCGGCGCTCATGGAAGGGGGAGTTCTTGGATTTTGAAATCAGGTCTTTGCGGTCCACGATCCACGGTGCGTGGGGGTCGAATAAAATCAGGTCCGCCAATGCGCCTTTGCCGAGATGCCCTGCGTTCAGCCCCACAATGCGGGCGGGGGTCAGGGACAGACGCTCGAACAAGGTGGTGAGTTTGATGCCAGCCCGGTGATGCAGGTCGAGCGTAACAGGGAGGAGGGTTTCCAGCCCGACACCGCCTGCGGCGGCTTGCGCGAAGGGGAGGCGTTTCGATTCCTCATCCTGTGGACAATGGGCCGAGGTGATGACGTCGATAAGGCCGTCGGCTAGGGCTTCTTCCATGGCCGCGCGGTCGTCTTCGCTGCGCAGAGGCGGGCAGACTTTCAGGAAGGTGCGGAAGTCCGCGATGTCGAACTCGTTCAGCGAGAAATGTGGCACAGCGATGGAGCATGTGACATTGGCTCCGGCTTCTTTTGCGCGGCGGATCACGCTGAGGCTTTCTGCTGTTGAGACTTGCGCCGCGTGATAGCGGACGCCGGTAAGGGCCGCGATGCGGATGTCGCGGGTCAGCATAATGGCTTCCGCTTCGGCGGGGATTTCCGGCAGGCCGCGCAGAGAGGCAAAGAGTCCCTCGGTCGCACAGCCCAGCGCCGAGAAATGCGGCTCTTGCGGATGATGGCAGACCAGCGCATCGACGGAGGCCGCGTATTCAAGACAACGGCGGAACACCACCGGGTCGGCAATGGCGTTCTCACCATCGGTCAGCGCCACTGCACCCGCATCGAGGAGAAAGCGGTACTCGGTCATCTCCTTGCCCTTGGCGGCTTTGGTCAGCGTCGCGGTGGGCAGAACGCGAACCGCTGAAGCGGCTTGGGCGCGGCGGAGGACGAATTCGAGGATTGCAGGCTCATCCAGTGGCGGGTCGGTGTTCGGCTGTGTGATGATTGTGGTGACGCCACCCTTGGCCGCCGCCTCGCCGCCGGAGCGGAAGCTCTCTTTGTGGCGCGCGCCGGGTTCGCCGATGGAGACGTTGAAATCGACAAGACCGGGGGCGAGGATTTTGCCTTGGCAATCGACAATTTCTGCGCCTTCCGGCAGGCCGTCATTAAACAACCGCTCTCCGGCATCGGCAATCATGCCGTTCTGAACCAACACCCCGCCGGGCGCGTCTAACCCCGTGGCCGGGTCGATGAGATGAGCATTGGTGAGGGCAAGGCGGGTCATTCTGAGTCTTTCGGGGTGTTGGGTAGGTGGCGGGTCATATCCATTGAACTGTGCAATACGCGAACAACCGCGAGACGGGCATTGTCGTCGTCCCAACGGATCACCAGTACGTGTGAACGCACTCTGAATAAAGAGTAGGGGCCACGAAAATATCGGGCGCGCCTCGGATCATCCGCCAGAAGCCGCGCAGAGTCCCGTAGGTCGGCCATATAGCGCATGGCAACGTCGCGGCCCCACCGTTGGATCGAAAAACGCCGAATGTCGGTGAGGTCACTTATTGCCTCAGCCGTCCAGAACGGCTTCAAATTTTGACCGCCGCTGTTTCTTCAACAAAGGCATCAATGTCAAAATCTTCCAGAATACCGGACTTCCATCCCTGTTCGGCCATCTCGAACAACCTGTCAGACATTTTGGCTTCAATTTCCAGCCTGCGTAATCCGGCTCGGCAGGCTTCGGATACACTTTCGTACTTGCCTTCAGTTACGAGCCGCTTCGCAATTTCTTTGGTCGCACCGAGTGTTACGGTTGCGTGGCCTGCGTTGTCAGACATGGTACGCTCCTTCAATGCTATTATATAGCATAACTGTTATCGACGATCTGATCAAGCCACCCCCGCGATTTCGTTGGTTACGTTGCGGGCGAGGAGTTCCAGCACGGCCATGCGTACGGCGACGCCCATTTCTACTTGTCCGCCGATCACCGAGCGGGTGACGGTGTTATCGCAATGGGCATTGGTGAGGGCGAGACGGGTCATTTCAAGTTTCTCATATCGCGTGGTAAATGTCGCTCAATGTCTCTTGCACCATGCAGAACACGCGCAATTGTTAGAACATTATCTCGTTGATCTTCAAAACAAATCAAAACATGAGATCGTGCGGTCGTGTATCCCCAAGGCGCACGCAAGGGTCTTGCTCGACGTGGGTCTTCCGCTAATGCTTTCGCTGCTGCCCGTAAGTCTTTGAGATACTGTTTAGCAATGTCGCGGCCCCATCGGATTGTCGAGTATCGCCTGATTTCTTCCAGATCCATTCTTGCGGTTTCAGACCATTCCAACTTCACAGTTCAAAAGTGTCCGTCTCTTCAATAAATGCGTCTATGTCGAAATCCTTGGCGATACCGCCCGCCATACCTTCTTTACCCAAAGCAACGAGACGGTCGATTAGCTTTTCTTCAGTCTCAATGCGTCTCAATCCGGCGCGGCAGGCTTCGGATACACTTTCATATTTGCCTTCAGTTACGAGCCGCTTCGCAATTTCTTTGGTCGCACCGAGTGTTACGGTGGCGTGGCCTGCTGTGTCAGACATGGTACGCTCCTTCAATGCTATTATATAGCATAACTGTTATCGACGATCTGATCAAGCTACCCCCGCGATCTCGTTGGTTACGTTGCGGGCGAGGAGTTCCAGCACGGCCATGCGTACGGCGACGCCCATTTCTACTTGTTCGCCGATCACAGAGCGGGTGAGGTCGTCTGCAAGGTCGCTGTCGATTTCTACCCCCCGGTTCATGGGGCCGGGGTGCATGATGATGGCGTCTTCTTTTGCGCCTTTCATTTTGTCTTCATCCAGCCCGTAGCGGTGGAAGTATTCGCGGGTGGAGGGGATGAAACTGCCCGCCATGCGCTCTTGTTGCAGGCGTAGCATCATCACGACGTCACAGCCCTCTAGTCCCTTCCGCATGTCATGGAAGACTTCCGCGCCGAATTGCTCGATCCCGGCGGGGAGGAGGGTTGGCGGGGCGATGACGCGGACGCGGCTTTCCATTTTGTTGAGCAGATGAATGTTTGAGCGCGCGACGCGGGAATGCAGAATGTCTCCGCAAATCGCGACATTGAGCCTGTGCAGGCGGCCTTTGCGGCGGCGGATGGTCAGGGCATCGAGCAGGGCTTGCGTCGGGTGCTCGCGGCGTCCGTCTCCGGCATTCAAGACCGAGCAGTTGACCTTTTGCGCGAGCAGATTAACCGCGCCGCTTTCGCCATGGCGCACGATCAACAGATCGGGGTGCATGGCGTTGAGGGTCATCGCGGTGTCAATCAGCGTCTCGCCCTTGGTGACGCTCGAAGATTTTACCGACATGTTCATCACATCGGCCCCGAGGCGCTTTCCGGCAAGTTCAAAACTGGCTTGGGTGCGGGTGGATGGCTCGAAAAACAGGTTGATCTGCGTCAGGCCCTTGAGCGTGTCGCGTTTCTTGCGGGCCTCGCGGTTCATATCGACGTAATCGTCGGCACGGTCCAAAATAGCAGTGATATCTTGGGGCGAAAGTTCTTCGATGCCCAGCAAATGCCGGTGTGCGAAGGGAGAATCGGGCGCGTTGTTCATAAAGGCGCTCTATAGCGCAGGTTTACGTGGCGCGCCATCGCAGCGTCACCACCTTCGCCCGCTGTTTTTACTAAAGTGTCGAAGCCGGGTCTATTTTAAGAACCCTGTCCTGCACTTTTAGCAACCAACCGGCCAGCTTCCACATGCCAATCGCCAGGATCAGACCGGCATAACCGTCTAACGCATAATGCCATCCGAGAACAATGGAGCCGATAAAGATCAATGCCGCGTATACTGCAAGGGCATGTCCGATAAGGCGGTGTATGCGATATCCTGCGATTGCGAATAAGACCGCCAGAGTGTTGTGCAGGCTCGGCATTGCGGAAATACCAATACGTCCTGAAGGTGGTTCGTTCAGATATAGCTCGGTCATTTTGGTTTGAATTTCGACGGCCATCAATGGATAGGTTGCATTGATCTCGCCGAGCTTTGCCATATGAGCCACGTAGGGACCTCCGGGGGAAACCAGCGCATCATAAAATACCGGCCCGACGGATGCCATTAATGTTGCGAGCAACATCCCGCAGATACTCCAACAGAGCATCAGGCTGAGAATATACTGACGGCGCCATCCTGCATCCTCAGCACCCAAAGCTGCCCATCCCCACATCACAAAAGCGATAATATACCAGAGCTTATAAGAAAAATCGATCGCGCTTACTAAACTGGGAATGTCCAGAATAAATGCGAGCCAGTCTTGGGGCAGTGTGCCGAAATGAAGCGTCCGCTCGAGATTGATAAGAAAGTCATCTGCATAAAAAGGAATGATTTCAGGAATATAGACCTTAAGGTTTACGAAGGCAATAAACCCTATTGTTGGAACGAGTAGCAACCATATCATTCGCGCATAGCGTTCGGGCTGGGTCATTGCCGTGCCGATATCGCGCAATACAACGGTCATAATAACCGGAGGTTTTTGAACGAAGCCGACGTAAATAATACGCCGGAGGACAAAGATCGAAAATACGATTGGCGTAATGTAAAAGAGCGCCCGCTGTATATAGCCGGTTACACTATGTTCAAATCCGAGCTGCAGGATGACCGCAGCCAGATATGTGCCCGCGATCAACAAAACACAAAGGCAAGTCAGGACTAAATTTTGGCGAAACTGTTCATATAAGTGATGAAGAAAAGCTGCCGCAAGAACTGAAGGATGCTTTGCCGTTGTCGTGTCGGAATAGGCCACATAAACCTCAGATGATGAAGGATGTGATTGCCCCTTCTTTCGATAAAGACAAAACACGTCATAAATCGATCTAGGCACATATGCTTAAAATCCCCTTTATTGCTTAAGGTCCGACCGGTTTGATAGTCTGAGTTGAGATTTTGCACCACCGTCGCGTAATACCTTTGTGTTCGTGCTTATGTTGTTCCGAAGCCGGATTTGCGGAAAGAAATTTTACCTCTTGAAAATATCAAATGTTTTTATTATGTTCTTTTTCTATTTAACAGAAAGACACCATGACCTGGAGCTTTGACCGTATGACTGAAAACTACCGCCTTGCGCTGTTGCGCATTGTGGCGGGGTTGTTTGTGTCGGCGGGAATGGGTCACGACGCAGCGATTATCGACAAGCTGCCACGGCATGTGCGCAATGCGGTCTTGCTGATTTTGCGCCCTGCGGAATCGGCGGCGCGGCGGATTATTGCTGTCGTGGCGCGGGATATGGATGTGCCGGAGTATGTTGCTCCGCCCGAGCGGAAGCGCGCCAAGAATAAAGGCACAGGCGAAAAGCGCGGGTCGCGTGCGCCGCAATTTTGTTTGATTGATCCGCGCAAATACTTCCCTGAACTGCACCCGAACCGCCGAAAGCCGCGCCGGAAGCCCAAGGCGGGTGGTTCTACCGATCCTCACATTCAAGTGCGGATCGGGACATTTGACGGCGCGCCTGCTTTTATCCTGTGGTCGGAACCCAAAGCAGTTTTGACGCCGGAGGATGAGGTGTCGGCAAAGGCGCTTTGCCGTCGTCTCTTGGCGCTGAAACTGGCGCTTGAAGACATGCCCAAGCAAGCCCAGCGCTATGTCCGCGAAGTGGCGAAACGCAAGGCCGCTGCGCCGGGGCCGAAAAGCGTTCCGCCGCTGCGCATGGGCTTGCCGCCGGGATACCGGCGAAAGCATCTCCACAAGGTCGATGAAATTCTATGGGATTGTCATTGCCTTGTCCGGCAGGAACCGTGCCCGCAGGAACCGCGCCCGCCGGATAAGGCTTGAAACCCGAAAACCTCACTCTCAAAAACTCCCACGCGAGGACGCATGGGGGCGGTTCACCGTGGAATCTGTTCGACTAAATTCTAACACGCGATAGGGTCGCTGTATGAGCGATTCATTTGATTATATCATTGTGGGTGCGGGGTCGGCTGGCTGTGTTTTGGCGAACCGATTGTCGGCCAGCGGGACGGATTCGGTGTTGTTGCTGGAAGCGGGGCCGAAAGACTGGAATCCTTGGATTCATATTCCAATTGGTTATGCGAAACTGTTCTCTGACGAGCGCGTGAACTGGCTGTATCAGACCGAGCCTGAACCGGAATTGAACGGGCGGCGAATTGTGCAGCCGCGCGGCAAAGTGTTGGGCGGGTCAAGCTCGATCAATGGCTTGATCTATATTCGGGGTCAGCAACGGGACTTTGATGTTTGGCGTCAGCTTGGCTGTACGGGATGGTCCTTCGATGATGTGCTTCCGTATTTTATCCGTGCCGAAGATCAGGAGCGCAGCGGCGATGATTGGCATGGGACGGGCGGGCCGCTTGCGGTATCCGAAGCCCGCGATACCAGCCCGCTCGTGGATGCTTTTGTGAAGGCGGGCGAAAGCGTGGGTCTGCCTTTTAATCCCGACTTCAATGGTGAAAACCAAGAGGGTGTCGGTTATTTCCAGAACACCATGCGTAATGGTTGGCGCTGGAGTACGGCGAAGGGCTATCTGCGCCCGGCGAAATCCCGCACCAATCTGAAGGTCGAAACTGAGGCTTTTGCGACGCGGATTTTGTTTGAGGGCAAGCGCGCGGTCGGGGTCGAATATCGGCAAGGGGATGAAACGCGCCGGGCTTTTGCTCGGGGCGAGGTGATCTTGTCCGGGGGAGCAATTAACTCGCCGCAACTGCTGGAGTTGTCCGGCATCGGGGATGGCGCGCGGCTGTCCGGGCAGGGC
The DNA here is from genome assembly GCA_937995735.1 of uncultured Neomegalonema sp. Classification (GTDB taxonomy): domain Bacteria; phylum Pseudomonadota; class Alphaproteobacteria; order Rhodobacterales; family Rhodobacteraceae; genus JAHDDY01. The sequence continues at coordinate 108,497 of CALKIZ010000012.1, read as the reverse complement.
ATCTCTGTGCTGCATGACAGTCCAAAGGTTGGCGAGAATTTACAGGATCACTTGCAGGCGCGCATTGTGATGAAATGTAAGCAACCGGTTACTGTGAACGATCAGTATCACAGCTTGCGTGGGCGCATCGGCATGGGGCTGAAATTTCTGTTGCGGCGACGGGGACCGCTGGCGGTGGCGGCTGGATACGGGACGGCATTTTTCAAAGCGCGTCCCGAGGCGGAGACGCCGGATACGCAGGTGCATTTTCTGACTTTCAGCGTTGATAAAATGGGTGATGCTTTGCACACGTTCTCCGGCTATACGGCGTCGATCTGTTTGCTGCGCCCTGAAAGCCGGGGGAGTGTGCATATCGTTTCCGATGACCCCGCACGCCCGCCTGAGATTAGAGCGAATTATCTCTCAACCGATTATGACCGCGATACGAGCGTTGCGGCGCTGAGGCGCTTGCGGGAGATTCTAAACGCCGAACCTATGGCGGAATTCTCGGACGGCGAAAAGATACCGGGACCGGAAGCCGAGAGCGATGAGGCGCTGCTCGAGTATTGCCGCGCGTTCGGGACGACGATCTATCACCCGACTTGCACGTGCGCGATGGGACCGAATGAGGACGATGTGCTCTCGCCTGATTTAAAGGTGAATGGCGTCGATGGCTTACGTGTTGTCGATGCGTCAATCATGCCGCGCCTCGTGTCGGGAAATACGAATGCAGCGACGGTAATGATCGCAGAGAAGGCCGCCGATATGATTATGACGTGACAGCTTTTGGGGTGGGCGGTGTGGATTCTGCTCAGACCGCCTAAGCTTTTACAGAAAGCAGTCACATGACCGATGCAGATAAATTTGGTTTCGGAACACAAATTCGAAAATCGCCTTACTTCGATGCCACGGTGCGCTGGGGGGCGACAGCGTTTTCCGTCTACAATCATATGTATATACCGCGCGATTTTGGCGACCCGGAGCAGAACTTCTGGAACCTCGTCAATGATGCGATTCTCTGTGATGTCGCTGTTGAACGGCAGGTCGAAATTACCGGTCCCGATGCCGCAAAGTTCGTTCAAACGTTGACCTCGCGTGATCTGTCAAAGCTGGCAGTGGGACAATGCAAATATATCCTGATCACAAACGCTGAGGGCGGGATTCTCAACGACCCGATTTTATTGCGCCTCGGTGAAAACCATTTTTGGATTTCGCTGGCAGACAGCGATGTTTTGTTCTGGGCGCAAGGTGTGGCGGTTCATGCCGGTCTGGATGTGACGATCCGCGAACCCGATGTCTCGCCCCTTCAACTGCAAGGACCGAAATCCGGCGAGGTGATGAAGGCGTTGTTCGGGGAGAGTATTTCCGACTTGCGGTATTACTGGCTGCGCGAAGTAGAGTTGGATGGTATTCCGCTGATTGTCTCGCGCACAGGGTGGTCCAGCGAGCTGGGGTATGAACTCTATTTGCAAGACGGGTCACGGGGCGGCGAGCTGTGGGATAAGATCATGGAAGCCGGAGCGCCGTTTGGTCTGAAGCCCGGACATACCTCGTCGATCCGTCGTATCGAAGGGGGTATGCTGTCGTATCATGCAGATATGGATATTGGGACCAATCCTTTTGAATTGGGGATGGACAGGTTGGTTGATCTCGATATGGATGCTGATTTTATCGGCAAAGATGCTTTGACGCGCATTCGCGCGGAAGGCGTGACCCGTAAGCAGATTGGCTTGCGGATTGAGGGCGAGCGGTTGTCCGGGCCGAACACAACATTTTGGCCGGTGAGTCTGAATGGCGTGGTGATTGGCAAGGTGACATCAGCGATTTACTCACCGCGTCTGGAACAGAACATTGCTCTTGCGATGGTATCTGTTGAAGGCGCTGATGTGGGGACTGACCTTGAGGTCGAGATGCCATCGGGTACGGTGCGGGCGCGTGTTGTGGAAAAACCGTTCTTTGATCCAAAGAAAAAGATTGCGTCAGGCGGGTGACAATGGGTCGCCGTGAGGCGTCACAAAGTCCTGAAGGGATACCCCGCTTCCGATTGGCAGTGGACCAACCGGAAGCGGGCTAGAACGGAAAAGGATCAGAGGGACTGCGATCCTTTTCCGAACTCGGGATAGGCTTCGATGCCGATTTCAGCGGCATCCAGCCCGATGTATTCGTCTTCCTCGCTGACGCGGATTCCGAACAACAATTTCAACACCATCCATAATGCAAAACTGGCCACGAATGTGAAGAGGCCAACAAGCCCGATGCCGTAAAGTTGGATAGAAATTTGTTCGCTTACGCTACGGATACCATCCGGGCCTTCGGTCTGAGTGTTGAAGGCAACGGCAATCGTGCCCCAGATGCCCGCAAGCAAGTGAACAGGGATTGCGCCGACAACATCGTCAATGCGCATTCTGTCGAGCATAGGAACCGCGAAGACAACAATTACGCCGCCAACTGCGCCGATCAGCATAGACTCGATCATTGTGGGCGCGAGTGGTTCGGCGGTGATGGAGACAAGCCCGGCCAGCGCGCCGTTCAGCACCATCGTCAAATCGACTTTACCGTAGAGTATTTGCGTGAGGATCATTGCAGCCAATGCGCCGCCGGAGGCTGCTATGTTGGTGTTTGCGAAGATCTGACTGACTGCATCTGCATCGCTGACCGATCCAAGCGCAAGCTGTGAGCCGCCGTTGAAACCAAACCAACCGAGCCACAGAATAAATGTACCGAGCGTGGCCAATGGCATCGAAGACCCCGGCATCGGATGGACTTGGCCATCGCGGAATTTTCCGCTCCGAGCGCCCAACAAAATCGCACCTGCTAGAGCCGCCCAACCGCCTACGGAGTGAACCAGAGTCGAGCCTGCGAAATCCGAGAAGCCGGCTGCGGACAGGACGCCGCCACCCCATTGCCATGACGCGACGATTGGATAGATCAATCCCGTGAGGATTGCAGTGAAGATTAAAAACGGCCAGAGCTTTATCCGTTCCGCCAGTGTACCCGACACGATTGAAGCGGTTGCTGCGCAGAACATTAACTGAAAGAAGAAATCCGAGCCGGACGAATACCCGTCACCCGCCGCGACTGTCGGATTGCCATCAGCATCCAGCAACTTGATATCTTTGACCGATGGGTCACCAACCCACCCCTCGATCAACCAATTGCCATCGCCGGGATAGAGGACGTTATATCCGACAAGCGTGAACATGATCCCCGCAAGCGAGAAGAGGGCGATATTTTTCGTGCATTGCATGGAGACGTTTTTGCTGCGGACCAAACCGGCCTCAAGCATCGCAAAGCCCGCCGCCATCCACATGACCAGAAAACCTCCGATCAAGAACAGCAGGGTATTGAAAACGAAAACGGAGTCCCCATGTATTGCGTCTGAGGCGTCTTGTGCGAAAGCAGGTAAGGTGAATAGCGATAGTGCCGCTACTCCGCCGACAAAGGTTGACTTGTTCATCTTAGCAGTCCCTCTTGGATCGTCATTTGATAGTAGGGTAGAATTAATCACAGAGCTTCTTCTCCGGTTTCGCCAGTACGGATGCGCATGGCGGAATCGACCGGAAGTACGAAAGTTTTTCCGTCGCCGATGCGTCCCGTCTTGGCAGTCGCCGCAATCGCTTCGGAAACAGGATCAACGAGCGAATCCGGGACAACCATCTCAAGTTTGAGCTTCGGTACGAAGGTGACCTCATATTCAGCCCCCCGGTAAATCTCAGTATGACCGGATTGACGCCCAAAGCCTTTGCTTTCTGTGACAACGAGGCCTTGAACGCCGATTTTGATCAGAGCCTCGCGGACTTCTTCGAGTTTGAAGGGTTTGATTATAGCGATGATTAGCTTCACTTGGTGCTCCTGCGATCATCTTATCGAACGCGGGGCATGTATACCGCCCCGCAAAGATTAACATTTCAAAAGACGTGCCATTTATTTGATGCTCTTTATTGCATTGAAAATAATGGGGTATTTTGAAATTCATTAGAGTTTTTATTTTTCGGGTAAGAATTATTGCTGAAAATTTACTCAAAAAAAATTTAAGTCCTAATTTTTATGCATATTGGTTTTGCGGATCCAAGCTGTATGGCGTGCACGTGCCTGTGACATGAACGCATAGGGCTTCACGCATCGGATTACCTTCGATAAGCAAGCGATATGAATTTGAATATCGAGAATTTGCGGTGTGTCCGCGCAGGGCGCACGGTGTTTGCTGAACTGGGTGTTGGGGTCGACGCTGGTGAAGCGTTGATACTTGCCGGGCCGAATGGTGCAGGGAAATCGACTTTGCTGCGTATATTGGCGGGCCTCCTTCGCGCTGATGAAGGCGATGCAAGATTTGGCGCTGTATCGCTGAAAGAAGATCGCGCGGAGTTTCAATCGCATCTGCTTTACACCGGCCACCTTGATGCGGTGAAGCCCGCGTTGACGGTGAGTGAGACTCTGACATTCTGGGCGCAAATTTACGGAGCGCCGCGCGACAATGTGCCGATAGCGGTGGCGGCGCTTGGCCTTGAGAAACTCGCCGACCATCATGTCCGCACTTTATCGGCGGGTCAGAGGCGACGCCTTGGGTTGTCGCGGCTGGCCTTGATTGATCGTCCTCTTTGGCTGCTGGATGAACCGACTGTCTCGCTGGATGCGGAATCGTCAGCACGTGTCGCGGCATTGGCGCGGCAGCGTTGTGAGAGCGGAGGGATTGTCGTCGCGGCAACACATATTGACTTGGCAATTCCGTCCGCGAAAACTCTCGATCCGGCGGCCTTTGTTGCCAAGCCGAAAGAGGGGATTATGAACGCGGATGATCTCGTGCTCTCGGGCGATGCTTGGTGATGGGTGCATTTTGGACGATGGTGCGCCGCGATTTAGCGCTTGCTTTACGCACGGGGGGCGGCGGTGCGCTGGGGGTTGCTTTTTTTGTGATCGCAGCGGTGTTGGTTCCGTTTGGCGTTGGGCCGAAGCCGGATTTGCTCGGGGTCATCGCGCCGGGGATGCTTTGGATTGCTGCGCTTCTCGCCTGTATGCTGACATTGGATCGATTGTTTCAGGCAGATGTCGAAGACGGGTCGATGGACTTGCTCGCGCTGTCGCCGCTGCCGCTCGAAGTGACTGTGCTGGCGAAATGTTTGGCTCATTGGTTGACGACAGGGTTGCCGCTACTGATCGCTGCACCGTTGATGGCGATTACGTTGAATATGCCCGGTGAGGCTTATGTTGCGATGATCGCGTCGCTTGCGCTTGGAACGCCATCGCTGAGTATGATTGGAGCGATCGGTGCGGCGCTGACGTCGGGGATGAGACGCGGCGGCGTTTTGACAGCCGTGCTGGTGTTGCCGCTCTATGTGCCGACTCTGGTCTTGGGGGCCTTGGCGGGGAATGCTGCGGCGAGTGGATTGGATGCATCGCCCTATCTGATGTTGCTGGGTGCGATTACGCTGGCTTGTTTGCCGCTTTGCCCGCTGGTCGCAGCGGCGGCACTTCGCTTGGCGTTGCGATAAGTCAACCCGCCAGTATCGCCATCGCTTCTTGATGCAGTGTTGCGCTTCCGGCGGCGATGACCTGTCCGCCTTGGGAGCAATCGCCGCCTTGCCAGTTTGTGATGATACCGCCTGCGGCTTCTACAATCGGCATCATTGCCTGAATGTCATAGGCTTGCAGGCCGGACTCCACCACGAGATCAACATGGCCTCGCGCCAGCATCGCATAGCCGTAACAGTCGGTCCCGTATCTGGTCAGCCGTGTGTGCGATGATAAACGCGAGAAGGCTTTAATGTCTTCAGCACTGCCAAAGGCATCGGGTGCGGTCGAGCACATTACGGCATCGGTGACGGTTTTGCAGTGCCGGGTGCTGATAGCATATTCAATGCCATTGTGCTGGTAGCGCGCGGTCGATGACTTTTCTTCGACAACGCCTATGTACCGTTCTCTCGTGAAGGGTTGATCCATCACACCGAGAAAAGGACGGCCATTGTTATTCAGTGCAATCAAAACTCCCCACGTCGGCAAACCGCACATAAAGGCGCGTGTTCCGTCTATCGGATCGATGACCCAACTGCGCCCGGATGATCCGATTGTATCGCTATCCTCTTCGCCGAGAACGCCATCATCGGGGCGGGCTTGTGCGAGGATTGTACGGATTTCTTTTTCGACGTTGCGGTCAGCAACCGTCACAGGATCAAAAGCGCCATCCGCGAGGAGCTTATTGTCGATATGCAAGCTTTCAGATCGGAAGTATTTTAAAGCGCATACTCTGGCGGCGTCGGCCAAAGCCACTGCGACATCAAGATCAGTCGCAAGGTTTGGCGATTCAGTATTCATCAAGCGGCCTGCTTTCGTCTCTGCTACAAACGCTACTCAACACAATGCAGAGAGTCTACGCAACTCTACTTTACAATCCCATCAAAAAGCCGACCTAAAATCATTTCGGTTATTTTGTGGAGCGTGCCGCTTAAGCTGCTTTGGTCAGCGAGCGTGTCAGTTCGAACAACCGTTTACGAGGTTCTTCCGGGAGCCTGAAATAACAGCGGATGAGTTCAAGAGCTTCTTTGTCAGTGAACAAATCGGCGGCAGGTGCTTCCGATTTATCAATGACCAAATCTGCGACCTGACTCGTTGCTTCATTTTCATTCGCTGGTTCATCAACAGCGTCGAAGAAGAAAGCCACAGGTACATCAAGTGCCTTCGATATTTCATAAAGGCGACTTGCCGAAACTCGGTTCATGCCCGTTTCATATTTTTGAATTTGCTGAAACTTAATTCCAACAGCTTCTCCAAGTTGCTGTTGAGTCATTCCAACCATCCAGCGGCGACGTCGAATGCGTTGCCCTACATGGACGTCAACATGATGTTTCATAAGTCTCGCATCCTTTGTTCGCTGCGCTCCTGGTTAACGCGCGGTTAATCATAAGCAATGAATGCGCCAAAAGTTAACAAATACGTTACTTGTATAGGCGAGACTAAGAAAATCACGAAAATTCCGCAGCTTAATCAGAGTTAAATCGTGAATTTAACACTATTAAGTTGCATGAATGCCGCAAAAAGTACGAGAAAGAGTCGCAAATTGCGACTCAATCACAGGGTTTTTAACCTCATGCGGATGCGGCAGTACGGGATTGTCGCTTGCGTTCATGAGGGTCGAGGTGGCGCTTGCGAAGGCGGATATGATTGGGGGTGACTTCAACCAATTCATCATCATCGATATAGGCGATGGCCTGTTCAAGCGACATCCGAATGGGCGTTGTCAAAACGACAGCTTCATCCTTGCCGGAAGCCCGGATGTTTGTAAGTTTTTTGCCTTTGAGCGGATTTACTTCCAGATCATTTCCACGGGAATGTTCGCCGATGATCATCCCCTCATAGACTTGCTCGCCGGACCCGATGAACAGTTTTCCGCGATCTTCCAGATTGAAGAGCGCAAATGGAACCGAGTCTCCCTGATTCATTGCAATTAAGACACCCGCGCGGCGGCCCTGAATTGCGCCCCGGAATTCAGCCCAGTCATGGAAGACCCGGTTCATGACGCCTGTTCCTCGGGTATCGGTCAAAAATTCTCCGTGGTATCCGATCAGACCTCGTGCCGGAGCATGAGCGATAATCCTTGTCTTGCCTGCGCCGGCGGATTTCATCTCGACAACATCGCCTTTGCGCTGTGCGAGTTTCTCCACGACAACGCCGGAATATTGTTCGTCAACGTCAATGGTGACTTCTTCCATCGGTTCGAGTGTTTTGCCGCCTTCTTCGCGGAACAACACGCGGGGGCGGGAGATTGACAGCTCGAACCCTTCGCGGCGCATGGTTTCGATCAAGACGCCCATCTGCAATTCGCCGCGCCCGGCGACTTCGAATGCTTCACCGCCCGGCGTATCGCCGATCTTGATCGCGACATTCGATTCAGCTTCGCGCATAAGCCGGTCACGGATGACCCGCGATTGAACTTTTTTGCCGTCGCGCCCGGCTAAGGGGCTAGTATTAATGCCAAAAGTTACCGTGATTGTCGGCGGGTCAATCGGCTGTGCTTCGAGGGCATCCGTAACGGCAACATCGCAAAGCGTATCCGCGACGGTCGCTTTTGACATGCCAGCGAGGGCAACAATGTCACCGGCCTGCGCCTCATCAATCGGCTGTTGGCTGAGGCCACGGAAGGCAAGGATTTTGGTGACACGGAATCGCTCAATCTCTGACCCGTCAACCGAGAGCGCTTTGATATTCGCACCGGTCTTTAAGGTTCCGGTTTCGACGCGGCCCGTGAGAATTCGTCCGATAAATGGATCAGAGCCAAGCGTCGTGGCCAACATGCGGAAAGGTTCACTTGCGTGCTTGATCTGCTCGGGAGGGGAGACATGCGCCATGACCAGTTTGAAAAGCGGGATCAGGCTGTCTCTCGCCCCGTCAAGAGACTCCGAAGCCCAACCGCTGCGGCCTGATGCATAGAGCACAGGGAAATCGAGCTGTTCGTCGCTGGCCCCGAGATTGGCAAAGAGATCAAATACCTCGTCCAGAGCTCGGTCGGGTTCAGCGTCGTTCTTGTCTACTTTGTTGAGCACGACGATAGGCTTCAGACCGAGTGCGAGCGCCTTTGAGGTCACAAATTTCGTCTGGGGCATTGGCCCTTCGGCAGCATCGACCAGCAATACGACACCATCGACCATAGAGAGAATGCGCTCGACCTCTCCGCCAAAGTCTGCGTGACCGGGCGTGTCAACGATGTTGATCCGGTCGCCCTCGTACTCAACCGATGTACATTTCGCGAGAATGGTAATTCCGCGTTCACGCTCTAAGTCGTTGGAGTCCATTGCTCTTTCAGCAACGGCTTGGTTCGTGCGAAACGACCCGGACTGTTTTAAAAGTTCGTCGACGAGGGTTGTCTTGCCGTGGTCAACGTGGGCGATGATCGCGATATTTCGCAGGTCCATCGGGAAAGCTCCGGGAATTTGTGGGAGAAGTTTCCGCTCCCATGCCCGAAATGCTGCGCTGCATCAAGAGCCATTGCGTTGCATAAACCTTTAGCGCGATCATACGTGGTTAATTGTCACCGATACGTTAATCGCGAGTGGAGGCCGGGCGCACCCTATAGCTCTTGTGCCGTGAGCATCTCGGCGGCGCATATTGTTGCCATGTCCAACACTTTCCAAGCGGCGGTAGATTTGTCGCTACCCAATGCCGTGGCTGTTGGGGCAATTTCGATAATTGCACTCGCGACAGCGCATGACGGAACGCGATAGGCGTATTGCATCGCTGCCTCGACAGCTTGGTCTCTGGTTACACCTTTGAGAAGTTGCATCATCGCGAAGGCGCGTTGAACGTTAACCGGATCGTAGGGCAGGCGGCAGGCCCCGATCCGCATTTGTGCACCGCCACCGATAAGATCTTTGAATGCCTCATCGCTGACACATGCGCGCGCATAGGTCATATCCTCTTCGCCATGATAAAAGGACTTCAGGTCTTCGCGCATTTGCTGAAGTCCCTGTTCGCCTTTCAGCGCTTTAGAGTCGGCGTCGAAGGAGAATGGTTTCTCGGCGGCTAGGGCGGCTTTCTCCGCGTCGTTGTCACGGTTGGCTAGAAGCAATGTCAAGATCAGGTCATAGACGGGCAGGCCATCTGCTTCCCATTGTTTAACGGTTTCTTCAGGGCCTTTGTCGGACAGCATATCAAAGCTGCTTAATGCGTTGAATGAAGAAGCTTGATCTTTGTTTGGCGTCAGCTCGAGGCGGTCGAGTTCGGCGTTTGCGTATTCAGACAGACATTTAAAGCGATCCGCGCCCTCGCATTCAACCGCCGCCGCCAACGTCGTCGACAGAAAGCATCCAGCCAATCCACCAAGAATTGTCGAAACAAACTTCGTGCTCACGTTTCCGCTCCGGTCATTCATCGTTTCAAAAGCCACCAAACCAATAACGCTGACGTTCCCGCCATCACCGTTAGAATTCCACAGATAATCAGGAAACCCAACGGTGTTCCGGTCAAAGGCATCCCGGCTACATTCATGCCCAGCAACCCGGTAACAAAGGCGATGGGCAAAAAGATCACCGACACGACGGACAGAACCAACATGATAGAGTTTTGTCGTTCCGCAATGCGAGCTGCCATTTCGTCGCGCAGGACAGCGGCGCGTTCCCGGATGCTGTCGAGGTCTTCGACGATGCGTTCAAAGGCTTCCGCTTCCTCCGCTAACAACTCACCTGAGGGCAGCCAATGCGGGGGCTTGTGCGAAAGCTGACGCAAGGTTGCGCTTTGCGGTGCGATGTAGCGCCGCAGCATGACGGCATCTTGGCGGGCATCGGTAAAAGCAGCGCGTGCATTCGCGTCCGGTGGTTCGCTGTCGCAAAGTGCATGAATCTCATGCGTGTCGATGATGCCTTCCAACTCATTCAATACAGGCTCCATACGGAGGTGGAGTTCTTGAACCAACCTTTCGACGAAGGCGGCGGGCGAGAGCGGCGCTTTGCCTGCACTCACATCGTCAATGATCGCATCGACCGACGCAAGGCGGCGCATGGAGACAGTCACGATCCATTCGATGTCGATAAACATGCGGACGGACACCATATCCTCAGGTTCCGCGCCGTCATTCAGATTGACCCCGCGCAGCATTAACAGGCCTTTGCCCTCGATTTCCGTATATCGCGGGCGGGTGTCTTCGGCCATCAATGCAGAGGCTAACGTATCGGGAGGAATTTCGCCTTCGATGAGCCAGTCCTGAGATCTGGGTGCATCACGATGAAGATGAATCCACCGCCAGCCGCCGGTCGCTATCGGGTCATCAAGCTGATCCCAGCCGATAGGGGTTGCCGCGCCATCAACCGCGATATTCCAAGCGCCCAGCAAGCCTTCATTCTCAATTTCCAAAGCAAACTCCTAGTATACGAATGTTCTTTGTAATCTTGTTCTGGAGAAAGGGAAATCCGTGCTTCAAATTCTACGCAGTGCATACCCGCTGAGCAACTAATGGTGAACAACTGTCATGTGGATTTTCTCGCCGTAATCCTCGTGTAAGACTGACGCAATGTGGGGACCCTGATTCGAACTTGAGGACAAACTATGAAATCGCTGTTTCTTGCCGCTGCTCTTTGCCTGTCAGGTACGCCCGTTTTTGCTGCGGAGCATGTCGTTAGAATGTTGAACCAAGGCAGTGATGGAACACGCATGGCTTTTGAGCCATCCATTGTGCAGGCCAAAGTAGGCGATACTGTCGTATTCATACCCGAGGATGGTGGTCATGCCGCCGCGAGTATCATAGTTCCAATCGGTGCGGAGCCTTGGGAAGCGCCACTGAATGCCGAAGCAAGGGTCACTGTTTCCGTTCCGGGCGTTTATATGTTCAAATCCCGCCCCCATTTTGCCGTGGGCATGATCGGCATGATCGTCGTTGAAAGCGCCGAAGGGAATCGAGCCGACATCGAAGCGTTTAAGCCACGGGGTAGTTTGATGCGAAAGAGATTTGAAGCTCTGAAAGGCCAGCTTTAGGCAGGGCAACCTAACGGCATCATGACGTGAGCGCGCCGAAACGCTATCATTGCCGAATGCCTGCCTAGCTTTCGTATTCGTAAGATGATGTGGCGGCTCGTGCCTCTGTAGATAGGCAAGGCACTCTGTAGGAGGTCTGAGATGCTTTTGAATGCCGCACCTTTTGCGATATCATTTTTGTTTCTACCTTTTGCGGCACTTGGTGCATGGCAGGGCGGTGGTTGGATATTGTTAGCGCCTGCGAGCGCTTTTATTCTCGTTCCTGCTTTAGATTGTGTGATGAAGCTGAATGAAGCACGGCTTCCTTCTGACACCGATGCAAGCCAACTTTACTGGCATCGGCTTTTGACATGGCTATGGGTTCCTGTTCAGCTTGTCATGATTTTTGGTTTGATTTGGATTGCAACCTTTGGCCACCTCGCTTGTTGGGAGATCGTGGGAATGGCTGTAGCCGTCGGTGTATCTTCCGGCGGGATAGGAATTACCTACGCGCATGAGTTGGCTCACCAGCAAAATAAGTTTGAGCGAACGCTGTCGGAAATTTTAATGTGCTCGACTTTCTACGGACACTGGTGTCTTGAGCACGTCTATGGCCATCACATCAATGTCGCGACGCCCGAAGACCCGGCAACGGCCAGAGCAGGCGAAACGATCTATCGTTTTTTACCGCGCGTTTTGATTGGTACGGCTGTTTCGGCTTGGCATATCCAGCAAGATCAATTGAAAAGGCGAGGGGTAGGTTTGATCTCAAAGCATAATGCCTTTTTGCGCTATGCAGGTTGGACTTTCCTTTTTGTGAGCTTTGCTGCGATTATCGGTGGATGGATGGGCATTATGATTTTGAGCATTCAATCCATTGTCGCGATTCTGTTGCTCGAGCTTGTGGATTACATCGAGCATTACGGATTGATGCGGCGCAGACGCCCCAATGGGAAATATGAACCTACACAACCACACCATTCTTGGAACAGCGGACATCAGGCGTCGAACTGGTTGCTCATCAATCTACAGCGGCATTCGGATCATCATTATAAGCCGCGTAAGCGCTTTCCAACGCTGCAAAGTTATCCGATAACCGAGGCTCCACAGCTTCCTTATGGGTATCCGTGGATGGTTTTGCTTGCATTAATTCCGCCACTCCACTTCAAAATAATGCAACCGAGACTTGCCGCATGGCAAACACAGTTCTATCCAGAGGAAGTGACAGTATGATTTTGTATAAGAGCGAAGAACGGCCCCGTAAGATGGCTTCTAGTGATTACTTTACAGGAACGGTTTGGGCTGACCCGATTAATGACGCCCCGGAACCCGCAAGAGCGCGCTCGGTTCGTGTGACCTTTGAGGCCGGAGCACGCACAAACTGGCATACGCATCCGCTAGGACAAACGCTTTATGTTATTGCGGGAGAAGGACGCTTCCAGACTGAGGGAGAGCCGGTCCGGGTTCTGCGCCAAGGAGACACGGTTTGGATTCCCCCCGGCGAGAAACACTGGCATGGCGCATCAACTACGACAGCTATGAGCCACATCGCCATCCATGAGGCTCTCAACGGTGTCCATATTGATTGGATGGAACCTGTCAGCGATGAAGACTTTGCCCGCGAGCCAAAGGGTTAGGTTTGTAGGTCGTACCGCTCTTGATTGGAGCTACTGACCGCGCGCCGCTTCGATAGCGGGACGAATTTTTTCGTCGTAATCTTCGGGCCTAACCGGGCCGGTATGCTTGTAGATGACTTGCCCATCGCCAGAGATAACAAACGTTTCGGGCAGGGCGGCGACACCATAGTCAATAGCGGTGCGGCCTTTTGGGTCTACGCCGATGGCAGCGAAAGGGTCGCCATACCGATCAAGAAACCGTTGTGCATCGGCTTCTTCATCTTTGTAGTTCATACCGATAACGCGCACCCCGTCGAGCTTTGATATTTTTGTAATTTCGGGATGCTCAACGATACAAGGGCCGCACCATGATGCCCAAAAATTCAGGACGACAGGACCACCGCCCCGAAAGTCCGCCAGAGAGACAAATTCATCCTCGGCTTTAAATTTCGGTGCGGAGAATACAGGCGCTGGTTCATTGAGGAAGGCTGATCTCAGCGTTTCTTTATCATCCCGAAAAAGCCCGACCCACAAAGCCGCTGCGAAAGCGATAAACGCGACCAATGGGAAAAACCGCATCATTTGGATGGTTCCGCAGGAGCGCGGCGACGTGCTCCGTCCAGTGCTTCGAGTTCCCGCTTGGTCACCCGCGAGCGCCAGAGGCTATAGACCAACATTGTGATCAGCACGAAAGCTGTCACACTGTAGCAGGCCCAGATTGCAAATGTGTATTGCTCTTCATAAACAGGGATCATTCGCGTGCCGCCGCCAGTCGGATTGCCCGCACGCGCCGGGCGCGGATTTCAGTCCGCACTCTCACGAGCCAGACGCTCAGGAAATACAAAAAGAACGCCGCCATCATCATCAACAGCGGAATGTGGAACGCATTATGGACATTCTCCTCGCCGCCGATTGTCAGGCTTGGCGGTTGGTGCAATGTCTCCCAGAGAAGCACGGAATACTTCGCAAGCACCGCAAACACCGACCCGACGAGGCAAAAGATTGCTGCCGCCGGTGCAGCCTTGCTTTCGTCGTCAAACGCATCCCAAAGAGCGATATAGCCGATGTAGAAGAAAAACAGAATCAGCTCGGAGGTCAGTCGCGCATCCCAGACCCACCATGTTCCCCATGTCGGGTATCCCCAGATTGCCCCTGTCACTAGCGCCAGCAATGTAAAGGCCGCTCCAACAGGGGCTGCGGCTTTAGCACTCAGGTCGGCGACAGGATGCCGCCAGATCAAAGCAAAAAGCGAGCTGACACACATCATAGCATAGACCATGATCGACAATGCGGCAGCAGGGACGTGTACGAGGATAATACGGGCTGAGTCGCCCTGTAACCGCTCAGGTGGCAAGACGTACAGCCCCTGATAAACGCCCACCACAAAGAGGATGGTCGCAATTGTAGCGGTCACGGGCAGAACATAGCCTGACACGCGCATGAACTTATTCGGATTGGCAAAACTCCACATGCGGCATTGAATATCCGCAAGTGGTGTTTTCCTCAAGCGTTAGCTCAGCGTTAGATGCTCACTTCAATGTCAGTGTCATTTTCCGGATGGTGTAAACCGCTCGTTATACAAGAGATTACTTTCTGGAAATCACGTAAGCCTCATCATTGAACCAAAGGCCGTCATTGCTTTTTAAGACGTCTTTTGTCGCCTCCAAATATAAAGAGCCTAATAATTCCGGGTCCAACCGGTCGTCGCTAATCTGAGCAACGTAAATTGCAGCGTTCCAAGCCGCGTAGAGGGTTGATGTTCCAATATTTGCATCGACTTCAACCGGCAACGTATGCATTTGATATCGGAAAATTGCCTCTTCATCGCTTGTATCATGATACTCATAGTTCGGCGCTTCATCGCCGAGGATGCTTTTGGCCGCTTCAAAAATATCGTTGCGGGTTGAGGCGAATGGATTGTCATCGGTCCAGACTTTTTGGATCAGTTCCATACCGGGGTCTTGGCCGCTGGAGTGAATGCCAAGCAGACGTCCACCAGACTTGAGGGCGCGCACCAGAGGTGCGACGACGTTTCGCACTTTTTGCTCGACCGGGACACGAAGACGGTAAGGCTGCGATGCGAGTACAAGATCGAAGTCCGCTTTTGCTTCGCCTTCTTTCGGGATGACATCATGCAGCAAGAACTTGTGGTCTTCACGATAGAGCACCAGCGCAACAGGCTTTTCATAAATCGGATTGCCGGTTTTTTCGCTATGTTTTGCTTGCCAGTTCTCGCCAAGAAAATCGTGAAGGTCGGTGATCTGCTGGTCAAATTCGTGCGATGTTGTTCCTTTGAGAGCTACCTCTTTCCAAACCATGTCTTCTTTAGCGGAAGCTGAGCGGGGTGTCAGCCACGGGGCTTCGGCGTAAAACATATTGGTGAAGACAATGACTGTTGCCGGATGTTCGAACAAACGGTCCGCCATTTTCTCCAAGGATAATCTGATGTCTTCAAGGCTGATTTCTTTACCTGAGATATAAAAAGGTGTCGTTGGAAAACGGCCATGCATTTCCCGCATAACTTTTGAAAGAACTGTGCCGTCTCCGATTCCGCCATCGAAAATCCTGAGTGCTGGTGGAGTTGGCGTAATTTGGTCAAGCTCTTGTCCCACCCGCTTTGCAACGACATCTTTTTCGCTGCACGTATGGACGAACATGAGATATTTTTGGCGATTGTCGAAGAACCGGAAGTGCTTTTTTGAGGGGCCGGTTTCGCTTTCAGTATTCGAATTCATTTTGCCTCACTTGCTTGTCAAAAAATGTCACGCGGTTGATCAGTAGCTGGTTATGTTCTTCATTTTCTAAATCCCGGCAATCCATCGGATATATCGAAAAGCTTAAATTCGGGTAGGCCACTGAGCCTCACAGTTCCGGGAACACGGGGGTACGTTTCACCACGCTGTAGACGAGGTTGGAGTCTATGGAGCTAACGCCGCTCACACGATGCAGACGATGCCGTATAAAACGTTCGTAATCTTCCAAATCTGCGACAACGACACGTAACAGATAATCCGATAGCCCTGTCAGCATGTAGCATTCCAATACTTCGGGAATGTCGTGAATATCATCTTCGAATTTTTTAACTATTTTATCTGTGTGTTTTTCTAGGGTGACGCGAACAAATACAGTGACGGGCAAGCCGTAGGCGGCGGCATCCACTTCAATGCCGTAACTTTTGATTGCACCGGATTGTTCAAGATTGCGGAGTCTGCGCAAGCAAGGGGATGGTGATAAATTAATCTCAGCGGCGAGGTCGAGATTTGTCATGCGACCATTCTTTTGCAACGCTCTAATTAGCTTGCGGTCAGTTGCGTCTATTGGGTTAATTTTTGGCATAATATGCTAATAATATCCTCATTTGAGGTTATAATAGCAATGAAAATCTCCTAACGCTATCGTATAATGATTTTTCAGTCATCATTAATGCGCGCGACAAAATACCGGAGATTAAAGTGTCCATATCAAACATTCGCGGGGATGCGCATAGCGCAGGACCATCTCTGACGACGGGTAAGTGGTTGAATAAACTGGAGCGAAAGCGGCAAACTGGGCCGCTTTTTGGGACCGCTCATGCGCACGAGTTGGGTATGTCCACCCGTGCCGTTCATGCCGGCACGAATGATGATCCGCGCACAGGCGCGGTTGGTACGCCGATCTATCAGACATCGACTTTTGTACTGAATGACGATCAATACGACTCGGTCGAAGGCGGATATGCGCGGGACCGTTTTATCTACACCCGCTACGGAAATCCGTCGCAATGGGCTGTGCAAGAGAAACTAGCAGCGCTCGAAGGGGCTGAGTCTGCGATTGTTTTCAGCTCCGGTATGGCCGCGATTACTGCGACGGTTCTGGCGATGGTTGATAAAGGCGCGCACGTGGTTGCCGCGAGTGACCTCTATGGTGGCACGTATAATCTTTTCAATCAGGAATTTCCGACGCTCGGTATGTCCGCCACATTGGTCGATTCATATGACCTTGAGGCGATTGAGGCGGCGATCCAGCCTAACACGCAATTGCTTTATTTTGAGGTCATCACCAATCCCGTATTGAAGGTAGTGGATATTCCGCGTTTGGCGGACATGGCGGAGCGGCACAACATTCGTTTGGTGGTCGATTCAACTTTTGCACCGCCACCGGTCATGCGCCCGTTGGAGCATGGGGTTGATCTGGTGATTCACTCAGCCTCAAAATATCTCAATGGTCATTCGGATTTGATTGCAGGCGTGACTGCCGGCCCGCGCAAGTTGATTGATCAAATTTGGCCGCGTCTTTTGAACTATGGCGGGTCGCTCGATCCCCATGCCTGTTTCCTCTTAGAGCGTGGTTTAAAGACATTGCCGATCCGTATGCGTGCGCATGAAGCGAGCGCGACGGCATTGGCCGAATTTCTCGAAAGCCATCCGAATGTTGAGCGGGTGCTCTACCCGATGCTGCCGAGCCACCCGGACCATGCGCTCGCCAAGAAACTGATGGATATGGGCACAGGCAACGTGACTTTCTTCGTGAAAGGCGGCGATGAGGCTGCGCTGCGTTTGCTGGATCATTTGAAGTTACCGAAACAGGCAACAAGCCTTGGCGGAGTTGAAAGTTTGATCAGTCTGCCTTTCAATTCTTCGCAGGCCACCATGACATCCCGGCAACGTGCTGAGATTGGAATCGATCCGGGCTGTGTCCGGCTCTCCGTCGGCATCGAAGATGCAGATGATCTGATTGCCGATTTCGGCCAAGCCCTTGAACATATTGCCCCCATGAAAGAAGCAAAATATGCGTAACAATATTCCAACAGCCGCGTTGAGCGAATTCGTCAATGAAGTTGCCGAAAACCCCGAAGAGGGCATGATGAGTTACGGCATCGAGATTGATTGGGAAAGTGGCACGCGGTCGTGCACTCAGACAAAGCCAATGCTGGTCGGGCCGCATAAAGTCAGCCGCTCGTTCTCTTGGAAAGTGGATGAACCGCGTCAGTTGATGGGCAATAATCACGGGCCAAATCCTCAGGAGCTTTTATTGTCGGGTCTTGGGTCTTGCATGATGGTCGCCTTTATCGCCGGTGCTACTGCTGAAGGTATCCAGCTCGAATCTGTAAAAATCGACTTTGATGGCGAGTTGGATCTGCGCGGTTTCATGGGATTGAATACGAATTCAACGGTTGGTTTTCCGAAGATCAATTATAAAATTCACGCCGCCGGAGACGCGACGCCGGAACAGTTCGAGGAACTACACCGCAAGGCAGTTGCCCATAGTCCGAACGCTCAATCCTTCATTAATCCGGTCGAGTTGAATGGTGAAATGATAAGCGTTCAGGTAAGCGATTAGAACGCAGTGCTGAATAATCGGCGGGAAATTGAAGTCGCGCCCTTTGAGGCTTTATTTCACTCCGTTCCAAACCGCCTGAGGTACAAATACATCGCCCGCAGCGAGCTTGCGGGCGGTGCGGTTTAATCCTGCACTGCGAATTGAGAACGGCATAACGGTGTAATCCACCAATACCTCGATAGAGCCGCAGGGATGTTCTATAATCATCTGAGCCGGATTACCGTCGGGCTTGTTGACTAATCCCTCCGCAACGGTTCCGCCCATCAATGCGCAGGACGCTATGCATTGTGCGCCTGTGACGGCCATCGTGGGGTGACATTTCCAAGGCATGAAATAGCGAGCGGTAACGGCTCCACCTTGGCGGGGCTTTGAGATAATCGCGAATTTGGGTGTAACTGACTCGGTAACATCGCCCATACTCATCGCTTCACCAGCGGCAAGACGCACGGCCAGCATTTGCCGCATAAACGCTTCATCTTCATCAAGTTCCGATGCTGTTTCGTACCCGGTTTTTCCGAAGTCCTCGGCGCGGGCAATGACGACAGGCATTGCAACATCTAAACATGTCACATCGATGCCTTGAATCGTATCGACAGTATTGCCGGTGGGTAGCATTGATCCTGTGACCGAGCCTGCCACGTCCATGAAAGTAACGCCAACCGGTGCGGCGCAACCCGGCACGCCATCAATCATCGTATCACCCTCATAGGTCACGCCGTCAGGAGTCTCGATAGTAGCAATGACTTTTGCGCCTGTGTTGACGGCACGAATTTTGACATCTGTTTTATCGCCCTTTGGCTCGA
Source organism: uncultured Neomegalonema sp. (assembly GCA_937995735.1). Taxonomy (GTDB): domain Bacteria; phylum Pseudomonadota; class Alphaproteobacteria; order Rhodobacterales; family Rhodobacteraceae; genus JAHDDY01. The sequence goes on along the minus strand of CALKIZ010000012.1, from coordinate 89,347 downwards.
CTAGGCCCATCTCAATAGCAGCAGGGCCGACGCCGACGAGAATATTGCCGCAGGTTGGTTTGAAATCGACTTTGCGATCTTCGACGCTGATCTGAGCAAAGAGATAGTCGATATCAGCCCAATCATCTTTTGATTTGGATAATATGGCGGTCTTTGTAGTTACCGCCGCCCCGCCACCGATGCCGTCGATATTCAGCGGATGCCCCGATCCGATTGCAGCGATTAAAACTTCGGAAAGAGTCTCGCGGTCTGAGGGTAAATCCGCACTGTTGAAAAATGGTCCCCGCGACGTACCGCCGCGCATGAATAAGAATGGGATGGCGGTTTGTGTCATTTCTTTTTTCGCTGTTCCGTCTCGAATGCCACGGTTTCATGGCATCAGTTTAGCTTAAGAAGACTTTATATCAAAGGCGGGCAGCAATGGTTATGTCAGCGGCCATGGCAGCTTAACGTATTCCTGCAACAATCCCGGCGGAAAGTCGCGATTGAGTGAACCAGCCATTACGCACATGAAGCCGATTCCAAGCGCGGTGAAGAGCGAAGCACGCGGCAATGTTAGTCTCGCTCGTACCAACAAGAACGCTAACAAGAAAACCGCGAGCGCGATGATAAAGCCGACCAGTGATGCAAAGATCAACAACGAAGCAAACCACGCAAGGGTAGACCAAAGTCCATGAGGTGCGTTGGCGTCTTCGCCGGAAGACTCGCGGTCTGCGAAGATGCCATCGCCTTCGGCGGAACGGATCATACGGATCAACACCAGCACTGTCGCGATGATGCCAACCGTTGAGATGTTTACCGGAAAGATGCGATCCGTTGTTATGCGGATGCTGTAGGCATCAAAAAAGCTGATGGCAAAATACACCAGAATGAACAATGCAAAAATCAAAGGCGCGCGTTTTGCTCCCGTAGGAACTTGACCTTCCGGCATGATCTGTTTTGCTTGCTTAATCCCGACGATGATCGAGAGAATTGTGACAACCAATAAAACTAGCACGATCGGCGTGAAGATGTATTCGAGGCCGGTATCTGTACCTCGCCGGAATTTGCTGGCGGCAACTTGATAGGCTTGGAAGCTATAATTTTCTGCCTGTGACGATAGAACAAATCCGATCAGGAAAGCGGGGCGCGACCAATCAAAGCGCCTGAGCATAATGCCGAGCAAACCAATCGCAAAGAGTGCAGCAAGGTCACCCAAGGACTGCCGTGACTGAAATGCGGCAAAAGAAATCATCATGAACAGGAACGGTGCGAGCAAAGTAAAGCGGATCGTCGTTAACTTGGCGATGCCGGGTGACAAAACAATACAAAGGCTTGCGCCGATCACATTGGCCAAGGCTAGCGACCAGACTATTGTGTAAGTAATATTGAGATCGTTGGTGATGAGTTGCGGTCCTGCGTCATACCCTAACAGCGCCATGCCGCCGATAAAGACCGCCATCGAACCGGAACCGGGGATGCCAAAGATCAATGTTGGAACGAGGCCGCCTCCTTCTTTGGCATTGTTTGAGCTTTCAGGGCCGATGACACCGCGTACATCGCCGCTACCGAACCCCGATTTGTCTTTCGCGGACTGAACCGTGTGGCCGTAGGCAATCCAATCAACAACCGATCCGCCGAGGCCGGGGATAACGCCGACAATAACACCAATCACAGCGCATCGGATCGAGAGGAAGATATTCTTAAACCAATCCGCAATCCCTGTGATCCATCCCGCACCGAGTTTTGCGTCTTTGGCAATTGCACGATCTTGACGGAGCAGGGCGATAATTTCCGGGACAGCGAAAATACCCAAGCCTACGATCACCAGTTTTAGTCCATCCGTAAGGTAAGGAATGTCATAGGTCGCCATGCGCAAAGAACCGCCGGCGTCGGCTTCCCCGATTGTTCCGACCATCAAGCCAAGGCAAGCTGCCGCGAGTCCTTTGAGTGGTAAGCGGCCTGCAAGAATGGCAACCATTGACAGACCCAAAATCGTGATCATCAACATTTCGGGCAACCCGAAAGCCAAGACGATAGGCCGTGCGATCAGAATAAAGAATGTCAGGATACACGCACCGAATAACCCTCCGAATAACGAAGAAATAAATGCGGCAGAAAGCGCTCGGGCGGCCTCGCCCTTTTTCGCCATCGGGAAGCCGTCTAGCACCGTGGCTTGAGATGCGGACGAACCGGGGATACCCATAAGGACGGAGGCAAACGTATCCGAGGTCGGGATAACAGCCACAAGCCCAATCATCAGCGCAAGGCCGCTGACAGGTTCCATACCAAAGACGAATGGCAGGACAAGACTCAATCCGGCAATCCCGCCCAATCCGGGGAAGACTCCTACTGAAAGGCCCAGCAAAACGCCGAGGATCAAAAAACCGATTTGTTGTGGTTGTAAGATCAGCGCAAAGGCTTCGCTGAGAGCGGGGAGGGCAGTTGCGAGAAGGTCCATGGTCGATCTCCGCCGCGTTCTTTATTCCCGTCCCGGACAAACGCAGCACAATGCGGGGCCTTCCGTTACGTGGGAGGAAGGCCCGGATCAAGTCCGGAGTTGGTGATTGTGCTTACTTACTTAAGCGTCACACCGTATCTTTCTTCGAGCCAATTCACGACGAAAGCCTTTGCACTGTCCGGTACATTCGTAGCGCTTTTCAAGGCCGCATCGGCGGTTGCACCTGTCATCTGAGGGTAGACCCCAAGGCGCTTTTTGGAGATTTCCGAAAAATCATCGCGGGCATGGACTTTTTTGAAAGCGTTTGAGTATGTCTCAATCATCTCATCCGTTGCGCCGTTCGGAAGAAAAACCATCTTTTGTGCGGGGAACCCAGCAATGAAAAAGGCTTTCCATGCAGCCCATTTTTCGCCTTCAGTCAGACAGCCGACAGTGGCATCGCAGACTTCTTTGAAGGTCGGGATGTCGGGGAAAGTCGGATCACGAATGATATCGCCATCCACACCCAGCGCTCCCCATGTCATCATGGGAACGGCTTTGCCCTCTTCCACCAAAGGCACAACGCCTTTGAGGTATGATGAGGAGGTCTGATAGTCGATATTTGCTTCACCGCGTTCGAACATCAGACGGCCATCGCCGCGCCCCTTAATGCCGAATACCGGCTCGACTTCCAGTCCTAACATTTCCCACGCAAGGAGGGGCACAAGGTCAAGGCGTGTTGCACCTTGCGACCCGTAGATGAAGTCTTCACCGCGTAGGTTCGTAACATCACCGTCATATTTTTTCGCAAGATCAGGCGGCAGATATGCAACCCCGCCCGTGCCTGATGCTAAAACGACGTTCCAATCATTATACTCGTAGCGAACGCGGGGATCGCCAAGCAGGTAAGGGAATTGAGTCGATCCGGAAGAACCAAAGATCGTCAAGCCGTCCGCTTCAACATTTTCCTGAAAGTGGTTCGCGCCTTTGGTTGAGCCTGCACCGGGCATAAATTTGACAACTACAGTTGGCTCTCCGGTGAGGGCCTCAGACAATAACGGTGCATAAAAATTCGCCCATTTTGCCGATCCACCGGATTCTGAGAACGGAATGATCCATTCAATTGTTTTACCGGATAAATCCATATCCGCATGAGCAGTGGCGGTGAGTGCTGTTGCTGTGGCAGCACCGATCAAAGCGTGTTTGACTGTTTCTATGAGCATATGTCTCTCCCTGTTGCCCTCTGTTCGTCGTCATGACGAATGAGACAGGGGATTCGACTCCCCTTGTTTGGAGGGAAGCATTGCAATGATTCAATCACAGTGCAATCGGAAGAGTGTAATGGGTTGCGAACGAACACCTTTGTAGAAGTGTTCGTTAGTGAAAGTGTAAGTTCAAAGTCGTTGGTCGTTTCAGCGGATTTTCAAACCGTCAAGCAACAACGTTTCGAGCGACTTGGTTGCCGTTTTAAATAACTCATCGCCATCGGAATCGTCGATTTCGCGGATTTGAACATCGAAATCAGCGTAGTGCTGTGTCGTGGCCCATATCGCAAAGATAAGATGTGTCGGATTAATTGCGGTAATTCGGCCAGCATCTACCCATCCTTGGATTACAGACGCCTTTTCTTCCACGACTTTCCGTAAATCTTTAAATAATCCTGCTTTAATCCGCGTCGCACCCTGGATAATTTCCATAGCGAAAAGCCTTGATTCGCGGGGCCTTTGACGCGACAATTCTAACTTTCTTCTTATGTAAGCACGCAATTCCTCAAGCGGATCGCCAGCCTCGCAAATTCCCTCAAGCGGTACAAGCCAATCCGCTAATTGCTTATCGAGTAACGCAGTATAGACGTCATCTTTACATGCGAAATAGTAGAGCAAGTTCGGTTTAGACATGCCTGCAGTTTCGGCGATTTTGTCAATCGTCGTTCCCGCAAATCCATGAGTCGAGAACACGTCAAGCGCCGCGTCAAGGATTATGCTTTCCTTCTCGCGCTGTATTCGTGTCTTGCGCCGGGTTTTTGTGGCCCGTGCCAGTGTGTTTTCAGCTACTGCCATCCACACAGTGTCCTTAGTTTCGGCTTGACCAGCATTCTGCGCCCTGTTCAACTTTTCGCCAAGAGAATAAGACTGTTTTTCGGTGAATTGAGACTATAAGTCTCAAAATATGAGCGCGTCAAGGTGACCTAGGGGAGTTATATGTCTGCATCAGGAGAAAACCTTCGAATCAACGGGGATCGTCTGTGGGATACGATTCATGAAATTGCAAAGATTGGTCCCGGTGCGGCGGGGGGGTCCAACCGCCAGACTGTGACAGATGAGGATGGTGAAGGCAGGGCGTTGTTTCAGCGATGGGCTGAAGAGGCGGGCTGCACCATCGGCGTTGACCAGATGGGGAACATGTTCGCGGTTCGCCCCGGTCAGGATGCGGATGCCCTTCCGGTCATGGTCGGCTCGCACCTTGATACGCAACCAACCGGAGGCCGCTATGACGGTGTGCTTGGTGTCTTGGGCGGATTAGAAATCGTAAGAACGCTGAATGACCTCGATATAAAGACCAAACATCCCATCGCTGTGGTGAACTGGACCAATGAAGAGGGCACGCGCTTTGCTCCTGCTATGATGGCATCGGCTGTCTTTGCCGGGATCATCACGCAAGACGAAGCGTATTCTAAGACAGATGCGGCGGGGCTGACATTCGGTGACGAGCTCAAACGCATCGGCTGGCGCGGCGAAGAGGAAGTCGGCGAGCGAAAAATGCACGCTTTCTTTGAGCTTCATATCGAACAAGGCCCGATACTAGAGGCTGAAGGCGTCGATATTGGCGTTGTGACGCATGGGCAGGGCCTCAGTTGGACACAAGTAACAGTGACAGGGCGGGATTCTCACACTGGCTCCACACCTATGCCGATGCGAAAGAATGCAGGTCTTGGCATGGCTCGGATTTTGGAACTCGTAGATGAGATTGCGTGGTCACATAAACCGGATGCAGTTGGTGCGGCGGGTCACATCGATGTCTATCCTAATTCGCGCAACGTGATTCCCGGTAAAGCCGTCTTCACAGTCGATTTTCGTTCGCCGGTCCTCGCAACCATCGAAGATATGGAACAGCGCTTAGCTGTTGGTGCAAAGAAGATTTGCGACGAGATGGGCCTTGAGGTTGAATTAGAAAAGGTTGGTGGCTTTGATCCGGTTGAGTTTGACGAAGGCTGTGTAACGGCTGTGCGGAATGCCGCCGAACGCCTTGGCCATTCTCACCGGAATATTGTGAGCGGTGCGGGCCATGACGCCTGTTGGATCAATCGCATGTACCCAACCGCTATGGTGATGTGTCCATGTGTTGATGGGCTGTCACATAACGAAGCCGAAGACATTTCGAAAGAATGGTCAACGGCGGGCGCTGAAGTGTTGTTCCATGCGGTTGTCGAAACTGCACAGATTGTAAGTTAAGCGCGGTTCGTGGTGCGATTGTTTTGTGTCTCAATCGCACCGCAAACCACGAGGTCGGCACTTACGGAATGACGACGATATTGCCCGTGTGCTTTTTGTCGATGAATGCCTGCTGCGCTTTTTGTAAGTCTGCGAGTGGATACGTCGCGGCAAGGACCGGTTTGATCTCACCGCGCTCTATGTAGCCAACAACATCATGAAAAATATGAGGCTCGATCACTGTTGATCCGGTGAATGTCAGATCGTTGAGATAGAGTGTTCGTAAATCGAGATCGACCATCGGGCCAGCAATCGCACCAGAACAAGTATAACGCCCGCCGCGTGATAACACCTCAATCAAATAGGGGAAGGCCGGGCCGCCGACAATATCTGCAACAACGGTAACTGTTTCCTGCCCGATGGCTTGCTTCAAAGCTGATTGCAGATTTTCCGGCGAGCGGGGCAGCATTACATCTGCGCCAAGTTTTAAGACATCGGCGTGCTTTGCTTCTGATGCCATGCCCACAACACGCGCCCCGCGTCGCTTTGCGAGTTGCACTAAGGCAGAGCCGACGCCGCCAGATGCGCCTGTCACAAGTACAGTGTCTTTGTTGCTGACATTCGCACGGGATAACATTCCCTCGGCAGTCGTGGAGCTGCAGGAAAAAGTTGCAAGCTCTGCATCCGTAAGCGTGCTTTCAATCGGTCCGACATTGCGGTGATCCAGAACCGCATACTGCGCGTAACCACCGTCGCACTCGCTGCCGAAATATCCTGTTTCTTCGCGGTTCATTGGATCAGCCCAATCCCGTAACCAATTGTCGGTCAAGATACGTTTGCCTATGAGCGAGGCGTCTGCGTTCTTGCCAACGGCAACGACTTCACCGCAAACATCTGCTCCTTGAATACGGGGAAAGCTGATCGGTGCGCCGCCCCATGTGGGGTCTTCGTCATCAACCTTGTCATAACCGCCCCCACTTGTGGCTTCGGTTACGGCTTTTGAGTACCAGCCTGTACGGGTATTAATGTCCGTGTTGTTTAGCCCGCACGCCTTAACCTTGATCAAAACCTGATCATCGTTGGGCGTTGGGACTGGCCAATCGGTATGAAACTTCAGAGCATCGAGATCACCATGCTCTGTCAGAACGAAAGCATTCATCGTTGTTGGTATATCGTTCGGTGCAGTGGCCATTTTGATCTCCAAATCAGCGTCTGAACTCTTATCCGAATTGAGCGCCTGAATAGCGATGTGACAAATATTTAAGTGGTGTTTGAACGGACTTGTCCATGAAAAGTTACGAGCCTAGCCATTCGACGGAATAAAGGTCTTTTCGTCGATCATTCACGTTTTGCACTGCACCTTTGGCTCTCGCCCAATCTAGTAGATCGAGATCAAGATCGGCAACAATGAGTTGTTCGACGTTTTCGCTTGCCTCGCTCGCAATCCCATCTCGCGCGAAGGGGTGATCGCAGGGGGTCATAATCGCGCTTTGAGCATAGCTGATGTCGATATTCTCGACACCTGAAACCCTGCCGCAGTTTCCAGAGGTAACGACGTAAATTTGATTTTCTATTGTTCGTGCGTGGCAGCAGTATTTAACTCTGAGGTGACCTGTTCTCGCATCCGTGGCGTAAGGGACAAATAAGAGCCGCGCGCCCAGATCAATTTGTCTGCGGGTTAGCTCCGGAAATTCGGAATCGTAACAGATTTGAACGGCGATGGGTCCGTGCTCGGTTGGGATTGTACCGAGTTCGGATGCGCCGACGATATTCCAGATCGCTTTTTCATCCGGTGTCGGGTGGATTTTCGGTTGGCGGTGGATAGAGCCGTTTTTCAGGAACACAAAGCAAGTGTTGTAAAGCCCATCCTCTGTGCGCTCTGCTGTAGAGCCGCCGATGATCGTGATACCGTAACGGGTAGCCATTTCGGAAAGCCGGGATTTGAATTCCGGTAAGTGATCAACGAGCGCGTCCATTGCCTGTGCGGGAGCAAGGCGCTCACCTATGCTGAGGAGGGGAAGCGTAAACCATTCTGGAAAAGTGATAAACGCACATCCGTATTCTGTGGCGATGCGTGTGAAGTCATCAATACGAGCATAGAATGCGTCGGCAGTTTCAAGCGTTTGCAGCTCTAATTGAACGGAGGCGACGCGGACTTTATTCATCAATCGTCTTTCTTTTCGCCATCACGCCCGAAGTTATCGGCGTCCGTATCTTGTCCCGCTTCTACGATGCTACGCCGGATAGCACGGGTCCGTGTGAATTGATCGAATAACATCTCGCCATCCTCTTTGCGGATGGCCCGTTGCAGCGCAAAGATGTCTTCGGTCAGTCGCCCTAGAACTTCCAGCGTTGCGTCTTTGTTGTGCAGAAACACATCGCGCCACATCGTCGGATCAGAGGCGGCAATGCGGGTAAAGTCGCGGAAACCGGCGGCAGAATATTTAATGACTTCTGAGCCTGTGACGGTTTCCAGATCACTCGCTGTTCCGCATATCGTATAGGCGATTAGGTGAGGGATATGCGACGTCACCGCCAGAACACGGTCGTGATGTTCGGGTGGCATCGTATCGACGTTGGAGCCGAGCGCTTTCCAAAACTCTTCCACCGTTTTCAGCGCATCAGGGTCACCGCCGGGGATGGGGGTAAGGATACACCAGCGGTTGTCAAAGAGGGTTGCAAAACCGGAAGTCGGGCCAGACTTTTCAGTTCCCGCAACCGGGTGAGCGGGAACGAGATGGACGCCTTTTGGAAGATGCGGCAGAGCTTGAGCGATAACGGATGCTTTGACTGAGCCTACATCGGACAGAATGGCCCCTTGTTTAAGTGAGTGCGCGATTTCTTTGGTTATGGCCTCTATCGTTCCGACGGGGGTGCAAAGGATCACGAGGTCTGCGTCTTTTACTGCCTCTGCTGCGGTGTCGCAGGCTCGGTCAATAAATCCGATTTCCAGGGCAGTCTCGCGCGTTTTGGGTGAGCGGGCATAGCCGACGATTTCACCGACAAGATTGCCCCGCTTTGCTGCATGGGCAATCGATGAACCGATTAGGCCAAGGCCAATAAGAGCGAGACGAGGGATCATGCTAAGAATTCCCGCAGTGCATTAATGAGCAACCCGTTCTCTTCTGCCGTTCCGATTGAAATACGCAAGTGTCCGGGCAAACCGTACCCATCCATCCGGCGAATGAGGATGCCGCGACTTTGCAGATATTCGTCTGTTTTAGCTGCCGAATGTGGGCCATCTTCACCGGTTTCGACCAGCACAAAATTGCCGTGGGAAGGCGTCACGGAAAGGCCAAGCGCTGTCAGCGCTTCTGTGACACGGGCGCGCTGGGTTTTATTGTCTTCGCGAGTTGCTTTTATGAATGCAGTGTCTTCAATCGCCGCTGTTCCCGCCGCCTGTGCCGGAGCGGATGTGTTGAACGGTCCACGCGCGCGGTGCAGAGCATCGATAACGGCAGGCGGGCCATAGCACCACCCAAGGCGGAGTGCGGCGAGGCCGTGAATTTTTGAAAAAGTGCGCGTCATGATTACGTCATCGCGTTCTTCGACGAGGGCGACGCCGGGATCGTAATCATCCTGCTCCACATATTCCGCATAGGCAGCATCAATCACGAGCAAGGCTTGAGGTGATAACCCCTCGCGCAGCCGCCGGATTTCACTATCTGGGATTAATGTACCGGTCGGATTGTTCGGGTTCGCAAGGAAAACGAGTTTCGTTTTCTCATTGGCTGCCTCCAGCAACGCATCCACATCGGCATGGAGGTCTTTCTCCGGGGCCGCGATAGGATCAGCGCCGACGGCTTTCGCTGAGATCGCATACATCAGAAATCCGTGCGCGGAGTGCAGCACTTCGTCGCCGGGACCGGCATAAGCAAGACAGAGCAGCGATAGTATTTCGTCGGAACCTGAACCGACCATGATCCGCTCAGCGCTCAGGTTCTCGCTGTTCGCGATGGCTTGGGTCAGCGCAACTGCACCGCCATCAGGATAGAGAGCGAGATTTTCACCGGCGGCGCGAAATGCTTCAACAGCACGCGGGCTTGCCCCGTGCGGATTTTCATTGGAGGACAGTTTGACGATCCGGTTTGCTCCAGCAACTGTTGCTTTACCGCCAACATAGGGAGATATCCGCATAAGACCGGGTTTTGGTTCTGGAGTCATGCTCATTCCCCTTTGTCGGAAAGTTTGCGGATCGGAGTTGGATAAGCCCCAATAACCGAAATTTGCGACGTTTGAACATCGAGTGCTTTTGCAAGTGTTTGATGCGCAGGGGCATCTTGTTCAACGTGAAAGCCAACAATTTTGATCAGCGCCGTGTTGCCGGAGATATGCAATACCTCTGCTTCGATTGACGCGCTGTCTAGCCGTTTGCCGATGTCATCGTTGTTCTGAATCGTGTCGAATTGTATGGCAAGGAGTGTCTCATCGTCTCCACTTTCTTCCATGGGGGCCAGACTGAGACAATATGCGGTGATCTCGTCTCCATAGAAGGGCAAGGCGGAGATAACACGAGGTGATTGCCCGTCGTTGCCCATGTAAGTCAGCCACCATGCATCTTGTCCATTATCTTTAAATCGGGCTGATGCCACGCCTATTGTCCCGGCGTCTTGCGCGATGTCTTGGACCACACTCTCGAAAGTTTTGCGCGGTGAGATTAGAGCCGCTGCACCAAAATGCGCGCGTGCGGTGTCGAGGATGTCGTTGGAAGGTGAAGCATGTACCGAGATGGATACAGGGTTTTGCATTGCCGTAAATCCGCCGATGATCTCTCGCCAACAGGTAAAAACGATGCTGAAGGGCAGGGGAGAACGGTTCTGTGCGTGCAGGCGACGCATTATTGAGGCTTCGCGGGCTGCGCGATATGCGCCTTTTGGCAATGTTCCGTCGGGTAGGCGTTTGGTAGCGGCGACTTGCTCTACAAATTCAGCGCGGCGTAACAGCAAGGCATGAATCTGATCATCAACCGAATCGATTCCGACACGGATTTCCGAGAGATTTGTCGCCCGTTGTTCTTCGGTTTCTGTTGGCAGTGCTGTATCGGTCATAGGCCCGTCCCTTGCTTCCCGTCAGCTTTAGGCGGGCAGGCGCGTGGATTCAATCGCGGTTTGATGCCCCAACCGGCTTTACTGGCTTGGGGGCGAGGCCTTTGATCGGGCCAAGCAAGCCGCCAGCTCTCGCTTTTACGCCATTTCGAGGCAAGGCAAAGACCTGTTTTGAGGCTTCAACAAGCAAAGCTCCCGCGAAACGTTGTGCGTCGACACGTCGCCCGAAGCGCTCTGCGGTTGCAGAAGTACGAAGCCAAAACCTGCGGTCGCTGGGCGGAAAATAAAGCGCGCCGCTATGCGCTTCCGGTGTGAGATTATGATCACGGAGCAGGCGGTCGAGTTGCCTTGCAGAATAGGGCCTGCCAATGCCGAAAGGGGTGTTGTCCGTTCTAGCCCACAGCCCGCTTCGATTGGCAGCAATAATCAAGACGCGCCCGTCGGGTGCGAGAATCCGCCAAATCTCTTCCATTAGGGCATCAAGGCGCGGTTCCGCCTCGATTGCATGAGCAATAATCAATCGATCAACAAAGCCGTTCGGAAGAGGCAACTCACCGGGGCGAACAAGCGCAGTTGCGCTATGGCCTTCGCGCGGCCAAACCCCGGCCCCTTGAACTTCGGGCATAAAACAGAGCGTCCGCGCGGCTTCATTCGCAAAAGGCCGCATAAAGGGTGCAGTGAATCCGTATCCAAGGACGGACATTCCTTTTACATCCGGCCATATGCCCCGCAATGTGAGTTGAAGATTCCGCTGTGCGACTGCACCCAAATGATGCGTGTAGTAAAAATCCCAAAGGGACGCGATGTCGAGATGCATTGGCATCGCCTCCTGCATTGCGTGGGTATCATCATCTGTTCAATTGGACGTACAAGGCAATAGTATCAAGCAGAGAATCGATACTCCCGAAAGGACGCGAGAATGGCGGATGCAGCCGAGATTATCAAAATGACCGCATGTGGTGCGCTCGATATAGCGACTTTTCCTTGCCGGTCGGACAATTACGGGTATCTGGCGCGGGACAAAGACAGCGGTTTGGTTGCTGCGATTGATGCGCCCGAGGCCGCGCAAATCGAATCGGCACTTGATTATTTAGAATGGGATTTGACCCACATCCTGCTGACTCACCATCACGGGGATCATGTGGAGGGTGTCGAAAAGCTGCGAGCACGCGGCAATGTTAAAGTTGTTGGCGCAAAAGCGGATGCGGTGCGGTTACCCAAGCTCGATATTGAAGTAACGGCAGGTCAGCCTTGGCGTTTTGGGGACCATACCGTCGATATTTTCGATACACCGGGGCATACTGTTGGCCACATCGTTTATCACATGCCGGGGCCAAAGGTTCTCTTTAGCGGTGATACTCTATTCGCGATGGGCTGTGGCCGTTTGTTCGAGGGTACGGCTTTGCAAATGTGGGGATCGTTGGCGGCGTTGAAGGCTTTGCCTGATGATACAACGGTTTTCTTTGGCCATGAGTATACGGCAGCAAACGGTGATTTCTCACTTGATATAGAGCCGGATAATCCTGAATTGCTGGCCCGTATTGCCGAGGTAACAGAAACACTAAAACAGGGCAGATATACTGCACCTTCGTTGCTGGGTTTGGAAAAGAAAACCAACCCCTTTATCCGCGCGGATACCGCAGCGGTGGCGCGGTCAGTTGGTTTGGTGGGGACGGATGCTCCGACTGTTTTTGCTGAAGTTCGTCGGCGCAAAGACAATAAGTAGAGATAACCCCTTATGAAAATCGTTTCGAATCCGCTGCGCGGGACCGGTCTATCGCCCGATGTCGAGATAGCGCGGGGTGTTCTTCGCACGGTGGCTGATCCTGTGCTGGCGATGTTGTCGGCCTGTCCCGTTCACGCTGAAACGCCATTGTTAGATCGCGCTGATTTGGCTGGGGCGCTCGGTGTGGCGAGTATTCGCATCAAGGATGAACGGCAACGCATGGGGCTGGGCAGCTTTAAGGCGCTGGGCGGCGCTTATGCGGTAGCTTGTGCGGTCAAGGAAGCGGCGGAGGCTGCGCTCGGGCGCCCGGTTCCTGCGAGTGAATTGACCTCGGATGCGGTAAAGTCCGCCGTCGGTGATTTGCACGTATTATGCGCCAGCGCCGGAAATCACGGCTTGTCGGTGGCTGCGGGAGCGCGGGTTTTTGGTGTAAAAGCCAGCGTCTACCTCAGCGAATCTGTGCCGGAAGGCTTTGCCGAGCGTTTGAGAGGCATTGGCGCGACAGTGGTTCGGGCTGGCGAGATCTACGAGGAAAGCATGGCGGCGGCGGAACAGGCCGGGCGTACCGATGGTTTGCTAATCTCAGATTCCACATGGCCGGGATATGTTGATCCGGCTTTGACTGTGCTGGAGGGTTACACGGTTCTCGCGGCTGAAACGGTCGAAGCGATGGAGGCCCCTACGCATATTTTCTTGCAAGCGGGCGTTGGCGGTATGGCATCGGCGGTCGCGGCGACTTTGCGCGATGCGTGGGGGGGCGATCCCAAAATTATCGTTGTCGAACCTGATGCGGCGGCTTGTTTGCTGGAGGGTGTGCAGGCGGGCGGACCTGTCACAGCGCCGGGACCAGTTTCGACTATGGGACGGCTGGATTGTAAAGACTCCTCGCATGTAGCGCTTGAATACCTCGCACGGGAAGCCGATGCATTCGTAACGCTGTCTGATGATGAGGCGGCGGCTGCGGTTGCACAGCTTGCGGTGGCCGGGCTGGAAAGCTCGCCCTCCGGTGCAGCGGGATTGGCGGCATTAATGACGTGCAGTGACGCGGATCGAACAGCGCTTGGCTTGTCAGGCGACTCGCGCATTCTCGCGGTCATGTCGGAAGGCGCGGTTTAATTTTTCCGGTGATAAAGACATACGGTTGGGCATTTGATTGATTGCCTGGGCGATAGAGAGTTCGTTTCCGACATCTATTTTACCGTATGTCGGGAATGAGCGATCTTAATGATTGTTTTAGGAGCATTGCCCCTTTTGCAGTTCATGGTGAACCGCGACCGGACGTGGCTCAAGCGTCCATCCCCGGAGTAAACCCATGCGTAAAATCGCATCAGTTTTCAGTGCTGCATTTTTTGTAGCGAATGTTCCTTTTGGCTTATCCGCCGAGACGACATACACGAATAATGGTATTTACGACAACAGCGCGCAGTCTCAATTTTATAATGAGTATGTGCCGTCTCCTGCCTACGGGTACGTTGATTCGGTAGGGATCGAAGAAACCGCTAACGTGTATGCACTGCAAGAAACCGCTTATCAGGCATATGAAGAAACACCGGTCGCTTATGAAGCGGGTTTTGGCTCCTCCTATGAAACCGGATTACCAACAGACCAATCAGGCAACACGATCATATCCGAGACGATTGATGGTATTGTTTATGAAACCATTATCAGTGGTGATCTTGTCGCGCCTGTGGGCGTAGAGGTTTTTCAAACCTACTGAGCACTACCATGATGACATCTTTGCTATGGTTTTGACGCCTGAACGATATCAAAGTGTATAAAATGCCGATCCGAAATCACCTTGGTTCGGCATTGCCATAGATCAGATAAAAACTGACGCTGTTCGAGTTCTGGTTGCGTTGCGATGCGCGGAAGTTAGCCAGTCTTGGGAGGAGAGAAGAGCGTGCTCATGGCGCGCTCTTTTTTGCTTTATAGCCGCTTGAGTTAACTTTAAGATACTGGGTCAGTTTGTGTGAAGCTCTTTGCTTCGTAAAACCTGATTCGGAAGCCATGCCAAGAGTGAATGCCTTCCGATTTTGCGTGTCGTTTGAGATATTTAAATCCCGCTTAGGATGGCATCAGCGACTGCTGCCCCGCAGGTCTTCGTATCGGCTTTACCGCCTAAATCTGCAGTTCTGAGGGATTGATCGGACAGAACGGCTTCGATTGCAGAGACAATAGCCGAAGCCGCTTTGGGCTGTTCAAGATGGTCGAGCATCATAGCGCCGGCCCAAATCTGGCCGATAGGGTTTGCGATGCCTTTACCGGCAATATCCGGCGCAGATCCGTGGACAGGCTCGAACAGTGAGGGAAACTTTCTTTCGGGATTGATGTTGCCCGATGGAGCGATGCCAATCGTACCTGTACAAGCGGGGCCAAGGTCCGAGAGAATGTCACCAAAAAGATTTGAGGCAACAACCACATCAAACCAATCAGGATGCAGCACAAATTGTGCGACGAGAATGTCGATATGGAATTTATCGACTTTTACATTGGGATATTTTTCCGCCATCTCTGCAACACGTTCATCCCAATAAGGCATTGTTATTGATATGCCATTTGATTTAGTTGCCGATGTGAGATGGCCACCACGCTTTACTGCAAGTTCAAACGCATACCTCAGTATCCGATCAACGCCGATGCGGGACATGACAGTTTCTTGCAGCACGACCTCGCGGTCGGTTCCCGGAAACATTTTTCCGCCAATCGAGGAATACTCCCCCTCGGTGTTCTCGCGAATAATAACCATGTCGATGTCACCGGGGCCGCGCCCGACGAGGGGTAACGGAACACCCGGCATGGCGCGGGCAGGGCGCATATTGACATATTGATCGAACTCGCGGCGAAACTTGATGAGCGACCCCCAAAGTGAAATGTGATCGGGGACGACATCCGGCCATCCTACAGCGCCAAAAAATATGGCATCGCTGTCTTGCAGGCGTTCTTTCCAATCCGGTGGCATCATATCGCCATGCTCGGTGTAGAACTCGGCGGAGGCAAAATCGTGCTTGGTAAAGTCAAATGCGAGATCAAAGCGTTTTGCTGCTGCGTCTAAAACTTTGAGACCCTCCGGCAGTGTTTCCTTGCCAATACCGTCACCGGGAATGGTTGCGATTTTCATTGGATTACGCGGCATAGGAAACCTCTTGATTGCTGTAACGGGGGCGGCGCTGTATACGCGCAGAATGACAGTATTATCCGTAGCTCTCGGCGGCGCAATCGGCGCATCTCTCCGATATGGTGTTGGCGTTTGGGCATTGCGCGTTTTTGGGCCGGGATTTCCCGTCGGCACGATGGCTGTGAATGTGCTCGGCTCGCTGATTATGGGTATCGCAGCGGTGGTGATGGTGCATAGATTTCCCGGAACTTGGGGAGCCTATGCGCCTTTTTTGATGACAGGTGTGCTTGGCGGGTTCACGACTTTCTCCGCATTCTCGCTTGATGCTTTGAATTTAATCGAAAATGGACGTATGGGTCACGCTACGCTGTATGTCGGCGGGTCGGTAGTTTTGTCTATTCTTGCATTATTTGGCGGGCTGGCGCTCGGAAGGGCGGTATGGCCATGAGCGGCGTTCAACACCTAGAAGTCGAACCGGGGGAGGCCGGACAGCGAATTGACCGCTGGCTCCGGGCTAAGTTTCCTCAGCTTACCCAGGGACGCATTGAAAAGATGCTGCGTAAGGGCGAGGTGCGGCTGGATGGTGGCCGCGCAAAATCTAACGCACGGATTGAAGCGCATATGATGGTGCGCGTTCCTCCTGTGCCTGATGGTGACGCACCGCCGCCTAAACCGATGCGGAATATCTCAGATGCCGATGTTAAGCTGATCCGCTCGATGGTGATCTATGAGGATGATCATATGATCGCGCTGAACAAGCCTCCCGGTATCCCGGTGCAAGGCGGTACTGGGCAGTCGAGGCATATTGACGGAATGCTCGGGGCACTTGCCGGAGAGGGGGATAGGCCCAAGCTGGTACACCGTATTGACAAAGACACATCAGGATTGTTGGTGCTGGCGCGTCACGGTGCGGCTGCGCGGGCGCTGACGGGAGCTTTTCGTTCGAAAGCGGCGCGTAAGCTTTACTGGGCGGCTTGTGTCGGTGTACCAAAAGTACGGAAAGGCACGGTGGCCTATGCGTTGGAAAAACTGCCCGGACCGATGGGCGAGAAGATGATCTGTATCGAACCGCGCGAGATGGCGCAGCATCCGAATGCCAAACGCTCAATCACGGATTATGCGGTCGTAGAAACAGCGGCGAAGAGAGCGTCATGGATGGCTCTGCGGCCCGTAACAGGACGCACGCACCAACTCCGGGCGCATCTCTCGGCGATTAATTGTCCGATTATTGGCGACGGGAAATACGGTCCATCAGGTGAAGATGCCGAACGCCGTGTGACTGGTTCGATCAGTAACAAGTTGCACTTACATGCTCGGCACATTGCTATACCGCATCCTGATGGGTCTGGGCGGACCGTCGAACTTATCGCAGAGATGCCCGAACATATGCGGCATTCGTGGGAGACATTCGGTTGGGATTTATCGCTGGGCGATGATGAAGATTTATTGCCGGAGCCGAAAGCATGAGCCTGCGCTTGATCGTTTTCGATTGCGATGGGACACTGGTCGATAGCCAAGCTGCGATTATCCACGCAATGCGCGATGCGTTCACAGCAGTGGAATTGCCCGCGCCCTCTGACGACGCTATTAGGGGGATTGTCGGCCTATCTGTCCCTCAAGCAGTGGCGGCGCTTGCGCCGGGGCAGAGCGGCGAAGTTTTGTCAGTGATTGACAGGACATTCAGACAATCTTCGATAGCGTGGCGTGAAGCCAACCCTAATGAAAGCGCAACATTTTATGATGGCGCGCGGGATTGTTTGGATCGCCTTAACAATTCGGGTGAGTTGCTGGCGGTGGCAACGGGAAAAGCGCGGCGTGGCCTTGATCATTTGCTCGATCAGTCAGGGTTGCGTGGGCATTTTGTGGCAACGCAGTCCGCTGATGACGCTCCTTCAAAACCGCACCCTGGAATGCTTGAAAACTGTGCTCGGCTGACCGGAGTGGATAGCATGATCATGATTGGGGATACCAGCTATGACATGCTGATGGCGAAGTCTTTCGGATGTCATGCTATCGGTGTGACTTGGGGATATCATTCTGACGCCGTTCTTTTGGAAAGTGGTGCAGATGTTTTGGTTAGGAACTTTGCCGAGTTAGAAGAGACGCTGACAGCGCAAAAATAGCCATTTTGCCAATGTTTGTGAAGGATTTTGTAGGTTCTGCCTTCTAAAATTTTAACTTTTTACATTGATATTGCACTGGTTCGAGCTGCGGTTGGCAGCGCCCTTATTGGCAATGCTTTGTGAGGAGCTAACCTTGACCCATCCGATAGCAAATACGGGAAGTACTAATGAAGGTTTGCGGTTTTTCGAGGATGCTCTTCGTATTGCGAAGAATTACATAACGCTTTATTTCTTCGGGTTATTTACATTCTTGCTTTCGTTTCCTGTTTCTGACTTTAGCGGAAATAAGCCTGATTTTGGGGTCGTTATTAACTTTACTTATTTTTGCGGAATTTCGCTAACTTTGGTGCTCGCGATTGTTCTTGGATGGAAGCTCGCGAGGATGGCATTGATAGAGAAACCGGTGAGTGCTAGCGGAGCGTTGCTTGAGTGGTCGAAACAGATATTTGACCGGGAAGCGATACTGAACTCAGTTCATATGTTGATTTCGATTTCATTGTTCTTAACTGGCTTTTCCGTGTTGAAAGGTGCGATTGCAATCATCAGCCCGTTTGCTTGGGATGAAACGTTCAAGAACTGGGATATCGCACTTCACTTTGGAGTGTTACCGCATGAGTGGTTTGGGTCGTTAATGTACCATCCTACCATTTTGGGTATATTCAATCTGATATATAATGCGTGGTTTGTCGTCGTTATCATCAGCCTCTTACTTGCGGGTATGCGCGGGCGAGGCGCGCATATGCAATATCTAGTCAGTTTCGCGCTGACTTGGTTATTCGGTGGATTTTTCCTCGCCATTATTTTCTCGTCGGCTGGTCCGGCATTTTACGAACTTGCCGGGTATGGCGCTGAATATGTGCCGATGATGAATTCCCTCTACGAAGCCGCCGAAACAGTTCCATTATGGGCATTGTCTACGCAAGAATTGTTGTGGGAAGGCTATACCGGTGCGCGCAATGGCTCTGCGGGTATCTCGGCATTTCCATCCATGCATGTTGCAAGTGCCTCATTGATTGCAATTTATGCTAGCCGTGTGAACTGGATTATAGCTGCCGCTGCGTGGGTCTTTTTTGCCGCGATTATGGTGGGATCGGTTCTACTTGGATGGCATTATGCCGTTGACGGGTATGGCGGTTTTGTCTTGGCGCTTATTTTTTGGAAGATGGCTGGTGTTTTGACCTGCACTACAAGTAGCCATTCAGAGAACTTACGGCCCGCTGCGCATTGATCTCTAGGGTAAGCCGTTCTCAAGAGACGTTTAGAAATCCCAATGTTCTCGACAATAAAAAAAGCCGCTATCCGATTATGATAGCGGCCTGATTATTTTTGCAAAAGAGCCGTCAGGTTAGGGCAGCCTTAATTCCCGTAGAAAGACCCGGCTGTTGATCTACCGTAAGTAGAACCTGAACTGTTGCTATATGCTCCGACTTGGCGAGTTGCCGGTTGATATGTTGAACCAGAACCCGATGCAAATGAACTGTTATAGGATGGTGCAGACGGGGCCGTATAAGTTGTCGACTGATTGTACGTCGATGTTGGGGTAGCATACGTCTGCTCAACCTGAGAAAAAGCCGATTGCTGTGTTTGGTAGCTAGACGGCGCTTGATAGGTAGGTTGCTGTGTACCGAACGCAGTTTGTCCCTGATAGCTGGACGGCGCTTGATAGGTAGGTTGCTGCGTTTCGAATGCGGTCTGACCTTGATAGGAAGACGGCGCTTGATAGGCAGTTTGCTGCGCCTCGAAAGCGGTCTGTCCTTGATAGGACGACGGCGCTTGATAGGCAGTTTGCTGCGCCTCGAAAGCGGTCTGTCCTTGATAGGAAGACGGCGCTTGATAGGCAGTTTGCTGCGTTTCGAAAGCGGTCTGTCCTTGATAGGAAGATGGCGCTTGATAGGCGGTTTGCTGCGTAGCTAAAGCGGACTGTCCTTGATAGGAGGACGGCGCTTGATAGGCGGTTTGCTGCGTTCCGAAAGCGGTCTGTCCCTGATAAGTGGACGGTGCTTGATAAGCGGCTTGCTGCGTCCCAAAAGCGGTCTGTCCTTGATAGGAAGATGGCGCTTGATAAGTAGGCTGGCTTGTCTGGTAAGTGGTCAATCCCTGATAGGAAGCCGGTGCTTGCAGGGCGGTCTGCTGAGTTTGGAAGGCAGTTTGCCCTTGATAGGCTGATGGCGTTTGATAGGTCGCTTGCTGCGTTTGGAACCCGGAAGGCTCTTGGGCAGAATAGAAGTTCGGCGCAACGGTCTTTGCGACCTGTGATCCGACTACGCCGCCAACCAGCGCTCCGGCAATTGTCGCGACGGTCCTGCCGCTGCCGCCGCCGAATTGGTTGCCAACAAGGCCGCCTGCAGCCGCACCAACGACACCGCCAATAGCTTGAGTCGCATCGATTTGCTGTGCTGAAACAGTGCTTACGCCGCCGGGTACGGCAATCAACACGGCTAAAGTAGTAGCTTTGATAGTGCGCATGGTTCGAACTCCTAATTTGAGGCTGTCAGTAAACGGACAAAAATGACTTCAATGTGACAATAGCAAAATTGAACGTACAATGTTCAAAAATCTTCAAATTTTGCAACAGACTGCGGGATTTTCTTAAAATGCTTTCACTCATGCCTGTTGATCGTGCATATCGATTTTGCAAACAGCGGAGAACGTGCCGTGATAGTCGAAAAGCGCTTTGATCACCTTGATTTTGTTCAGGAAGCCGTCCTGATCTTGAACGAATTACGCGAGGTCGTGTTCGGGAACCGCGCTGCTGCTGTTCGGTTTGGTGAATACAATCGAGGCAGAAATATTGTTCAGTTAACCCGTAACCCGCAGTTTATCGAACTGATCGACTCCGCGCTCGCAAGCCGTGAAGTGATGCAGCAAACGATTGTTTTTGGAGAACCCGCAAATGGACCCTTTGACGTTCAGGTATCGCCGTTTGAAGATGACGCTCTCGGTCAATACTTATTGCTGATTAGCCTTCGCGACATAAACGAAGTGCTTTTGGCTCAAGAGATGAGATCGGATTTTGTTGCGAATGTCAGCCATGAACTGCGATCTCCATTATCGACAATAAGTGGTTTCATCGAGACATTGAAAGGCTCTGCTAAAGACGATGCCAAAGCTCGTGTCCGGTTTCTTGACTTGATGGAACAAGAGGCGGATCGAATGGTTCGCTTGATTGCTGATCTGCTGTCTTTGTCTAAGGTTCAAGCGAACGAGCGATCTGTGCCACATGCGCGCGTGGACATCACTGCGCTCGCTAAGCAAGTTCAAGAAGCTCTTGAACATCAGGCAAGCGAACAAGGGAAGTCTATAGATTTGATTGTGTCTGAGCCTATCGAAGAAATCTCAGGAAATCCTGATGAATTAATGCAAGTTTTTCGCAACCTGCTCGAGAACGCACTCAAGTATTCTGCGCCGAAAACGGTTGTTGCGATGGAGTTATCAAAACGCCAGCGTGCGGTGGGCATTGCCGGTCCTGCGGTAGAAGTCAGAGTTACCGATATAGGGGATGGTATCGCGCCGCAGCATTTGCCTCGGCTTACTGAGCGATTTTACCGCGTCGATTCTCACCGTTCGCGCAGTCAAGGTGGAACGGGCCTTGGTTTGGCTATCGTAAAACACATCATCCTACACCACCGAGGCCGCCTCAAAATAGAGAGTGAAGTCGGAAAAGGCAGCACTTTTACTGTCTGTTTGCCGATATAAACCCCGCCTCGGCAAGTGGTGTCACATAAGTGTCGTGAAACTGTCATATGAGCGTTGTGCGCACAGGATACGTCTCGTGTTGTCAACAATGACGATGAACAGCTCTATTGAGGGTCTTATGCCACGTACTTTTGGGAAACTCCGCGTCTCCGTTGCCTTGTTTGCGCTTCTTGCGACATCGACAGCGGCAAATGCTCGCGATCAAATCACGATTGTTGGTTCTTCGACTGTCTTTCCTTTTGCAACAACAGTTGCAGAGCGCTTTGGTAAAAACACAGATTTTAAAACTCCGGTTGTAGAACAAACCGGCTCTGGCGGTGGCTTGAAGCTATTTTGTTCAGGTACTGGAGAGAAAACTCCTGACATCACGAATGCATCGCGCCGTATCAAAGCCAGTGAAGTCGAGCTTTGTGCTAAGAATGGTGTAGACGAGATTGTTGAAGTGAAGATTGGTTACGATGGGATCGTCCTCGCGAATTCACGCAAGTCTGATGTGATGGAACTCACCCGCAAAGATATTTTTCTCGCATTGGCTAAAGACGTTCCCGCAGGCGAGGGAAAGACGAAACCGAATGCTTACAAGTCCTGGAAAGAGGTCAATCCTGACCTGCCGGATGTAAAAATCGAGGTTCTTGGGCCGCCACCAACATCGGGCACGCGCGATGCTTTCGTAGAGCTTGCCATGGAAGGCGGTTGTAAACAGATCGACTGGATCAAGGCGCTCAAAAAGTCTGATAAAAATGCTTACAAGGCGCTATGCCATACCATTCGGGAAGATGGTGGGTTTGTCGAAGCCGGTGAGAACGATAATCTGATCGTTCAAAAACTCGAAGTAAACCCCGCCGCGTTTGGGATCTTTGGTTTCAGCTTCCTCGATCAGAACTCTGATAAAATCCAGGGTTCAATCGTTGAAGGCAACGAACCTGAATTTGACGAAATTGCGGAGGGTAATTACCCGATTTCGCGCTCTCTCTATGTCTATGTGAAAAAGGCCCATATCGGTGTCATTCCGGGTATCGAGGAATTCCTTGAGGAATTTATCAGCGAAGATGCTTTCGGCGAAGACGGTTATCTTGGCGATAAAGGTCTGATCCCGCTGACGGAGGAAGAAGTTGAAGACGTGCTTGATGCCGTTACGAACCTCACGCCTGTAGAACTTTAATCGACATACGAAACACATCCGCCCGCCGCACTCTCGTGGCGGGCTGACTTGTATCAAGGGAAATCGCTTGGCTGTTTCTTCTGACATTTCAATTGCTGCACGCGGACAAAAGAACCGTTTGGTCGAATTGGCAGTGCGCTGCGTTTTGATTTTCTGTGCATTGGTTGCGGTGGCAACGACGATTGGAATTGTTGCCTCTTTGCTATTTGAAGCGCTTCGGTTTTTTCAACAAGTGCCTTTGACGGATTTTCTGTTTGGACTTGAATGGAGTCCGCAAACAGCTCTGCGTTCAGATCAGGTGGGATCATCGGGAGCATTCGGTGCAGTTCCTCTGATCGCTGGTACATTGCTCATCAGTGCGATAGCGATGATTGTCGCGACGCCTCTGGGATTGATGTCCGCCATCTATCTTGCCGAGTACGCCAATGAAAGAACCCGAGGCATTGTAAAGCCATTGCTTGAGCTGCTCGCCGGTATCCCCACGGTTGTCTACGGGTTTTTCGCTGCATTGATTGTTGCTCCCATGTTGCGAAACGGAGGAGAGAGTATGGGGTTTGAAATATCCTCTGAAAGCGCTCTGGCAGCCGGATTGACGATGGGCGTAATGATCATTCCTTTAATCTCGTCCTTGTCTGATGATGTCATCAATGCTGTGCCGCAATCATTACGCGATGCCTCTTATGGATTAGGGGCCACACAAGCCGAAACGATCAAGCAAGTCATTTTACCGGCGGCAACACCAGGCATTGCAGGCAGCTTGCTGTTGGCAACTTCACGGGCAATCGGTGAGACAATGATTGTCGTGATGGCCGCTGGCCTTGCCGCAAAGTTAACTGCCAATCCTTTGGAGGCGGTGACAACAGTTACAGTACAGATCGTCACGTTGCTGACCGGCGATCAGGAATTTGACAGTGCTAAGACCCTCTCAGCCTTTGCGCTGGGTCTGTTACTTTTCGTTATTACACTATGCCTGAACGTGGTCGCCCTTCGCATCGTGGATCGCTACAAGGAACAATATGACTGAGTCCGCGATAATTCTGAAATCAGCAGGGTCAAAGCGCCACCGCGCCGAGTCCCGATTTAGAGCGTATGGTCTGATTGCTATTGCGATTTCTTTGAGCTTTTTGCTGATTATGATCGGTTCGATCACCATGCGTGGGACCGCAGCGTTCAAGCAAACCTTTGTGCAGATTGAAGTCAATTTACCCACTGAAAAATTAGATCCTGAGGGGACACGCGATCCAGAAGTCTTGCGCAAAGCTCGTTACGGAAAACTGCTTAAATCGGCGTTGCGTGAGCAATTTCCTGATGCGAAAAAACGAGCTGATAAAAAGTCGCTTTATAAACTGATCAGTTCCACAGCCGAATACTCCATTCGAGATCAAGTCGCCGCTAATCCATCGTTGGTTGGTGGCATTCATCCGTTTTGGGTGCGCGCATCCAGTGATGTCGATCAGTATATGAAAGGCACGATTGATGGATCATTGGAGGAAAGCCAACGGCGCGTGAATGATAAGCAAATCGCTTGGATTGAGAGCTTAAAGGCGAGTGGAAGCATAGAGAGCCGCTTTAACACTCAGTTCTTTACGGGAGGCGACTCGAGAGAACCGGAGCAAGCCGGGATTATGGGCGCTGTTGTCGGTTCTGCATTGACACTTCTGATATGTTTTCTGTTGGCATTTCCTATTGGTGTTCTGGCGGCTGTTTATCTCGAAGAATTTTCTGCAAAAGGCCGTATCAACAGATTTATCGAGGTCAATATCAATAACCTCGCGGCGGTTCCGTCGATTGTTTATGGACTGCTTGGCTTGGCGATCTTGTTGAATGTTTTCAACTTACCGCGCTCGACGCCATTGGTAGGTGGAATGGTGCTAGCGTTGATGACCCTTCCCACAATTATTATTGCTTCAAGATCATCGCTGCGTGCTGTGCCACCATCAATTCGGGAAGCGGCGTTTGGTTTGGGGGCGAGTAAAGTTCAAACAACATTTCATCACGTCGTCCCGCTTGCGATGCCGGGAATGTTGACGGGTTCAATTATCGGGATGGCGCAAGCATTGGGCGAGACCGCGCCTTTGCTTATGATCGGGATGGTCGCGTTTATTGTGGATGTTCCGGGCGGTGTGACCGAAGCGGCAACCGCGCTACCAGTACAAATTTTTCTTTGGGCAGACAGCCCTGAACGGGGATTTATGGAAAAGACGTCTGCTGCGATTCTCGTTTTGCTCGGTTTCTTGGTAATTATGAATCTTGCTGCCGTTTATCTGCGGCGGCGTCTGGAAATTCGGTGGTAGAAAGTTTGGCAATGAACGAAGCAAGTGAACAGCCTGCGACACCGATTTTAAAGGTGCGGAACGGGCAAGTTTTCTACGCTGAAAAACAAGCGATCATCGATGTGAATGTCGATATTCAACCCAACGCTGTGACCGCTTTCATCGGGCCGTCCGGCTGCGGCAAAAGCACATTGCTCCGCTGTTTTAATCGTATGAATGATGTGATCCCTATTTGCCGTGTCAGCGGTTCGTTTGAATTTTCGGGTCAAGACATCTACGATTCAGAAGTGGATGTCGTATCGTTGCGCCAACGGATCGGTATGGTTTTTCAAAAACCGAATCCGTTTCCGAAATCAATCTTCGACAACATCGCTTACGGCCCCAAAATCCACGGCCTTGCGTCACCTAAGGCTGAGATGCAGGAGATTGTTGAGACGAGTCTGACACGGGCTGGTTTGTGGGAGGAGGTGAAAAATCGTTTGGATCAGCCGGGGACAGGATTATCCGGGGGGCAGCAACAGCGCCTTTGTATCGCGCGGGCGATTGCGGTTCAGCCCAAAGTTATTTTAATGGATGAGCCTTGTTCTGCATTGGACCCGATTGCAACGGCGACCATTGAAACTTTGATTGATGAGTTGCGTGAGAGTTATACGATTATCATCGTGACACACTCAATGCAGCAAGCGGCACGTGTTTCTCAGAAAACTGCATTCTTCCACCTTGGAGAGCTGGTCGAATTCGGCTCCACTGAGCAAATATTTTCGTCTCCTGTAGACGAACGGACGCAAAACTACATCACCGGTCGCATCGGCTGAACGCAAAGGCACAGGTCATGTCAAACGCTCATATCGTCAAATCATTTGATGAAGAACTCGCGCAGATTGAAAATCTCATTCTAGAAATGGGCGGGATTGTCGAAACGCAAATCATGGAAAGTATGCAGGCACTCTGTAATCGCGATGAGGAACTCGCGGCGAAGGTCCGCAAAGACGATAAATCTGTTGATGCGTTAGAGACGCGCGTGAATGAGTTGACCTTGCGCACGCTGGCTTTGCGGCAACCGATGGCACGTGACCTTCGTAGTGTCGTCTGTGCGCTTAAAGTATCGGGCAATCTGGAACGCATCGGCGATTATGCGAAAAATATCGCGAAACGCTCTCTTGTTTTGAACGAAGCAACGCGCATTGTCTCGGCGGAAAAAACCATCAACCGTATGAGTAAACTCGTCCAAGTTATGGTCGCAGATGTCCTCAACGCATATGTCTCCAAAGACATTGCGATGGCTGATGAGTTGTTGCTGCGCGATGAAGAAGTCGATCACATGCATAACACGCTGTTCCGTGAGTTGCTCACCTACATGATGGAATCTTCGAGTAATATCACGCCCTGTATGCACATGCTGTTCATTGCGAAAAACTTGGAGCGAATGGGTGATTACGTCACCTCTATCGCTGAGCAAATTCACTAT
Organism: uncultured Neomegalonema sp.; assembly: GCA_937995735.1. Taxonomy (GTDB): domain Bacteria; phylum Pseudomonadota; class Alphaproteobacteria; order Rhodobacterales; family Rhodobacteraceae; genus JAHDDY01. The sequence goes on along the minus strand of CALKIZ010000012.1, from coordinate 62,889 downwards.
CTCGAAACAGGGTCTATTCCCGAAAGCGACCGTCCAAAAAGTGATATGACGAGCCAAATCGCCGGATAGAATAATGTCGAATGCGAATGGCCTGAAAGTATTGATCGTTGAAGACGAAGCGGCACAGCGTGAAATGCTGCTCTATAATCTCGAGGATGCAGGGTATCGCACATTTTCTGCCGTCGATGGTGATGAGGGGTTGCTGGTCGCGCGTGAAGAAAGCCCGCACCTGATCATCCTTGATTGGATGATGCCCGGCCTTTCAGGTCTTGAACTTTGTAAACAGCTCAAGCGCTATCCTGAAACGAAAGAAACGCCCATCCTCATGTTGACGGCGCGCGGAGAGGAAGCTGATAAAGTTCGTGGCCTTGATAGTGGCGCAGATGATTATCTGGTGAAGCCTTATTCGATTGCTGAGTTGCTTGCCCGCGCTCGTGCGATGTTGCGGCGGACAGAGCCGGGATCAGATGGCAGTGCGATAGAATATGGGGACATCACGATTGACCCACAAAAAATGCGCGTTTGGCGAAATGGTATCGCGCTGGACCTTGGCCCCACTGAATATCGTTTATTGAATGTCTTGATTAGCAGGCCGGGGAGGGTGTGGAGCCGTGATCAACTCATGGAACGGGTGTGGGAGGGAAACCTGGAAATTGATCAGCGCACCGTCGATGTCCATATCGGACGATTGCGTAAGGCTTTGAATCAAGAGGGCGCGCGGAACCCTATCCGCACTGTACGCTCTGCCGGTTATGCTCTTGACTTGGATGATACGCCGAAAGATTTGGGTTAGTGGAAAACGCGCGCATACTTGCCGGTTCTGTCAGCTCTGTGGTCCGGCATAATAGGGTAGTTGCTCTACACGAGGCGTAAATCCATCCGCTTTAAGCCCGTCCAGATGATCTGCGATTTCCCGTAAAGGGGCGAACCAGACATCGCGGGTTTCAAGTGTTTTTTCCAACCATTGTTCGACCAAGCGCCAGCGCGCCAGCCGGCCCGTCAGGAATGGGTGCACGATCAGCATAAAGAAACCACCGGCTTCATATTGTGCCTCAAACTCTTCCCAAAATCCGGCCAGTCCTGCTGATGGGCCGCGTACAGGCATCATGTACCCGATCTCGTCATAATGGGCGAAAGGTGGCCAGTCATCGGTACCCCAATGCACCGGCATCTCGTAGAGCGAGCCATCAGAGGTCTGCATCTCATAAGGAATATCATCGGCCATCAAAGAACTGTCATAACGGAAATTATGTTTGATCAGCAGATCAATGACTTGCTGTGTCACATTGTAGACGGGCGCACGGTATCCCACAGGTGCGGCTCCGCAGTGACGTTTATGCGCATCCATAGCGCGCTCGAAAGCCACTTCCTGAGCGTCGCCTTTGGTCGTGATGGGGTCTTCGTGTATCCATCCATGATGACCAATCTCATGGCCGCCTTTCAGGATTGAATCCACCACATCGGGATAGGTGTCGAGACACCAACCGGGAATGAAGAAAGATTGCTTCAATTCTAAGCGTCGATAGGTTTCCAGAATGCGTGGCATGGCTACGGTTGGGCCATACCGCCCCATTGAAATCGGATAGACCCGATCAAACGAATCTTCCGGCCTTGCGATATGGATCAGGCTATCCGCGTCCATATCGAAGGTGATTGCGCAAGCGCATCGTGCGCCGTTCGGCCAAGGAATAGGGTTCTGGATCATCCGTTATTCTCCGGCAAAAGATGTGCGTCGGCTGTTGCCCAGCTTAGATGAAACTGACCGCCAGCATGAACATCAAGGTCCGTTAACGCGCGTTCTTGTAGTTGTACTTTGAACTCGGTCCCGTCCGCTGCCTCCAGAAATAGCGTGACGATAGAGCCGACGAACTCTTCTGAAATCAACGTCGCTACGACAGTGTTTTCTGCATCGGTGGCTTCGCGGGTTATCCGTACCATATCCGCCGCAATGACGATGCTTGCGAGGCTTCCCGGTTCTTGGTGAATGCCCTCTGTCGGTGCAGAAAAATTGCCGATAACAGAGTTTATCGTCACTTGGTCTGTATCTGAGCTTTCTATTGTGCCGGTGAGAATGTTATTGCGGCCCACAAACTCCGCAACGAAGCGATTGGCGGGGGTGCGATAAATCTCGCGCGGGTTTCCGATTTGCGCGATTTCGCCTTGCGACATGATCACGACGCGGTCCGCCATCGCGAAAGCCTCTGAGTGAGAGTGGGTCACATAGACAAATGTAATCCCCAACTCTCTTTGCAGGCGGGCCAACACCCCTTGCATACGGATGACGAGATGTGCGTCGAGCGCCGAAAGCGGCTCATCAAGCAACAATAATTGTGGTTCTGTTATCAGTGAGCGCGCAAGAGCGACGCGCTGTTTTTGTCCGCCCGAAAGCGTCTCAATATTGCGCTCGGCAAACTCGCCAATCTCGAGGCGTTCAATCCAATCAAACGCTCGCCGTCGTCGTTCGGCTGTACTCACACCGCGCATTTTTAAACCGAACTCGACATTCTCTCGGACATTGAGAAACGGGAACAGGGCGAGGCTTTGCCAGACCATTGGGGTGTCGCGCTGATGTGGAGGCACGTCGTTCATGCGCTTGCCGCCGATGCGGATGTCACCAGCGCTCGGCGCTTCCAACCCTGCAAGCATCCGCAACGTCGTTGTTTTTCCGCACCCGGATGGTCCCATAATGGCAATGAACTCGCCCGCCTCAATCGTCAGATCGGCACGTTTCACGGCGAAAAAATCACCGAAATTTTTCTGCACGCCATCTAGTACGACCAATGGTTCGTTCATTTGGCACTCCGGTTCAGTCGAAAGAAGATGGCGAGTTGAGCTATGATCACCAGTGTCATCGAGACGAGAAAAACTAATGTCCCGACTGCATTGACTTGTGGATCAATGGTCCCTTGCACGATTTCGAGCACATGCACTGGCAGTGTCTTATTCAAGCCAGAGACAAACCAAGCCACCGTAAATTCATCGAATGAAACGGCGGCTGTTAGAAACAACGAACTGACAATCGCGGGTAAGCAAAACGGAAGAATAACTTCGCGCATTGCGCGCCATTCACTTGCGCCAAGGTTCCAAGCGGCGGCCTCTAAACTTTCATCCATTTGGTTGAGCCGCAATCTAATGATCGCCATGGCAAAGGGAGCAGTAAGGACGGTGTGTGCAAAGATGATCGAATAAACTTGCCCCGATATGCCGACTTTCGAGAACCATGCGAGCATGGCAAGCGCCATGATGATCAATGGGATGGTTGGTGGTAGCAAGATAATCCCGAGATACGCACCTTGACCGCGAAATGTATAGCGATAGTCGGAATAAGCAGTGCAGAACCCTAGGAAGGTTGCGATCAGCGATGCACAGAGAGACACAATCAAACTGTTTTGTGCGGCTTTCCAAAAATCTTCGTCGGCAAAGATTGTCTCATACCAATGCGTTGTAAATCCGCCGAGAGGAATAGTCGGAAAACGATCCGAGTTGAATGAGAAAATCATACTCATCACGACGGGCGAGAACACGAAGACAAAAACCAACAGCACATATCCACGCAGCGCCCAATCGCTGGTTCGCATACTCATTTGCTCCCCCGCTTGCGATAGGCCAAAAAGATCGCGGTGAAGGCAACGACAAACAATGTCACCATCATGATCACGGCAACAACGGCTGCGCGCGGCCATTGCTGTCCGGCTTTTGTCGTATCAATGATTAAGATTGGTAGGGTCGGTGGCTTAGACCCACCGAGGTAATAGGGCGCAACAAAGTCGCCGAATGACAAGATGAACGCGAAAAGCGCGGCTACGATCAATCCGGTTTTTGCGGCGGGTAATATAACCGCAAAAATCGTGCGCCATGGCGGGCAACCCAGATTTTGTGATGCTTGGATCAGCGAGCGGTCCGCACTCGCCAGCGACACTGTTTGCAGAATAACGACCAAGGGCAATGTCAGGGTCATATATCCGACAATCGTCCCGAACATCGTGTTGAGCATCGTGTAGGGACCGAGGCCAATATATCCCAATCCGGCATTAATTACGCCGGACTCGGCAAGGATCACGTACCATGAAAATGTCCGCACCAGATAACTGGTGAAAAATGGAATAATCAGCAGAAAGATGGCCCATCGTCTGACCGATTCAGAAGACCGGTATGCTAATGCGAATGCGGCGGGAAACGCGACCAGTGAAGCGACTGCGGATGATAGTGCGGCCAACCCGAGTGTGTACCAATAGCTGTCCCACACATAGTTCCGGGAGAGCATTTTGTCCCAGTTCTTGAACTCGAACGCTTCGACCATGCGATAATTCTTCACGAGGAAGAATGACATCGCGATCATGAAGAACAGCGGGCCAATAAAAAAGATTGCCTGCCAAATGATGATTGGCAGACGAAATGTCAGGGCATAGGCATTCAGGCGGCGCATCAAGGACGCCGCCTTTTCTCGTTATTCACAGGATTAAGCGTTCTTATATTCGGACCAGAAATCGTTCCAGTCTTCCAAATCTTGTTGAACCGGAATGTCGCGGTAAGAGATACGCCCGTCGTCGATCAGGGCAATCGGCTCGTTTTTATGGCCCTTAATTTGACCCGAGCGTTTCGCCTCTGCTTCGTCTTCTTTCTGAAGCAGCGCACGACCAGCGCCGGTCACGCAATGCCCCGGATATCCAAGCATCTGAGCGGTTTTCACTTGTCCTTCTGGAGACATTGTGTAGGCGAGATATTTCAGCGCCATGTCTTTTTTCTCAGACGTTTTCACAATGGAATAGCTTTCAGTCCATTGGATGCCGCCTTCTTCCGGTACAACGGAAGACACCGGCGCGCCGTCGCGTTCCAGAATGCCCGTGACCCAATCACCGATGCCGCACATTGCTAGCATCTCGCCGTTCTTCAGTCCGGCAAAAGTGCCGCCGAAGTCGAAATAGCCACCGACTTGCGGTTTCAGGGACATGGTTTTTTCTTGCACCGCTTCCCATGCATCATCGTCAATATCAAACGGATTAGCGTTGCCTGCGAGCAAGCTCATCTGGCCGAGCGATGGCAGATGCCAGTCAAAATGTCCGACTTTGCCTTTTAGCTTTGGCATCCAGAACGAGTCGTAACTCGATGCTTCTTTTTCGCTCAACGCATCTTTGTTGTAAGACACCCCAAGATGTCCGAAGCGCGAGATCAGTGAAAAGAGATTGCCGTCATCATCCCAGTGACCGGCAAACTTCGCGAAATCTTCGTGGAGAAGATCATCCATCGGATAATCGTCCGGGTTCAGCTCCATGACCAATTCGTTTGCGATTAGCAGTTTTGCATATTCGGCGTCGGTATGGATGATGTCGAATGTGCCCGGAGGGTTCTGCGCGAGGGCGGCCAGCATGTTGTCACCGCCAGCGTAATACTTGGGAACAAACTTAACATTGTTTGCTTCTTCAAAAGCCCCAACCATGTCGGGTTCTGCCGTTCCATACCAACCGAGCATGTTCAGCTCTACGGTATCCGCCCAAGCGCGATTCACGAAAGGCGCGGATAGTACAGCGGCAGCACTGGTTTGCAGCAGCGTCCGTTTTGTGAGGGCGAGCGTCTCGCCGGATGTCCCTTTAGTCATGTCGTTTTCTCCCCGTGTAACTTTATGAGCTATGGTTGTCCGCAAGGCTTGAGCCTGCCAGTCGCTCTTTCGATGAGCTTAGACAGCGAATTGACCCTGTGCCAAGCTCTATTCCTATGTAATGTTGCATGAATTATTGGCAGCGGTATGCTTGAAAAATGAACAGAGACGAATTTCACGAGTTTTTTAAGTCGCCGGGGCCGGTTGTTCTCCCAGTTATTCATGTGCTCGACACACCCCGCACCATTCATAACATAGAAGGAATAGTGGAAGCGGGTGCGGCAGGGTGCTTTTTGATCAATCATGACTTTGGTATTGACCAGTTTGAACCGATTATCCGCGATGTGCGCGCGCAATTTCCTTCACTTTGGATGGGCTTGAACTTTTTGGCAGTCACTGGCCGTGATGCCTTTCCGATACTCGGCAGGCTTGAGTCAGATGGGTGTTCTGTGGATGCTTATTGGGCAGATGATGCGCGGATTGATGAGCGTGTTTCAGCGCAAGAAGAGGCCGAGGAGATTCAGCGTGTCCGCGTCGAAAGCGGCTGGTCCGGGCTTTATTTTGGCGGCACGGCCTTCAAGAAACAACGCCCTGTTGCCGATGCGGATTTGGGAGAATCAGCACGAATTGCAACCGAGTGGATGGATGTTGTTACCACTTCGGGTATCGCAACCGGTGAAGAGGCAGATGATACTAAGGTGAGTATTTTTCGTGAAGCCATCGGATCGACACCGCTGGCTCTCGCATCGGGTGTGACTCCAGATAATGCCGATCGTTATGCGCATGTCGATTGTTTCATGGTTGCAACGGGGATCAGTCAACCGGGTAATTTCTACGACATTGATACCGATCTATTGAAGAAACTGTTGGCGAAAACGCGCCAGCTCGGAGCAGAGGGAAGACTGGGATGACTGCGCCAACCGACAAAGGACCACGAGATGACCGCTGGTATCTGAAATTGATGTCGCCAAACACGAAAGGCGACAAGTTTGCATGGCTCGACCCGACATCAATCTACATCAACAACAATGCTTTTCATGATCTGCTTGATGATTTGGTTGCCGATCTGAAAGGCTGTGAATGTGACGTTGTTGCAGGCTTGGACGCAATGGGATTTGTTCTCGCATCGGCGCTTGCCGCAAAGCTTGGTGTGGGATTCTTGCCGATCCGAAAAGCCGGTAAGCTTTGCGTGGATACCGACAAAGTTAGTTTCTCGAATTACTCAGGCCGCACACAAGACATGGAAATGCGATTGCCTGCATTTGCTCCCGGTACGCGCGTTCTATTGGTTGACCAATGGGTTGAGACGGGGGGAACAATGGATGGCGCAATCCGTTTGGTAGAGCGTCAAAAGGGTGTTGTTGCCGGTTTGCTCGCGGTCGCAATCGAAGAAAATGAGCGCACTCAGAAGTATCGGGATGCCTATAAATGTTTCAGCGCGGTCGTTCCGGGGTCGCATTGGCAAACGGAATGTAACAATCAAACGCTTTCCAGCTTTGACACGTACCGCCCGGAATCTGTCTTTCCCGAGATAGGATGATGAGATGCCCTGCGGAGCGGGCGGTGATGTGATTTTTCTGCTATTGGATTGACTCCTTTGTTTTGGTTCTGGCAATCTAATCGCATGGGGTTCGCGAGCGCCCCGTGAGGCTCCGGCTCAAGTATCGCATCCCGCAACCGCCCGTTAATGGGTCTTTGAGGATGCTATTTACATGCCGTCTCCCAATGAAATCACTCCCGCTCAACTCAGCCGTTTAATCGGAACACCCTCTGCGCCGGTACTGGTCGATCTTCGTATTGATGAAGACTTCGAGGATGATCCGCGCCTGATCCCCGGCGCTTTCCGTCATGCACACACCGATTTGGACACTTTACCTCTGAAGTCTGGCGGCGGGCTTATCGCGGTCTATTGTCAAAAGGGCCGTAAAATTTCGCAAGGCGCAGCGGCGATTTTGCGCGCGAATGGGTTTCGTGCCGAGACTGTTGCGGGAGGACAATTTGCGTGGCGTGATGCTGGCTTGCCCATGATTGATGCAGCCACTTTTCCGCCGTTTGATAGCGAAGGTCGTACCGTCTGGGTCACACGCCATCGTCCCAAAATCGATAGAATTGCCTGCCCGTGGTTGATCCGGCGTTTTATAGATCCTCGTGCTCGGTTTTTGTTCGTCCCGCCTCAGGATGTCATGCTCGTCGCTGAGAAGTTTGCCGCGACTCCGTTCGATGTCGAGGATGTCAAATTTTCGCACCGCGACCAGAACTGTAGCTTTGATACATTCTTGCAGGAATTTGGCCTCTCACTTCCAGTATTAGACAGGCTTGCGACAATTATCCGGGGGGCGGACACAAATCGCCACGACCTCGCGCCGGAGGTTGCTGGATTGCTGGCTGTTTCGCTTGGCTTGTCACGTATGTACCGCGATGATCTTGAACAGCTTGAGGCTGGAATGCAGCTTTATGATGCGCTTTATCGTTGGGTGCGTGATGCCGCAGATGAAAGCCACGACTGGCTAACCAATGCGGGGCGTTCATGACGCCGAGCTTTATCGAGGCGCTACGGGTTTGGCTGCGGATCGGGGTTCTTTCTTTCGGAGGGCCAGCAGCTCAAATCGCTTTGATGCATCGTGAGGTCGTCGAAGAACGCGGTTGGCTGACCGAGCAACAATATCTCAATGCCCTGAGCTTTTGCATGTTGTTGCCCGGACCGGAAGCGATGCAATTGGCGACATATGCTGGATGGCGGTTGCACGGGGTGCGCGGCGGGCTTGCAGCCGGGTTAGCATTCGTCTTGCCGGGGGCCGTCGTCGTTCTTGTGCTTTCGATGATCTATGCGAGTTTTGGTGAAGTACCGATAATTGCCGCGCTGTTTCTCGGTGTGAAGGCGGCGGTGCTTGTTATCGTCATCGAGGCATTATTGCGGATTGCAAAGCGTGCTTTGACCGGCAAGGCAGCGTGGGTGATCGCTGTCCTAGCTTTTATTGGTATCTTCTTTTTGGCCTTGCCATTTCCGTTGATTATTTTGGCGGCGGCGCTCTTCGGATTCTGGCGCGTGAGCAGCGCAACGAGCGAGGCATCGCCAGTTGTGGTGGCGACAGTTCAGAGCACACTCCGCACAATCGGAATTTGGCTTGCGGTTTGGATCGTTCCGCTGGTCGGCATTGCCACAGCTTTAGGGCCGGATCATTTATTGACCGCGCTGGGATGGTTCTTTTCAAAATTGGCCGTTGTGACGTTTGGGGGTGCTTATGCAGTGCTTGCCTATATGGGGCAGGATGTTGTCACGGGATATGGTTGGCTTGAAGCGGGTCAGATGATGGATGGTCTGGGCTTGGCAGAAACGACCCCCGGACCGTTGATCCTTGTGACTGAGTTTGTTGGTTATACGGCGGCGTATAATGCTGGCGGTCTTGCATTTGGCATTGCTGGAGCTTGCGTTGCGCTGTGGGCGACTTTTGCACCGTGTTTCTTGTGGATTTTCGCCGCTGCCCCTTACGTTGAATGGATCAACGCGCAGCCACGACTTCGGGGTGCGCTGAATGCGATTACGGCAGCAGTTGTGGGGGGCATCGCGAACCTCGCATTGTGGTTTGCTTTGCATGTATTTTTTGCTGAGGTTGCGCGGATAGAAACAGGTCCATTCACCCTCTGGGTTCCAGATCTTTTAACGCTGGATTGGCGGGTTGTCCTGATTGCCTGTGTAAGCGGGTGGCTGTTGCTCATCAGGCATTGGAGCGTTGCGAGCGTCCTCGGCATATCGGCGGCGTTGGCGTTGCTGATCAGCTGGCTCTAATCAGCCCAGCAACCGCGCGTCCCAAGGATAGGTGGTCAGGTTTTCGAAACCGTCCTCGGTAATCAAAACCTGATCTTCGAGTTTGACGCCTTCGTGTCCGCCGACCGCTCCGACATAGGCTTCGACGCAGAGCATCATCCCCGGTTCTAACTCGTAATCGTATTGGCCTGCGCGCCAATCCATCTCATAGCGGATGCTTGGCCATTCATCGCAGAGGCCAACGCCGTGCATTTTGGACCCGTATCGCAGCGGAATAAATTCTTCGGGGATAGGGCGTCCACCAAAGCTGATCTCCTTGAAAGATTTTCCCGGTGCGAGCGGCGCCATATTATCGATGATTTGGCGATGGGCCTCGGTGTAAAGGCGCTTTTGTTCTGGCGTCGCGTCACCGTCTCCAACCAACCATGTTCGCGATATATCACAGCATTGGCCGTAACAGCCGATCAAATCGGTATCAAAGGCAAGCAATTCACCTTCGCTGATAACGCGCGGCCCACATTCCTGAAACCAAGGATTCGTGCGTGGACCGGAACAGAGGATGCGCGTCTCAATCCATTCGCCTCCGCGTTTGATGTTCTCAGCGTGCAGCACGGCCCAAACGTCATTTTCTGTCATGCCGGGTTCGACGGCGGCTTCCATTGCGGCGACTGAGGCTTCGCAGGAATGCATGGCGCAGCGCATCGCGTTGATTTCGTCGATGCCCTTCACCGCTCGCGTTTTCTCGGTACATTCCTCGCCGTCCATGATCTCGACGCCCAAGCCACGCAAGGCATCCGCGCCGTGCAGCATGATTTTGTCGATGCCACATTTCATATTGCCGCCGCCGTGCTCGTTCAGCAGGTCGACAATTTGTCCGGCAAAATCATGGGCAATTTGCTCGCCGAAATCACCGGTTGAGAAATAGAACATGCTCGCGCCGCCGCGCGTTTCGCGGACCAGCGGATTATAATCCGCGAGATACGAGATACCTTTATATTCCCACATCAGCATATAACCGTCCGCTCCGACAAAGGTGGCGCGAAACGGATTGTGGGTATTCCAGAGCTGCATATGGGTTGTATCAGTCGCATAGCGGATGTTGAGCGGATCAAACAACAGCAACCCTCCCCAGCCGCGCGCATTGATCGCAGCGACTAGTTTCCCCCAACGAAATCGGCGCATTCGGTCGAGATTTGGGGCGGTTAAGCCCGCCGCTTCCCATTCGGCAAAGGCAAGCGGACTCGGCCCGATTTCGATCCGGTCATTGTCATCAGGAGAGCCGTCAGGCTTTAGTCCGGGCGTTATCTTTCGGGTATCGGCATAATGCGAAGGGCTGTCCACGATGTCACTCCTGTTCACCCGTAACACTACAGGCGGATACCGACATGTCTTGCGGTTTTACGACGCGGGTAAATAGGCAGGATTATTCTGCATCGACTTTTAATGTCGTCAAATGAGCCTTTGCCTTGCCCTCTACTGTAGCCAGTTCGCGCAGCGCATCTTCGATGTCTTTACGCTGAGATAGCAATGCCTGCCGCCGCGCATCAATCCGCTCAAGCAATTTATCGATCTGTTTTTGTGGCCCTGACGTTTCGTCATAAAGATCAATGATCTCAGCAATTTCGTCCAGCGATAAACCGAGCCTTTTACCGCGTAGAATAAGCCGCAGGCGTATCCGGTCACGGGGCCGATAAAGTCGTTTGCGGCCACGTCGGAACGGCGAAAGCAGTTTGCGATCCTCATAGAAACGCAAAGTCCGTGTCGTCACGCCGAATTCCTGCGTGAGTGCAGTGATTCCAATGAAGGTGTCGTTGCTCATCAAAATCATGCTTCACGCATCTTACGTTAAAGTCAATTAGGTGCGACAATTACCGACGCTGTAAGTGCTTAGTCGGATGCGTCTCTCTGATCTGACCGTGTAAATAATCGGTCTGTGATTGTTTTTGGATGACACAAGTGGGTGAATCTCGGCTAGACTTTGATTCGCAGACATCCGGCGAAGATCGGAGTTGCACGGGGAGGATACAACGTGACGACCACGCAAACGCCATCAACGGCGCTGCCTGACAATTTGAATTCATTTCCGAAATTGCTCGAACGCAATGCGAATAAGTATGGCTCGCGCCCCGCGTATCGTGAGAAAGAATTCGGCATTTGGCAAAGCTGGACATGGGCCGAGGCGCATGAAGAAATTTATGCGCTGGCTTGCGGTTATCTCACATTAGGCGTCGAACAAGGTGATAAGATCGCTGTTGCTGGCCGCAACCGCCCGCATTTCTATTGGGCGATGATCGCGGCTCAGATTGTCGGTGCGATCCCTGTTCCAGTCTATCAGGATTCTGTTGCCGATGAGATGGCGCATGTCATGGAGAATTGCGGTGCACGCTTTGCCGTTGTTCAGGATCAGGAGCAAGTCGATAAACTGCTCGAAGTCGCTGATCGCATCCCAGAGTTAAAGCAAATTGTTTATCTCGATCCGCGCGGTATGCGAAAGTACGACCATGCATTGCTGCACAATTACCGCAAACTACAGGCGGAAGGCCGTAATAAACGCAACGATTTCGATGCTGAGATTAAGCGGCGTGCTGATGCGGTAACAGGCGATGATACCGCCGTAATACTCTACACATCCGGTACGACAGGCCGCCCGAAAGGTGTTGTACTCACGAACAATAATGTTCTGATGACTGCTAAGAATACCTGCGAATTCGACAATCTTACTGAGAATGAAAGCATCCTCGCCTATCTGCCGATGGCATGGGTGGGAGATTATGTGTTCTCGATGGCGCAAGCAATGTGGGCTGGGTTTTGCGTCAATTGCCCCGAAAGCCCGGACACGATGCAAAAAGATTTGCAAGAGGTCGGCGCGACATATTTCTTTGCTCCGCCGCGCTTTTTCGAAGGGCTGCTAACATCGGTTATGATCCGCATGGAAGACGCTTCGAAGATGAAGCGTAAGATGTTCAAAAAGTATATCGACCATGCCAAACGGATTGGCCCCGCATTGCTGGATGGCAGATCGGTTTCAACCGCTGACAAACTGAAATACAAATTTGGCAGAGCGCTTGTATATGGCCCGTTGTTGAATGCGACTGGGCTTTCTAAAATTCGCGTTGGCTATACGGCGGGGGAAGCGATTGGGCCGGAGATTTTTGAATTTTACCGTGCGCTCGGCATCAATCTGAAACAGCTTTACGGCCAGACCGAAGCAACCGTCTTCATCACACAGCAACCGGATGGAGAAGTTCAGGCCGATACTGTCGGTGTCCCTAGTCCCGGTGTTGAAATTCGGATCGCTGATAATGGCGAAGTCTTTTACCGCTCGCCCGGTACATTCGCTGAATATTACAAAAATGCCGAAGCCACGGCGGAAACGAAAGATAGTGAGGGTTGGGTCGCAACGGGTGATGCCGGATTTTTCGAACCCGGTAATGGACATTTGCGTATCATTGACCGGGCAAAAGACGTCGGAAAGCTCAACAATGGTAGTATGGTTGCGCCAAAATACGTTGAGAACAAACTCAAATTCTTCCCTGATATTCTTGAGGCTGTCGTCTTTGGTAATGAACGAGATTACTGCACAGCCTTTATCAATATCGACTTGACTGCGGTGGGGAACTGGGCCGAGCGCAACAACATTGCCTACGCTTCCTATCAGGAGCTGGCCGCGCATCCTGAAGTCTATGGCACGATCCAAAATCACGTTGAGGAAGTAAACCGCTCGCTCGCCGATGATCCACGCCTATATGATTGTCAGATCAGACGGTTCCTTGTCTTACACAAAGAACTTGATGCAGATGATGGTGAGATGACGCGAACGCGGAAAGTCCGCCGCCGTATTATTGAAGAAAAATACGCGCCGTTGCTGACCGCGCTTTATGATGGATCTGAGAGCATCTTTATCGAAACCGAAGTGACCTATGAAGATGGCCGCAAAGGTGTGATCTCAGCGACCCTCGAAGTTCGTGATGCAGCAGTTGTTGCGCCAAGCGCACAGAAAGTAGCAGCGGAATAATGGACGGAAGCAGCCCTATAACAGCAGAACCAGACTCCTACACTACCGAAGATGGCCGCAAAATTGGCGGTGTGGTGATGGAGATGAAAAATATTACGCTGCGTTTCGGCGGTGTGACCGCAATCAAGGACATTAGCTTTGATATTCGCGAAGGCGAAGTGCGCGCGATCATCGGACCCAATGGCGCGGGAAAGTCTTCGATGCTCAATGTCATCAATGGCTTTTATCACCCACAAGAAGGTGAAATCTGGTATTTGGGAAAAAAACGCGGTCCGATGAAACCATACGAGATCGCCCGTCAGGGCATCGCGCGAACATTCCAGAATATCGCATTATTTCGCGGCATGACGACGCTCGACAACATTATGACGGGCCGGTTGACGAAGATGAAGTCTGGCATTTTTAGTCAGGCAATCTGGAAAGGCCGTGCTGAGGCCGAAGAAATTGAACAGCGCGAAAAAGCCGAACGCGTTATCGACTTTCTCGAAATTCAACACATCCGTAAAGCTCCTGTCGGGAGCTTGCCCTATGGTTTACAAAAACGGGTAGAGCTTGGCCGTGCGCTGGTTGCGGAGCCGTCATTGCTGTTGCTTGATGAACCGATGGCCGGAATGAACGTCGAAGAAAAAGAGGATATGTCGCGCTTTATCCTTGATGTGAATGAAGAGTTCGGCACGACCATCGCTTTGATCGAACATGATATGGGCGTTGTGATGGACATCTCCGACCGCGTTGTTGTGATGGATTATGGCGCAAAGATTGGTGATGGTACGCCAAGCGAGGTTCGCAATAATCAAAAGGTCATCGACGCCTATTTGGGGGTCAGCCATGATTGATACATTGGTACAGCGAGGGCAGAACGCATGAGCGCAGATTTCTGGTTTGGCGTTGAAGTTTTTCTCAACGGCCTGATGGCTGGCGTGATGTATTCGCTCGTGGCACTTGGTTTTGTGCTGATCTTTAAAGCCTCGGGTATTTTTAATTATGCGCAAGGTGTTATGGCGCTGTTTGCGGCGCAAACGTTGGTCGGATTACAGACGGGTCTTATCCCGTTCTCACATCTGATAAACGCAATATTCGGAACCGAGTTTCACCATTTCGGGCAAGCTGCGCCGGATTGGTGGATTGAGACATATTCGCGCGGTTTAAGCGTATTATTGCCGGAAAGCATAAGCCTCTCGATAGCAGGGTTTTTGGGCTTTTATGGACCGACAATACTAGCCATCATTTTTGCCGCTCTCGTCATGCTGTTTTTTGCGATCCTTGTTGAAAAATTGGTCTTAAAGCATCTTGTCAATCAGGAGCCGATTATCCTGTTTATGGCGACAATTGGCTTGGCTTTCTTCATGGAAGGCTTTGGCGAGTTGATGTGGGGGTCGGACGTCAAGACTCTGGACATTGGCATCGAGCAGGGCGGCAATGTTTGGTTTGAAGAAAAAACGTCGTTCCTTGGTGGCGAGGATTTTTACGGATTTTACCTCGATACGCTCGACATCTATGCAACATTCATTGCCGTTGCCCTGGTGTTGGCGCTGGTGCTGTTTTCACAATACACCAAGACAGGCCGCGCGCTGCGCGCTGTGGCGGATGATCACCAAGCCGCACTTTCCGTTGGCATTTCTCTTCGCACAATCTGGGTTATCGTCTGGACCATCGCCGGTTTTGTGGCATTGGTCGCGGGGATGATGTGGGGCGCGAAATCAGGTGTGCAGTTTTCGCTGTCACTTATTGCACTCAAAGCGTTACCCGTGTTGATGCTTGGCGGATTCACTTCGATCCCCGGCGCGATTATTGGTGGTTTGATCATCGGCGTCGGTGAGAAGATGTTCGAGTTCCTGATCGGCGCGCCCTATCTGGGCGGCGCTACTGAGAACTGGTTTGCTTACATGCTGGCCCTTTTGTTCCTCGTCTTCCGCCCGCAAGGGCTGTTCGGCGAAAAAATTATTGAGAGGGTGTGATGGGAATGAAAATCATGACGAGAAAGAACAAGCATGGGTAACAACATTCTCCACGTCTATGGCCTGTTCGCGAGTTTTGGCATTTTCGCCATTACAGCTTGGATGAGCATATCTGTCTTTAGCGGGGGCGCGTTGCCGGGTGCATATGGTGCGTCCGGTTCTGTTACACTTCCGCTGTCGATTGCTTGCTTCATTATGGTCCTTCACTGCTTGATCCGGATCGTGAAGGAGGCACGCTAAGATGCTGTATCGCGAAGTCGGTGATTTTAAAACGACATATCAGGCGGATGGGCAGACCTTTCCGATAGCTTTTGACCGTTATCGCTATTATGCGGTGATGCTGTTCGCCTTCGCTATCATGCCGTTTCTGTTGAATGATTATTGGGTGAAGGCGATTGCGCTGCCTTTCCTAATTTATTCAATCGCGGCTATCGGGTTGAATATCCTCATTGGCTATTGTGGACAGGTCTCGCTGGGAACCGGCGGGTTCATGGCGGTTGGTGCGTACTCCTGCTATAAGTTTATGACCGGGTTCGATATTTATATTCCGGGCGGCGAGGAATGGGTCCGCTATGCGCTGCCGCCGCTGAATATCTTTTTCTCGGTGATATTAGGCGGGGTGATGACGGCATTAGTCGGCATTTTATTCGGATTGCCGTCTTTGAGGATCAAGGGCTTTTACCTTGCGGTCGCCACACTGGCGGCTCAGTTTTTTTTGGTTTGGGTGTTCAACAAATGGGAGTGGTCATTTAACTACTCTGCATCGGGCCAAATTACTGCGCCAGAACGGTTTTTATTCGGACACGCGATAACCGGACCGAATACCGAGCCATGGGCAACCTATCTTTTCTGCCTCGTCTTTTTGACCATTCTAGCGATTGTGGCGAGGAACCTGACGCGCGGACATTTGGGTCGCAGTTGGATGTCTATTCGCGATATGGACATTGCCGCCGAGATCATCGGGGTGAATCCACTCAAGGCCAAACTAACAGCCTTTGGGATTAGCTCGTTTTATATCGGTATCGCTGGTGCATTGTTGTTTAGTGTCTACCTTGGTGCGGTTGAAGTTGGCGAAGTCTTCGGGATTCAAAAATCCTTCCTCGTGCTTTTTATGGTGATTATCGGTGGACTTGGATCAATTTTCGGCTCGTTCGCGGGTGCAGCCTTTATGGTCCTTTTGCCGGTACTGCTAAAGAACGTTCTTGTCGGACAATTAGGGTGGGCGACGGATATTGCCGCACACCTTGAATTCGTCATTGTTGGCGCGCTGATCGTTATCTTCCTTATTCTGGAACCGCATGGATTGGCGCAGCTATGGCGGATTATCAAAGAGAAACTCAGGCTTTGGCCATTCCCGCACTAACAGTGTTTGTGGTGGGATCAACGAACTTAGAATAACGACTAAAGGGAGAAGAATATGAAAATGAGAACACTGACCGCTGCTACAATGGCAGTCGTAATGGGAGTATCACCTGCGCTGGCGGATATGGTCTTCCCATCGCTTAGCTATCGTACTGGACCTTATGCCGCTAACGGCATTCCTTTCGCGGATGGCTATGAAGATTACTTTACACTGATGAATGAGCGTGATGGTGGCATTGGCGGCGTGCCGATCAAAGTCATTGAATGTGAGACTGGCTATAACACTGAAAAAGGCGTTGAGTGTTACGAGTCCACTAAAGGTCAAGGCGCACTGGTTTACCAACCGCTTTCAACGGGCATCACCTATCAACTCATTCCAAAATCAGCGGCTGATGGTATTCCGCTGCACACGATGGGATATGGCCGGACTTCTGCTGCAAACGGCAAAGTGTTCAACACGGTCTTTAACTATCCCGCCAACTATTGGAACGGCGCTTCGGCAGTGGTGAACCACCTGCTCGACATCAATGATGGTGACATCAAAGGCAAGACGCTCGCGCTTGTTTATCACAACTCTGCTTACGGCAAAGAGCCGATCCGTACTCTGGAAGAGCTGGCTAAAAAGCATGACTTTGAACTGACATTGCTGCCGGTTGACCATCCCGGTCAGGAGCAGAAATCACAATGGCTGCAAATCCGCCGTGAAAAGCCTGATTATGTGACGATGTGGGGCTGGGGCGTTATGAACGCTACGGCAATTCAAGAGGCGGCAAACATTCGCTATCCGATGGAAAACTTCATTGGTGTCTGGTGGTCTGGTTCCGAGAACGACGTGAAACCGGTTGGCGAAAAAGCGAATGGCTATAAGGCGCTGAACTTCCATGGTGTTGGTGACGATTACCCGCTTTATGACGACCTGAAAAAATACGTCTATGATGCTGGTAAAGCTGCGGGTGCAGGGGATCAAAAAGGAACCGTGCTTTATAACCGTGGCATGTATGCAGCTATGCTGGCTGTTGAAGCGGCAAAGAACGCTCAAGAAATCCACGACACCAAAGAAATCACACCTCAACAAATGCGTGACGGTATGGAAGCGCTGGTCGTGACTCAAGCCACGATGAAAAAGCTCGGTATGCCGAACTTTGGACCAACCTTCAAAGTGTCTTGTGAAAACCACGGCGGACCGGGCCTTGTGACCGTGAACCAGTGGGATGCAAAAGCAGGCGAATGGAACCAGATCACCAGCTATGGCGAGAGTGATATGGAAGTCATCGGCGACTTGATTGCGGAAGATTCTTCGGCCTTTGCGAAGGAAAACAAAATCAAAGAAGCCTGTAGCTAATCGCATTTGTTGCGCCCGGCATAGTCTGGGCGCAACATAGAACTTCGGCTCTCGTAATTGATGCGGGGGCCTTTTACTCAAAGGCAATTATTCATGCTTGATGCTGCTCCGACCGACGAGTCCCTGCTGGAAATCAGCAATATTGAGGTGATCTATAATCACGTCATTCTTGTGCTGAAGGGTGTCAGCCTTTCTGTGCCTAAGGGCGGGATCACGGCACTACTCGGCGGGAATGGCGCAGGGAAAACAACGACCCTAAAGGCGATTTCTAATTTGCTGCATTCCGAACGCGGTGAAGTGACGAAAGGTTCGATTTCATATCGCGGTGAAAAAATTGCAGATTTGATGCCCGCTGATCTTGTTAAAAAAGGCGTCATTCAGGTCATGGAAGGCCGTCATTGCTTCGAGCATTTGACCATCGAAGAAAATCTGATGACGGGCAGTTATACGCGCCGGGATGGGCGCGGTGCAGTCGCCGCCGATTTGGAAATGGTCTATAATTATTTTCCGCGCCTTCGTGAGCGCCGCAAGTCTCAAGCTGGTTATACGTCGGGCGGCGAGCAACAAATGTGCGCTATTGGCCGCGCATTGATGTCACGGCCCGAAACTGTGTTGCTAGACGAGCCGTCAATGGGTCTTGCGCCTCAACTCGTTGAAGAAATTTTTGGGATTGTCAAAGACCTGAACGAAAAAGAAGGCGTCTCATTCCTTTTGGCTGAGCAAAACACGAATGTCGCCCTGCGCTTTGCTCATTACGGCTATATTCTGGAGTCAGGCCGCGTGGTCATGGACGGCCCCGCCGCAGAGCTTCGCGAGAACCCTGACGTTAAAGAGTTTTATCTCGGCATGTCGGAAGAGGGACGCAAGTCTTATCGCAATGTGCGCTCTTACCGGCGTCGTAAAAGATGGCTTGGTTGATTGCGCAGCGGTTAAAAACCAATCGCACATCCGTCTTTGCGCGGATCAGACCCGCCCGCATATCCGCCGCTTTCTAACCTGTGGATCAGCTGCGCTCCGCCAAATCCAAACGCTGCATCCGGTGTCTCCAGCGTAATGTTATGCCCGAGGTCAGTCAGTGTTTGTAAGGCATCCGCTGGCATCGCTGTCTCGCACGCAACACCCAAGCCTTCTGTTACGCGCCAACGTGGGGCATCTGCGGCAGTTTGCACATCTTGTCCCCAAATTTGAGTTCTCAGCAGCATTTGCAAATGCCCCTGTGCCTGCATCGGGCCACCCATAACCCCAAAGGCCATGCGCGGCTGTCCTTTGGCGGTGAGGAAGCCGGGGATGATTGTGTGAAATGGGCGTTTGCGTGGACCAACTTGATTGGGGTGTCCGTCTTGCAAAGTAAAACCACATCCCCGATTTTGCAGATGAATGCCCGTATCGGGGACGACAACGCCTGATCCGAAGCCAGCGTAATTCGACTGGATATAAGAGACCATCATTCCGCTTTGATCCGCCGCACATAAATACACTGTGCCGCCGCGTTTTGGTGCGCCTGAACCAAAGTCTTGAGCGCGCTTTGGATCAATTAATTTCGCACGGTTTTTCAGATATTCGGCATCAAGCAAATCAGCGCTTGTAATCTCGTCCATAAAAGGACCATCGGCGACGTAGGCATCAACATCCCGAAATGCGAGTTTCATCGCTTCCCACATCAGGTGCAGAGCCTTGGGGTCTTCAGGCGAAAGGTCGCGGATCGGTGTGTGTGACAACATCCCGAGGGCCATACAAGCCGCGATTCCTTGGCCATTCGGAGGAATTTCGTGCAATTCTATATCGTCGAACTTTTGATGGATTGTCCCGCACCAATCAGGCTTTTCTGCCGCAAGGTCGTCTAATGTCATCGCCCCGCCATGTTTGGTGGAATTCGTGGCGATTTTTTCAGCGAGTTCACCGCGATAGAATGCTTCTCCTTTAGTTTCGGCGATGAGGCGGAGGCTCTGTGCGGTGTCTTTTGCGATAAATCGTTCCCCCGCCAGAGGAGCGCGGCCATTGGGCATGAAGTGATCCGCGAAGCCGGGTTGATCATGTAGCCGCGCCGCGCCATTCGCCCAAAGGGTCGCGATCACCGGAGAGACAGGAAATCCATCCTCTGCATATCGGATTGCAGGTTCAGCGAGATCGGCAAAGGGCAGACGCCCAAACCTTTCCGAGAGAGCAACCCAGCCACCCACCGCGCCGGGCACGGTCACTGAATTCCACCCCAGTTCCGGTATGCCGTCTTTGAACGGATCCGGCGTCCAGCCCGCAGGCGAGCGGCCAGAGGCGTTCATACCATGTAACTGCCCGCCATCCCACAAGATCGCAAAACCATCAGACCCGAGGCCATTGCCGGTCGGCTCTACCACTGTCAGCGTCATCGCCGATGCTAAGGCCGCATCAACCGCATTGCCGCCCTTTGCCAGCATCGACAATCCGGCTTGCGCAGCGAGCGGGTGCGAGGTCGTAACCATATTATCCGCCATCACAGAAGATCGGCGGGAACCATAGGGGGGAACGGATGGGAATTTCATCGGTTAGACTTTCGCAAAATTATGCTGCGTGGAAAGGTCGCCCTGAGACTTCTTGCTATTTGAGCATACACCATTGCATTCAAGAGAACGGTTTTTTAGCGTCTTATGTGAAGAGTCATCACGTCCGAACGGGGAGAGCGGGAGCGCCCGTGTCATAATTTATCTATGAGCCTGACCATTCCGCCGCTCGCCGATCCTGCGCCGCGCGACCTTTGTACCGATTGTGGATTGTCCCGCACCGAGGATGCAAAGCGTTGTGGTCGTGCATGTCAGTTTATCAAACCCGATTATGAAGCGCTCGAAGAGCAAACACATGGCCGCGCGCGTGACCCTGATCGCGCTGATGAGCGGTTTTTCGGTCCTTATCGTAGGATGCTGCGCGCCTCGCTTACCCCGCCAAAAAAAGGTGCGCAATGGACCGGTATTACGACGCGGCTTGCTGAATGTTTGCTTGAGACAAAAGCGGTCGACGCTGTTCTTACAATGGCGCCTGATGCGAATGATAAATGGAAGCCCGTTCCTGTCCTGATTACCGAAGCCTCTGATATGCAGCAGGTGCGGGGGATGCGTATGGGCTATGCACCGCTTCTGGCGTTGCTCGAACCAGTAAGAGCCGCAGGGCATAAGCGCATCGCCGTGATAGGTATTCCATGCCAAATCTACGCTTTGCGCGCTATCGAGCGCGATTTGGGCTTCGAGCAAATCACCGTCATTGGAACGCCGTGCTCGGACAATACCACAACGGAAAATTTCCACACATTCCTCGGGTTGCTGTCCGAAAACCCCGATAGTATTACCTATCTGGAATTTCGTGCCGATTATCGCGTCGAGTTACGGTTTGATGATGGACGCAAGGAACTTATCCCGTTTCTCAATCTTCCAATTTCGGATTTACCCCGAGACTTTTTTCCGCTGACGTGCCGCACGTGTGTCGATTACACGAATACACTTGCCGATATTACGGTCGGGTATATGGGCGGTGAGGGTGAGCAATGGTTGTTGGTGCGTAATCAGCGGGGCGAAGACTTGCTGGCGCTGTTGAGGGATGAAATCCGCCTGTCTGAACCGGGTGATAAGGGCAAGCGCGGCGGGGCAGTGAAAGGGTTTCTTGCCAACACAGAGCGTGCTGCGGGCGGCCTACCGCTTCGACGGATGCCGAACTGGGTGCGCCCTATCGTCAGTTGGTTGATGCCGCGTGTTGGACCGCGAGGCATTGAGTTTGGACGGGCGCGTGTAGAGATGAAGGCGGTAGAAACAATACTTCATCTCCGAAGAGAGCGCCCCGCAATGATGAAAAATATGATCCCGGATCATGTCTGGCGGCTTGTGCGTCCTTATGGGATACTGCCCGAAGAAGGTGAACGGAAACCAGACCCATGACCAAACAACCCGCTTTTGCACCTATCCCATCGGTATTGCCCTCCACAGTTCCATTTGTCGCGCCGGAACAAATTGAACGTGAGACAGGCCGCGTATTCAAAGCACGGCTTGGTGCGAACGAGTTAACGTTACCGCCGTCGGATTTTGTTCGGGCAGCGTGTACGAGGGTTGCCCGTGATGAGGCGGGTTTCTACCCCGACCCGACAGCCTTTGAATTGCGCGAGAAACTCGCTGCTCACACAGGGCGCGCACCAAACGAAATTCTTGTTGGTGAAGGCATTGATGCTTTGCTTGGTTGGATTGTTCGTTTGTTTATGGGGCAAGGAGACAGTGCCGTGACATCACGCGGCGCATATCCGACATTCAATTACCACGTTGCCGGTGCGGGCGGACACATCGAGATGGTTCCCTACCGTGATGACGTCGAAGACCCTGAGGCACTCGCGGCCATGGTACGTCAGTTTGATGCAAAGCTGGTTTACTTTTGTAACCCGGACAATCCAATGGGCAGTTGGCATGATTTTGTAACGGTCCAGAAGTTCGTGGACAGTATTCCCGAGACCTGCCTCGTATTATTGGACGAAGCCTACATGGAATTCACGCCTCAAGGCGTTGTGCCACCCGATAACTTTTCCCGCCCGAATCTCGTCAGGCTTCGCACGTTTTCAAAGGCTTATGGGTTGGCGGGTTTTCGTATCGGGTATGCGTTAGGGCCTGATAGAATTATTAAAGGCTTCGATAAAATCCGTAATCATTTTGGTGTTACCCGCATTGCGCAAGCCGCAGCGCTCGCAGCATTGGAAGACGTAGCGCATACGCAGCAAACGGTTGCGGTGATCGCTAAAGGTCGTGGGCGTCTCTCAGATATTGCCAGTGATAACGGATTGACACCACTGCGCTCGGCGACGAATTTTGTAGCGATCAATTGTGGAAGAGATGGCGAGTTTGCCAAGCGCTTGCTGGATGAAATCGTTGCGCGTCAAGTTTTTATCCGGATGCCGGGCGTTGAAGGTCTCAATCGCTGTATCCGTGTTAGTGTTGGGCGCGAAGACGAGTTGGATTTGTTTGAACAGGTTTTACCGGAAGCAGTTGCGGCATTATCTGGTTGAATTCCCTTTTAACAACTTTTTGCGTGATAATGCACGATATAATTGTTTTTGATCGTGATACCCTTAATTTGTAACGCATCAATCACAGGCTTGCGACTGTAGCTCGCAATTATTGTTGCGTTGCGGTATAAGACGCTGCAGTGCACAAATTTTGAGGAACTATTATGCCTAAAGGTAAAGTCGCCGTTGTCACTGGATCAACCAGCGGTATCGGTCTTGGAGTTGCAGTCGAATTGGCGAAAGCGGGCTGTAAGGTCGTCATTAATGACCATACGCACAGTGATGAAGCACGTGAAGTTGCGAAACAGCTCGCCGTTGATACCGGAGCTGAGGTTGCCTATGTCGGCGCGGATATGTCGAAGGCCGAAGACTGCGAAGCCCTGATCGCCGGCGCGGAGAAAGAATTCGGCCAAGTTGATATTCTCGTCAATAATGCCGGCATCCAGTATGTTGAGAAGATTGAGGATTTTCCGGTTGGTAAATGGGATGCGATTATCGCGATCAATCTGTCATCGGCATTCCATACTACCCGTGCGGCAATTGCCGGTATGAAGAAGCGCGGCTGGGGCCGCATTGTTAATATCGCGTCGGCACATGGCCTGACCGCTTCGCCATACAAAAGCGCATATGTTGCGGCTAAGCATGGCGTCGTTGGTTTGTCTAAAGTGACCGCGCTTGAGGCCGCTGATGCCCGTGTAAACGTAACATGCAATGCAGTTTGCCCCGGCTATGTCTGGACGCCGCTAGTTGAAGCGCAACTCGAAGATCAGATGCGGGCAAACAATATGACCAAAGAAGAAGTGATCGACAAAGTTATGTTGACCCGCACACCAACACGCGAGTTCGCAACAGTTGAACAGATCGGTGCAACGACGGCTTTTCTTTGCGGTGAAGGGGCTGCACAAATTACAGGGACGAGTATATCTGTTGACGGCGGTTGGACGGCGATGTGATTTCGTTGATCTCTCCCAGTGAATAACCTTTTGCGTGGATCGCTTCTTATGAAGGGGTCCACGAATTCTATGATCCGTAAATAAAATTATTTACATTTTTGATCGATTGGCAGGGATAGTTTTTGCAAAGACTATCTGTTTCTTCAATCGTTTTCCTAAGAAAGCCTTTCATGACCAAATCTATCAATCTTGCTCTTCAAGGTGGCGGTACGCACGGAGCTTTCACATGGGGCGCGCTTGATCGTCTGCTTGAGGAAGAAGATCTCGAATATGAGGCAATCACTGCGACCAGTGCCGGGGCAATGAATGCCGCGATGATGGTGACGGGATTGGCGAGAGGCGGACGGCAGGGTGCAAAAGACCTACTCTCAGAATTCTGGCACAAAATCGTTGAACGCTCTGCGGGACCGTCTTCACCGTTTACGATGTTTGCAATGCCGCCTGATCCGGCAACGCTTTCCGGATTTTACGAATATTCGCCCGCTTACATGATGGGGGATTGGTTGACGCGGACGTTTTCTCCGTATCAGCTTAACCCGCTGAATATAAACCCGCTCCGTGACCTTCTGGAAGAGATGATCGATTTTAAAGAGGTTTGCGGAGAGCCGGGACCCAAAGTTTTCATCAATGCTACGAGTGTGCGCCATGGCCGCCCGAAAGTCTTCACGGGTGATGAAATCACAGTCGATGCCATTCTTGCTTCGGCTTGTTTGCCTTATCTTTTTCAGGCTGTCGAAATTGATGGCGAGCCGTATTGGGATGGTGGGTATGTAGGGAACCCTGCAATTTATCCACTAATATATAATGCGAAATGCCGCGATGTCTTGATCGTTCATATCAACCCTATCGAACGTGAGGGGACTCCGAAATCTGCCGGAGAAATCTCTAACCGGATTAATGAAATCAGCTTTAATGCGTCATTGACGCGCGAGATGCGAGCCATTGATTTTGTTCAGCACCTGATTGATGACGGTGTGATCGATAAGGATAAATGGAAACGGATGCGTGTACACTCCATCCGCGATGATGCAACGATGGCTACCTTTAATGTGGCAACGAAAATTACGCCGGATTGGAATGTGATCAACGAATTGCGTGATGCGGGTAGGTCGACAACGGATGCGTGGCTGAAGACACATAAATCGAAAATCGGCAAGACGGATAGCGTCAATATCAAGGAAGACTTTCTGTGACACCGGCACTGCCACTTGCCTTTTATGGAACGTTACGACCGGGCGTAGGGGCGCTTGGTATTCTCGGGATAGCGCCGCAGCTGCAATGGCATGGACGATGTTTTCTACGCGGTGATCTCTATGATCTGGGCGAGTATCCCGGCCTAGTACCCGGAGAGGGGATTGTGATTTGCGACCTTGCCGCTGCACCCGATCCTGCGACGATGCGAATGATTGATATTTGGGAAGATTGGATTCCCGGCAACCCGCCTGAGTCGCTTTATCGCCGGGAAACGGTACGGCTGCTTTTTCCTGAACGTGACGCAATCGTTTATATCTGGAATGGATCGCTCGACGGTGCAAAACTGGTTCCGGGAGGAGATTGGCTGGCGCGATGACCGATCAATTAAGCATCTGGCGGAATGGCACGTCTGAAGCATGTCCCGAGCGCTTCAACATGGCGCGCTATGTTATGAAAGATGCTGTTGGCAAGTGGCCGGAGAAACCAGCCCTCATTGTGGTGGATGGAGCCAATCCGGGCGTTGCCTCCGAGACATGGACTTTTGCCGAAATAGATGAGGCGATCCGGCGTGCTGCCGGAGCCTTTGCTGCGCAAGGACTGGTGCGGGGCGACCGTGTATTGATCCGTATCGGGGATACACCGCGCTTTCCGATTGCGTATTTTGGAGCGATTGCGGCGGGGGGCATTGCAATGCCTTTGTCGTCTCAACTTTCTGCGGATGAACTGAGCTATATCGCCAATGATGCCGAGCCGCGTTTTGCGGTTCTTGATGCGGAATGCCCTGAATTTTTGACGACCGCGCAACGTCTTTCTCCTGATGAGCTGGGCGGCGATGTTTTGGATTATGCCGATACGCACCGCGATGATCCTGCGCAGCTTGTTTATACTTCGGGTACGTCGGGAAAACCCAAAGGTGTTCTCCACGCGCAACGCAGTGTTTGGGCGCGGCGAATGATGCGCTCGGGTTGGCACGATATGCATGAGAGTGATCGGGTGATGCATACCGGCGCGTTTAACTGGACGTATGTGCTTGGGTGCGGTCTTAGCGATCCTTGGCGTGTTGGTGCGACGGCTATTCTCAATGCCGGAGACCGCGCGCCGGAAGTTTGGCCTAGACTTGCCGCGCATTGGATGCCGACAATTTTTGCTGCTGTGCCGGGAATGTATCGCCGGATGCAAAAATATGGTGATGGTTTGCGCGAAGGTTTCGCGAGTCTGCGCCATGCTTTGACGGCGGGCGAGGCTTTGTCGCGAATGGTGCATGAGGGTTGGTTGGAGAAGACCGGCAAGCCGCTCTACGAATCTTTGGGCATGTCGGAAGTGTCTACTTTTATTTCTTCCGGTCCTGAGCATCCCACGCCGAAGGGCGCAATGGGATGGCCTCAGCCGGGACGACATATCGCGATCATTGGTGAAGATGGTCAGCCGACACCGTTAGGTGAAACGGGTGTTCTCGCTGTTCATCATAGTGATCCCGGTTTGATGATCGGGTATTGGCGAGATGAAATTCGTACACGAACCGCTTATGCAGGAGATTGGTTCTTAACTGGAGACCTTGCTGTTATGGGAGAGAGCGGTGCGTTGCGGTATGAAGGGCGCAACGATGACATGATGAACGCGCAAGGGTATCGTGTTGCGCCGCAAGAGGTCGAAGAGGTGCTGGCTTTGCACCCGGCTGTTAATGAATGCGCGGTTACTGAAATGCCGGTCGAAGATGGCCTTTCTATTATTGCAGCGTGGATTGTTTCGGCGGCGGCGATTGATGTGGAAAGCCTGCGTGATCATTGTGCGGCTCACTTGGCCGCGTATAAAGTTCCACGCGCTTTTTACAGCATCGACGCACTGCCGCGCACCGCAAATGGAAAGTTACAACGGCGGGCTTTACTATCTGTGAAAGCGGGTGATGAGATAGGGATGTGAATATTCCGCGTTTGAAGCATCCATAAATTTATTGGCCTTGGCTCATATGTACCAAATCCGCCGCCAGACCTTCGCGATAAGTTGGATATTTCAACGTCACCCCAAGTTCGCTTTTGATTTTTTCATTCGAGACGCGCTTGTTCTCACCATAAAAGCTGCGTGCCATCGCGGACATTTCGGCGGTCTCGAAATCTACCGCCGGAGGATGTGGGATATTCAGGAGATCGGCTGCGTATTCCAGAACCTCTTGCGGGGGGCAGGTGAAATCATCTGTAACATTATAAACGTTGCCCGGATTCGGGCGGGCAATTGAAGCTTCGCAAACATTTGCAATGTCTTCGATATGGGTTCGTCCGAAAACTTGCCCTTCTTTGATGACCCGTTTTGCATCCGGCGCGCGTACTTTTTCCAGCGGCCCTCTCCCAGGACCGTAGATACCGGCAAGCCTGAATACGTGGGCCGGAGCCTCAGGAGCTAGGTCGAGCCATGCTTTTTCCGCCTCTACCCTACGCGCACCTCTCGCGCTGGCTGGTTGTAATTCGCTGGTTTCATCAACCCATCCGCCGTTCCGATCTCCATAAACGGCAGTTGTCGAAAGATACCCGAGCCACGCAATGCGGTCCACAAGGCTAACAATTTCTTCTCGATGTTGCGCCAGCACGGGGTCGCCGTTTGCATCCGGCGCAGCGGAAATCAGCACGTGAACATTATCGCCCCACACTTCCGGCAGTGACGCGATGGGCCACAAATGGGCGTTTATCCCTTGCGCGCGTAAAGCTGCGCATTTTTCGGGGGATCGTGCAGTCGTAGCGATTTTCCAGCCTTTTTCGCGCAACCGTTCGGCGAGGCATCGCGCTGAAAATCCATATCCAAAACAGAACAACGTGTTCTCTGCCATTTCCTCGCCCAATCTATGCGGTTATGCTCTGTGCGCTGTACCAATATCGGAGATGCTCATGCGCTCAGTAATTTTAGCCTTCGCTCTTGCGTTCGTGTCCAATGCGGGGATGGCGCAAAACGCCAATTACCGCAACTGTGTTGATTGGGTTGAGGTCGATCCAAACCGTGCGCTTCAAGATTCGGAAGGCTGGCGTAATGCAGGAGGCGGATTGGCCGCGCGTCATTGCCGTGCGTTAGCGCTCGCTACATTGGGTGATTTTGGCCAAGCGGCACAGGAATCCCAATCTATCGCGGCTGAGATGCCTCCGTCGGAGGCACGTTTGGATGCGTTGATCTCTGCAGGCGAATATTTCATGGCGGCGGGTGATCCGTATTCGGCACGGCAACAGTTTGATCTGGCGTTAATTGATTCTCCAAATAATTCTGAAGCATTAGAGAGCCGTGCGCGTTCGCTTGCTGCTGCGGGGGATATGCCGGGCGCAATGAACGATCTGAATACGTTGTTGAGCTATTCACCGGGCAATGTTGAGGCGTTAACGTTGCGCGCTGCCGCAAAACGCCGGTTGGGAGATCATGCGGGCGCAATCGCAGATGCGGATACGGCGCTGCAATATGATCCCGGTTCCGCAATTTCTTATTTTGAGCGCGGAGCAGCACGTGCAGTCAGTGGTGATACGGGCGGTGCGCGAAGTGACTGGCAAACGGCAGTTTCACTCGATCCGGGTGGCCCTGCGGGTGATTTGGCCAATGCGAATCTTGCTCGATTGACTCAGTGAGTTACGACGCGCTTATCGACCGCGAGACTTGGGCTTTTATTCGCGCGACCGAGGCGCATTACGCGCCGGATGCCTCTTCGCTCAGTATTGCAGAACAACGGGTGCAATATGAAGCGCTCTGCGCTGCGTTTGATGTTGGTCGGCCCGACGGGGTGCAGGTCGAAGACAATGCCGTTGGTTCTGTTCCGATCCGTACTTACCGATCAGAGGAAGCAAGCGGGACGGTGCTTTTTGCCCATGGCGGCGGGTTCGTTCTTGGTAGCCTAGACAGCCATGACAGCATTTGTGCCGAATTATGCGCGCGGAGTGGCTGTGTTGTTGTGTCGGTCGATTATCGGCTTGCGCCTGAACACAAGCACCCTGCTGCTTATGATGATGTTTTGGCAGTCACGCGCTGGGCATTAGTGAACCACGCTGGTCCGCTGATTGTTGCGGGTGATAGTGCCGGTGCGACTTTGGTGGCGGCTGTCTCCCATGCTTTGCGGGAGCAGATCGCCGGACAAGTGTTGATCTATCCCTATCTCGGCGGTGATACGGATGCCGGTTCGTATCTTTCTCATGCTGATGCGCCGCTGCTTAGCCGTGCCGATATGCTGTTCTATGAAAATATCCGCTGTGACGGATCGCCGCCGCAAAACGATGTGAGCTTTGCACCACTCAGGGATGCAGACTTTGCCAGTTTGCCGCCTACGGTGATTTTTACAGCGGAGTGTGATCCTTTATGTGATGACGGAAAAAATTATTGTGAACAAATGCTTGCAGCAGGTGGAAGCGTGGTTTTGCACAATGAACGAGGCTTGGTTCATGGCTATCTGAGAGCGCGACACTCGGTAGGGCGTGCGCGGGACAGTTTCAGCCGGATTGTGGACGCGATAGTAAATCTTGCGAATACATAAAACTTCGAATGAAAAAACTGTTGCAAATTTCACGAGACTGAGAAAATCATCCGCGCATGGAAAATGCGGTGAACATTGATGCTGTGAGTCGGTCGGTCGGGACTGACCTGCGCGCGCTTCGTAAAGGCCGCAATTTCACATTGACTGAGCTTGCTGTGCGGTTGGGGCGCTCTGTAGGGTGGTTGTCACAAGTCGAACGCGGCCTGTCGGAACCGTCGATCTCTGACTTGCGTAATTTGGCAAAAGTATTTGACGTCTCTATCAGCTTTTTCTTCGCCAATGATGATGCAGCCACCGAAGAGCGCGGTTATGTCGTGCGCGCAAATGGTCGGCGCAGTCTTGGTGATCCGACCGCAGGTTTAACGGAAGAATTGTTGTCGCCGGACTTGGGCGGCGAATTTGAGATGCTGCGCTCGGTCTTCGCCCCCGGCGCTGAATGCGCGGAATTTCAGGAACGTGACACCGAGGAAGCCGGGTATTTAGTGTCCGGTATCTTTGACCTTTGGGTTGGAGAGAAAATCTTCCAGTTAAAGCCCGGAGATTCATTCCGTTTTAGCCGCGAGCCTTACCGCTGGCGCAACCCCGGTACAGAAGAGGCAGTCGTCATCTGGACGATCTCGCCGCCGGTTTATTGAGGCGTGTTTATCTTATGAAAACGCTTACTTTCCACATCTTCGGCGGCCTTGCGGCGCGCCTCGCAGTTAATTAGGAGCCTGATATGGCTGATTTTCCTTCGACGGCCCGTGTGGTCATTATCGGCGGCGGTGTTGTCGGTGTTTCTTCGCTGTATCATCTTGCCAAGGGCGGTTGGACAGATTGTGTCTTGCTCGAAAAGAACGAGCTGACCGCTGGGTCTACATGGCACGCGGCGGGGAATTGCCCGAACTTTTCCGGCTCATGGGCCGTGATGAATATTCAGCGTTATGGGCTGGAGATGTATCGGACGCTGGCGGATGATGTTGATTATCCTATGAACTATCACGTGACCGGCTCGATCCGTCTTGCTCACAGTAAAGAGCGGATGCAAGAGTTCGAGCGTGTTGCGGGGATGGGCCGTTATCAGGGTATCGACATGGAAATCATGTCGCTTTCCGACATTAAAGAAAAGCACCCTTTCACTGAGACGCATGACCTTGAAGGAGCGCTTTGGGACCCTCTCGACGGTGATATTGATCCGGCTCAGTTAACCCAAGCGATGGCGAAGGGGGCGCGTGATCTCGGTGCAAAGATCATGCGTATGTGTCCGGCAACAGGTGTGACCCGTGATGGCGACGAGTGGGTTGTTCATACGGATCAGGGCGATATTCGCTGTGAGTACGTGGTCAATGCGGCTGGCTATTACGCGCAGCGTGTGGGCGAGTGGTTCAAACCTTACGGCGGACGCACTGTGCCGATGGTTGTTATGAGCCACCAGTATTTCCTCACAGGTCAAATTCCGGAACTGGAAGCATGGACCAAGGAACAAGGCCACAAAGTTCCGCTGCTGCGTGACGTGGATTCGTCTTATTATTTGCGCCAAGACAAGAACGGCCTGAACCTCGGCCCTTATGAGCGTAATTGTAAAGCGCATTGGGTGACGCCTGACGATCCGATGCCTGAAGATTTCTCATTCCAGCTCTACCCCGATGATCTGGAGCGGCTTGAGTGGTATATTGAAGATGCTATGGCGCGGGTTCCTATGCTCGGTAGTGAAGGCGTCGAGCGTGTGATAAACGGGCCAATCCCATACGCACCGGACGGCCTGCCTTTGATTGGTCCGATGCCCGGTGTGAAAAATGCATTCGAGGCGCACTCCTTTACCTTCGGCATCGCGCAAGGCGGCGGGGCAGGTAAGGTTCTAGCGGAATGGGTTCTACACGGTGAGACTGAGCAAGATATGTGGGCTGTTGATCCGCGCCGTTACACCGATTTTGCTGACCATGATTATTGTCATGCGAAAGCGCTGGAAACATATGGCCATGAATATGCGATGCATTTTCCGCATCACCAATGGCCAGCAGGTCGCGATAAAAAGCTGTCGCCAAACCACAAGAGCCTGCAAATGTCCGGCGCGCAATTTGGCGCTTTCAACGGCTGGGAGCGGGCGGTTTGGTTCGCGAAAGAGGGCGATGATACTTCCGAAGCCGCAACGGAAACTTGGGACCGTCAGGGGCCGTGGACTCAGCGCGTAAAAGAAGAATGTGAAGCGGTGCGCGATGGCGTTGGCGTTCTCGATATGCCGGGTTTCTCGCGGTATATGC
The DNA here is from genome assembly GCA_937995735.1 of uncultured Neomegalonema sp. GTDB lineage: Bacteria > Pseudomonadota > Alphaproteobacteria > Rhodobacterales > Rhodobacteraceae > JAHDDY01. Next base: position 30,963 of record CALKIZ010000012.1, on the reverse strand, counting down.
TCAAGGGTAATGGCGCGGCGGAATGGTTGCGGACGCAAGTCGCCGGGGCTTTGCCTAAAGTTGGCCGGATGAACCTCGGCTATTTTGCAGACTCGCGCGGGCGCATTGTCACCGAGGTTACACTCATCCGTTTTGACGATGATCACTTCATGATTATGACCGCTGCCGTGGCGCAGTGGCATGACTTTGAATTTCTGAAAAAGTCTATGCCTGACGGATTAGAGCTGACCGATATTACCGGCGATTACAGCACGTTGATTGTTTGTGGTCCGAAATCGCGCGAGTTAATTGCCAATCTCGCACCGGATGCGGATTTGTTATCCCCGTGGCTGTCGCATCAGAATACATCAATCGCAGGCAAAGGCGCGCAGTTAATGCGGATTTGTTTTGCCGGAGAATTGGGATGGGAAGTCCATACCCGCTTTGGCGATTCCGAGCATGTCTATGATGCCGTGCGCGAGGCCGGAGCAACGCCGTTCGGAATGTTTGCTCTCGACTCGATGCGTTTGGAAAAAGGCTATCGGACATGGAAGGGCGATCTTTCCACCGATTACACGATGCTGGAAGGCGGGTTGGAGCGGTTCGTACGCCTCAACAAAGAGCAAGACTTCCCCGGTAAACAAGCACTGTTGAATGAAAAGCAGCAAGGTTCGAAAAAGGGCTTTGTCACGATGATCGTGGACGCGGGCGATTCTGATGCGCCGTATATGTCGACGGTCTGGAAGGGTGATGAAGTCGTTGGCGAGACGACTTCGGGCGGCTTTGGGTATCGCGTGAATAAATCTATCGCGCTCGGTGTGGTGCGCGCTGATCTTGCTACGCCGGGGACCGAGTTGGAGGTCGAGATCTACGGCGAGCGCCGCAAGGCCACCGTGCAGGAAGACCAACCACTTTGGGACCCTGAAAACGAGCGGATTCGCGCCTGATGGCTGAGCACTCTACACGCATTCGCTCGATCACGGGTTCGGAGGATGATGGATGGGGCGTCCATTACCGCGCGCAAGCAATGCAGAGCGCGGGCGAAGACGTGACGATTTTATCTGTCGGGGACCATGACTTCACCACCGATCAGAGAATTGTGGATGCGTGTAAAGACAGCCTTGATGCGGGGCAGCATCATTACAGCCCCGTCACGGGTGGGGTCGACTTGCGCGAGGCGGTTTCGGCGCGCATCACCGAACGCACCGGAGTGACGACTTCGCAGGACGAAACCATTATTTGCCCCGGCGGGCAGGCGGGGCTTTATGCTTGTGCGACGCTAGCGATTAATCCGGGTGATGAAGCGATTATCGTCGAGCCGTATTACGCCACTTATGCTCAGACAATTTTGGCGGCGGGGGGCGTTCCTGTTTGTGTTGCCACGTTGCCGGAAGATGGTTTCCAACCAAGCGCGGCGGCTATTGCTGCCGCGATTACGTCAAAGACCCGGATGATCCTGATTAACTCGCCGCAGAACCCGTCCGGCGTTGTTTACACGCGCGAGACATTAGAGGGGATCGCAGCAGCATGTCGCGACCATAATCTGTGGCTTGTCTCTGATGAAGTGTATGAAAGCCAAGTCTATGACGGCGAACATATCTCGCCCCGTGCCTTGGAGGGGATGACGGACCGGACCCTTGTGATTGGCTCGATGTCGAAATCTCATGCAATGACGGGGTGGCGTGTTGGATGGGTGATCGGACCTGAGGCGGCGATTGCATCGCTGGCTGATCTGTTCCTGACGATGACTTACGGCATGGCCCCGTTCATTCAGAATGCGGCATTGGTCGGATTACGCGAAGGCGGGCAAGGCGAGAAAGAGATTGCCGCCCTATATCGCCGCCGCCGGGATCGTGCGCTACAGGCGCTTTCCAAATCGGCAAAACTCAAGGTTCATGCGCCTGCCGCTGCGATGTATTTGTTGATTGACGTGCGGGCGGTCAGCGCGAGCGGTGAAGCCTTTGCCAATGCTCTGCTGGATGAAGAAAAAATCGGTGTGATGCCGGGCGAGAGCTTTGGTGCGTCCGCTGCCGGTCATATCCGTATCAGCCTGTGTACCGAAGATGATAAGCTGGCGGAAGCCTGCGCTAGAATTGGCGATTTTGCAGATAATTGGAGCGCAGCGTGAGCAACATTGTTTTGATGGATGGCGGAATGGGGCAAGAGCTTGTGCGCCGCTCTCCTGATGCGCTGACACAGCTTTGGGGCGGTGCGGTTTTGCGCGATCATCCTCATATTGTTGGCGGATTGCACGAAGATTTTCTGCGCGCTGGTGCAAAAGCCCTGATTACAAACTCGTATAGTTTGAGCCGCCCGCGCCTTTCCCGAGACGGACAGGAAGACATGCTCGACCTTTTGCAAAACCGGGCCTGTGAAATCGCGATTGAGGCCATCGATACAACAGGATCGGATGTGACCCTTCTCGGATCGCTCCCCCCGTTGAATGGTAGCTATCATCCTGATTCAACGCCGCCCGTAGAAGAGGCCGCCGCACAATTTGCGGAGATTGCAGAGATACAAGCGCCTTACGTTGACGCGCTGCTCTGCGAAACAATGTCGTCCATTAACGAGGCGCAAGGTGCGCTTATGGGCGCGGCAAGGGCAGGTAAACCCATCTGGCTGGCTTTCACGACGGATGATGATGACGGCACGAAACTGCGCAGTGGTGAGCCGCTTGCGGATGCTCTGGATGCGGTTGCTGGAGCAAAACACCTTGCGGCAATTCTCATTAATTGCACCCGACCAGAAGCGGTTGATCAGGGTATGCCCACCCTAGCGCAATGCGGTTTGCCTTTTGGTGCTTATGCCAACGGTTTTACGCGCATCGAAACCAATTATGTGCCCGGTGCAAAAGTAGATGAACTGAGCACCCGCAATGACTTAACCCCAGAAGCCTACGCCGATTTTGCGATGGGATGGGTCGAGCAGGGTGCAACCATTGTTGGTGGCTGCTGTGAAGTCGGCCCCGCTCATATCGCTGTTCTTTCCCAACGCCTTCAGGCGGCGGGCCATTCGATCACAAAGGATCTGACATGACAGAGATTCCTTCAAAAGCCCGTGCCGTAATCATTGGTGGCGGTGTTATCGGTTGTTCTGTTGCCTATCACCTGACCAAGCTGGGTTGGAAAGATGTTGTGTTGTTGGAACGCAAGCAACTGACGTGCGGAACGACATGGCACGCGGCGGGTTTGATTGCGCAGCTTCGCGCCACGCAGAATATGACCCGCCTCGCAAAATATTCTCAGGAACTTTATGGCACGCTGGAAGAAGAAACCGGCGTTGCTACAGGCTTTAAGCGTGTTGGGTCGATCACAGCGGCGTTGACGGGTGAGCGCCTTGAAGAATTGCGCCGTCAAGCATCTATGGCCCGTGCTTTCGGTGTTGAGGTCGAGGAAATCTCTGTTGAAGAAATCGGCCAAAGATATGAGCATCTCAATCTTGAGGGCATGACGGGCGGTGTCTATCTACCTCTCGACGGGCAGGGCGATCCCGCCAATATTGCATTGGCGCTTGCGAAAGGCGCTCGCAATCGCGGGGCGAAAGTCATTGAGGGCGTAAAAGTCACCGGCATTACAAAGGCCGATGGCCGTGTCACGGGCGTTGAAACCGCGCAAGGCAATATCGAGGCCGATACCGTTGTGAACTGTGCGGGTATGTGGGGGCACGAAGTTGGCAAGAAGGCTGGTGTCAATGTGCCGCTGCAAGCTTGTGAGCATTTCTACATTGTGACCGAAGCGATTGAAGGTCTGACGCAACTTCCTGTTTTGCGCGTCCCTGATGAATGCGCTTATTATAAAGAAGATGCCGGAAAAATGTTGCTTGGTGCGTTTGAAGCCAATGCAAAGCCTTGGGGTATGGATGGCATTTCAGAAGATTTCTGCTTTGACCAACTGCCGGAAGATTTCGACCATTTCGAGCCGATCTTAGAGCAAGCCGTAAACCGGATGCCGATGTTGGGTGAGGCGGGGATTCACACGTTCTTCAATGGTCCAGAGAGCTTTACGCCCGATGATCGTTATCTGCTTGGCGAAGCGCCGGAACTGCAAAATTTCTTTGTTGCCGCCGGATTTAACTCGGTCGGTATTCAATCTGCTGGCGGTGCAGGCATGGCGCTGGCGCAATGGATGGAGGACGGCGCGGCTCCGTTCGATCTTTGGGATGTAGACATCCGCCGGATGCAGCCGTTCCAAGGAACGAAGACTTATCTCGTCGAGCGTGCGACCGAGGCGCTGGGCCTGCTTTATGCAGATCACTTCCCTTATCGCCAATACGATACGGCGCGCGGTTTACGCCGGTCGCCGCTGCATTCCCAGATGGAAGCGGCTGGCGCAGTCTTCGGTGAAGTCACCGGATGGGAGCGCGCGAACTGGTTTGCGAATGAGGGCCAAGAACGTAAATACGAATATTCATGGGGTCGTCAAAACTGGTTCGGTAACGCGGCTGCTGAGCATAAGGCCGTGCGCGAAGATGTTGGCCTTTTCGATATGTCGAGCTTCGGCAAATTGCGCGTGGAAGGACCGGATGCGCAGGATGTGCTGCAACGGGTTTGCGGCGGTGATGTTGCCGTTGAGCCGGGGAAGATCGTCTATACGCAATGGCTGAACGAGCGCGGCGGGATTGAGGCGGATGTCACTGTGACGCGACTTGCGGAAGACAGCTATTTGGTGGTGACACCAGCGGCGACACCGCAACGTGATCTTGCTTGGCTCAAGCGCACGATGCCGGAGGAAGCGCGCTGTGCTGCCATCGACATTACGGCGATGGAGACTGTGCTGGTCGTCATGGGACCGAATGCGCGCGAGGTGCTGCAACCCCTCACCACCGCCGATCTGTCGAATGAGGCGTTTCCGTTCGGTACGATGCAGGAAATTGAATTTGGCATGGCGAAAATCCGTGCTCACCGCGTCACCTATGTCGGTGAGCTTGGCTGGGAGCTTTATGTCAGTGCGGATATGGCGGCTTATGTCTATGAGCGGCTGATGTCAGGCCGGGCGATCAAACATGCGGGTCTGCATGTCCTCGACTCCTGCCGTATCGAAAAAGGCTTCCGTCACTATGGGCATGACATAACGGATGAGGATCATGTCAGTGAGGCCGGTTTGGGCTTTGCTGTGAAGGTGGATAAACAGCCGTCGAAATTCGGTGATTTTTTCGGGCGCGATGCTGTGCTGCGGAAAAAGCAAGCCGGGTTGTCGCGTCGTTTGGTTCAGTTCCAGCTTAAAGAGCCTGAGCCGCTTCTTTATCATAACGAACCAATCTTGCGGGACGGGAAGATTGTTGGCTTCCTGAGTAGCGGAAATTATGGCCATCATCTCGGTGCGGCCATCGGTCTTGGCTATGTGCCTTGCACTGAGGATGGAGAGAAAGCGGCGGATATGCTTGGGTCAGACTACGCGATTGAAGTGGCAGGCCAGCGCGTTGATGCCATCGCGAGTCTCAAGCCGCTCTACGATGCGAAATCTGAGCGCGTGAAGGTTTAGCGCGCTCGCTCCGCATTAGGTTGGTATTTTGACCCTCTGCATAAGACTATCTTGGCGTGATTGCTTCGGTTACAAATCTGGCGAGTGATCGTAGAGGTGGTCGACATGCAATGGCTGTTGCAAGAATTTGAGGATACTCAAAAACTGGCCGAAGCGTTGGATCGTTTGGAGCTGCCCTACACTTGGCATAAGGTTGTCCCGTTTGTTGGTGAGCTGATCCCCGAACCGACAGTTCCCGATCCGAATAATGTGGTTATGTTTGGTTCATACTCGCTGTGGCGATATGCCGAAAATAAAAGCTATTGGCCCGGTGTCTTCAAAATCTCTCCTTTCGTTGAGGAAGATGTTTGGCATCCGTATTTGCTTAATGGAGTGGATGCGCTTTTTCTTACGGTCCAAGAAGTCCCGGAAAAATTGCCGGAGGATGACAAACTTTGGTTTGTGCGTCCGGTCGCGGACTCGAAAGAGGAAGCGGGGCGGGTGAAATCGTCGGGTGAGATCATCGCAACGGCTAAGAATGTTCTGAGTCTCGATCTGGAAGATATTCCAATCGGGTCTTTACGTCATAATACGCAGTTGATGTTGACCGAGCCGGTGCGGATCGAAAAGGAATGGCGGTTATGGGCAGTTGATGGCCGGATCGTGACTTACTCACTTTATAAAGAAGGGTCGCGCGTCGTTTATCGCCACGAAATTGATGACGATGCTTTAGAATTTTCTCAGCACATGGTTGATCTCAATCCGGATTATTCACAAGCCTATGTGATTGATGTGTGCCGGACTGCCACAGGATTGAAGTTACTCGAGACGAACTGTCTCAACGCTGCTGGGTTTTATGCGGCTGATCTTGTCAAACTGGCTTCTGCCATTGATGGAGTAGGCAAGTTTCACAGCGGCATGTATCAACTTTCCTGATCAATACTTGGCTTCATCCGTGCGTATTGCCCGTAAGGGCGATAGCGATAAAGGTAGGATGGCAGGATTGAGTCCATTGTTGTCGGTGTTATGCCGAGATCGGTCAGTTTCTTTGCGTCTTCTGCAACCACATTATCCAGTTTGAGCATCTCTACCTGATCACGTGTGACGAGGGGGGCAAGACCGAAAAGACGGTTTGGAATTTCGGCGACCCATGCCTGAACTTTCGCCATCCACCAGGGAACGGGCAGGGAGAGGCGCTTGCGGCGGGTTTCGTCGTAAACGATTTCATAGACTTCGCGCATCGTCACCACTTCGGGTCCGCCAAGCTCGAACGTTTGGCCCTTTGCAGACGCATCCGTCAAAGCCCGAACAGTGGCTTCGGCAACATCGCCGACATAGACAGGCTGAAACTTGGAATCGCCGCCAATCAGAGGCATGACCGGCGAGAGGCGCGCCATGCCTGCAAAACGGTTGAAGAACTCGTCTTCTTGGCCGAAGACGACCGAAGGGCGCAGGATTGTTGCGGTTGGAACATGCTTTAGAACGGCTTGTTCGGCTTTGCCTTTGGTTTCGGCATAAGGAATTTCGCTGTCCGCATCCGCACCGATGGCTGAGATATGGACGAGATTGTTAATGCCTTCTGCTGCGCAAAGCCGCGCAATGCGCTCGGCTCCTTCAAATTGGACCGCATCGAAGGTCTGTTTTCCGGTTGGAAAGAGAATCGCTACCAGATTTATGACCGCATCTGCGCCGCGAATGGCCCGCAAAGTTGAGGCTTCATCGCGCACATTGGCCTGAATCGGCTCGACTTGCCCGACATCGCCATAAGGCCGCAGGAAAAGCGCTTCGTTGGGGCGACGCACTGCACAGCGGACACGCCATCCTTGTTTCGCAAGCTTTTTAGCGACATAGCGGCCAATAAAGCCGGAGCCTCCGAAAACGGTGACGATGGGCATGGGTCTCTCCTCGTGCGATCTGCGCCGTTCTTAACCGCTTGCGCCTTCGCAAGAAAGCCCATTTGACGCCGGAACCTGACATCTGTATACGGTGCGCTCGCGCCGCCCAATTTCGGGCGGTGCTTTCGTTCGTGCCTGTGGCCCTCGTAAGAGGATGCCTGTCGTCGGGAAACCGGAGAAGGAAGGCGCGGTAACTTTTTGAGACTACGCGCTTTTGCGCATATTGAGGCTTTGATGACAAAACGTACAACGTCGAAATATAAACTCGACCGCCGCATGGGTGAAAACATCTGGGGTCGTCCAAAATCCCCGGTAAACCGCCGCGAATATGGCCCAGGCCAGCACGGACAGCGCCGCAAGGGTAAAATGTCCGATTTCGGACTTCAGCTCCGTGCAAAGCAAAAACTCAAAGGTCACTACGGTGATCTGACCGAGAAACAATTCCGCCGCATCTATGCTGAAGCTGTTCGTCTTCGCGGTGATACAGGCGAGACGCTGATCGGCCTGTTGGAGCGCCGTTTGGATGCGGTTGTTTACCGCTGCAAATTCACGCCGACCATCTTTTCCGCGCGTCAGGTTGTGAACCACGGCCACGTCAAAGTGAACGGCAAAAAGGTCAACATCCCTTCCTACGTCGTGAAAGAGGGCGATGTGATTGAGCTTGGTTCGAAAGCTAAAGACATGCCGCTCGTTCTGGAAGCAGTTCAATCACCTGAGCGTGACACGCCGGAATATATTGACGTTGACCACAACAAGATGACTGCGACCTTCATTCGCACACCGGGCCTCAGCGATGTGCCTTACGCTGTGCAAATGGAACCAAACCTCGTCGTCGAATTTTACGCGAAGAACTAATCTTTCTTCGCAATATCGTGCTTTTAAAAGGCTGCCCTTCCGGGTGGCCTTTTTTATTGGTTGGGCGAAGGGAGCGGCGGAATAATGTAGTTTGCCAGCCCAAGACTTCGGGATAGGGTCGATGCCTAAGGAGTGCGTCGGTATGACCCCCATAAAAGTTTCCGAAACTGAGCATTTACCGCGCTGGCAAAGACCGGAAGCGTTGCTCATTCTTATGACTGTAGCGCTCGCGTTGACGTTCGATATTTGGATGGCTCTCCTGAATAATTTCGCGGTTGAAGTGGCGAAATTTGATGGCTCGGATATGGGCTGGATGCAGACAATCCGCGAGATACCGGGCTTTTTGTCTTTTGGGGTTATCTACGTCCTGTTGTTCTTGCGTGAGCAGACTTTGGCTTATTGCGCATTGCTTGCGCTTGCCGCTGGCGCGGCAATGACAGGGTTTTTGCCAACATTTTGGGGATTAGCGGTCGCAACGACGATCAGCTCGCTCGGATTTCATTACTTTGAGGCAATAAACCAATCGCTTCAACTGCAATGGTTATCCAAGGAGCGCGCACCGCAGATGCTTGGGATTTTGCGCGGTGTCGGGGCGATGGTCGGCTTTATCGTTTTTAGCGCGTTGATTTGGTGGGGTTTTGTCGCGAGCGACGGGGAAGGCCAAAATCTTGATTATCGCTGGCCTTATCTGACGGCGGGCCTGCTCTCGATTGTGTTGGTCCTCATTATGATCTTTGCCTTTCCGCGATTTGAAGGGCCAACGGTGCAACGCAAAGGGATCGTGTTGAAACGCCGTTATTGGCTCTATTATGCGCTGGTGTTCATGGGCGGCGCGCGGCGACAAATCTTCATGGTGTTTGCCGCGTTTATGCTGGTCGAAAAGTTTGGTTATGCGGTACATGAGACGGCAACGCTGTTATTGGTCAATCACGTCGCGACGATGATTTGCGCACCGATTGCTGGGCGAATGATCCAGCAATACGGTGAGCGCGCCGCGATGACGTTCGAATATGTCGGACTTATTGGCGTGTTTTCGGGCTATGCTCTGATTTATTATTTTGTCACCGATCCGCTGGTTGCCGCCGTGCTTTATGTGGCGGATCACATCTTTTTTGCGGCGGCTTTTGCGCAGAAGACTTATTTCCAGAAGATCGCGGATGACGAAGATCACGCGCCGACGGCGGCTGTGGCCTTTACCATTAACCATATTGCTGCGGTATTTTTGCCCGCGATGCTCGGGTATCTCTACCTCGCCCATCCAGCGGCGGTTTTCTGGCTGGGGGCGGCAATGGCAGGGGTTTCGCTGGTTTTAGCGCGTTTAGTGCCGCGTCATCCGCAACCGGGAGCGGAGACTATTATGGTTCCTCGCGGTGTTGTGCCTGCGGAGTAACGCAGTTTTAGGCGCAAAATGCTTGACCTTCGCCTCTGTCGCCTCCACATGAGCATCGTCCTTAGAGAGTGAGACCCTGATGCCTAAAATTACTTATATTGAGTTCAATGGAACCGAGCACACCGTTGATCTGGCCGAGGGCCTGACGATCATGGAAGGCGCGGTAAATAACAATATTCCCGGTATCGAGGGTGATTGTGGCGGCGCTTGCGCCTGTTCGACCTGTCATGTCTATGTCGATCCTGCCCATACGGAAAAGCTGAAGCCGCAGGAAGAGATGGAGACGGATATGCTCGATTTCGCCTATGAGCCGAAAGAGAATTCACGGCTTGGGTGTCAGATTTCGGTGACTGCAGATATGGACGGGCTGATCGTGCGGATGCCTGAAAAGCAGCTTTGAGAGTATTCGCTGGCATCCTTGTTTTATGTGGCCTTGCTTATCCGGCAAGTGCGAATGATGAGCGATATGCTCAGTTTGGCGCACCAACGGAGCGCTATGCTCATGCTGTTCTTGGGGATAGCGTGGAGTATGGCGCGTTGGAATTGCACGACAAGGACTCGATACTTCATACAGTTACGCTGCCTGAAGAGAGAGTTTTCGAAGATTTGAAGCCCCGCCAAGCCCGTCTTGGTGCTGACAATCACGAAGCGGTCGTGGTGGTCGAAAGTCATCGTGATTTGGGGGCGCAGCTCGCGGTGTATGATATTGATGAGTCCGGGGAGTCAGCGCGTTTGATCAAACGTGCTGCAACTCGTCACATCGGAACGCGCTACCGTTGGCTTGCTCCTGCTGGCATCGCTGATTTTGATGGCGATGGGCAGAACGACATTGCGTATGTCGAGACGCCGCATCTCGGTAAAATTCTGAAGATTGTGACATTGAAGGGTGATCAGCTTGTGCCGATTGTCGAGCCGAAGTCAGGGTTTTCAAACCATAGTATCGGCGAAGATTTCATCACCAGTGGAGTGCGAGATTGCGCGGGGCAGGTCGAATTGCTGACACCGGATGCCAGCCGGAGAACTTTGATGGCCGTGCGTGTCGAGGGCGGTCAGATTGTGTCCGAGGCAACCGCTTTTGAGCCTTCTCTTGCAGGTATAGAAAAGGCTAAACGCTGTAATTGATGCCGATGTTTAGGCAGAATAGCGCAGCACCCATTCTCGCAACATAGCCTGCTGAAAATCTCTCGTCCGCCGCGACCAGTTGGCCGCCGCAGTAGGTGTTGGATCACTATAAGGCGTGAATTGTTTGTTGAGAATGTCGCGACTGTCATCTTCATTTGCGATGAATGCGTAAACCATCGGGCGGTTTTTGACCGTCAAAAACCCTGCAAGACCCCGAACGAAATGCATTGACCCTGTTTTGCCATAGATCGAGTGATCCGGTGTCGGCACGCCAAACGGCAAGCCAAGGCGTTCGGATGTCATGGTTTGATTGTTGAACAGCGCCCGATAAGGATCGCCCCACTTTTTTTGCCCTGTGCGAAGAACGTAAGCAATTTGTCTCGGAGTTGCGCGGGAGAGAACCGAAAGCCCTGAATGGTTGGCCAAAGCAAAACCGTTCCAGCCATTGCCTCCGACACTGCCGACATCTTTGACAGTGCGTTGCGAGGTCAAAGCCGCCGCATGTCTGATGCTGCGTGGTCGTTTGCCATCAATCAGCCCGGCAGAAGCGCCTAAGGCTTCCGCTGTGAGGTTATTCGAATATTGCATCATCCCGCGCAGCATCTCATAGATGGAGGCGCTGTTATGTTTTGCGATAACGCGGCCTTTCGGGGTTTCGCCGGATTCCTGAGCGGGAGGAATCGTGATGCCCATTTCGGCGCAAACTTGCTGAAAGACACCGGCAGTATATGCACCCGGTTGGCGGACCGGCAGCCACCGATTGCCCCTGCCTCGCAGCAGAGACTCTTTTAAGGTCCATGTCTCTACGCCATTGATGGTATCGTGATTAAGCTCGTCTCCGCCTCGCGTCACACGGAACTGTACGCTTGGCGTTGGCATAACTTTACCGTCTGAAACTGCGGCTCCACGGACATACAGGTTGCCGTCCTCCCGCGCCCATCGGAATTGAACTCTGTTATAATTGAGATTCAAGCCGCCCATGCTGGGGTTGTAAGGCGCTTGCCAAGGCTGTTGTTTGTCGAGCCAGCGCGCTTGTGGCAATGCTGTCGAGTAATATTTGAAGCTGCCGGTCACATGCTGAATACCTGCGTTCCACAGTTGCCCGGCGAGGTCAACGAGGCCACTCGTGTCTAAACTCGGGTCGCCGCCGCCTATTAAATGCAGGTCGCCATTGAGCACGCCGTTTTCGATACGCCCTTCGGCTTTTAACTGCGTCGCAAAGCTGGAGCGGGGGCCATGAACGCGCATTGCCGTAAAGCAGGTGGGGATTTTTGCAAGCGAGGCGGGAATGAATAAACCGTCTGCATTTACTTCCTCGATGACTTTACCGTCTTCAACATCGACAAGGATGAACCCGAAGCGGCCAATTGGGGCAGACTCCGCGATGACAGCGGAAGTCCCGCGCGCAAGATGTTGAATCGATTGTGCATGTGCCGTGTTTGGTGCGAGCGCCAACGCGCCTAAGCCAGCTAATAAATCCCTGCGTGTCGTCATATTGTCACCATTCGCCGCGTGCGCGGACTGCCGTCGAGGATTGCGCCTGCATCGGATGTGATAGCAAGCTCCAACAGGGTGTCTTGCGCCATGCGAGAGCTTTGGCGCGTTTTGCGTCCAGCCGAGCTGAGGCAAATCGCGTGGCGGCGATTGAAAGGCCCGCTTTTACCTGATGACCGGGCCGCGCGAATACAGCAATCGGAACTGTCTCGAAAATCTCGCCCCATTGTCTCCACCGGTGAATCTCTGCCAAATTATCCGCACCCATTAACCATACAAATCTGACTCCGGGGTAAAGGCGTTTTAGGGCACGCAACGTGTCGACTGTATATCGCGTGCCTATGCGTCTTTCAAAATCAATTGGCTGGATTTTAGTCCGCCCGTCGATCACATTATGACATGCGGTTAGACGGCGTTCTATCTGCGCTGGGCCTTGCTGCTTTAGAGGGTTCCCCGGCGATACCAGCCACCAAACTCGGTTCAAGCCAAGTCGTTGCAGTGCAATTTCTGAGATATGCAAATGACCCCCGTGTGGTGGGTCAAATGAACCGCCAAGCAATCCGATTGTCATGCCTGCGACTGCGGTCGGTCTGCCTGCTCGCCAATGATGCTCGGTGATCATTCAGGCAGTCTCATGCACTTTATGAAAGCAGTGAAACGCATAAAAAACGGCTCTCCAGGGATTTTGGAGAGCCGTATCACATTTCTAAACACTCGACGCGCAGAAGATTACATCGCGCAGGCGAATTGTCCATTATTTGACAGTTGGATCAGCGATCCACCGCGCGACACACAGTCTACAAGGGCAGGGTCTTCAACGCTGTTCACGCCGTTATAGCCGGTGTCAGCGGATGAAGGGCTGACATAAGCGGAAGACGCAGCTTGTTGCGAAAGCGGGCCTTGACCGCCGGACGTATCAACTTCGCAGCGATACGCGAGGTCTTGCCCCTGTTGTGCAATCCCGCCATTAGCATAGCAGGAACGAAGGGAGCCATCAGCCCCTGTAATATCAATGATTTGGCCCGAACCTGGATGCGCCTCAACGAGCTGAACGCCGGTAACGTCAATTGCTTCGACCGTTTGCGCCCGTTCCCCGATTTGTGGAATTTGGAGGACAACATCAGAAGAACCAACGATTGTTGAGCCAATCGTGCCTGGCGAGAGGATGCCAAGATCTTCTGCAAAAACCGGGCTGGCAATAATCGAAAGTCCAAGTACGGTCGCTGCCGCTTTGGTTAGTCTCATCACGGAATTCTCCTGCCTTGTAAGTTCATATTGGCGTGGCCCCCATCGCTTAATCGGGTGCTGGGTTAAGGCAGCTTTTCCGACAACGCAACGATCACAACGCATGTACTGTGTACGTCGCGAATTACGGCGATGTTAAGGGGAAAGGAAAAAACAAGCAGACATAATAGTTAACGGAGGTTTTATAAAGTGAAAACCCAACGATTGTGGCGCTTAATAAGGCGCAGGGTGCGACGTGCCGCCGCATCATTTATGCTCATAATTTGCTTTCCTGAGCGCTGAAAGCAACGCTCAGAATCGCTTTTTTGCCGAATCAGTCAGCAGATATTACGTTTATCGACACCGTGATGGGCCGATAGACGTTAAAGTGCGAAACAGGCGATACGTCCTGCGGAAACAGGAAGTTCGATGCCGCCGGAAGCCTTGCAGGCCTTACGGTCTGCTTCCGACCATTCTGCAGCCGACTTTACGCTTCCGGTTTCAATAACGAAAAGCGTATCTGGTTTACCTTCGTTGCCACCTTCAGCCGACGGATTAAAGCTAAGAGGCGCACCGACAAGGTTTTTACCTTCAGTGTCCGTCGTAACTTTGCTTGATGTTGGCGCTGTTGCGGTTTGCGCTAACGCTGCAGTGGCGCTTATCAGAACGATCGCTGCCGCCGTAGAAAACGTGTGAATCATGTTTGCCTCCATCCCATAGACAACAAATTTGAGCGTGTGTTGACGAAGAAGCAACGTCTATAAATCCTCTTTCGTTCACAAAGCATCAGAAATTCTTAATCTGTGACACGAAGGACGCTATCTTTGTGCTGTGTACGGTCACATAGCCGTGAAACAGCGGTTTCTGGCGTTGATGCTGTGCAACACTGCAAGCGTTTGCCTTTCTTTGCGGCGCTCGGTAGAACGCCTCAGAATTTCCAGACTTTTTCAAAAGGGGTGTCCGGCATGGCCGAGAAGTTTGTCTACTACATGGATGGCGTGTCGAAGACGTATCCGGGCGGGAAGCCCGTGTTTCAGAACATCCGCTTGTTCTTTTACCCCGGTGCGAAAATTGGCGTCATTGGGAATAACGGTGCGGGTAAATCGACTTTGCTCAAGATTATGGCGGGTCTGGATAAAGAGTTCACCGGCGAAGCTTGGGCGGATAAAGGCGTGCGCGTCGGTTATTTGCCTCAAGAGCCTCAATTGGATGAAAGCAAAAACGTCCGCGATAATGTCATGGAAGGCGTCGCAGAGAAAAAAGCCCTGCTCGACCGTTTTAACGAGGTCGCGATGGGGGTTGGCGAGAACCCTGACCTCATGGATGAGATGACCGAGCTACAGGACCAAATCGACGCGCAAAACTTGTGGGATCTCGACAGTCAGATTGATGTGGCCATGGAAGCGCTGCGTTGTCCCCCCGATGATGCGGATGTCAAAACGCTGTCGGGCGGTGAAAAGCGCCGTGTTGCAATGTGTAAGCTGTTGCTTGAGCAACCCGAGATGCTGCTCTTGGACGAGCCGACCAACCATCTTGATGCGGAAACGATTGCTTGGCTGCAAAAGCACCTTCAGGAATATGCCGGTGCTGTGCTGTTGATTACCCACGACCGTTATTTCCTCGACAACATCACGTCATGGATTTTGGAATTGGATCGCGGCAAGGGCATTCCGTGGGAAGGCAATTATTCTTCCTGGATGGAGCAGAAAGCCAAACAGCTTGAGCAAGAAGAACGCGAAGACAAAGGCAAGCAACGCACGATGGCGCGCGAGTTGGAATGGGTGCGGCAATCGCCGAAAGCCCGCCAAGCCAAATCCAAAGCGCGCTTGAATGCCTATAATGAAATGGCGGCGCAATCCGAACGCGAGAAAGTCGGTAAGGCTCAGATCGTGATTCCGAATGGCCCGCGCCTTGGTGATAAAGTCATCGAAGTCGATGCCATTAAGAAAGCCTATGGCGATAAGCTGTTGGTGGACGGGTTGTCGTTCAGTCTTCCCCCCGGCGGGATCGTCGGTGTGATCGGGCCGAACGGGGCGGGTAAGACGACACTGTTCCGTATGCTCACCGGGCAAGAGCAACCGGATGAAGGGTCGGTGACTTTCGGGGATACCGTGCAGCTTGGGTATGTGGATCAGAGCCGCGATGCGCTGGACCCGAACAAGACTGTCTATGAGGAGATCTCAGAGGGGAATGACATCATCGTTCTGGGGGATGCCGAAGTGAATGCGCGGGCTTATGTTGGTGCGTTTAACTTTAAGGGCGGCGATCAGCAGAAAAAGATGAACATGCTGTCGGGCGGCGAACGCAACCGCGTCCATATGGCCAAGCTGTTGAAAGAGGGCGGCAACGTGCTGTTGCTCGATGAGCCGACCAATGATCTGGATGTTGATACGCTGCGAGCGCTCGAAGATGCGCTGCTTAGTTTCGCCGGATGCGCCGTGGTGATCTCGCACGATCGCTGGTTTCTGGATCGTATCTGCACGCACATGCTGGCCTTTGAAGGCGATAGCCATGTGGAGTGGTTCGAAGGCAATTTCGAGGATTACGAAAAAGACAAAATCGCCCGTTTGGGACCGGACTCTGTCAAGCCGAAACGGATTAAATATAAGAAATTTGCTCGATAGCATTCGCGTTGCGAATGACGGAGGCGAAATACCTAGAGCTTGCGCACACCCCTCGGCTGTCATTCCCGCGAAGGCGGGAAACTACGGCTCGGCAAGTGCAAACGGATGAGTAGACTCCCGCTTTCGCGAGAGTGACGGGTAGATTAAGTATGAGAAATTTGCTAGGAGAGAAGCGGTCCGCGTAGCGGAGCGATTGCTCCTATGAAGCAATCGCAGTGACGAACGCCCGAAGCGTAAGCGAAGGGCCGGGTGAAGCATAGCGAATGCGGCTGACGGTAACGCCGGGCGTGGTGGTGCTCGGCAGATTTTTCGCTTCCACATTCGTATTGTGAATGACGGAGGCGAAATACCGAGAGCTTGCGCTAACCCATCGGCTGTCATTCCCGCGAAGGCGGGAAACTACAGTTCTGTAAGTGCAAGCGGATGAGTAGACTCCCGCTTTCGCGGGAGTGACGGATCAAGGTTAAGGGGGTTGTCCAGTGAGGCGGGTTTTTCTGGATGCGAACGTCTATTTGTCGTTTTTTAGGTTCGGAAAGGACGATTTAGAAACAATGGAAAAATTGATCCGTTTACAGGGTGAAAACGAGATCAAGATTGTTCAAAACGACCAACTAAGGAGAGAAATTTTTCGGAACCGTGCTGGCGTTATTGCAAATGCAATGAAGGATGCAGATAAAAAAATCTCTATCAAACTTCCTGCGTTTGTTCGATCTCATCCAGACTTCAAGATGCTTAACTCACAAATTAGCACCTCTTCATCGTTGCTAAGGAAAGTGCTTTCAGACATTGACGAGTTGGTCGAAAATTCAGAACTCCCGGCAGATAAACTAATTGCTAGAATTACTGAAAGTTCTGAGGATATGCTGATTGATGATGAGATAATGGAAGACGCACGACGTCGAATTGAATTAGGCGACCCACCGGGTAAGAACGGGTCCATTGGAGATGCTATTCATTGGGAGTGTTTGAAGCGGATTGACGACCTCCAAATTTACGTTGTTTCATCCGATAGTGATTTTTTTTCACCAATCAGCCGCAAACTAAACCCGTACCTCAAGGGTGATTTGCATGGATATGCATTGTCGGATGTTCACCTATACGAAACTTTGACTGACTTTCTTTCGGATTGTTTTCCATCGTTCACTTTGGCAATTGAAAAAAAGAAAAACCAAATAATTGCGGAGCTTTCTCAATCTTCAAGTTTTTCAACTACTCACGCCTTAGTTTCCGAATTGTCTATATACGATACGTTTACTTTTGCTCAAGCTGAGCGGATGTACGAAATTTTATACGAGAATAACCAGATTGGTTGGATTGCAACTGACCCTGATGTTAATGCTCTATACAAGAAGATTGAGTTCAAAGCCGTTGGGGACGAGGCAGTTCTTACGCAATGCGAGAAACTACTTGGATGGGATAAGTTTTCATTAACCATCCCGTTTTGACCTATGAAGCGGCGACATGCGCCCGTTCGTCGGGCAATTGGTTCACAGGATTGATTGCTTATCCTCCTCACACCCCCAGGCTGGCGCGTCCCTCCGGGCCGCTATATCCGCCCGGCCGGTCGTTTGGTTGTGATGGATGCGGTTGTCGATAACTTAAGGATGGATGCTAAGCGCTTGATGAATACAAGCGAAGTGAGGTCATTCCCGCATAAGCGGGAATCTGTTGGAAGTTCATTGCATCCGGTGAGACAGACTCCCGCGTTCGCGGGAGTGACGACGTTTCTTCGACTACGACCCGTATTCATTCTTGCGACACTTTCCGCGTGTGCGAGGCAGATGCCCGATCTGTTAACCTCTCATTAACCAGTTCACGGAGTAATGGTTAACGAAGCGTTTACCATATCTGCGAGTCGCACCGATGTTTGACGCCCTGTTGTTTGTTATCTGTCTTGGCTTGCCGGTCCTTTGGGGCGTGTGGCGGGTTCAGCGGCGGCGTGTGGCGGAAGAGACCCGGCGCACAGTGATGGCCTCGGTCATGGATGCTCAGAATAATCTGCTCAACAATATTACCTGCCTTCATGCACGTGTGGAAATCGGTAGCCCGATCAATGCCGCAGACCTGAAACAAATTGATTGCGCCGTGCGGGAAACACAGGCCCGCTTAATTGAGATTGCTGAAGCGGACCTGCAAGACACCCGTGATTTAGGCGGCATTCGGGTCTTATCGCGGCCCAAACCGAGACTGACGGGCTAACTCATTTTGGCTGATAAAGCTCACTCTTCATGCCGAGATAGCTGTCCCATGCGAACCAGTAGGATATGTGCCCGGCGATGCGCGGTAATTGTGTGCCGTCTTCTGAGGTCAGAAAATCCTCGTGGGCTTGCCATTCGCCGGATGCGCTTTTTAGTTTCGCTGGTTCCAGAAAACTGAACGTCTCGTCGCCGCGCTCATAGGCGCGGACCGTGCGCGTTTTTGCATCGCCGATCAAAACAACAGGCTGTGCACCTACATGATCGTTGATCACGGGTTGGTCTTGAAAGGCTTCGATGGGCCATGCTTTTGCCGACGCAAAGCCTCTTATGCCGAAGACATAATCTTTGCGTTTTGCGAGGCGTTCATCGTCGATGCGCGATGGAAACATCAGGTCGGGGCTGGCGAAATATTCGTTATAGGTGACGCCGGAGCCGTAATCGCGCACCCAGCCGGTATCTTGCGAGAGGACGGTGGTGTCGGGATGCGCCTCTCGCCATGCCGCCCATGAAGTCGTCACGATGGGGTGGGTTTTTAGGGCCAGTCCGCTATGGGTCAGCTCACCCGAAACCGGCTCGCCTGTGAATTGGTTCCAGAGGCTTTTGGTTTGGCGGTCATACATCAGCTTGTTGGAGCGGTAGAGCAAGCCGGATGAGCTGAAGATAAATGGCTCGTCGCGGGTTTCGGCTTTTGTCTCGAATGCAATCGCTGCCGCGCAGAGGGTGCAATAGGCGAGCGCGATGGGTACGCCGCCAATCTCATCGTTCATCATCTCGTGCCAGCCCATGATGCGCAGAGGGTAAGCACGGGCATCGCCATTTATCTCGACACCGAAGACGAGATCATCATCAGCGAGATAGTCGGCCTCATCCGCCGTCAGCATCTTGGGGGTGTCGAGGGGCGGAATGCCGTCCACCAACACGCCGCCCCAGACGATTTCCTCTAAGCGGATTTTCATGTCGGGGCGGATCGTGTTCGGTCCCGTAAAGAAATCCAAAAACCGGGCATCGGTGTTTGTGATGAATTTGAGTTTCAGGGGCCGGAAGGATTTGTGCGGGATGATTTCGGGGTGGGCCTCCTGCCAATCATAGGCGTCGTGCCATGTCTCGAATTCTGCACCTGTGAGTGCGGTGAGGGCATCGCCGACCGCCGGATCATCCCCCGTCAATCGCATTGCGAGAACGAAAGTCGGGATCAGGCTTTTGTCATCGGTTTCAAGTAACGTGTCGATCACCTCGCGGCGTTCGTCTCCATGAGATGCGAAAACCTGCAAAGAGAGATCGGCGATTTCTTCGTCTGTTAACGCGGTTGCTTGTGCGGGCCATCCGATGCTTATGATCGCTGCCATGACGCCCGATAGAGCGATGCGGGTCAGCGGAGTGTGTTGAGAAAAGACCGTCACTTAGATTGCCCGAGGATGTTGGAGGGATCGTGATGTCCACAGTATAACGACGAATGTTAACCTCTGTTAATTCATTAATAGTCACGATCAATTCACCTCTAGTCTCGCACGTTTTGTAAACTTTGCAGCGCTAGATCTTTTTCTGAACTGAGGGCAAGACCGGTGAAGCGATTTTCTTTTGAGAAGTTTACGGCGCATTTGGTGGGCTTTGTTGTTGCGGGTGCAATGATGGGCCTTGCCGGTGCTGTGGCTGCGCAATCGGGAGCCGTTCAGCCTTCTACTGCGGAACAAGCTGATCCGAACGCCAATGCGGGGTCGCGTCAAGGATATATTTTGCTCGATGCCGTCACAGGCGATGTACTGTCTCATAAAAATGCAGATGAGTTGTTCATACCGGCTTCGCTCGCGAAGATACCAACGGCCCTTATCGCTCTACATACGCTTGGTACGACGAGACGTTTACAGACCCGTTTGATGACAAATGGTGTTGTTGCCGATGGTGTTCTACACGGCGACCTGCACTTGGTTGGAAGCGGTGACCCGAGCCTTAAAAAATCTGACATCACCGGCATGGCGGCGAGACTTGGGGCCATTGGTGTGCGGCGTATTTCCGGCCAGTTTACCTATGACCCGAACGCGCTGCCGCAGTCTGCGGTGATTGATGAGGAGCAACCTTTCGGAGCGACTTATAATCCTCCGGTCAGCGGCCTTAATATTGACCGGAACCTCAAGGTTGTGAGTGGCAAGCGCCGGGCGATAAAAAATCCGGGGCGGCGCGCGGCTTATATGTTGCGGTATTTCGCGCATAGCAAAGGTATCACACTGCCTGAACCTATTCGTTCCAACGGACATTCTGCGCGTACCGAAATTGCCGTGCATAGAAGCGCGCCGGTTTCGCATTTAATCGCCGGGATGATGGAAAGCTCATCTAACCTTGATGCTGAAGCGCTGGGCGTGTTGTCTGTTGCATCAATGGGGCGATCACCGCGATCTCTCGCTGAGGCTGCACAGGCGACAGGCGATTGGGTGAGAGCTCAAGCCGGTCAAATTGGCGGAAAAGGGTGGAGCGGGTTTCGGATGATCAATCATTCGGGGCTTACCACGCGCACGCGCGCTACCCCTCGCCAGATCGCGGCGATCCTTCGTCTTGGATATCGGCGCTTTGGCAAAACATTCACGGATATGCATCCTGAAAACCGTCCGGGTGGATTTCAGGCCTATTCTCTCCGGGGTAAGTTCGGGGCGCTTAAGTTTGTGCGTGGGTATGGCGGGTTCTTGACGATTAACGGGCGGGAGTTGATCTTTGCCATTATGTCTGACAACCGCCGGAATAGGGCGCGCGTGGATGCAGGTGAAACTGGTCTGAACAGTTACGCTTGGATGGATAATGCGCACCGACAGGAACAATCGGTCTTGGGTGAATGGTTGGTCGATTTGTATAACACCAAAGAACCCGAGCCGAGTGACGTTGTTCCTGAACCGGGTCTTGCGTCTGAAGGGACAGACCAGCGGGCCTCATCTTATATAGCGCCTAACTTCAGTTTGATGATCCTTCGTGATGCGCTCACGCGGATAACGACCCGATAATCTTATTAGAACCACTATATCGCGCTGGCCGTGTCGCTTTGATTACGCGGGTTGGCCGAAGGTTTGAGGCTCTTCTTTTATCGGCAAATGAGCCAATGCTGAAAAAGCACCCACGGCAATGCCGACCCACCAGACAACATCGTAAGACCCGTAAGCGTCGTAGAGCGTTCCACCGAGATAGACGCCCAAAAATCCGCCAAGCTGGTGACTCAGGAAGACAAATCCGTAGAGTGTTCCCATGTATTTCATGCCATAAAGATAGCCGATCAAGCCGCTCGTCAAAGGCACGGTCGCTAGCCATAGCGCCCCCATCGACAGACTAAAAATGATGACTGTCAGCGGGGTCGGTGGCAGCATAATGAAGCCAATCGCGATTACGGTTCGCAGCGTGTAAATAATCGAGAGCAGCGTCTTACGGCGATAAATACCGCCGAGCTTTCCGGCCAGCAGTGTTCCGAAAATATTGGTGATACCGATCAGTGTGATGGATGCCGCGCCCAATGCCGCCGATCCACAGGCTTCGGTTACGAGGGCCGGAAAATGCGCGGTGATAAAGGCGAGTTGATACCCGCAGGAAAAGAACCCGAGGAACAACAAAATATAATTGGGATCGCGAGAGGCGCGGCCTAGTACTTGCCAGAGAGTTTCCTCAGCGGCGGCACGGGTGACTTCGGGCGGCGGCGGTGCTTTGAGATAGGGTAAGACTGCCAGCGTTGCGAGGATTGCCACGGCCATGATGAGCATGGTTGAATCCCAACCGAATTGGCTCTCAAAGAATTGCGTGATGGGCGGGATAAGCACTTGCCCCGATGATCCGGCGGCGGTCGCAATGCCCAAAGCCATCGAGCGCTTTTCCGGGCTGGCGGCGCGGCCCACTATGGCGAGGACCACGCCGAATCCTGTGCCAGCGACTCCGAGTCCTACAAGGACACCTGAACTCATTACCTGTCCGAATGGTGTTCCTGCATTGGAGGCGATGATCAATCCGATTGCATACATGCACGCGCCAAGGATGATCGCTTTGCGGTCGCCGTATTTCTCGGCGAACATGCCAAAGAGAGGTTGCCCAATTCCCCAAGCGAGATTTTGCACGGCAATCGCCATGGAAAAGTCGCTGCGCGGCCAATCGAACTCTTCCGCGATTGGAACTTGAAACACACCAAAAGACGCACGGATGCCGAATCCGACCAATAGGATTATTGAGGTCGCCATTAATATCGGCGTCAGGTTGTCGGCGGTGCGCTGTTGAGTCATGGCGAGTCTCCCATCGGATACTCTAACGCGCTTTTTTGAAAGGGACGATCAAGTTTTGTGAGTGCCTGAAGTGTAGACAGTACCAGAGACAGGGGTTATCCGAACAGCCGAATGAGAGCACATGTGAATTTGATTTGCACTTTATCGCTCAATCCCGATAACCGCATCGTTCATCCGCTGTAAGTCCTGTAAGCGAATGTCGGAAATTAACTATTGGGCTGGTAAAGTCCGGCTGAACTGCACGAGTGAGACTTAATGGACGGACCTCTCCCTAAATATCGCGCGCTGATTGCTGAAGGTAAGCTCAACCCCGATCCCTTGCAGCATATCGTGTTTGAAAAGCTGCAAATCCTGTGGCTTCGCCTTGGGGAGCGGACGTATCGGCGCGATACGCCAGCACCGCGCGGGTTTTTTGGTTTCGGGGCGAAGGCCGCAAAGAAAGAACCGCCTTTACGGGGCCTCTATATCTGGGGCGGGGTCGGGCGCGGCAAGACAATGGCGATGGATTTGTTTTTTGAAACTGCCTCCGCCGAACCGAAGCGCCGGGTGCATTTTCATGGCTTTATGCAAGAAGTGCATGATCGGCTGAAAAAAGAACGGGTGAAGGGGACTTCTGATCCTTTGCCGAAAATTGCCAAACAGATCGCCGAAACCGCGCAATTGCTGTGTTTTGATGAAATGCAAGTCACGGATGTGGCCGATGCGATGATCGTTGGTCGGTTGTTTGAAGGAATGCTCGCGGGCGGTGTGACGATTGTTGCCACATCGAATCGCCCTCCTGATGATCTCTATAAAAACGGGATCAATCGCGACGTTTTTCTACCCTTTATCGAGATCATAAAAAATCAGCTCGATATTTTACACTTGGACAGTGACACCGATCACCGGCTGCTGCGCATGGATCGGGGCGGTGTTTATATCACCAAAGACGCGCCGCGTTTTGAGGGGCTGGCGGGACGGATGTTCCGGTCTTTGGTCGGTGGCGAACCCGTTGGGCCGCGCGATTTGAAGATCGGTGGCAGGGTATTGAAACTGGCAGAGGCCAACGGGACGGCCATGCGCTCCAGTTTTGACGCGCTGTGTAAGACGGCGCTCGGTCCGGCGGATTACCTTGAAATTGCTAGGACATTCGATACGGTAATGATTGAGAATGTTCCGGTCATGGGGCCTGAGCAACGGGATCAGGCCAAGAGATTTGTCACGTTAATAGATGCTCTCTACGATGCAAAAGTCCGTGTTTTGATCTCTGCGGAGGCGGAACCGGATAGCCTCTACCAGAGTGGAGACGGGTCGTTTGAATTTGCCAGAACAGCCAGCCGCTTGACCGAAATGCGCTCCCGGCAATATCTCGCCGAAAGCAAAGCCAAGTTGCAATACTGACGTTACATATCGTTTGAATTGATTGGTTTCCCGGATCTAAACAATTGTAGAGACCTTTTCGTTGCTGTGGTTACGATTCATCAACCTTAATCGGTTTTTCTGTACGGTGACCCGTTAACGGAGAAATGCAATGAAAGCCCCCGCTTTTCTTTTTTCGACCCTTGCGCTTGCCGCTTGTACCAGCACCATTACCGAGCCGCCGGAAGCAACGGCATTGAACGAGATTGAAGCGCTTGACGTCGCTTCAGCACAAGACCTTGATAGTGATGCGACGTCCGCAGAAATTGTTCCTGCCAAATCTGAAAAAGAAACGACGATTAAATCCGATGCTGAAGAAATCGAAGTCGCAGCGGTTAAACCGGCTTCGGCAGATGCAACATGCAATCGTGGCACAATGACCGGGGACCGCAGCTTTATCATTTGCGAAGATGGCGCATTGAGAAAAGCAGGTGTTGTTACGGCTTTATCAGCCCCTCATGACCCGGAGTTGACCATTGAAAGTGTCGCTGAGCGTTACGGCGTGGCTTCACAAGTGCTTACGGGTATCGAGTCGACGACATATGGCAGTCTGGTGAACAGCGAGCGTCGCTCGCAGACCCGTGCCGGAAAGTCTAAGGCGCAAACCGGCCTTGTCCAAATTCAAGGCAAGGTCTACGAAGTTTATCAACTCAGCAGCGCCGGGAAAACCGGAACGGTCTTTGTTGAGCGCGACGAGGAAAAAGCTCAAAATTAATTGGTCACGGAAATCAGCGAACACGTTTGCTGATATGAAACTGATTTAATCGTGCTCTTTCCCGGGCAAAAACAGCCTCTCCGGATTGTCGGGGAGGCTTTTTGTATTCAGCTATAGGCAATCCCGAGCAGGATTAACCCGAGTACGAGACGATAGATGACAAAGGGCGTCATCGACGCCGAGGCTATCCAGCGCATAAAGAGTTTAATCGCTATCAGTGCGGCAATAAAAGACAGCACAGCCGCGATTACTGCATCAAGGCCAAGCTGTGTATTACCGCTGTCGATGATGTCTTTCGTCCCCAGCGCACCGGCTGCGATAATCGTCGGAATTGCCATTAACATTGAAAAGCGTGCCGCCGATGTCCTGTCGAGACCAAGAAACCGCCCCGCCGTCATGGTGATGCCCGACCGCGATGTCCCGGGGATCAAGGCGACGGCTTGAGCAAGGCCGACGAGGATTGTGTCCTTTATCGTGATTTCTTTTAGCTCTCTCGTTTGGGCAGTGAATTTATCGGCGATATATAGAAAGATACCGAATATCAGCGTGGTCCATCCGATGATCGTTAAGGCACGGGAGGACTCCCGCATCCAATCCATGATGTTGAGCCTGCTGAAGATCAACCCGACAATGATGACGGGAATTGTGCCGACGATTAGAAATAATGCGAGGCGGGCGTCCCATCTGTCTGTACGACCGCGTATAAGATGAAAGAAGCCGAAGAAGGCCTCTGCGACTTCACGCCGAAAGGCCAGCAAGACCGCGAAGAGTGTTCCGACATGGACGGCCATGTCGATCATTGGTCCCTGGTCGGGTTGCCCTGTCACCATGGGCGCGAGGATCAAATGGGCGCTTGAACTGATGGGCAAAAATTCTGTGATCCCTTGCACCAACGCCACGAGGATCAAGTGAAACAGGCTCATCCGGCAATCCTAATTCTTATTTGTTTAGAGCGTCGTTACGGTGAAATACTCATGGGCGCAATATGTCAGGCTGTTTCGATCGGTCCGCGCGTCACCTGATTAACCGCCCTTGATCCGGTCAAACATCGTTTCCAATCCTTCGCTGCGCCGCGATAGCTTTAGACGCTCGGCTGCTAAAACCGACCCGAGTTGTGTCGTGCAGGTATCAAGATCTGCATTGATCAGAACATAATCATATTCCGGCCAGTGCAGCATCTCGGCGATTGACTTTTCCATTCGGCGGCGGATGGTTTCGTCGTCATCCAGCCCCCGCTTTCGCAAACGGTCCTCTAATGCCTCAACCGAAGGCGGTAGGATAAAAACACTGACAACATCCTCTTTCATCGAATCGCGGATTTGCCGCGCGCCTTGCCAGTCAACGTCAAAAAGAACGTCGCGGCCCTCAGACAGCACTTTTTCGACGGGTCCGCGCGGACTGCCATAATAGTTATCGAAGACGGTTGCGTGTTCGAGCATCTCACCGTCGACAACCATTTTCGCGAACTGGTCTTTATCGACGAAGTGATAATCAATCCCATCAACCTCTCCGTCCCGTGGTTTGCGGGTCGTTGCCGAGACGGAAAGAGTGACCGCAGGGTCAGCCTGCATCAACCGTTTCGCCAGTGTTGTCTTTCCTGCACCTGAGGGAGAGGACAGGATAAATAGCATTCCCCGGCGGCGGACCTGTTCAATAGACTCAACAGCATCAAGGATGGGCTTCATAATCGGCACTCGCGTCTCATTTGCTTTCGCGGGTTTGTAGGATGGTAAAGCGATGAGGGGAAGTCTGTGCTATTCTATATTTGCCGCTTGTTCTTTGACCTGATCAACAACGGCTTTAAGATCAAGACCAATGCGTGTCAGAGCATCTGTCGGGCTTTTGGAACAGAGCGTATTCGCCTCGCGGTTAAATTCCTGTGTCAGAAACTCGAGCCGCCGTCCAATCGGTTCCGCCATCGCCAATAAAGCGCGCGCGGCAGCGACATGGGCGTATAGCCTGTCAATTTCTTCGCTGATGTCGGCTTTGGATGCGAGGATGGCGGCTTCTTGTTGTAAGCGCTCGGGCGAAAGAGCGGTATCGGACAGTAGCGTGGTTAGTTGAGTCTTAAAGCGCTCGCGTAAAGCGATAACTGCTTCATTCGCACTCGCTTTTGCTTTTGAGGTCAGCGATTCAATCTGGGTCACTTGTGATGCAATCACGTGTGCCAATCGGGAACCTTCCGCACTTCGTTCTTTCAGAAGGGCTTGTAATGCGTTTTCGAATCCGACCAAAATTTCTTTTTTTAAAGCATCAAAACCGGGAGGTTCATTGCCTTCAGTGTTAACCAGAATTCCGGGTAACGTGAGAAGGGCTTCTGCCCGGGTGGCAGCCAAGGGAATCCCCGCTTCTTCAAGTCGTGTCCGCGCCACAGCCAACGCTTTGACACTACGCGACAATGCAGCTTCGTCTAACGAGGTAAGGCTTTCATTATGTTGAAATCGCACGATAAGTGAAACTGTGACCGTGCCGCGTTTCAGGGAGTTTTGAGCGCTTAACCGGAGTTTTTGCTCCAACGACTCAAACCCCGGAGGCAATCTGAATCGAAGATCGAGGCCCCTTCCATTGACGCTTTTAACGTCCAAACGCCAGTCAGAATCACCGATTTGACCGCTGGTCGTTGCAAAGCCTGTCATGCTGTTCATGGGCACGGTTTTATCCTTCTGTGGCCTGTTAACCACGTTTACGCAAAAATAAGCCTTTATTCCAGCCGTGTACGGATGATCGTGTGGCACGTCCATTGCGAACGTCAGTTTCATCGTTTCAACGAGGCGCGACTCGCTCTATTCTGGGTCCTGTGCAGTTGATCTTTGTAAATGAACGGATGCCCTTTTGTTAAAAAAATGTCGCAAGGTTATGCAAGCAAAAGAGTTTTCGCCGATGGGACTAGCAGAATGAAACACGCTAAAACGCGCGCTCTTTACGATTATTGGAATTCGATTCGCGACGGACGCCTCGCGCCTTTCCGTTCCGAGATCGAACCCCGTGAGATTGCGCCTCTTTTGGATAGTACATTTATCCTGGAAGTTCAGAGCCGCGATAGCGTTCGTTTCCGCCTTGCCGGGACGAAACTCTGCGAAAGTTTCGGGATGGAATTACGCGGCATGAGTGCTCTTGCGCTGTGGCATGGAGAGTGCCGCGCTAAGGTGCGCGACGTGATGCATCGGGTCGTCAACGAACCTTGTATTGGTCATGTTGCCTGTACCGTCGAAAATCGCGGCGGGTTCCATTATCAAGCCGAATTTCTTTATCTGCCGCTGCGATCCGATATGGGCGAGATGAGCCGTGTATTGGGTTGTGGATATTACACCGGAGAGAACCGCGCGTTCTCGAAACTCTACGATCCAATCCATCACTGGGTCGACAAAGTGCGGTTGTTCGAATTGACAGGCGACAGCTTTGAAGGCGTCGGCACGGCTCCGATCTTCGGACGCCGCGCACGGGATCGCCGTGGGGAACCAACACCACCTCGTTTGGAACCGTTTGCGGCAAGTCAGCTTTTGGCCGGGGGACGGCCTGAGCTGACAGCGATTAACGGGGGGCTTCTCGGGTCGACTGAACAGGTCATCGAGCCGCAGGAAGAAGTCGCCCGTAATCGCGGTCATTTGCGGTTGGTTAAATCTGACGTTGGTTGATTGCCTCTGCGCGGGGGGAGTCCGGGCCTAATTCTTGTGCCTTTGGCGGAGTAGAGGGTGCGCATTGTCCCGTTTGGGGCAATGCGATGCGTTGAATAGCAGCTCCGAAACGCCTGCCATTTATCCCTTGAAACGATCAGGCCGGACGGTGCTGTGCGAGGTCGGCTTGGGCGAGGTCGAGGCCCTTAGCCAGATTATCGAACATCTGATTGATGTCGTCTTCGGTGACGATCAGCGGTGGGCAGAAGGCAACGCCGTCACCGGGCAATGGACGCCCGAATGTGCCTTGTTCCATCGTGTGTTGATAGACCGTAGGGGCGGCTTTTGCGGTGGGCGCGAATTGCTCGCGGGTGTCTTTGTCCGCAACGATTTCAACGGCGCCGACCAAGCCGGTACAGCGGGCTTCGCCGACCAGCGGGTGCGATGCGAGGGCATCATAACGCTCTTTGAATAGAGGCGCGACGGCTTGGACATGGCCGAGAATATCACGTTCCTCATAGATTTTCAGGGTTTCCAGCGCCACCGCTGCGCAAACCGGATGGCCGCCATAGGTCATGCCGATGCCGAAGACGCCGTTTTTGGGGCTGTGCGCGGCAAGAACTTCGTAGACTTTCTCGCTGACCAGCGTTGCACCGATGGGCAGGTATGCTGAGGAAAGCTGTTTCGCGACAGTCATGATGTCCGGTTGAACGCCGCCGACGGTTTCGGACCCCCAGAACTCGCCGGTGCGACAGAAACCGTTGATGACTTCATCGCAGACCAGAAGAACATCATATTTGCGACAGATTTTCTCGACGGCAGGCCAGTATCCTTTTGGCGGGATCAAGACACCGCCCGCGCCCATAACCGGCTCTCCCACAAAAGCGGCAATCGTTTCGGGGCCTTCGGCGATGATTAGGCTTTCGACTTCTTCCGCGAGGCGGGTTGCGAATTGTTCTTCGGTCTCGTCGGTTTTTCCGTAGCGGTAGAAATGAGGGCAGGAGACTTTCAAAAAGCGGTCATTCACCGGCAGGTCGAAGTCATTTTGCTTATAGGGCAGAGCGGTAAGGCTGCCCGCTGCTGCGGTTACGCCGTGATAAGCGCGGTCGCGGCCAATGATCTTTTTCTTCTCGGGGCGGCCCAGCGCGTTGTTGTAATACCAGACCATCTGAATCATCGCGTCGATGGCTTCTGATCCGCTGTTGACGAAAAACGCGCGGGTGATCGAAGCAGGGGCGCGTTTTGTCAGGCGTTCTGCCAGCTCAATCGCGGGTTGGTGCGAGCGGTGGGCGAAGATATGGGTGTAACTCATGACATCCATTTGCTTCATCGCGGCATCTTTTAACCGCTGTTCGCTGTGTCCGAGGGCTGTACACCAAAGGCCGGCCATCCCGTCGATGAATCCGCGCCCCTCGTCATCAAACAAGCGAACGCCTTCAGCGCGCGCAATGATGTGCGGGCCTTTCTCTTCGTGGGCGGCCATGTCGGTATATTGATGGACGCCCGTTGCAATGTTGATTGCGGACAGGGAATTCGGGATTTGGATGTTCATGGCGCTTGCCTCCGGTTTGAAGAGCGAAGATTGCTTGGTTTAAGGGGATTTGCAAGCGCAGTGTAGTCGCGGTATGGATTTGGAGTTCCCCCGGTTTGGTGGACACTTTTTCATTGATGAAGGAGAGTGTTTTTTATGCCGAGAACGAGGAACCCGTACCCGACGGAATTCAGGGAACAATTGGTTGCGCTGGCGCGAGCCGGTCGCAGTGTTGAAAGCCTTGCGCGGGAGTATGAACCCTGCGCTGCTACGATCCATGACTGGGTCAAGCAAGCCGGAGCAGATGGTGGCGAACATGCTGATCGCCTGACGAGTGCCGAGTTGGAAGAATTGCGCCAGTTGCGCCGAGAAGTGAAGCAGCTTCGCCAGGAACGGGATATACTCTCAAAGGCCGCGGCTTGGTTTGCACAAAACGACGTGACATCGCGGAGGTCTTCAAGTTCATGACCGCAAACCAAGCCGAATATACTATCCAATTGATGTCGCGTACCTTGGGTGTTTCCCGCAGCGGTTTCTACGCCTATCACAGCCGACCGCCCAGTGCCCGACAGGTTGCCGATGATGCGCTCACCGACCGGATCGCTGCCATCCATGAGAGATCAAAGCAAACATATGGCGCGCCGCGTATCCACGCTGAACTGGCTGATGAAGGCGTCCATATTGGTCGCAAGCGTATCGAGAGATTGATGAAAGCCAAGGGCTTGAGAGGTGTCAGCCGCCGCAAGTTCGTCGTCACCACCGAACGCGATCCGCGTGCCCGACCTGCAAGTGATCTGGTGGACCGGAACTTCTATGCCAATGCCCCGAACACGCTGTGGGTCGCAGATATCACTTATGTGCCGACCTGGGCGGGCTTTCTGTATCTGGCCGTCGTCCTGGATGCCTTCAGCCGCCGGATCATTGGTTGGGCCATGGGCAACAACCAGAAGGCCCAGCTTGTCATCAATGCGATGAACATGGCGGTGACGCAGCGCAAGCCTGACAGCGTCATTCACCATAGCGATCAAGGATCGCAATATACATCGGTGGCGTTTGGCCTGCGCTGCAAAGAAATGGGTGTGCGTCCGTCGATGGGATCGGTCGGCGATTGCTATGACAACGCCATGTGCGAAAGCTTCTTCGCGACGCTCGAATGCGAGTTACTCGACCGCCGAAAGTTCAAGACCAAAGCTGAAGCGCGGGTCGCCTGCTTCGAGTTCATCG
>CALKIZ010000011.1 GCA_937995735.1 uncultured Neomegalonema sp. | reverse complement strand
GTTACGGCCGCGTCTCAGCTGAATTGGGGATCACTCCGACACAGTTGAAGACGTGGTATCTGGAGCAAGCAGCAGCAGGTTCACAAGCAGCGCTGGCGCGCCAGAAATCGGACGCTGAAGAACTCACCCGACTGCGGCGTGAGAACAAGCGATTGGCTGAGGAAAACGAAATCCTCCAGAAAGCCCCGGCTTTTTTCGCTCAAAGGGCGGGGAAGACATGACCGCGCGCCATGCCTTCATCGCCGCCCAAGCTGCAGTCTACCCAGTGCGGGTGTTATGCCGCCTGTTGGGTGTCGCGCGCAGTTGGTTTACCGAGAAAGCCGCGCGCCCGGACTGCGCCCGTCAAGAGTCTGGCAGGGAGGGCGCGCGGCAGTGCTTGTTGGAAGCAATCCAACGGATATTCAAGGCAAGCCGGGGTACATATGGCGCGCCGCGTATCCATGCTGAACTACGCGCCGAAGGCCTGTTGGTGTCTCGCAAGAGAGTGGCCAGGGTCATGAAACAGAACGGAATTTCGCCGCCTCGGCGCAAGAAGCGTCGGCCTGTGACCACAGACAGCAATCATGCCCATGGCATTGCACCCAATCTCATTGAGCGCCAGTTCAATATCACACGGCCCAACACTGTTTGGCTTGCAGATATTACATACGTGGGCACCGCCGAGGGTTGGCTCTACGTCGCTGCGGTCAAGGATATGGCGACCTGTGAGATCGTAGGGTGGAGCATGGATACCAGTCTGCATTCTGTGCTAGCAGAGCGAGCACTGCTGATGGCAATCCAGCGACACAACCCACCCAAAGGGTTAATCCAACATTCGGATAGAGGCGTGCAATATGCATCGGGCCCTTATCGCAAAATCCTGGCTGATCACAAGCTGGTGGCGTCCATGAGCCGTAAGGGCAATTGCTTGGACAATGCCCCAATGGAGAGCTTCTTTGGATCATTGAAAAACGAGCTGGTTCACCGTCACCGTTTCAAAACACGTGATGAGGCAAGGCGCGCTATCTTCGAGTACATTGAAGTCTGGTACAATCGACAGCGTCGCCATTCTTCGCTCGGCTACATCACGCCGGAACAGGCAAGGCAGAAATTCACGAGGGAGACTAAATTCGCAGCGTAACTGAATCAGCACATGGTCCGGTAAATCGGGGCAAGGTCAAATCGCAAGCGCCGATCTGCTCCGCGCCGAAGGGAAAGCTCACATTCCAGATACGATGCTCGAAGAGGCTGCCATCATCATCGAAGCCACCGCCAAGCATCACTTGCCCGGCACGCTTTCAGGCGAAGCGCTCTCCGATGCGTCCTATTTTCTGGATATGGACCTCTCTATCCTCGCGGCCCGCGAAGATATTTTTGATGCCTATGAAGACGACATCCGCTTTGAATACGATTTCGTACCCGCAGACACATACACCTCCGCCCGCGCGGGTATCCTGAAGGGCTTTCGCGCACGAGAGCAGCTTTACTTTACAGACATCTGCCGTGCGCGTCGGGAAGACAAAGCACGTGCAAATATTCAGCGCTCAATCGTAAAACTCGAAGCCTAAACCGCCCCTCACTGCTCGCCAATTTCCCGCATAAACTCCCGCAGCCCATCGGCCAGATCAGGCCGTTGCAAAGCAAACGCGATATTGGCTTTTAGAAAGCCGAGTTTGTCGCCGCAATCATAGCGCTCGCCTTTGAAATGACACCCGTGCAAAGGCGCGACATCCATCGAAGCGGCAATGGCATCGGTCAGTTGAATCTCATTCCCCGCGCCCTGAACGCCTTTGTCGAGATGTTCAAAAACCGCCGGGTCAAGCACATACCGTCCGATGGCCGCTGTGGTAGAGGGCGCGTCTTCGGGGGCAGGCTTTTCGACAATCCCCTTTGCCCGGATCAGGCTGGGGGAGACTTCCGCCTCGGGGTCAAGAATACCATAGCGGCTGGTATGTTCCGGTAAGACATCCTGCACAGCAATTACATGACTGCGGCCCAGCGATTCATGCGCGTCTATCAGCTCTCCGATACAAGGAGGATCGCTCATCACAATATCATCGGGCAACAGAACGGCGAAAGGCTCATCGCCAACAATATGCCGCGCGCACCAAACCGCATGACCAAGCCCGAGCGGTTCTTGCTGGCGCACGAAGACAAGATCACCGGAATTGACCAATGTATCTTGAAGGCGCTGCAAATCCTCGTCGCGCCCGCGTTTACGAAGGGTTTCTTCCAGCTCGAAAGACCGGTCGAAGTGATCTTCCATCGCCGTCTTGCCGCGCGAAGAGACAAAGATAAACTGCTCAATACCCGCAGCGCGGGCTTCGTCCACCGCGTAGTGAATCACCGGCTTATCGACAACCGGCAGCAATTCTTTCGGCATCGACTTTGTTGCCGGCAGGAAGCGGGTTCCGAGGCCGGCTACTGGAAAGACGGCTTTTCTAACACGTCTGGACATATAAGTTCCTTATCGTCAGTAGCTGTTCTGCCATCTGTGACAGAGTTTGCCATCTATAGCCGTACTCGTTTCGAATTCGGGTTAACGAACGCTTAAGATGGCGTAGATGTTGAGACGTGTTGCGATTTAGTACGAAGGTATACTCTGTTGCTAATCTTTGACGAGTATGTGGTCGTCCTATGACTCCATTACGGCTGTGAAAAACGCATAGAATAAACCCCATGTGGCGGCCCAAACAGGCATCGCCATTCGGGTGAGTCCCGCGCGCTTTAGGGCTGAGACGACCAGTTTCGCCAACCCAATCACCAAGACCCACCGGATTATGCGCGCAAAAACACTGCCCAAAACAAAAGCCCATAGGGAAATTCCAGCGCCGGGGGCTGAAATCGCGAAGACTTTGTAGGGCGTGCCGGTCATTGCGCCGATGGTCATTTGCCATAACCAAGAGGTCTGCATTTCCCCGCCAACGCGCTCGATCATATTGGGGGATACCAGCGGAACCCAATCGACGGCCCTATAAGCGGCGTCCCAGCTCCAAAGCGCAAAGCCAAACATCACGGCTCCGCCCAATAACGCGCCAATGAGTGTGAGAAAAAGCAAATAGAACGCTTTGCGCCAGCCAAGACGGATCGCGGCCAGCGTCAACAAGACATCCGGCACAATAAAAAACAGCGTCGCTTCAGCAAAACCCCAGACGAGCGCCGCTATTTTCCAACGTGCGCTTATTCCCATGCCGGAAAGTTCCCACGAGCGGCCAATCCGCTCATGCGTTCCTCTAATCGTTCCATGAAGGCGTTGACGTCACCGCGATAGGTCCAAGACTCGCCAACAAAAACATCGCATGTGAAGGGGACAAACAGATACGTCCCGCGCGGCAATGCTTTGCCAAGGCCGTGCATGAAGACAGGCGTTACAGGCACTTCAGGGCGCGCTTTAACCAGATGAGCCACGCCTTTTTTATAGGTCGCAATCCGCTCAGGCTCGCCGCGCGTTCCCTCAGGGAATAAGATAAGAATTTTCCCTTCGTCGAGCGCCGCAATCGCGCCATCGAGCAGGTTTCTTCGCGGCGTTTTACCGCTCCGGTCGATGGGCAGGATACCAATGATGTGCTTGGCAAACCACCCGAATGCGCCTTGCCCGAAATAATCAACGGCGGCAACCGGCGTCAGCTTTGGCAGGTCGGCAAGTGGCAGCATCGACATCAAGGCAAGCGTATCGAGATGCGAGTTATGATTGGCAATAATAATTGCCGGTCCAGTCGCCGGTAACCGCTCGCGATTGCGGATATTCGTCCCGAGGATCAACAGCAAAACGGGCCTAACGATCAGTGCAAAAAAGCCAAGACGGAGGAGGCGGATCATTTACGCTCTCCCGCCGATAAAGAAGTAATAGAAGAAATGCAGAAACACCGGCGCAGCGTAAGTCAGGCTGTCTACCCGATCCAGAATCCCCCCATGTCCGGGGATCAAACCGCCACTGTCTTTTACTTGCAGGTCGCGTTTTACGGCAGACATATTCACATCTCCGATGAAGCCCGAGACTGCAATCATGGCTCCTGCCGCCGCCGACCATAGCCACGGCATCACTGTCAGGTAAGGCCCGACGAAGGCGGCGAGGATTGCTGTGCTGATTGCTCCACCAATAAAGCCCTCCCAAGTCTTCTTCGGGCTAACGCTGGGGACAATCGCATGTTTACCGGTCAGCTTTCCCCATGTGAACTGGGCCACGTCATTAAACTGAGTCATAAAGACAAGAAACAGCAACAGCCCCGCACCCGCTGCGACGCCATTCGACAGATCGCCTTCTGCCAGCATCATCGCGGTATGTGACAGCGTGAAAACTGTCATCATCAATCCCCAGCTCACCGTGCCCACCGCGCGCAAAAAGCCTTCCGTTTGTCCTTGCAAGACCATGACCATTGGCAGGAAGAGGAACATCCAGACCGGAATGAAAATCACGAACATTCCGTACCAACCGATATGCGCCCAATAAAACTGGATCGGCACACAGAGGTACGCGAACAACAGGACCAGCCGGTCGATCCGCCGTGTCGGTATCAGGGAAAAGAACTCTTTCAGCGCCAGATAGGAAATGAACCCGAGAAAGATCGTCGAAATCGCTCGATCAATTACCATTGCAATGGTGAAGACGCCAATCATGAACCACCATGATTTTATCCTGAGCATCAACTCGTCAGAGGCGTCGCCGGGTTTGTTCTTTCCGATCCACCAAACGAGTATCGTTGCCAGTATCAGCAAGCCAAAGATTGCACCGATGGCGTATAAAACAGGTGTTGGAATGTTCATTTAGGGCCTCCGGCGAGCGCTCCATTTATACGGTTTGCGATTGTCCAGACGCTAACGATCAAAGCAATCCAGAGCGCCCAATCAAACCAACCGGCGGGAATAAACCCGCATCCCAGCAAAAATCCGGCAATGCCAAAAAAGGCTGCGCGGTCACTTTTGCCAAAGGGTCCTTGATATTGTCTTTCCGCGTTGATCATTGGAGCGATTGCACCAGTCATCTCAACAATGACCGCAAGCACGACAACCAAGACTAGGAGGCTTGGCGCGGCGACAAGCGCAAACGGCAAATAAAGCGCTGCGTCGCTCAAGACGTCTGCCAATTCGTTAAAGAGCGCGCCGAACTGGCTTTTCATACCGAATTCGCGGGCGAGCATCCCGTCAATCGCGTTGAGCGCCATGCGGATAAAAAGGGTCAGAGGAAGCAGAGCCAGACTAATGCCCGACGCACCGCTGAACCAAATCCAAGCACCATGGGCGAAACTCAACGCCATGGCCGCGCCTGTAACTTGATTGGCTGTAACGCCTTTTTCTGCGAGTTTTGAGCAAATTGGACGTAAGATTGTCTGAAACCGGGGCTTTAAGTCATATATGCTCGCCATGTTGCCCCCGAAAATAATCCTGAATCGCAGCAAAACTCCGCGACATTTACCGTTCTTTATATTATACTGAGCGAACAGTGCTTATGTGCACCCTGACGCTAACCGCTCGTAAGATGCAAGCGGTCGCAAACAACTGATGGAGAACGACGATAGCTCGTAGACCGAATCTCGCGCCGCCGACCAGAGAGACTGGCCCCCGCGTGAACCACTTTATCCGCTGCCCAAAAGTACGCGTGATTGATCATGAAGGCGAAAATCGTGGGGTTATGAACCCCGGAGACGCCGTAAAACTGGCTGAAGAAGTTGGTCTTGATCTTGTTGAAGTTTCCCCAAACGTAGACCCGCCGGTCTGTAAAATTCTGGATTTCGGGAAATTCAAATACGAGACTCAGAAAAAGGCAGCCGAAGCGCGTAAAAGTCAAAAGACCGTTGATTTAAAAGAGGTCAAGTTTAGACCGAACATCGACACGCATGATTACGAAGTGAAACTGCGTAGCGCCCGCAAGTTCTTGGGTGAAGGTGACAAGTTAAAGGTTACGTTGCGTTATCGGGGCCGTGAAATGGCTCACCAAGAGCTTGGTCGTGCGTTACTCGAGCGTGTTTCCGGTGATCTGGAAGATATCGGCAAAGTGGAATCAATGCCGAAACTTGAAGGCCGCCAGATGATTATGGTGGTTGGACCGCGCGTCTAACGCTGTGACTATTCGCGAAATGCACCGCGCCCCCGCGAACAGTGGGGGACTGTGTTTTAAGGCGCTCGGTTTAGACAATTATCCGGAGGGGTCTTTGAAAAAGCCCCGTATTACATTCTTGCACCGTCTCGAATACGCCGCCGTTCAGCTCGTTGCGCAAACGGTTTGCCGGTTACCTTTGGATATTGGTCCGGCGATAGGCGCGGGCGCAGGGAGATTCTTCGGCAGGCTCACTGGATTGCGTTCCCGTGCCTTGAAGAATTTCTCGTTTGCGATGCCGGACCTCGATGAAAAGGTTCAGTCGGTTGCTTTGACTGAAATGTTCGACGGCCTGACCCGCATGTTGCTCGAGTATACCTACCTGCAAGATCTGAATGACGACCCTGACCGGATAGAAATAGAAGGGCTGGAGCACCTTCATGCAGCAAAAGAATCCGGCAAAGGCGCTCTATTGGTGACTGGGCATTTCGGAAATTGGGAGACGATCCGGATCGCCTTCGCGCGTCACGATTGGCCAGCCGCCTTAATTTATCGTGCTTTCAACAACCCTCTGTTCGATGAGTATTCACGGAACCTCATGAGCGTTGTTGACGCGCCAATTTATCACAAGGGACGGCGCGGATCGTTAGGGATGTTAAGGCATGTCCGTAGAGGCGGTGCAGCATTGATTCTTACAGATCAACGCTTCAATGGTGCCCCGGAAATTCCGTTCTTTGGCCATCCGGCAAAGACATCTCTTGGCGCGGCTGAAATTGCGTTAAATTATGACGTTATTCTATTGCCGGTACGCGGAGAACGCCTTGGAAGGTCCAGTACGTTCAAAGTGATAATTGAACCGCCCGTTAATACTGAAAATAAGTCTGCGGAAGCGGTTACCGGAGAAATTAATAATCGTTTGGAAACTTGGATACGGGCGCATCCGGAGCAGTACTTCTGGATGCACAATCGTTGGGGAAAAATCAGTTCTGAGAAGCACCGGCGGCCTTAATACTTCCACCGTACCGGACCTGGGTAGCACCGAGAATAGGGCCTACCTTACCGTCTTGAACGATCACTGCAAAACCGCCTGTGCCCATTGGTTTCGTGGCCTTGAAGTTCTGCGAAGAGTTTCCATCCCATTTGCCAAGTTCACGCCATTCACGGACAACATTCGAATATTCAATATCGCGTCCGTGATTTTCACCGCCGCCTATTTCCTTGACCACACTTGCATCATAGCCGACGAGCCAGACAATTGAATCGCGGGCCGATTTGTCAGCGGGTGCAACCGAAACGCTGACATTATCTCCAGCAATCTCAGCTTTAACAATCGCTTCATCTTTGGTTTGAGCATGGGTTTCGACTGCGGCGTCAACTTGTAGGCGGCGGCTCCCGATTACGTCCATTCTGCCGTCAATCATAAGCTGCGGCGTATAGACATGGCGCGAGCGCATCATTTTCGCGTAATCACGTTGACGTCTGGTGTTTCCGGGTAGTGCAAGATCATCTTTCCAGCCTAAGTAGTCCCAGTAATCAACATTCAACGAAAGGGCGATTACATTTTCCTGACGAGTCAGAGCTTTGAGAACTTTGTCGGCGGGCGGACAAGAACTGCAACCTTGGCTCGTATAAAGTTCTACGACCACGCTGTTTTCAGCCTGTGCTGTTCCTGCAACAAAAGTAAGTGTCGCACCACAGACGATTCTACGCATTAAAACAGACATATTGCGGTTCTTAAACATAGTTATACCCTTAACTGACCCTCACTACGCATCTTACAGTGCTACCGTGTTGCAAGCTAATCACGCCTCCGCGATAGAAATGTAACCTGAGTTCACGCCAAAGATCAGCCTTGTAACAGCCCTGAGACAAAGTTGCAGTGCATTTACGTCATTGCAAACGGTGCGTACCTCTTTCAAGGTACAGTATGATCATAAGACTAACAGCGGGTATAACAGCTCTACGAGGTCTGAATACGGCTGCGAAATAAATACGGGAGATTTCGATGAAACTTGATGGCGTACAAGTAATTGCTGCGGATCGGATGGCGGTTTGGCGTGCACTGAACGATCCTAACGTGCTGCAGGCATCGATTCCCGGTTGTAAAGAAATGCAACAGACATCGCCGACGAATTACGAGGCGGTTGTTGTTCAAAAAGTGGGGCCAGTAAAAGCGACCTTTAATGGCCTCGTTGAGATGCAAGACGTTGTTGAGGGCGAAAGCCTGACCCTCGTGGGGGAGGGTAAAGGCGGAGTCGCTGGCATGGCGAAAGGCTCGGCGCGTGTCTCACTGACCGATGTTCCAGGTGGAACTCAAATTTCTTACGAGGCCGATGCGAGCGTGGCGGGGCGCATTGCTCAACTTGGGTCGCGTTTGATTGATGGTGTTGCCAATCGGATGGCGAACACCTTTTTTGAAAACTTTAAAGCCGCGGTTGAAGGCCAAGGCAGTGTAGAGAGTAATAATATGTCAACAGAGTCATCCAACGAAGAGTCCGGGGTATCAGGCGCAACATCTGCGGCAGTCGGGGCCGCAGCTGCAGCTGGAGGTGCGGTTGCCGCGACAGCAGCAGCATCCGTTGATGCTGCTGGAAACGCAGTGTCAGGCGTAGCTGGTGCAGCGGGCGGTGTCGTCTCAGGTGTCACTGACGGCATTACCGGAGCGGCAAGTGGCGCAATGGGCGCAGCCGGAAGTGCTGTTGATGGCGTGACAGGTGCTGTGGGCGGCGCAGTCGATGCCGCTGGAAGCGCGGTATCGGGCGTAGCTGGTGCAGCGGTCGATGCTGTCTCAGGTGTTACCGATGGCATTACCGGAGCAGCAAGTGGCGCAATGGGCGTAGCCGGAAGTGCTGTTGATGGGGTTACGGGTGCTGTGGGCGGCGCAGTCGATGCTGCTGGAAATGCGGTATCGGGCGTAGCTGGTGCAGCGGGCGATGCTGTCTCTGGTGTTGCTGACGGCATTACCGGCGCGGCAAGTGGCGCAATGGACATGGCGGGAAGTGCTGTAGATGGCGTGACAGGTGCTGTTGGCGGCGCAGTCGATGCTGCAGGTGATGCAGTTTCCGGTGTAACCGGCGCTGCGGTTGCCGCAGCAGGCGGTGCAGCCGCTCTTGCAGCCGGTGCAGCGTCCCGCGCTGGCGATGCCGCAGGCGATGCAAAAGATGCCATGACCGGAGCTGGTTCTGACCATGCGTCAAATGTTCAGATGGGATCAGAAGGCAAACCT
This sequence comes from uncultured Neomegalonema sp., assembly GCA_937995735.1. Classification (GTDB taxonomy): domain Bacteria; phylum Pseudomonadota; class Alphaproteobacteria; order Rhodobacterales; family Rhodobacteraceae; genus JAHDDY01. The sequence continues at coordinate 40,687 of CALKIZ010000011.1, read as the reverse complement.
TGGTATCTCTGGATCATCTTGGCACTAATCGTTGCATTGATCCTCTGGTTGATTTTTGGCTAGTTTTATAAACTGTGCTTTGAGTTGCGATTGTAAAATTTAACTCTACGTCGCAATGTATAGCGATAAAATGCGCGTAAAACGCGGACGAAAAAAGGGGAGAGATAATGACAAAATTAACGATGACAGTGAACGGCGTCGAACGGTCAGCGGAGACCGAAGGTCGCACTTTGCTGGTTGATTTTTTACGCAGTGATCTTGGTCTGACGGGGACTCATGTCGGGTGTGACACATCGCAATGCGGTGCGTGTGTTGTGCATGTGAATGGTCGTTCTGTGAAGGCTTGCACGACTTTCGCAAATGCCTGCGAGGGCGCTGAGGTTACGACAATCGAAGGCATGGCAGAGGATGACGGCTCGCTTGGTGTTCTTCAAGCTGCTTTCCAAGAGCACCATGGTTTGCAATGTGGTTTTTGCACACCGGGAATGATCATGTCGGCATCTGAATTGCTCAAAGTGAATGCCGCACCATCCGAAGACGAAATCCGTCATTGGCTTGAAGGCAATATCTGCCGCTGCACGGGCTATCATAACATCGTCAAAGCCATTCAATCGGCAGCGGCGACTATGGCTGGGGCACAGCAAGCGGCGGAATAAGCACAGCGGCTGTTTGTAGGATTTAGAAATAATCGTTTGCTCGCGTCTCTCATACAAAACGCAGAAGCGGACACCCGGAGGTGACCTCCGGTCGAAGTGATCATAGGAAAAGTTGAAACAGGTTTTCCGATCACGGCAAAAATTTGGGAAGGAAACACCATGGCTAAGGACTTTGGCATCGGCGAAGCGGTCAAGCGTAAGGAGGATGTGCGCTTTTTGACTGGTAACGGAAACTATACCGACGACATGAACCGTCCCGGTCAAACGTATGTTCACTTTCTTAGATCTCCGGTGGCTCATGCCACATTGAACAGCGTCAATACGGATGCTGCGAAAAACGCGCCGGGTGTGGTGGCGATTTTCACTGGGCAAGACATCGTAGATGCGGGCCTCGGCGGTGTGCCTTGCGGTTGGGGCATGACTGATAAGCATGGCGAGCCACAAAAAGAACCTCCCCATCCCATCCTCGCGAATGGAAAAGTCCGCCACGTAGGTGATCCGATTGCCGCGATTGTTGCGGAAACGGCGGCTCAAGCGCGCGATGCTGCGGAACTGGTTGAGATTGACTTCGGTATTCTTCCCGCTGTGGTCGATATGGCTCAAGCGGTCGGCGGTCAGCCTGCGGTGATCCACGAGGAAGCCCCGGAAAATCTCTGCTATGATTGGGAGCTTGGTGACGGTGCGGCGACGGATTCTGCTTTTGCAGGGGCGGCACATATCACGACGCTGGAATTCACCAACAACCGCCTCGTTGCAAACCCGATGGAACCGCGTTGTGTGCTTGGCGAGTATGAAGCCTCCACCGGCGATTACACACTCTATACCACCTCGCAAAACCCTCACGTCATTCGGTTGCTGATGGGCGCGTTTGTGCTGAACATCCCCGAGCATAAGCTGCGCGTCTATGCACCGGATGTGGGCGGCGGTTTCGGGGCAAAGATTTATCACTATGCCGAAGAAGCCTTCGTCACATGGGGTTCGAAACAAATCGGTCGCCCGATCAAATGGACGTCGGACCGTTCGGAGGCATTTATCTCAGATGCCCATGGCCGCGATCACGTCTCCAAGGCGGAACTGGCACTGGATGCTGAGGGCAAGTTCCTTGGCCTGCGGGTCGATACATTCGCCAATATGGGCGCATATCTTTCGACCTTTGCGCCGGCGGTTCCAACATGGCTGCACGCGACATTGCTTGCGGGCCAGTACACGACCCCGGCGATCCACTGCCGCGTTCGCGCTGTCTTCACAAACACAGTGCCGGTGGATGCCTATCGCGGAGCAGGGCGTCCCGAAGCAACCTATCTGCTCGAGCGGATTATCAACAAGGCGGCGCAGGAACTCGGGATGGATCAGGCGGAAATCCGCCGCAAGAACTTCATCCGTGATTTCCCGTATGATACGCCCGTGGCGCTGCAATATGACATCGGTGATTACGATGCGACTTTGAACCGTGTGATGGAGATGGCGGATTACGCCGGCTTTGAAGCGCGCCGTCAGGAAAGCGCATCGCGCGGCAAGCTGCGCGGTTTGGGCCTGTCTTGTTACATTGAGGCGTGCGGCATTGCACCGTCCTCGCTGGTTGGTGCGCTCGGGGCGCGGGCTGGTCTTTACGAGGCGGCAACGATCCGCGTGAATCCTACCGGCTCGGTCACGGTGCTGACCGGCTCGCACAGCCACGGCCAGGGTCATGAGACAACGTTTGCCCAGGTCGTCTCGGATGCTCTCGGTATTCCATTTGATCAGGTTGAGATCGTTCACGGCGATACGGCGAAAGTGCCGTTCGGTATGGGCACATACGGCTCGCGCTCGTTGGCGGTTGGCGGCTCGGCTATCGTCAAAGCGATGGATAAGATCGTCGACAAAGGCAAAAAGATCGCTGCTCACTTGCTGGAAGCATCAGAAAGCGACATCGTTTTCGAAGACGGCCAGTACAAAGTTGCCGGAACCGACAAGGCGAAAGCCTTCGCCGAGATCAGCCTTGCGGCCTATGTCCCGCATAACTACCCGATCGAAGAAATCGAACCGGGTCTTGAAGAGACTGCATTCTACGATCCGAAGAATTTCACCTTCCCGGCGGGATCTTATCTCTGCGAGGTCGAGGTTGATCCTGAGACGGGCAAAACCGAAATCCTGAGCCTTTGTGCGTCGGATGATTTCGGAAACATCATCAACCCGATGATCGTCGAGGGCCAAGTACACGGCGGTCTGGCGCAAGGTCTGGGCCAGGCGATGCTTGAGAACTGTGTCTATGATAACGAAGGCCAACTTGTTGCCGGGTCTTACATGGACTATGCGATGCCGCGCGCCGGAGATTTCCCGAGCTTCACGGTTGATACCAGAGACGGCACCGCCTGCACGCATAATCCTCTGGGCGTGAAAGGCTGCGGCGAGGCCGGGGCCATCGGCTCACCGCCTGCTCTTGTGAATGCAGTCGTGGACGCGCTGCGCGGGCACGGGGTCGAGCATATTGATATGCCGCTGACACCGCAAAAAGTCTGGACCACGATCCACAACGCAACCGCTAAGCAAGCCGCCGAATAAGGAGAGACGGACATGTACGCATTCGATTATCAAAAGCCGTCTGATGTAGGCGCAGCCGTTGCCGCGATGAAAGACGAGGGTGCGATGGCTCTCTCGGGAGGGCAAACGCTGATCCCGACCTTAAAGCAAAGACTGAACCAACCTGACACGCTGGTTGATCTGACCGGTATCACCGGGATGAGCGGCATCAGCAGTGATGGCAGCACAATCACAATCGGCGCGGCGACGACCCATGTTGACGTGGCTGAGAACAGCGATGTGCAAGCCTCCATTCCGGGGTTGGCGTCGCTGGCCTCGCGGATCGGTGATCCTCAGGTGCGCAACAAAGGCACGATCGGAGGCAGCCTCGCCAATAACGATCCGGCGGCGTGCTACCCCTCGGCGGTGCTGGCGCTCGGTGCAACGGTCGTGACGAACGCACGCGAGATTGCAGCAGATGATTTCTTCGACGGGCTTTACGAGACTGCGCTGGAAGAGGGTGAGATCATCACGGCGGTCAAATTCCCGATCCCCGGCGGTTCGAACTATCAAAAGTTTGAACAACCGGCCTCGCGCTTTGCGCTGACAGGCGTGTTCGTGGCCAAGACCGCAAACGGTGTTCGTGTCGCTGTAACAGGGGCGGCGCGTGAAGGCGTGTTCCGTCATGAAGGCATGGAGGCGGCGCTCAATGGCAGCTTCTCAGCCGATGCCGTCGCAGGGGTCGCGGTTTCCGCCGACGGCATGTCAAACGACCTGCATGGCAGCCCCGAATACCGCGCGAACCTCGTGAAAGTCCTCACCAAACGCGCGGTTCAAGAAATGGGCTAACCCGCCCGAAAAATACCAACCAAACCAAAAGCCGCCTCCAAAAAAGGCGGCTTTTTCCGTTTTGCAGCAATGGGATGATGTACATTAATTACGAAATCAACGACTCCTAAATCATCCTTAAACATCATGGCACAGAGCTTGCTGGCAGTTTTATCGCCCGCTATCCGAATGAAGGAAGTCTGCCATGCGCCGATTTGCGCTTACATCATTGATTTCATGCCTTTTTGCCACTTCTGCTCTTGCGGATGGCGCGTTGTTGCAACGGCTCGCTACCAACACGGAAGGCCCTTCGGTGATTCGACCGCAAGGCCAAAATGCCGTTGTAGGTGTTCTACTTCAGGACATCTCGGGTCAGGGCGGGCGCGTGACAACTTTTGGTCAGGTGTTCCGTCAGGGGGATTGGCCGCGCGGTGCTGACCTCGTGGCGGAGTGGAATGGCAGCCAAGTGCCGATGCAAACGGATATTAAAGCGCGTCACGCGGACGGTTCGGTTCGTCATGCGATTTTGAGCATCGCAAATCCCGAAGCGTCAGAAGCACAGATAAGCCTACGAACGGGGAAAGCCAATAAGGGCGGCGCGCTGCGTGTCGACTCTGTTCTTTCACGCGGCTACAACTTGACGCTTGATTTCGATTTCAACGGTCAGAATTTTTCCATCGACGCGGGCACGTTGCTTAAGCAGGCAATCGCTAAGGGTGAAAAGCCATGGCTCAATGGGCCGCTTGCCTCGGAAATGCGCATGAAGCGTAAATTAACACCGCAGCTTACGGCAATCTTTGACATCCGGGTGCTGGCTGACGGCGCGGTCCGTACTTCGGTTTCGATGCATAATGATGATATGTTCGAAACGGCCGGGAAAGATATTCCCTACGGGTACTCAGTGAAGATGAGCGGGCGCACGATGCTTGAGCGCAAGCTGGAGCACCGCCGCTTTACGAACTGGCGCGAGATCGTCTGGGCCGGTGGCGAGCCGTCAAAGGGCCACGTTGTCTATGATTACCCTTACATGATTGCTGCGGGAGCGGTTCCCGCATTTGATCCTGAACTGGATATCAACCAGGGCTTCTTTTCTTTCGCAAATAAAATTGGTGAAACGGATACAGGCCCGATGGGCAATGCGTTGATCACCAAGGCGATGCCGACCAGTGGGGGGCGCCCTGATCTTGGCATGGTTCCCGATTGGACGCTGGCTTGGCTTCGCTCGCAGACCCCCGGCGCGCGCTATGCTATGATGCAGACCGCTGAAGCGGCGGGTTCAGTGCCATGGCATATCCGGGATCCGAAAACCACACGAGTCCCAACGCTGGATAATCATCCACGCTACTGGCTTGATGGCCGCGCCAATGAAGCCTCCTATGGTCACGGTCCGATGTTGACCGATGTTGACGGGTGGGATGTTGATAACGCGCACCAGCCGGAACTGGCTTACGTACCCTATCTCATCTCGGGCGACCGCCGGTTCCTTGATGAGCTGATTGCACAAACCGCCTATGCTTTGTTCAGCTACAATTCTGCACCGGGATACCGCGATGGCGCGGAGGGCAACCTGACCGACGACGAAGTACGCGGACAGGCTTGGGCGAACCGCACGCATGGATACGCTGCGTTCATCACGCCGGATGATCACCCCGAGAAAGATTACCTGACATCCAAACTGCGTCAGCGACTCATATGGTATCCGACGACCTACATTGCCCGTGATGATCTGGGCGGCCCGGCCGGTCTTGAGACGGCGGGTTGGATCGAAGGTCCCTATCCGGTGGGCTATATCGGAAACTGGCAGCAGGATTTCTTTTCGCAGTCTTTGGCGCAGATTGCTCGCATGGGATTTGCCGAGGCCAATCAGGTTTACAATTATACCCGCAAATACCAGCTGAGCCGCTTCCTGCGTCCTGATTTCAATCCGCTATGGTCGACTCATTATTTGTCGCTTCATGCGGATGAAAAAACCGATGCGCCTTTCCGCACGTGGCGCGAGATGGCTCAGGCCAATATTGCGAAAAGCATCTTCGAGCAAAATCCGCGTATTCAAAACGGCAATGGCGATAAGGCTTGGGATTTTGCTGCACAAGGCAGGGCAGGGTATGCGTCTCTCGTTGGCGGTTTCCGTGACCCGCTCATGGCCGAAGCCTATGCGCAGCTTGTTCGGGGATCAATTGCCATGCAATCGAGCGGCGACAATTTCGCGCGGCATCCCAAATGGGGCATCGTTCCGGTCTTCCCTGATGGAACGACTCTTTCGCTTGCCAATCACAAGGTTTATTCCGGTCGTGCTAGTGGTTCGGACCGCCACGAGTTGATGGCGGGATCGAATGATTCCGATACGCTGCTGGGCGAAGGTGGCAATGACATTGTTGCCGGTTTTGACGGGAATGATTTGGTCGCGGGCGGATTGGGGATCAATTATCTCGCCGGTGGCCGGGGTAATGATCGCATCGTCATCGAGGGCGGAGAAACCTATGCGGCGGGTGGTCCCGGTGCAGATGTGTTTTTCTTTGGCCGCAAAGCTGCCGGCGGCCCGGCACCGATTGGTGTGACGGAGATATTTGATTTCCAACCGGGTATTGACCGCCTTGCCTTGCCGCAACAGCTTGGTGATCCCCGCGCGGTCTTACGGGCAGCGCGTGCTAAAGGCTCTGGAACTTTGATCCCGCTCGGTCCTCGCGGAAGCATTTTGTTGCGCGGTGTTCGGCCTAATCAACTACGTGAAGACAGCTTGGCACAAAGATAGCCTTTGCATCGCAATGGCGGTCGCTACAAACACAATTACCCCCCTCCCGGAAACGGGAGGAGGTTCTGAATTCCGAACAATCTAACTCTAATCAGGCGGCACAGGCTCGTGTGTCGCAAGCCAGTGGCAATCTTTTAAAATCCTATCGACTTCGTGGATTTCTTTTTTGCGATACCCCGGCGGAAATCCAACCCGCAACGGCGGAACGCTTTTCGGGCCAGGCGGTGCAGTGGCACGTTTTGACATTACACGAAGCATCCGGTTGACCTGTTTGGGAATGTCATTCAAGGCATGATGCAGCGCTTGCATCCGCCGACAGATATGTGCCGCAATCATCGGATCATCCGGCGATGCTTCGGGCGCTTTCTCGGACCATGCTTCGCAGGCTGGCGAGCCATCAAAACTCGAAAACCTGAACAGAAAATGCGGCTCATTCCCACCCTTTTGCGAGGGCCGCGCCCGGCGCGGTTTTCGGTTCGGGTACAGTTCCGCAAAAAACTTTCTCGGATCTATCAGACGAAATTGGGGCGCGCGCGCACTGCCCTTTTTCCCGCTTGTGCCTTTCGAGCGCGCCCGCTCGGACGAAGCCACATAAGCTGGCAAGTCAAGGCCACGTGCTTTTGCAAAGACCAATCGCCGGAATGCAGACTCCGCAGGCCGCAACAGCAACAGGATTGCTGATTTTACCGATCTCGGTAAAGTTGCCACACTATCCGTTCCCGGCTCGATGCCGGCCATGACAAACAACCCCGCCAAAACACGCATCAACGCGCGGCGGTTGTGGTCAATCATTGAGGCAACATCAAAAATCGTATCGTCCTTTCGTATAAAACGAATAGAACAATATGTGAACATTTGTTTTATGTCAAGACGCCAACAAAGCGTATCAATTCCTCGACGTAAAGATCAAACCTCATCCTGAGGGCGCGCATTGCGGGCGTCCCGAAGGATGTTTTGAAAAGCTAATTATATACTTGGCGTACCAAGCTGCACTTGCTAAGAAACGCAAGCACTTAGCTAGGGACGCCCGATGGATTTCACCAACCCAATCTTTACCGACGCGGACAAAGCGCGTGAGCATCTCGAAGTTCTGCGCTGGCCATCAGGCCCGATCTGCCCTCGGTGTGGTGTCGTCGGCAATTCTAAAAAGCTGGAAGGCAGGTCAACGCGCGCCGGTGTCTACAAATGCCGCGATTGCCGCAAGCCTTTCTCTGTCACTGTTGACACCGTGTTTGAGCGCTCAAAAATCCCGCTCAACAAATGGGTTCTGGCAACGCACCTGCTCGCTTCTTCTAAGAAGGGCATGAGTGCTCACCAGCTTCACCGTATGCTTGGCGTTACCTACAAAACCGCTTGGTTCATGGCGCACCGCATTCGTGAAGCGATGCGCGATAACAACAACGATACGGATATTGTTGGCAGTGGTGGCTTTGGCGGTCAAAACAAAGTCGTTGAGGCCGATGAAACTTATGTCGGCGGTAAAGCCAAAAACCGCGCGTCCAAATCACCTCCGAAGAAAGAGGCTGTCGTTGCCCTTGTGGAGCGTCAAGGCAAGGTGCGTTCGTTCCATGTTGCTAACGTTACCGCGAAAACGCTGCGCTCAACGTTGGTTACTCAAATTGACCGCTCGTCGTACCTCATGACTGACGAAAGCAGAGTCTACACTAAGACGGGTCGTGAGTTCCAAGGCCACGGCACGGTGAACCACTCGATTGACGAATATGTACGTGGCGATTTTTGGTACACAAACACGGTCGAAAACTACTTCTCGATCTTCAAACGCGGCGTGAATGGCGTTTATCACCACGTCTCGCCAGCGCACCTGAAACGCTACCTTGGCGAATTTGATTTTCGTTACAACACCCGTGACGTTTCAGACTTTGAACGTGCTGACGAAGCCTTGAAGGGCATCAACGGTAAGCGTCTGACTTATCGGCGGACTAACGAAGCCGCCCACGCCTAAGCAGAAGGCGCGAACTTTTCGCAGGTGGCGCAAGCGCAAGAACGGCTGATGGAGTAAGATAAATGCCCTACGTGAACTCTACCGCGATTGCCCAAATTGAATGGGAGAACGGAACACTATCGATTTGGTTTCACGAAAGCGGGCGGTACGACCATCCCGGAGTGCCAGAGAGCGTATATGAAGCATTTCTGAACTCACGATCAAAAGGGATGTTCTACAACGACCGCATCAAGGACCGGTATTAATCTCGGTTGATCGTTATAATGCATGGACCATCCACATGCATATCAATCTTGGTGCCCGAAGCCACGTAACGGGCCTCAACACCCTCACGGCTCTCAAGTTGCCATTGCAGCAAGCATGTCGGAACTATGCGCGTGATGGCCCGCCAAAACACTGCCTGAATGCGTACTCAGTCCTTGTCATTACTCATTTCTTCTTACCCTTAGATGTTGCGGAATTCGACTCTTTCTCGTCTATCTTGCTATCATCTGCGTGAGGCTTTGGCGGGGTGCTCAGCATCCGCGAAAGCGTTTCGTCTGTTTTTTTAAGGTCACCATTTATGTCTGACATTCTCTCACCTAAACATTTCGAGGCGTTCGGACGCATTATATATGCTTGCTCCGAAATGGAACGGGCAATTAAGCTCTGCTTGGGGGCTGCTTACTCATTACACGTCCACGACATTTTTCTGATCACAGAGCCATACTCTTCGGCAAACCTTAAAAACGTAGCGAAAGCTGTTGCTAAACTTTATTTCTCATCAAAAATGAAAGATGACTTTGTAGAGATTCTTGGAAAATTTGGAAAGTTTTCCACTCTCCGAAACCATATCGCTCATAATCACTGGACGCAGGGTAGCCGTCCAGATTCGATTAGGATCGTTCAGGCTGATATCCGGGCAGGTCGCTTAGATTTGAAGGGGTATAATGAAGATGAGCGAGACTACACATTGGACGAACTAGGCAATGCCGCTAACGATCTTTTTGAACTCCACATCGAATTAATCGCGTTCATGAAAAACTATGGGCTAAGCGCTGCCATAGAAGAAAAAATGCTTGAGGAAAGCCTTGATAAGGCTTCGTCACCAGGCACGACCGCTACTGCTAATTCATCGTGCCCTAACGAAACCCATTCTTGAAATTGCAAAGAACCCGCCTCAATCATCTCGGGCGTAATCTCAATCTCAGTACCGGCCTATTTCGAATCTTCTGATATAATTTTTTGGTACGTCACGTATAAAATTGCTTTTGAAAAGCTAAACGTGCCGCTCTGCATGATCGTTTGGAGCTTTTATCCTCCACAAGGCTTTTGTCTCACACTACCTTAGCGTGTTTTGTCACATCCCTCACGGACATTTGCCTTGCAGGTCATCTGACATAAGCAAATTGTCGCGTTAAGTGTCTAAACGAGGTTTACCCATGCGCCTGATTTCCTTTCTGTTGGTCTTTTTAGTTTTCCCTTTCGCTGCGATGGCTTGCGGGGATGGTAATCGGTGCAAAGTGGACGGCGGTTATTATCTGGCCGCCGTCCCAGATGATTGGGACGGCAAAACCCCGCTTGGTCTGGTGGTTTATTTCCATGGTTGGGGCGGCACGCCCGAAGGCACGTTCCGTAATGGCAGCATGATACGCGGGGCAACCAACCGTAATGCCCTCTTCGTCGCGCCATTTGCCAAAACAGGATACTGGAAGCAAATCGGCAAAGGCCGTGCAGAAGGTGGACGGGACGAAGCCGCCTATATTCGTGCAGTGATGGCGGATGTGCGCCGCCGCTGGCCGATTGATCAAAGCAGGACATTGGCCTCCGGCTTTTCGCGCGGCGCGTCGATGGTCTGGAATGTGGCTTGTTATACGGGTGATCTTTTTCGGGGTTATGCGCCCATCGCGGGCGGTTTTTGGAATGATAATCCTCGAACCTGTCCCTCCGGTCCTGTCAATCTGCGCCATATTCACGGACTGAAAGATAAAGTCGTCGCCTATGATGAGATCGGCATTTACGACTCGATGCCAATTCCTGAGGGCATTGATATTCTTGCGCGTGTTAACGGCGATTCCGGCAAAAAGCGCAACGTCCCAAGCGGCGACCGCCGCCTGACTTGCACCCGCCAAGACCAAAGCAGCAGTGGCCGCGTCCTCGAAGTATGTCTGCACCCGCGCGGTCATTCGATCCCCGGCGAATGGGTCGGTCATGGTCTGGACTGGCTCGCTGGCTTGCCGAAAGGCTCGTAGGGAAAAATCGGAGGTGACACGCGCGTGAAACCATGCATAGCGTATCTGCATGTCACACGTATTTCCGCGCCACACAAAATCGACCTTGCCCACCGCTGTTGGCGGCGAAGGGTGCTATCTGATCGACTCCACTGGTAAGCAGTATTTCGACGGATCGGGCGGCGCGGCGGTATCTTGCCTTGGTCATGGCAACCAAACCGTCATCGAGGCGATTAAAGCCCAACTTGATAAACTGGCTTTCGCCCATACCGGCTTTTTTACCTCTGAACCGGCAGAAGAACTGGCTGAATTTCTTGTGGACCGCGCGCCCGATGGGTTAGAGCGCGTCTATTTTGTCTCCGGCGGTTCTGAAGCCGTGGAAGCGGCGATAAAACTCGCACGGCAATATCAGATCGAGCGCGGGCAACCCTCCCGCCATCGTCTCATTTCGCGCAAGCAAAGCTATCATGGTAACACGCTCGGCGCATTGGCGGCGGGCGGTAATGCATGGCGGCGTGAGCCATTTGCCCCGCTGATGATCGAGACATCGCACATCTCGCCCTGTTACGAATACCGGGGCCGCGTAGACACCGAGACAGCCGAGCAATACGGCCTTCGCGTCGCGGATGAGTTAGAGGCCGAAATTCAACGCCTCGGCCCTGAAACCGTGATGGCCTTCATTGCCGAACCTGTTGTCGGCGCAACCCTTGGCGCTGTGCCGGCGGTCGAAGGATATTTCAAACGCATTCGCGAGATCTGCGACCGCCACGGCATCGTGCTTATCCTCGATGAGGTTATGTGCGGCATGGGGCGCACCGGCTCGCTCTTTACCAGCGACCAAGAGGACATCGCCCCGGATATCCTCTGTATCGCAAAGGGCCTCGGCGCGGGTTATCAACCCATTGGCGCGATGATGGTTTCGGCGGAGATTTATGCGGCGGTTGAAAATGGCTCAGGCTTTTTCCAGCATGGCCATACCTATATCGGCCATCCGGTCGCCTGTGCCGGCGCACTCGCTGTGATGCAAGAGATGGAAGACCGCGACTTGATCACGCAGGTCAACACGATGGGAGCGCGTTTGCGTTCAGCGCTGGAGGAAGAGTTCGGCCAGCATCCCCATATCGGCGACATCCGGGGCAGGGGGCTGTTTCAGGGCTTGGAGATCGTCGAAAACCGAGAGACGAAAACGCCCTTCGATCCGCCTCGCACCATCAACAAGCGCTTTAAATCCGCTGCATTCGATGCCGGTTTGATCTGTTATCCTATGGGCGGAACCATTGACGGGCGGCGCGGCGATCACGTCCTCCTCGCCCCGCCTTTCATCATGGAAGACACCCATATTGGTGAGATCACGGATAAACTCGCCTCTGCGCTGAAAACCGCGTTGCAGACCTGACCCATCGTAAGCGTTGCGTCCCGCGCTCTCTCTGATATTTGAGAGGGCGAAACAGGAGGCAGGAAAATGGCCGCTTACGAGACAATCCGCTACGATTTAACTGATCGCGTCGCCACGATTACGCTGGATCGACCGGAATCGCTGAATTCTCTGAATACCCCGATGCGGCACGAGCTACGCCATGCCTTCGAGCGCACTCCGGCAGAAGGCGCGCGCGCCGTGCTCATGACCGGCGATGGACGCAGTTTTTGTTCAGGTCAAGATCTCGGCGAGAATGGCGGCGGATTGCCCGATGTCGAGCGGACCTTGCGTGATGAGTACGAACCGATGCTCCACGCAATCCTCGATTGCCCTCTGCCGGTGATCTGTGCGGTGAATGGCGTTGCCGCTGGTGCGGGCGCATCCCTCGCACTGTTGGCGGATATTGTACTGGCGGGACGCTCGGCGCAATTTGTCATTGCCTTTGCCCGTATTGGTCTGATGCCCGACGTCGCCTCGACTTATTTCCTACCTCGTCTGATTGGCTTACCCCGCGCGATGGGCATGGCGATGACGACAGAACCCGTCGATGGCGCAAAAGCGGCGGAATGGGGTCTGGTCTGGAAGATGATCGAAGACGATGCCCTTCAAGCCGAAGCTCTCGCAATGGCCACTGGTTTTGCCAATGGTCCAACCCGCTCGTTTGAGCTGACAAAACGAGCCATGCGCGCGGGGATGCAAGCCGACCTTGTTGAACAACTGGCACTGGAGGCCCGCAGCCAAGCCGAAGCCGCCGCAACACGGGATTTTGTCGAAGGAGCATCCGCCTTCCTTGAAAAACGCAAAGCGTCATTCGAGGGACGATAATGTGCTGAGCAAACTCACGGCTTTCGTCAAATTTCAGTTCTCGGCAGCGATCTTTGGGATATTCATCCTTGCGTCGATCATGGTGACATCCGCGATTTGGCAAGAGAGCTGGCCGGTCTATCGCTATGACTTTCTGTTCGTCGCGGTTCTTGCTTTGCAAGGCTGGCTCCTCGCCACGGGCCGCGAGACATGGGCCGAAGCGCGCGTGATTTTTGCTTTCCATATCGTTGGCGTCATTATGGAGATTTTTAAAACTTCCGTCGGCGCATGGGTCTATCCCGAACCATCTTTGTTGAAAATTGGGGGCGTCCCGCTCTTTACCGGATTCATGTATTCTGCAGTGGGCAGCTACATCGCACGCGGATGGAAATTGGCCGATATGAGATTAACCGGCGCGCCTCTCGAATGGGCGGGCGGGTTGCTGGCTTTGGTAATTTACATCAATTTCTACAGCCATCATTTTATACCGGATGTGCGGTATGTCCTCATGGCGATTACGGTATTTCTATACGGGCGTTGCTGGGCGCATTTCCCGCAATGGGGCCGTGTGCCGGTCCTCGCGATTTTTATCTTCGTCGGCGTTTTGGTCTATGCAGCCGAGAATATCGGCTCCCTTAGCGGCACATGGCTCTACCCGAACCAACATGACGGATGGCGCCCTGTGCCTATCGGAAAACTCGGTTCTTGGATTCTCTTGATGATCGTGAGTTTTTCACTGGTTAGATTGGTAAAGCGCGAACGTCCTGATGCGATCAACCGGACTTAAAACGAAAAAAGCCCCGAATATAAATCCGGGGCTTTTGAGTGCAGGGAAAGGCAGGTGTTAGCCGCCGTTTAGTTTCCGCATGAGTTGTTCTGCCTCTGCGCGTTCTTCGAACTCCACAGTTCCTTCAAGAACATTGACGAGCACCGATTTCGCCTCATCGCCGCGTCCTGCTTTTGAGAGGGCATAGGCAAAGTGATAGTTGATGCCCGGATTGTCCGGTGCAGCATCTTTTGCGGTCTTCAGCAGGTCAAGACCCTCTTTCAACTTGCCATACGTCACCAACATCCAGCCGTAGGTATCGGCAATTTCGGGTGAACCGCTGGCTGCATTATAGGCGCGCTGCGCATAATCCAGTGCATCAGGGCGCTGACTTTGATGGCGCAGCCACGCATAGTTGTTGAGTGCAACAGGATTGTTTGGTTCGAGCGTAAGATACGCTTCATATGCCTTAGTTGCTTCTCCCTGGCGTCCAACTTCCAGCAATGCGGTTGCGTAGCTTAACAGTGAAATACGGTCATCCGGATGGGAGTCGATCCATTTTGAAAGTTCGGAGAAAGCCAATTTGTCGTTGCCGGCGCTGCGGCGCGCGCCGAACAGATCGACGGCAAGCCTCGCACTGGGTTTTTTCGCGAATGCCCCTTCCAATGCTTGTATAGCAAGATCGGGTTTTCCAATTTCGGTCATCGCATTTGCGGTTAAGCGCGCCGCAGAGCTTGGGTCTTTACGAGACAGCGCTTTCGTTGCCGCCTTGACGGCATCTAAGTTACCTTCTTCGACTTCCAAACGCACCAAAGCGGCAACGATCGGGACGAGATCAGGCCATTCCTTCTGAGCAGAGTGCAATGTCTTGCGCGCCGAAGCAGTATCACCACTTTCCTTTTGGGTATCAGCGACCAACAGTGCGGCTTGCGGTGATTTAGGGATGAGCTTTCGGATTGCTTTCGCAATCGGGACAGCCCGTTTTGGTGCTTTTGCATCAATCAAAGCCTTAGTTGCAAAAACCAGCATCCCGGGATTGTCTGAAGCAACGGTTGACAGGCGTTCGGCTTCATTTGCGGCAGCTTCAAAATCTTCCTGTACCATATAAGCCGAGACAAGCGACCGTGATATGATTGCGGATTTGGGCACAATTTTCGACCTTTCGGCGAGAAAATCTGTCGCTTCTGTTCGATTGCCTTCGGTCGTCATGCGTTGCGCCACGCTGAGCGTCAGCAATTCGCTTTGCGGACGTTTATCAAGCAGACGCATTAGTCTTGGCAGGATTTCACCTGTCTTCCCGTCGCGTTGATCCAGCTCGGCATAGGTCGCAATTGCAGGGGTCATTTCAGGCGCGATTTCAAGCGCACGATCCAGGTAATCGCGTGCCTGCTTGCCATTTCCAAGTTCAGCCGCCACGCTGCCGCGTAGTGCGAGGAGTGTGGCACTGTCGGCTACATTTATCTTATCCAACAGTTTTTTTGCGGCCTCGTGATCATCATTTACGATCCTGTCAATGCCTTTTAGCAAAATATGCCGCACTTCCTGATTAGCAAAAACCGGATCTGTAGCTTCAGCCGGGGGGTCAAGTAAGGACAATGCCATCTGCGCTTCACGCGCTTCCTCCGGGACACTTCCCTGGGCCAGTTTTCTGAAAATTGCTTTTGCTTTGTCATATTGATCGAGGCTGAGGTGAGCACTGGCTTTTTGACGCAGGCTTGCTGAGTCATTCGGAGCTCTGTCCAAAACACTGTTCAGCATATCGAGTGCATTGCGGGGCTGGCCATTGGCGAGGCGTACACTTGCAAGCGCCCGCCGTGCTTCAATATTGTCCGGCTGCATACCAATGTATTTGACCAACAGAGAATCCGCTTGGTTGTTCTCGCCTTTTTGGTGCTTGATCAATGCGCCGAGCAGCACGGCAGGGGCAAAATTATCGAAATTTCTTTGCAACTGGGTAAAGGACCGGTTGGCCGTTTCGACATCTCCCTCAGCATAGGCAATCGCTGCACTGAGATAGTGCGAAATGGGAGCATTTTCGGCCAATTCCAAAACGGTTCTAGCATCAACTTTTGCTCGCTCAAGATCGCCTGTGGCGAGATTAGCGCGGGCGCGCGCAATCAATGGAGAAGGGTCGTCCGGTGAGAGCGTGACAGCCTTATCAAAGGCGACAAACGCAGCTTGTTTGTCGCCTTTCGCCAATGCTACCTCACCGCGCAGCATCCAACCGGGCGAAAAGTCAGGCTTACCGATAACGATCTCATCAAGTTTGTCTGCCGCCGCCCTGTAATCTTTCCGGCTGGCAAAGACCTGTGCCAGTCCGAAATGGCCTTCAACACGGCGCGGATCAATCTCAAGCGTTTTGCGATAAGCTGCCTCGGCTTCGTCGAATTTATTGAGTTGTGTGAATGCGGCGGCGCTAATGGTCAGGCGATGGACGGTTGCATCAATCGTGCTCCCTTCACCATCTATCAACTCCAGTGCGCCTTTGGCATTGCCTTTTTGCATCCGGGCTTCAGCAAGCCAAATTGCAGTATCATCATTCGGGGAAAGTTTGTGCGCGCGGCCTAATTCTTTGAGAGCGCCGGTAAGATCACCTTGGTCCAAAAAAATTCGACCAAGCAAATAGCGTCCCGTTGCATTTTCTGGATCTTGCCGTAATGCATTTTTTAGTTCGATGCTTGCGTCGCGATGACGGCCGGCTTCAAAATGTGCTTTTGCACTTGTAATGTAAGGGTTATCAATTGCCGCTTGGACGTTCGCTGCGGCTGGAACAGTGCTTACATAAAGCGCCGGAACAGAAACGGTTGAGAGAATAACGGCGAAAATCGTTTTACGAATCAGCATAATGAGGTGCTCCCGGCACAGATAAATTCTGTCAGGAGGTTGGCTTCTTTGGCTTAAGGTAGATTTAAGTTAACGCGGCGATTTAGGCGGATTTTTTAGAAATTGGTGAGTTCGCGTTATACTATGTATAATCATTGTTAATAATCCGGTAGCTTCCTGCAAAATTTCTGGAATATGTGACCTGAAATAATGTGCAGTTATGCTGCATTGCTCTGAGCGGTTTCACCATTTAAACGCCCGAGAAAACCGTTAAGCATCATCAATGTCCACAACTCGCGTGACCGGTCTGATTTGCCGCGACGCATTTCGTCCCATAGCGTGGTGACGGCTTTGGGTTCAATAAGGCCGGATTCAGCAAGATGAGAGTGCGCCGGCAACGCTTCCATTTGTGCGGCAAACCGGCCCGTCATCCATCCGCCGATAGGCGCGACAAAACCGCGTTTCTTTGCGTCGAGAATCTCCGATGGGACCAATCCGCGCAAGGCGGATTTAAGAACATGCTTCCCGCTGAATCCGTCGAGCTTGAGCCGCGTCGGCAGTTTTGCTGCCCATTCCGCCAGATGAAGGTCGAGCAAGGGATTACGAACCTCAACCCCTGAGTACATGCTCGCGCGGTCAACCTTCACCAACATGCGTCCCGGTAGCCATGTCATAAGGTCAACATATTGGGCGCGGGCTAAAGGATCATCAGTTTGGGCCTCAGCGGCATGAGTGCGCAACAGGTCTGCCGATGAATAGTGAGGCGGGCGTACCATCAAGGCATCACGCTCATTCTCGCGCATGATGGCCGTGGCACGGAACAAGCCGCCCATCGCATCGGTGGCCAGCGACTCGAATGTTGCTTTTGCACGGAAGACTTTAGGAGCATTCGGCATAGCGGGATAGGCGCGCGCCAATGGCCCGAATAACCCGCGCGATACTGCACCGGGAATGCGTCCTTTCAGGCGTTCTTCATTCATGTGATAGGGATAGCGCCGGTATCCGGCAAACAGCTCGTCGCCGCCATCTCCTGAGAGTGCTACTTTCACATGCTTTGACGCGAGCGCGCATAATTGCATTGTCGGCAGGGCGGAGGCATCGGCAAATGGTTCGGAAAAGGCAATACCGAGCGGATTCAGATCGGCCATAGCCTCTTCGTGAACGGTTTCGATGTGATGCCGCGCGCCGTATTGCTTTGCGACTTTCGCCGCCAGATCACTTTCATCAAAGGCCGCATCTTCGAAAGCCATCGTGCAGGCATCAAGGCCCGGCCCGCGTGCCTGAGTCGCCAGTGCAACCATGGCTCCGCTATCGACACCGCCCGATAAGAATGCGCCGAGTGGAACATCTGCAATCAACCGTTTACCGATGGCAGAGCGCAACAACGGAACCAGTTCCGTTACGGCATCTTCCATCGTTTGTCCGCGATCTTCGGGATGGATGTTAATTGTCCAATAGCGCTCGGCTTTCGCATCGCGCCAAGCCCCGCGCTTGAGGATCATACGATGTGCCGGCGGCAGCTTTTCAACCCCGGCAAGGATTGATTTAGGCTCCGGCACATACCCGAATGCAAGATAATCCGACAGGGCGTCTTCGCGAATGTCCGGTGTGTGATTCATTCCTGCAAGAATCGCAGAGAGGTCTGACCCGAATAAAAGTTCGCCCTGAGGTGATACCGAATAATAGAGCGGCTTTTTACCCCAGCGATCCCGGATCAGCGCGAGCGTCTCATCCCGCGCGTCCCAGATAGCGGCGGCAAAAAAGCCATCGAGTTTTTCCGGTAAAGCCGCACCCCATGCACGCCATCCATGCAACAAAACTTCCGTATCGCTGTTGGTTTCGAACCGTGCGCCGTGGGCTTCCAGTTCGGCGCGCAACTCGCGAAAATTATAAATCATCCCGTTGAATGCGACAGATATTTTGTCGCCGATCATCGGTTGAACTCCGCCTTCAGGATCAATAATCGCCAGCCGCCGATGACCCAATGCAACACCGGGGGCAAGCCAATGCCCCTCACCATCCGGTCCGCGATGAGCAATAGCATCCGTCATTGCTTGGATGCGCCCGCGCGGAATGTCACGAGGGCCGTCGAGGTCAATGATACCAGCGATTCCGCACATTAGTTGTTTCCTGCTGCCTCAAGCACCGGCGCTATGGGTTTCATATCTGCGAGGAAAGTCTCGATTGTCTTTCGTGCGCGTTCTTCTTCTGCGGGGTCGTCATACTGAACAGAGAATGCAACAACCGCCGCGCCCGCTTGACCGCCCGAGAGCCGTGCTTTCATCCCGGCGAGCTTTGCGGTTAATGGATCAGCCGTGAGTGAACCGCCGACCCAAACCCAAGACGTGACGAGACGTGACGAGAAAATTGTACCGGATGAATTGCTCGTTTGTTGGAAGTAAGTCAGGTTATCGCGACGCGCCACTCCCGGCAGCCCCGTTTCCCCTGTCTTTAGAATCGTGTTTCCGACTCCAGCCCGAACCCAGATTGTATCGTCATCGAAGCGGTTAGAGTAATGCAGTGCTTCAGAGCCGTCGCGCTGGTGCGTATAATACGTCACGACCATATCAAGTGTCTCAGTGCCATTCGATAGGCGCTCGATCTCCGCGCGATCTGCACCGTCAAAACGCGGTATCCAACGATCCGGTGCATCGCCATCCCAAGGTATGATCTGCCAGTTTTCCGGTATCATCGGTTTGATGAGTGCGGATGGCATTGCGGTTGGAACCGGCTTGCTGATGGCGGCGAAGGCTGGCGCACCGGCAATCATGAGCGAACCGGCAATGGCAATCCCGAGGCCGCCTTGTGAGTGGTTTTTGTTGTTATCGGCCTCGATATAAACGGGATCTTCCAACTGGCGGTCGGCAAATTTTGTTCCCACCCACAGCATGATGAGCATCACTAAGGAGAAAAATACCCAACCGTAAACAAGGTGATCAACACCGACTGCAAGAGCGTTATCCGTCGCATGAGCCAGCATCATGATCCCGTATGCGCGGATACAGTTCGCGCCAATCGGAATCGCGACAGCCAGGATAGCGAACAAAACCCATTTCCACGCTTTGTCATAACTTAAATATGCAAAGACAGTCGCAACGAAGATATTGGCGATTAAGAACCGCACGCCGGCGCAGGCTTCGGCAACTTCCCAAAGACCGGATGAGAGTTCGATCATCAACCCTTCACGATAAACCGGAACGCCCGTCATTTGGATCATCCAAACGGACACGTCAGCGGTTAAAATTTGCAGCGGCGCAATCAGGAAATCACCAACCGGAATCATGAAGCTGAGAAATAAAACCGGAAAGATAAACCGGCGTGTCACCGGCCAACCAAAGGACAATGGAATGAGGCACATTAATGCACCAACAAAACCAATGTGCCGCGCAAGATTGACCCCGCTCAACTCTCCTATCAAACCGAAGATGGAGCAAAGCAGCAATGGTAACAGCGAGGAATAGGCGTTCGATGGAATAGCGGATGCAAGTTCACCACGCCGGCGCCATACGAGATAGACACTGACCGGCACGACAATAAACCCGTGATTATAGGTTGTCGTATGATACCAAATTTCGACCATATTCGTGAGAGTCGACCATTGTGCGGCACATAGCGTTGCTATTAAAAGCACAAATTGAATGACGTGAATACGCCATTTCGAGTCTGTTTCTATGATATGAGTGTCGGTCGATATTGTCATTAGGCAACCTGTGCGGGCGCAGTGTCTCGTGCGCTTTCAATGATTTTTACTAGATCAGCAACTTTTGCACCCCAGCCATATCCATTCTGGGCAAATGCCTGAGCTGATTTTGCCATCTCATCCCGACGGGCTTTGTCGTCGAGCAAATCGAGAATGGCTGTTGCAAAGTCTTCACCCGTTTTACAAACGAGGGCATCTTGTCCCGGTACGGCGTCAATTCCTGTTAATGCCGGTGTCGTCGTTAAAATTGGCGTTCCCGCTGCCATGGCTTCGAGAACCTTGTTTTGTACGCCGCGCGCTAGCAATAAGGGTGCGACGGCAAGGTCTGCATGGCCTAACCAGCCGCGCATGTCTTCTACGCGGCCCGTCACTGTAATGTCTTCTGCTTCGCCGAGCGCTTGAACCGCCTTTGTAGGGCGTCCTCCTGCGATGACAAACTCGATATTCCGGCCCATCGCGCGAAGTTTCGGCATGGCTTCAGCGGCAAACCAAATCACTGCTTCAACATTTGGTTCGTAATCCATCACGCCGGTAAATATCACCCGCTGGCGATCACCGGAATAGGGCGATTCAATCGACTTAGCAGCCCCCCAATATTCCGTATCGACGCCGTTACCAACGGTCATCGCGGGTAATCCGGTCAACTCTGTATAAAGGGCTGCTTCGGCATCCGTTACCAAAAGATTGGCATCTGAGAGCGCGCCAAGACGACGTTCTTCGGCGAGGAGTAGTTTCGCTTCACGAGCGTAAACATGCTTCATAGGGCCTTTGGCTGTTTCGCCAAGCGCCCGCCATTTTTCCGAATCCACATCGACGAAATCCATGATCGTTGCACCCGCCTTGCGGCGCATGGCTTTCAGATATGGCGCGGCTCCTGAGGAATAAACGAAGACGGCATCAAAAGGACGTTCACCGCTCCGCTTTGCGACCCAATCCATCATGCCACGTTCGCGAAAATAAGAATAGGAAACCGGCTCTCCACGTGCGAGTGCCTCGAGCGCAGCGCGATGACGTGTGCGTCCCCGGATATCGGCGATATGTGTCTCTATGCAATAGTCGTCAAGCGCATCCCGGTATTGCCAATCATCAGGATCATCAAGCGGGGCACCAAGCCAAATGTCATACGTTTCTGAAAGACCTTTAAGCAAATTATAGGCGCGTAGTTTCTCGCCCTTGGTCGGAGGGTACGGAATCCGATGGGCCAAAAATAGCAATGTTGGTTTGACAGCACTCATGCCAATTGCCTCGCAAGCATTGGCCCGATGACTTTTGTGGCGGCAAAAGGAAGTTTCTGCCAGATCTTCACGAAACGTGCGTATTTCGGATTGTTCGGATTGATATCAGGCATCGCGTTATCACCATAAAGGTGGAACTGATATTCTAAGGGGACGCCTTCAAACCCCCAGTGCTTTTTGTAATCTGCTGCTCCGGTTCCAATCTTTGACCGGCCAAAGTCAAACACTGTGCATCCCCGATCAAGCGCACGTTCCATCAGCGTCCAATAAACATGATCGAATGCGTGCAGCTTGCGCGCCTCGATCGTTGCGCCGACATAGTACGGATAAACAGTATTTTTGTGATAAAAGCTCATCAAGCCGACCACAGGCCCATCCGGCCCCTGAACCGTCGCGATCTCGCACGCATCGCCGAATGCTTTTTTCAACGCGGCATACCATTTCTTCGGCATCACAGGTGTGCCGAGCGCATGAAGGTTTTTGGCATAAAGCTCAAAAAACACATCGACTGAAGCATTCGCATCGACAGGGAAATCAGCCTTGATCCCTTTACGCACATCCGCGCGTTTTTTGCGGGGGATGGCTTTCAGTCTTTCATCTGCATCGGCGGAAAGCGGCGCGGTATAACTGGCATAGGTTTCTGATTTCGTTGGCCAGCTTTTGAACACAGCTTTCGTGCTGCGTAATTCTAAACTCTCGACTTTTTTCTCTTCGCCCAGAGCGATTGCGGCATTTCCTAACTCTGCCTCAACGCTTGAGTCATTTGCTAAGATTCCACCGCCAACTGAGAAAGCGCTTGAGATAAGATTGTTGCCGAACAAACGGGTTTTCGCATGGATGATTGGCAAAATTCCAACCACCTGATCTCCGCGACGTGCCATCAGATAGGGGGCATCATACCCTAATGCTTCAATCACGGCATTGCGCCAGGCCATTAAATGAAACGGCGAGCCATTATCGTGATCGTTGACATAATCATCCCATGCGGCGTGGTCAGCCTGCGTTAGATGCGAAACCGTGACCGGTTTGAGCATCAGATCGTTTAGTCCCGCCGATCCATCCATGATACGCCTCATCCATTCTGGTCCATGCCGCAGTATGTAAGAGCCGCTTTAATTTTGGCTCGCATTTCGACAGGTTGACATAGTGCCTAAACCGCGATTTTAGCGGTGCGTCTTTAATACGAGGTTGCCCCGGATCAATTTCCCAAGGATGAAGATAAAAATTTGGCGTTAATCCTTCGGTAACAGCCTGCCGATGCGCTCGTGTGAACCAACCAAGCGGAAATAAGCGAAAGAAACCGCCGCCACCTGCCGGAACACGGCGCTTGCCGACGGTCGCGGTAATGACGGGTATCTCGACAATACCGGATTCCGTATTGTGTGGCCCCCGGTCAGCGTTCGGATCTCCGTAAGCGTCATGAGCAATCGGATGAGATGATGACGAGTAGAGGTATCCCGCCTCCGCCAGTGCATCATAGGCCCACGGACTGCGGTCATCTATTGAGAAACTTGCGGCGCGATACCCTTTTACGGCTGTTCCGCCAATGTCTTCCAAAGTGTTTTTGGCGCGCGTAATGTCGGTTAAGAATGCTGCGCGATCTTGATCGAACACGGCCCAATGATCCCACCCATGACTGGCAAGTTCGTGACCTTCCGCAACTATTCTTTTTACGATTTCGGGATGATCGGCAGCGACACAGCCGAGTGTAAAGAAAGTCGCTTTGCTTTCCGTTTCG
The DNA here is from genome assembly GCA_937995735.1 of uncultured Neomegalonema sp. GTDB lineage: Bacteria > Pseudomonadota > Alphaproteobacteria > Rhodobacterales > Rhodobacteraceae > JAHDDY01. Next base: position 17,296 of record CALKIZ010000011.1, on the reverse strand, counting down.
GCAAAGAGGTCCAGCATCCGGTGGGTATTCGCTTCGACGCGGGATTCCATTGCCGCCCATTGCGATCTTTGGATCGAGTTTTTAAAGGCATGGACGTGATAATAATCTTCAACGTCTATGGTCATTGCTGCAGGTGTCATAATCCCTCCAAGCCGGGTTGACCGTTCCGGGAAATACGAAAGGCCCCGAATCTCTTCGAGGCCCTTTTGGTTGGACAGGTATCGCAACCTTACGAGGCGTGGAGTTGTACCACGTCGTCATTTCCTTCACCCGCAAAAGATGTCATTGCGAGATCAATCATTTCATGGATAGCTTCATCATGCTCGCCGAGTTTCTGCTCAGCGACTTGAACACGCTTAACCAATGCAGCTACTGCTCTTTCGAGGCGCTGAATTCTCTCTGCACCGTCGCCGGAAACAGTGACGTTAGCGCCACCACTGCCACCGCCACTTGCGGGGGCCGCCGATGGCGCGGGAGCTGCGTTTTCTTTCTTCAGATCGGCGATAACAGTTTGGACCATTTCGCCGGTAATGTCCGCTGACTCTTCAAGTGATGCAAACAGCATGATGCGGTTTGCAAGTGTGTTGATCAGACGCGGCACACCTTTGGTTTCTGCAAAAATTGCATCGTGCGCTTCGACTGCGAATGCAGGTGTTCCACTCCAGCCGACTGCAGCGAGACGGTGTTCAATATAATCTTCGGTTTCCTGACGGCTCATCGATTCCAGCTTGTAGCTGGCGATAATACGCTGTTGCAACTGAGTCAGGTCGCGGTGTGCAATCGTTTGCAGGAATTGGGGCTGACCAATAAGGAAACTTTGGAATAACGGTTGCCCGCCAACATTAAAGTTGGAAAGCATACGAAGTTCTTCGAGGGTTCGAATCGGCAAGTTCTGCGCTTCATCGATTACCAACAGAACACGCTTGCCCATCTGGTTTTGGTCGATCAGAAACTCTTCAAAAGCGGAGATCAAATCGGCTTTGTCGCGTGCCTCGATATCCAACTCAAAAGCATTGCAGATCAAACGGATTGCGTCATCTGCGTCAATCTGTGTCGTCCCGATCTGAGCAGCAACGATATCGTTGCCGTCCAGCTCGGAAAACAGTTGAGAGACGAGGGTGGATTTACCCGTACCCACATCACCGGTGACGACAATGAAACCCTCACCTTGATAGAGGCCGTACTTTAAGTACGACATCGCTTTTCGGTGCCCTTCTGAACCGAACCAGAACTTTCTATCTGGCGTCAGGCGGAAGGGGTTGGCGCTCAGTCCGTAGAATTCTTCGTACATCAGTCACCTGTCGTGCTTTGCCTCGTTTTTCTGAGGCCGTATTAGAATCTTGCCGTTACGCCGATTACGCCTGCGTTCTCTCTGAATTCGTCTTCAGGCAAATCTGCGAATCGCTCTGTATATGTGTATCGCCCAAAAACATTTACAATTTCCGTAAGTTGGTAATCTAATCCGATTCCAAGCGATAAAGTTTCGAAATCACCGTCGTCAAACGTAGTTCCATCGGCTGCATCATCGAATTGTACGGTCGCGAAACCGACATTTGCGGATGCTGTCAAACGTGATGTTAATGGCCTCGAAATGTTTGCGCTTGCAGATAAGACGAATTCGTCCACGCCAAAGGCTGATCCGCGATCAAAATCTGCGGCTTGAACATTGGCAGCCCATGAAGTGCGGCCCGTTTGACCGGAAATGGAAGCCTGCAACGTATCTACAATCGAGTCATCATCCTGATCCGAACGGTTGATATCACCAAACGTTCCCTGATTTTGCGGATTCAGATTATCGAACGCGAGTGCATCATCAACATTGGTCGTTGTGCCCCCGTTAGGTGTTACAAAAGCGGGACGGCCATCTGCGCCGATTGTCGAAATCGGTGTCGCCGAGTTTAATGCAAAGTTACTAAACTGAACGCCGCGACGTGCTTGCAGGCGCGCAACCACATTTCGACGCAGTGCATAATTCGCTTCTACACCATAATCCAAACCATCGTAGCGCCACCCGCCGAAGGCACGAGCGCCAAAGCGGGTTGTAGGCTGCCAACGCAAACCGGCATTCACGAAAGCACCGGACAGATCGTCATCGGCCACGTCGTCCGTGAAGAAGTCATACCCGGCGGTTGCAATAACGGCGAGCTTAGGGCTAACCGGAACATCTATGCTCACCGAACTGGTCCAGCGCTCCAAATCATCGTTGCTATCATCATCTTCGGGTGTAAAGACTTCGTATTCGGTCGATGCCTGCCAGCCAAAACGGCGGAATTTCCGCGGGTCACCCGTCAGACCTGCGGAAACCTGTTGTGAGAAACCACCATCTTGATCGTCGTCAAAGGCTTCACCGCGCAGCGTATATCGAACTTCGGCATTCGCCCAACCGCCGATATTTTTTCGAAGTGATGGGCTGATCAAACCAAAGAACGCCCGCGAGCGATCATCCGAGTTCGCAACTGCGTTGCCGGAGAACCGGTCGGTTGTATTGAAAACCTCGGTGATGCCACCTTGAGCATCAAGGTGGAGCAGGTTTGGAATGACCGCCGCTGACCAGCTGGTGTTCAGGTTATGACGGAACCCGTCATCATTCGTATTGTTCAGGAATGTGTCATATGTAGCAGCATAGGACAGTTGACCTGCGATACGTTCATTTTGCGCGCCTAGGGTAACCCCTGCTGTCGCACTCAGAATTGTTTCCTCTTCCTCGTTGTCGGATTCGAGGTTAACGTTGTCCGAATATGTGGCAGTGCCTTCAACGAAAGGCGTCACTGATGTGACCCAGCGACCCCGGCGAAGGGTTGTTCCGGTGGTCGGTGATCGCGAAGAGTCAATAACTGAACCGGTCCCTTGACGAGCCGCCGGGCCAACACCAACAGGCTGAAGACCGCCGGCTTGTCCTGCACCGAAAACATCGTCCGCGACAGGGATGCCGGCGGTTGTTGCACCGCTACTTTGGGCTGCTCCGTCAACGGATTGCGCTGACAAACCAGTTACAGTCCCGACCATGGCAAAGCCGCTCGCAGCAGCTAACAGACCAAGACGCACCGATGATTTACCAGCCTTACGAGGCTGCTTGGTTGTACGCTTCATAATAACTTCCAAACTGCTCGGTGCGATTACGGACGGTTGTCTTGTTCAACACCAGATTGACGTTCTGATCTGTTTCAAGCAAATCTAGTGCCGAATCGATTGCCGCCCGCGAAGTTCTTTCCGCATCAACGACTAAAACGGTTTGTCCTGCGTGTTCTGCGAGGGCGACGGGTTCGGTTGATGCAAGCAATGGGGGAGCATCAAAGATAATAATCCGGTCGGTGTAACGTGATGCGATATCCGTAACGAGTTGCCGCATATCGTCCCCGCCAAATAAGTCGGTTGCGGAATCAACAGCGCCACCAGCGGCGAGAACGCTCAACGGATGATTGGCCTCACGCAACAACACATCTGACAACCGGCCTTCTTGACCTAGCAATAAATCAGTTAAGCCGGGCAGGTCATTGCGTAAACCGAAGATATTGGAAACCGAAGGACGTGCAACATCGGCATCAACCAACATCACATTAAAGCCCTCATCCAAGACAATCGAGAGAGCAAGGTTAACAGCAATAAAGCTTTTACCCTCGGAAGGGCGTGAGCTGGTGACAAGAATAACGTGTTCCCGCCCGCGCTGTTTTTTTCGGTTCCGGGCATTGAGGCTCATCCGCTGCATCAAACGACGCTTGATTAGGCGGAATTCTTCAGAGACACGTGATCGGCGGCCTTCGGGCGTAATGAATCCGAATTTCTTAAGACGCTCGAAATCGAGTTCAAATTCGCGGCTTTGGAGAGCTGGTAACCCTGCGTTGCTTTTTTTCTTACGTTTTGAAGGAACAGGCGCGGCGGCTTTTGCCATCACCTGAGACATGACGGATGACGTCCCTTCAATTGGTTTTTCAATTGTTTTTTCCGCCGGCTTCTTGATTGGATCAGGAGTAATACCGGTATCTTTTTCGTAATCTGCGACCCAATCATCCATCTCAGGAACAGGTTCAGCCTGTTCCTTACGGATCAAAGATTGCTGGGGCTTTGGACGTATCCCCTGCGAAGATGCAGCGCGGTCAATCAAGCTCATCGAAGGCTCTCCAGTTCAACGTGTTTCCCCCGGATATTTCGTTGGCGCGTTTCAGCGCCAAGGTTGCCGGGGATTGCCGTTCTCAGACTTTCATCAACTGCCCGGCGTAGGGCCCAATCCGAGCTTCGAAAGAAATCCTGCAAATTCAGGACGCCACAGCTCAAAATGGTAGCGATAGGTTATATATCCAAACAGGGCGATCAAAGCAGCGACACTGGCGAGGAAAACCAAATTTCCAACAGCCTTTTTCGCAACGTCGCTTTTATCTTCCATCTTTGAAACACCACCGAGAATGGGCAAATCAAAGCTGTTCTTCAAATGCTTGATTGTTGGAATATTGTCAGCCAGTTGCACACGCATAAAGGCGAGTCCCATACCCGATCCGCTCGCCAATAAAAACGCGCCCATAAATAACAGCAGACGGTTGGGACCGGCGGGTGTCACCGGAACGACCGGAGGCTCAACGACCTTCATGCGAACGGTTTGAATGATTGATGGCTGAATGACGTCGAGTTGGTTTTCCAACGCGGCAACTTCGCCCAAAAGTTTTGACTCATTCGTAGTTAGCCTCGAAAATCGTTGTACGATTTCGGGCTGTTTTGCCATCACGTCGCGGACCCCGCGGATCTCTTTATTCAATGATGCGATTTGACTGTCAGCAACATTGATACGGCTGCGGCGGTCATTTGCTTGCGCACGTATTTCCGCAAGTGCCGGATTAGGGCCGTAGACCGGGCGCGGTGGCAGTTGGGCAACAGGCTGCGAGCTTTGGATTTGCCACTGGCGTAGCTGATTTTCGTAATCTGTTATGACCTGGTTGGCTTGAGCAATCGCATTTTGCTGACGCGCATTTGCGGCCTGAGCTGCTGCTTGCAGTTGGGCAAAATCCCCCTGTGCGACGTTCAGGCGGTTTTGCATGGTCTGAACATCAGGGTGCTGCGGAGTCAAACGCTCCAACATCGTGTTCAGTTCATTTTGTAATGCGCCAAGCTGCTGCTGAAAGTTATCTGCACGGGTTTGTTCCGGCGTTGGCACATTTTGCGGAACGACAACATTCGGGCGTATAGGCGGCGGTGCCTGTTGACGCACCTGCTGTTGCTGTTGCTCGTACCTAACGATGATTTCTGGCTGCATTGAAGCCAATCGTGATTGCAGGTTTGACAATTGACCTTGGTGCAACAGGCGATCGCTTCTGAGAGTGCTTAATTGGGTTTCCAAACCACGAAGTTGGTTCTGGACAGCACTCGTGCCACGGATGGCGTCGCCGTTCACCCGTTGATATTCCGCAATCTCAGCCTGAACCTCAGCGAGCTGTCCGGCTTTGATTTCCAGTTTTCCTTGCAGGAATTCCCGGGCTTCTTCTTTGTCTGTACCTTGGCCACTGCCGGTGTCCCGGGTGCTCGTTTCCAGGAACATATCGAGTGCAGCTTGAGTGACATTTCTCGCAACAACAGGGTCATTGTGCGTGTACTCGATGACGTAATAATTTGTACCCTGACGCTTCAGCTCCAGCTTTTTCTCAAGATTCGTGACCAGTGTCTCCATGCCACGACGGTCATTGAGAGTCAGATTCAGATCCGTGTCATAAATAATCTGTTCCAGGTTGGGACGCGCATAAATGCCCCGGCGCACCGAATCAATTGCTGCTGACGTGTTCGTTCGCGGCGCACCGGTCGGCAACACCGCATTGAGCAATGCGTTCTCATCGACTTCGACAGCGGCACGCGACGTAAAGACGTCCGGCCGCGTTGCGGCGACATACGTGCCGAGCAAGCCAACCAACAAGCCGACAAGCAAAATACTCCATTTTCTACGCCACATTTCTGTTGCGTAATGAAGGATCTGAAACTTCAAGTCACCCATACAGCATCCTCGCGGTTGCGCGGAACACACGCGCAGCCTTTCTGTGATTTCTTCAGCAGAGTACCGTGTACAAATCGAAGAATGGTTAAAGCGCTGCGCAAACTCATATTTTTTCGGGCGAAATGTGCAGATCGCTTACAAAAAATCAGACCGGCGCGGCAAAAACCTGAAAATTGCGGGCTTTTGAATGGGATGCGCTGTTCCGGCAAAAATTAGACGCATGCATTTTTATGATGTGAAATACCGTTCTTGTCCCGAATTTCGCTGATTAATGAATCAATTTGCTATTAACTTATTCGAATTTAATCACTGCCTAAGGGGGCAAGACAGACAATGCCTACGAAAGAATAAGGCGTCAGGCGCGAAACCTAACGACCCCGCTTGCCATCCTGTGCTGACCGCGTTAGGTCGCGCGTTATGGCGGCAGATGGTTCTACTCCCAAGCCTCTCGATCCGGGTCTTATTCGGGTTGGCGGGGCTCCCGAAGGTTTCGATGCAAAACTGCTCGCTGATTTGGTGCGGCGGACGGGTGTTCCTGTGCTTCATGTGGCGCGGGACGACAGCCGAATGACCGCAATGATCGACTCTCTCAAGATTTTTGCACCGGATATTCCCGTATTGAAATTTCCGGCTTGGGATTGTCTTCCATATGATCGGGTTTCGCCGAATCCGGAAATTTCGGCGGCTAGAATGGCAACACTTGCTGCTTTGGCGCGGGGCTGGAGCCGCCCTTCGGTTATTGTGTCGACGTTGAACGCAGTCACTCAGCGTATCCCGCCCGCCAAAGCAATCAAAGACGCCAGCTTCACGGCCCGTGCTGATACGCGCATCGATCCCGATGAGCTGACGAGGTATTTGGCACGCAATGGATATGTCCGCGCGTCTACGGTTGTTGAGCCGGGCGATTACGCGGTGCGCGGCGGAATCATTGATATTTTCCCTCCGGGTCGCAAAGCCCCGCTGCGCCTCGATTTCTTTGGCGACGTATTAGAAAGTATCAAACGGTTCGATCCGGCGAGCCAGCGCAGTGCGAATAAAGTAGACCGGATCGCCCTCGCTCCGGTTTCAGAAGCTCCCTTGGATGATGACAGCATCCATCGTTTCCGGACAAATTACCGTGACCTCTTCGGCAGTGCCGGTCTCGAAGACCCTCTCTATGAAGCGGTTTCCGAGGGACGTAAACATCAGGGTATGGAGCATTGGCTGCCGCTTTATTACGAAAACCTTGAAACGATTTTCGACTACCTGCCGGGGCATCCCGTTTCTCTGGATAGCCAGGCTGAAGAAGTGTATGATGCCCGTCTTACTACTGTTGCCGATCATTATGAAACGCGGGCAACAGCGAGTAGCGAGGGCGCAATGGGCGCGCCTGTATACAAGCCGATTCCGCATGACAAACTTTATCTGACTGAACAAGCATGGGCCGAGGCTTTCGCCGGTCGTCCGGTGCGTGCGTTTAATCCGCTTCCCACAGGGTCCGGTCCGGGCGTTATTGATGCAGGCGGAAAACCCGGTAAAGGCTTTGCGCAAGAACGCCAAACGCAAGACCTTAATCTTTTCGATGCAGTGGCTGACCACGTTAAAGATTTGCAGTCAAAAAAGCGCCGTGTCGTTTTTGCATCCTATTCCGAAGGTGCGCGGGATCGCATGAAGACGATGCTTGCGGATCATGGCATTGAGAATGTGATCGAGATTGCCCGGTGGGATGATCTCGACGAAGCGCCCCTAAAACAAGTCGGCTTGATGGTTTGGCGTCTTGAGCAAGGCTTCGAAACACACGACATCGCTGTTATTGCCGAACAGGATATTTTGGGTGACCGGCTGGTTCGTCAGACACGCAAATCGAAGAAAGCCGAGAACTTTCTGACCGAAGCCTCAGGGCTGGCAACCGGCGATTTGGTCGTGCATGTGGAGCATGGGGTAGGACGCTATATCGGACTTAAAACCGTCGAAGCCCTCGGCGCACCTCATGATTGTCTTGCTCTGGAATATGCTTCCGAAACAAGGCTTTACCTGCCGGTTGAAAACATTGAGCTGCTAACGCGATACGGGGCTGACGATCACACGGCGCTTGACCGGTTGGGCGGCGGTGCGTGGCAGGCGCGCAAAGCGAAGATGAAGAACCGCATCCGCGATATGGCGGAACGGCTCATCAAAGTTGCTGCGGAAAGAATGCTGCGGACCGCTGAACGGATGACCCCGCCGGATGGGGCATGGGATGAATTCTGCGCCCGCTTTCCGTATCAGGAAACCGAAGACCAACTGAGTGCCATTGAGGACGTCATTGAAGATATGGGCAGTGGCAATCCGATGGATCGTCTTGTTGTGGGCGATGTTGGATTTGGTAAGACAGAAGTAGCCCTTCGCGCGGCTTTTGTTGCGGCATTGGCCGGTTTTCAAGTTGCTATCATTGCGCCGACAACATTACTGGCGCGGCAACATGCAAAAGGGTTCCAGGAGCGCTTTAAAGATTTGCCGGTTACTGTGCGACAACTTTCACGGTTTGTGTCGTCTAAAGAAGCAAGTGAGACCCGTAAAGGTATGGCTGACGGCACTATCGACATAGTTGTAGGCACTCATGCATTGCTAGCAAAGAACATCGAATTTGCGCGCCTTGGGCTGCTGGTGGTTGATGAGGAACAGCGCTTTGGTGTGGCTCATAAGGAGCGCCTTAAGTCTCTGAAATCAGACGTGCATGTGCTGACGATGACGGCGACCCCGATACCGCGTACTTTACAGCTCAGTATGACGGGGGTTCGTGAGCTATCGCTCATCGGTACACCTCCGGTTGACCGTCTTGCAGTCCGGACCTACATCGCGCCGTTCGATCCGGTGACGATCCGCGAAGCGTTGCTGCGCGAGCATTATCGGGGGGGACAGTCCTTTTATGTCGCCCCCCGGATTGCTGATCTCCCTGAAATTGAAGAGTTTTTGCGAGGGCAACTGCCTGAATTAAAGTTCGCGACGGCGCATGGTCAGATGGCCCCCGGCGCGCTTGATGACGTGATGAACAAATTCTATGATGGACAATTTGATATACTTCTCGCGACAACTATTGTTGAAAGCGGATTGGATATTCCGACCGCGAATACTTTGGTCGTTCACAGGGCTGATAATTTCGGCCTTGCACAGCTTTACCAGATCCGGGGCAGAGTGGGGCGCTCCAAAACCCGCGCCTATGCTTACTTTACAACAAAACCGCGCAAGCCATTGACTCCACAGGCTGAAAAACGCCTCAAAGTGCTTGCCGGCTTGGACACTTTAGGGGCCGGTTTCACCCTTGCCTCGCATGATATGGATATTCGCGGGGCGGGTAATCTGCTTGGTGAAGAGCAGTCGGGCCATATCAAAGAGGTCGGGTACGAGCTTTATCAGGACATGTTAGAGGAAGCACTCGCCAAGATGCGGGCCGGTGAAATGGAAGGACCGGAAGAAGACGGCAAATGGTCGCCACAAATTAATCTCGGCGTTCCAGTATTGATCCCTGATAACTATGTCGCTGACCTTGATGTGCGATTGGGCCTTTATCGGCGGTTATCCTCGCTTGACAGCAAGCAAGAGCTTGAAGGCTTCGCTGCTGAGCTTCATGACCGTTTCGGAAGACCTCCCGCAGAGGTTGAAAGTTTGTTGCGAATTGTGATGATCAAATCCATGTGTCGTCGTGCGCATATCGCCAAGCTGGATGGCGGCGCTAAAGGGGCGACGATCCAATTCCATAATGACCGTTTCCCAAACCCTTCAGGTCTGTTGGCATGGTTGAATGGTCAAAATGATTTGGCGAAGGTTAAGGGCACAAAACTGATCGTGCGCCGCGAATGGTCTGACCCGTCACAAAAGGTCAAGGGGGCATTCGCGGTTGCACGTGATCTCGCAAAAGTTGCGGAAAGAGATTAGGATTGATTAGTTCCAGGTATTGATGTTTCTGGGTTCGGTCAGGGAGTCATATCCACGGTACACAAAAAATGCTCCGGCAATAATGAGTATGCTCGCGCCGAATGTTCCAACGGTATATTCTGAAATGATTATTTCATAATCATATGCCAGTACACGAATGCCATACACAACTGCAATAACGCCGCAAATTGTTGCAATAATTCCAAGGCCAATGTACATCGCTGCCATAAATATAGCGGTTAATATGGCAATGGTTGTGAGTGCCTCGTAAGGTACTATGGCAAATCCAAGATCAATCATATCTAAAATCCCATTTATTTGGTGTTTAGAATTTTCTATTGATTGATTAATGGAAGTTTTTTAATTTCAAGTTAATTATTGTTAATACATTGTATAAAAGTTTATATTTTAATTTCTTATTATGTGATTTGTTTCTGTCGGCGTGCTTTTTTTGGGTCGCCGGGTAATTTATATTTACTGTATATTCCGTCCCGTTCTTTCTTTTTGCGCCAATAATGAGCATATGCCAGAACAGCGAATAAACCGATTGCCAATACAGAAAAGCCGACGAGCGCCGAAGCGCCCGAATTCTGTGCAACCGCTACATCCGGCAGTGCGCTGAATGCCTGTCTGGTCATAAAAGGCCGCCCGTTCAATCTGTTGGTATAGACTGTTTGCAATAGTCTCGCCGAATTCGTTGAAAACTCGGTAAACGGGCGGGTGAATATTTTTGTGATTTTCCTCTTGACGGAACGAACGGTGAACTGTAAGGTTTGTGAATGCTGAGATAAAAGCGCTCAAAGGCTGAGTCGCCCCGCCCACACTAAACGACGCTTCAAAATATTAGGGTCATTATCGGACTTGTTCCGATGACCCAGTGCAATAGACGCCAAGGCCGCACGCTGACGAGGCTTCACATTGGGACAAGTTAAACGCTTATTACACCACCCCCGCATCAATCACTCTGAGCAGTACAGCGACGGTTATGCTTGTATGAACCAAGTCGAAAGCTTCTTCTCACGCCTTCGCCGCATGGTTTGTGGTCAGCACCATTTTGTAAGCCCGCAACACCTTCACCAGTGCAGCACGGAAGCCGGATGGCGCGAAGATACCCGCCGTATGGATAACAAAACGCTTTTGGAGAAGCTGACGAATGCGGCGCTTATGGCTCCGGTTTCGCGTAACTGGAGCGGTTACTGACAGCGTGGAGCGGCTTAGTATTGCCAGAATTTTTTGCTAAGCGGATGTAGTGCTTTGTTTGGAAGCAGTTTTTTTGTTTTGCGTAAACCCAAAAAAATTGCTTATGTGGCAAAGGTTGTTAACGGTTGCCACATACTTTTTTGTGGTGACCCGCATTGTGCTTGGTGTTCACGTCTGTTCTGGGAGGTTACAATGGCTAATAAACGCATACCGCTACGCTGCTATGCTGAAGGAAACTCTTCTGGATGGGAAGCTATCTGTATCGACTTAGATATTGCCGTACACGGTGCATCGTTCCAAGAAGTTTACGAAAGCCTGCACAAATCAATCGCTATGTACATTGATGGGCTTAATGAACTACCTGATGCAGATAAAATGCGTCTTGTTAAGCGCCGCGCACCGTTTGGCGTGAGAATGAAGCATATTCTCTCGCATATCGTCTTTATGGCGTTGCCGCATGGTGATCGAGATAGGCACGACTTTACCACATCAGGGCTATGCCCAAGTTAAGTGCTGAGCAAATTATTGCCATCCTGCTAGCGAATGGGTTCGAACTGGATCGGCAGAATGGCACAAGCCATCGCCAATACAAAGGATTAGTTGACGGACAAACCCGCCTGGCGACTATCGCATCGCATAACGACAAAGAAATAATGCCGCGAGGAACTGTGAGTTCGATCATTCGTCAGTCAGCCCTCAATCGAAAGCTTTTTCGCTAACCCACCCGCTCACACAACAACGCTCGTCCAGCGTCTTCCTTAGTTCTAACCAGTCTCTCAGCGTGCGGCTTAACAAGGCACTTCGATATACGCCGCGTTAAGTCAGACAGGTAATTCCTATCCGCTGCATCTTCGCCTCTCACTTCAATGATATTCCGTGCAGTGCCGTGCTGTGACACAGGGCCATGAAATTTGAAGTGCGCACATCCAACAGACACCCCGCCCCGGTCGTAAGAACCGGGGCCTCGTGATTGAGAGCGCAGACCCGGCGGCGCGGGGTCCCGGCTTTTACAGCCGGGACGGGGTTATTTTTCCTAATGATCGGGGCGTACCACGCTCTTGGCGTCGTTAATTTGCACCTGAGCTAAATTCCCAGACGAAGATTGCGGCCCTCGATGGATTGGAAATTGTAATTTGCTGCGGCTGTCTTCCTGAGAGCATCGCACGCTCAGACCGTACCTTCGGACTTCAGCATTATTGCCTACCTTATAGGATTTCCCCATGCCCACACTCCCCCCTGCGATATGGGATTCTATCGAGCGTCACTGGCGTCTCGGGTCTTATTCTGTCGAGGCGCTGGCCCGGCGGTTTGAGGTCGATCCCGGCACGATCTATTACCATGCCCGCACCAAGAAATGGCCCGAGCGCGGGGGACAGCGCGGCGATGTCGAGCTGACCTTGCGGGCGCAATCCGATGACCTCTGGCGCGAGTTGAGCGAGGCATCATCGCGGCTGCGCGGCGAGGCTCCGCCGGAAGACCCCGCACAAGCCCGCGACCGCCTCGCCCTTATCCGCCTGTGGCAGCGTTCCATGACGGCGCTCCGCAGCTTTGAGATTGCCAAATTCGATGGCAAAAAAACCGTCCATACCCCCGGTGTCCTCTTTACCAAAGACGATACGGATGCCGTGCTGAAACGGCTCAACCGTCTGGTGGCGGATGCCGAAAAACCCTGAGCGCCGCCGCGCCGCACTCTCTTATTTCCGAAAGCCTTTATGCATACCCGATCCCTCGCCGAGCGCTTTATGCGTGCCGGTCTTGACCCGTCTTTGATCTTCAAAAACCTCACCCATCGCCGCCGTCATGCCGCTGTTTGGAGTTGGCGGTTTTGGGCGCGTCCGCAACAGCTCCCCCCCGATGGTCATTGGTCTACATGGCTGGTGATGGGCGGGCGCGGCTCCGGTAAAACCCGCGCCGGGGCCGAGTGGGTGAGGGCGCAAGTCGAGGGCTCAACGCCGCATTCTCCGGGGGCCTGCCGCCGTGTTGCGCTGATCGGCGAGACGGCAGACCAAGCCCGCGATATTATGGTGCTGGGCGAGAGCGGGTTGATTGCGATCACGCCACCCGACCGCCGCCCCGTCTTCCATGTCTCGCGCCGTCATTTGCTCTGGCCGAACGGAGCCGAAGCGCATCTCTTTTCCGCCTCCGATCCGGAAAGCCTGCGCGGTCCGCAATTCGATGCCGCATGGTGTGATGAGCTGGCGAAGTGGAAGCGCACACAGGAAGCATGGGACATGCTGCAATTCGGTTTGCGGTTGGGCGAAAATCCGCGCACCGTGGTCACAACAACTCCGCGCGCTAATCCGGCGTTGATTGCTTTGATGAGTGACCCGACAACGGCGCTGACAAAGATGCCGACGCGAGACAACGCGGCGAACCTCGCCCCGTCCTTTCTGACTCAGATCGAGGCGCGTTATGTTGGTCGCCCGCTCGGTCGGCAAGAACTCGACGGCGATTTGTTGGAAGATACCGAGGGCGCATTCTGGAACCGCGCCATGATCGAGGATGCACAGATTACCGCCGCCCCGCTGCTCTCCCGTGTGATCGTTGCTGTCGATCCGCCCGTGACATCGCGCAAAAGTTCTGACGCTTGCGGCATTGTCGTTGCGGGCATTACGGGCGGAGAAGAACCCACCGGCATTGTGTTGGCGGATTGGTCGGTGCAAGGTGTCTCTCCGCAAGCATGGGCCGCGCGCGCCGTCGCCGCCTATCACTTTCACAAAGCGGACAGACTGGTGGCAGAGGTTAATCAGGGCGGCGATATGGTCGAGGCCATCATCAGACAGATCGACCCGAAAATTCCCTTCAAAGCGGTGCGGGCAACACGTGGCAAAGCCGTCCGCGCTGAACCTGTCTCCGCGCTTTATGAGCAACATAAAATTAAGCACCTTGCAACCAAAGCCCGCCCGCTCACCCATCTCGAAGATCAAATGTGCGCCTTTACGCCCGGTGTGTTCAGAGGCGACACAAAATCCCCCGACCGCGTTGATGCACTGGTCTGGGCGCTTACCGATTTGATGCTGGTGTCCCGAACCGAACCGCGCATGAGGACACTTTAAGATTTTCGTAAAACTATCCGAACGGGCCAAGAATAAATCTATGGCGTTCTTAATTCTACGGTGACCATACCCGTTTATGATGAGTGGGCATTAAGGACTCGCTATGACCGACTTCAACGATAAGAATAAATATCTCCGCGTTAACTTAACCGGCATTACGACATTTGTTTTGGCGGTGTTGTCGCTTGTGCTCGCGATTGCAACCTCAAATTTTGACATCAAGCTGATGCATGTCGGTATGACACTCATGTTCATGTGTATCAGTGTGGGCATTATTCACTTTCGCGCCCGCACACCCGCAGAACGCCCACCGGCTGTACTCACGCCGATCTTTGTCGTGTTGTTGGCGGGTTTTGCGCTTGGTTCAATTTTTGTTGGTGCGAGCCTTCCGGGCCGGATCGGTTGGATGATTGAAGTTGTGCCAACCGTTCTCGTCATTATGGTGGGTGTATGGTGTGCTGTGGCCGCCAAAAAGACAAAGCGTGATAATACTAACGTTCACCCGCATTAATGGATGTCGTGGCCGCCTTATGGGCAACCAACTCCGAGTATCGCCGATAACAACATCACAGGAATGTCCGGCAGGTGATCGGAGAAACGACAACGAACAGCTCTTCGCGTCCGCCATTACCGACAAAGCTATGGTTCAGTTGCACTTTATTCGCCCCGAGAGGTGAGGCGGCATAGCTGGGACATAACTGCGCGATGAGTGCTTTTTTTGCTGTGGGAATGGCTTTTCTGTCGATGCCGTATTTTCCGGTAACACGCACATCCATTGTGATTTCCCGGCGGCGGGCATCAACGGAATAACCTTTAACACTCATATTCGGCTGTGCGTTATTGCCTTTGGGCAACGCCCGATTGAGCAGGGTGGCCATAGGCTTTGCGTTTTGTAAAAGCCAGTTTTTTCTGTCTTCGATAGACGCAGCATCATAATCGAAAACGGGTTTACTTTGTGAGCTTGCTTGACTTTGAGACGTTGCTACGCCCGAATTAACCGAACCTGATAACGCTATCCACAGCCCGCAAGCCACGCCCAGAACACCAACTCCAATCCCGATTTTCTTCATGCTGCCCTCAAAAAGAAAGGTTTGGCCCTGTAAGGTGAAAGGCAAGCGCCTCAAACCCGACTGACACTGATTTATCCCTTCAATTCAAAGCAACTATTGTGCCTGTGAGAACAGTTTAGTCAGCCCTGCTACCGCTTGCGCCAAGCCCGTCAACGGTAATCATAAAGTAATTTCATTATTTTAGTCATGGTGCGCTTTGTAAGATGATATTGCGACAGTATTCTTGAAATGTATAATCTGATTTGCGATATGTGTTAGTATGAAAGATGCACGATATAAGTTCTCAGCTGATAAGGCATTTGCGGCGATCCATTGGATGACCGGAGAATGCCAACCGGTTGATTTGCATACAGCTCTAAAGGCTTGTTATTTTGCAGATAAGTCGCACCTTAATGAGTATCTTCAACCGATTTTTGGCGCAACGTATAGGGCGATGAAATACGGTCCGGTTCCGTTAGAGATATACGAGATGATTAAAGGTGAGCAGCTTTGGTTGTGGGAAACAAACCAAAAAACCATGCCTTGGATCTTACAGGGGTATGACCTTTTATTGAATGGGCAAAACTCTGAGGTGGATACATCCTGTCTCTCGGACAGTGAAATGGGTCACATAAATGCTGGCCTTCAAAAGTCAAATTCCATGAATTTCACGGCAAGAACTGCTGCGACCCACGGATCGGATTGGAAGGCGGCAAATGGGGGCCGGATGCGTTATGAAGATATGTTGGATGAACGCGATAATAGGGCCGAAATCATTCAAGCAATGCAAGAAACTGCTCGATACGTAAAGCTATAGAAATTGGATTTTTTCGAAGTTATTTGGCAATACGATCATACGATTGATCCAGCGAAATATAAAATGATGGTTTGCCTTTCATATGACGAAGGCTGGTTTCTCAGAATAAATACGACTGACTTCTACAGGCCGTGTGTTGCCATCAAAAAAGTAGATAATGAGTTTTTGTCTCATGATAGCCATGTCGAATGTGCGCTACTTATTATAGATGAGGATGAAATAAATGAAACGCTGAATAAGTCTGGCATTATTGGCCGTTTATCTTTTGCTCACAAGGACGCAATCTTAAAAAAATTGTTAAGCGCAACATACATAAATGCACAAGAAAAAGATGATCTAAAACACATCTTTGATGAGAGTATTTAAATTTTCACGGCTTCATCTATCAATTACAAAGTTTGCCTTCGTACTCCTGCTCGCCGCGAAGCCCGTTAGCTGATTTTAAACGCCAGCGTCAGCCCTGCTACCGCTTGCGCTCCTTCGTCGAAACGATCCCTCGCTTATCCCCCCAACTGCGTCCTCATTGCCTGATAGACAACAGCGGTCGCGACATTGGCCAGATTCAAAGACCGGACATGAGGGCTTTTCATTGGCAGGTTAAACGTGCGGTCTTCCTGACCGTCTAAAATATCTTTTGGCAGGCCCTTGGACTCGCAACCGAACACCAGATAGGCATCGTCTTGATATACCGGTTCGAACACGCTCCGTGCGCCATATTGCTCGAAGAAATAGAGGCTTTCGCGCGGCGGGTTCCGGACTTCCACAAAACTCTGCCAGTCCTCATATTCACTTAGCTGAACATGTTTCCAATAATCCATGCCAGCCCGCCGGACGGCTTTTTCTTCCAGCGAAAATCCGTAGGGTTTGATGAGGATTAGCTCCAGTTCCAGTGCCACACTGGTGCGTCCGATAGCGCCCGTATTGTAGGGAATCTCGGGTGTCACCAGCACCACTTTCATTTGCGGTTTAGACATTCGATACGGTGCTTTCGTCGTCACAGCAGAACCGGTCTGCCGTCTTATAATCGGGGGATTGTATAGCGGAGTTACAGGCTGATAGCGAGTGCAGTGTAATGCTGGAATCCCATGTATTCAGAATGCCGGGCAAACGTTTTTATCCAACAACAAACAAATCAGCCAGCGCCGCCACGTGTTGCGCGCCAAGCCCTTCATGGGCCGTTACCAATGCGATTTCACGTTCCAGGTTGCGGCCTTTCGCCGGAACTATTCCGACTGTTTTTCGCTTATACCGTTCAACGTCAGGCCGGGGCAGTGCGGTGAAGCCGATCCCCCTATTGACGCATTCCATA
>CALKIZ010000010.1 GCA_937995735.1 uncultured Neomegalonema sp. | reverse complement strand
GAGCGTGAAGATACCGACAGCAATCAGTGCGATGATTTGCGTCATCAGACCTTGGCCGCCTTCGAGTGCGTTCATGGCGAGCAGTGGCGCCATCAACGTACCAAAAATACCGCCAACACCGTGAACAGCAAAGACATCGAGCGAGTCGTCGATCTTCATCATGTTCTTCACGACACCGCACATGACCTGACACAGCACACCAGCGACAGCGCCGATGAACAGCGCACCGACAGGACCGACAAAACCGGAAGCAGGGGTAATCGAAGCAAGGCCCGCAATCGTACCCGTGACAAGGCCGATCATCGAGAACTTACCGTATTTGACCCGCTCATAAACCGCCCAAGTAATCGAAGCCGTTGCCGCCGAGATATGCGTGACAACCAACGCCATTGCTGCGCCGCCATCGGCTGCAAGTTGCGACCCTGCATTAAAGCCAAACCATCCCACCCACAGCATCGCCGCGCCGACCATCGTCATACCGGGATTGTGCGGCGGCTTCAGTTCCTTAGGAAATCCGCGACGCGACCCCAACATGAAGGCGAGAACCAGCGCAGCAATACCCGCCGTTTCGTGAACGACGATGCCGCCAGCGAAATCCATCACGCCCATTTCAGCGAGCCAGCCTCCGCCCCAAACCCAATGCGTGACGGGTGCATAGCAAAGGAGCATCCAGAGCGAAGAAAATGCGATGACAAACCCGAAACCAATCCGCTCGACATATGCGCCGACGATCAGGGCTGGAGTGATGATTGCGAACGTCATCTGAAACGCAAAGAACAACACTTCCGGGATCGTGCCGGACAATGTGTCAGGCGTGATTCCGCTGAGGAACATTTTGCCAAATCCGCCCCAATAGGCGTTAGCTGCTCCACCGTCTCCAAAGGCGATTGAATAGCCGACTACCAACCACAAGACCGACATCACGCAGGCAATCGCAAAACATTGCATCAGTACTGACAGCACGTTCCGTGATCGAACCAACCCGCCGTAGAAAAGCGCGAGTCCGGGTAAAGTCATAAAAAGAACCAGCGCCGTTGCGACGATGATCCAAGCGGTATCCGCTCCGTTCATGGTGTCCCTCCCATGTTAATATGCGCTATCAGGAAAGCGCTCTTTGATGGCTGGGGGAGACCGTTTCTATTCAGGCAGGTTAGTCAAGTCGCCAAAAATGTAATTTGCCTATGGAATATGCACAGATAAGGTTTTGATTAAAAATAATGCATAATCATGCTTTTTGCAGAGCGATAGCGATCATGGGTTGGTCAAGAGCAGGGCCTCTTTCGGTTTGGCGAACGTGAATATCGAAAAGACGGGTGACCTCATCGCGCTTTTCCTCAATCAATGCTGCGCGTGAAGGGTCAACACGTAAACCGCTAGCAAGAACGCTCTCGGCATTTTCTTCCGGGATCATGGTTTCGTATTCCGCGTGAAGGATAACCTTTGTGCCGGTACGCTCAATGAAGGCATCAAGTTTCGCGAGCGCCATCGCGCGCACGTCGGTTTCATCATCAATCGGGGCGAAGACGGCCTGATACCCTCCTTTAGCCAAAGGTTCCATAATCAGGAAAACCGCACCCGGTTTTATCACCCGCATTGCCTCGGCTAATCCAGCCTCAAGGACGGGCTCAGGGACATGATGCAAACTGTTGAGAATAACTGCGCCATCAAAAGTGTTGTCTTCGAAAGGGAGTGCTTCGCCGCTGGCTTGTACAAAAGTCGCATCAGGAGCGATCTCTCTGGCGAGGTCAATCATTGCGGCTTGCGGATCAATGCCGGTCATGACTGCACCGCGCTTACCAAGCGCACGGCTCAGGCGTCCGCGCCCGCATCCAATATCGAGCAGTGTCTTGCCAAGTAGCGGACCGAACAGATGCTCAATCGGGTCGATGTTGGTTTTGAATTGACTCATTCGGACCTCCTGAAAGCGGAATAAGATGCAACGCCGACGGCGAGTACGATCACTGCTCCACCAATCAAAGCAGTCGTTGGCGGTTTCTCGCTCAATACCAACCAAACCCAAAGTGGTCCCAAAGCCGTCTCCAACAACATCGTCAGACTGACTTCAGCACTCGACAGATAGCGCGGGCCGATCGTTACGAGAGTATAGGCGATAGGCGTGAGACACAGCCCCAATAGCATTGCCAAAAGTAAAGGCGTCCCCTCCAATGCGAGCGGCTCGCCGAATGAAAATCCGATCAAACCCATCATGACCGATCCAACAATCACCGCTGCTACATTGTCGACTTGGGGCCAATACCTCAGCATCGTGAACTGTGCTGCAAGCAATGTTGTCGTGGTTATTGCAGCAATAATACCGATGGTATTACCACCTGTTACGCCGCCAACCGCCGAGATGGTAACACCCAATCCGCCCAATGCAATCGCGAGCGATGTCATCTTGCTCGGTATCTCCGCGAGGAATAACCACCCCAAAATGGCGGCGACCAATGGCGTGGCCGCTAGGATAACAAGCACGTCAGCCACAGTCGTTTTCTCGATGGCGTAAACGAAGGCCGCACTATTGATTGCGTACATGACACCGATAGTGATCATTGGCCATCCGCCGTGCAAAAATTTTATAAGCGCGTCCCTGCCGTCTCGCCAAAGCAGGATGAGGCTTAGTGTGATGACCGCTAACCCGCCACGAAAAGCGATAATGCTAAATGCGTCGGTATCAATGAGGCGCAAAACGAGGGCATCCGGTGAGAGCCAAAACACACCGAGCAGGGTGATGAGATAGCCTTTACGTCGATCTAATGCAGCATCCGTCATGTGAGCGGCCACAGCCATTGAATCAGCCAAATGGCTGCAATACCCGTGACGATTTTAAGCGGAATACCGAAGCGAAGATAATCAACGAAACGGTATCCGCCGGGACCATAAACCAGCATATTCGTTTGGTATCCAATCGGTGTCGCAAAACTCGCATTGGCTGCAACCATAACCGCCACAACAAAAGCACGCGGATCGAGGCCAAGCTGCTGTGCCAATACAATCGCAATCGGCGTAACGACAACGGCGACGGCATTATTCGTCACCAGTTCTGTTAGTATCGTTGTCAGGACAAAAATAACCGCCAGAGCCACAAGCGGAGAAGACCCTATCAACAACGGTGCGATAGCATCGACGATCAGTTTTACCGCACCCGTCGCTTGCAAGGTTGCCCCAATCGCAAGCATGGAGACAATCAGTGCCAAAAGTCGCCCGTCAATATGTGAGAAGGCTTCGTCAGGGTCCATAACTCCCGTCAGCAGAATCACGGCAACCCCAAGGATCGCTGCGCCCGCGATTGGCATAATCCCCAAACCCGCCAACAGAACGACACCGATCATGGTCGCAATGGCAATAGGGGCAAGCGACCGGCGCAAAGGAATTGTCTTTGTGTCGCGGGTCAGGTCGATCAACTCGGCATCTTCGATGAGCCTGCGGATGTTCTCACGCGGACCTTCGATTAGGAGCGTATCCCCAATCGCAAGCCGCACTGCATCAAGTTGCGGTGCAATGGCCTGACCCCTCCGATGGACAGCGATTGGATAAACGCCATATCGACGGCGCAGGCGTAGCTTACCCAAGATACGCCCCACAAGACGCGAGCCGGGGCCAACCAAAAGTTCCATCGTATCTGTATCGGTAGAAGAGACACGCGCGATGCCGCCAACTGCGAGACCATCTTCGCGCAAATCAACAACGTCTTGAGCTGACGTTCGTAGAACAACGCGATCCTTGGCTTGTAGTTTTACGTCAGCAAGAACACGGCGGAGTGATGTTTCACTCCGCAAGACATCAATCACTTTGCTGTCGCTGCGCTTGAATTCATTGACCTCGGAAGGCGTCTTGCCGACACGCGGTGATCCTTCTTGGATGAGAACTTCGGTCATAAAAGCCGGAGTGCGATCCTCGCTTGTGATTTCTGCAAGCGTTGGACGGTTTGGCAATAGGAGCGGTGCGGTGAGTGCGGTGAATACAATTCCGACAACCGCTACGCCGATACCAACAGCAGAAATCCCAAAGATAGAAAAAGCATCCATGCCGTTCTTTTGCGCAACGCCATCGACCAACAAGTTTGTGGAGGTTCCAATTAAGGTACAGCCTCCACCAAGGATCGCTGCGTAAGACAATGGCATCATTAAGCGTGACGCAGGCCAGCTGCTCGCTTTTGCGAATTGAATGGCCAACGGAATCATGATCATGACAATCGGCGTGTTATTCAAAAACGCCGATCCAACCATCACGAAGAGTGTAAGCCCGGCCAACGTTAGAAGCGGCGATTGTTTGGCTCCGGTCATCGCAAGAGCACTGACTTGTTCCAGTGCTCCGGTTCTGAGCAATGCGCCTGACAATACAAATAACGCACCGATGGCTATGGGAGCACCGTTGGCGAATACACCGATGAACGCTTCGGTATCGAGCATCCCGGTGGCGAGGAATAATCCGACTGCTGCTATCGCAATGACATCAGGTTCAAACCGTTCCCAGACAAAACCGACGAACATCACAAAGATGACGGCGAGTGATAGATACGGGGCAATTTCGGCTGGTATCATCCGCGATCAATCCTCAAGCGAGACTGGCGCAGTTTCAAGATCGGGCCATGATTGAATCAGCCTACCTTTGATACGCAGCGGTGCAATACGAGTAGCAAGCCCCGTGCTGTCGTCACTTTCGACAAAGACACCGCAGATGGTCGAGTCTCCCGTTGCCGGTTCAAAGCGCCCGCTCGACATACCTGTTATAAAGCGCCGGATTGGCTCGCTTTTCTCAACGCCAATGACCGAGTCAAAATCGCCGCACATACCGCAATCCGTCTGGTAAGCCGTCCCGCGAGGTAGAACTTGAGCATCTGCGGTTGGAATATGTGTATGAGTGCCCACTACGAGTGTCGCCCGCCCATCGCACCAATGCCCCATCGCACATTTCTCTGACGTAGCCTCGGCGTGAAAATCCACGATGGATGCATCACAAGCCGTGCCAAGCGGACAGGCCTCCAGTTCGGCTTCGATGGTCGAGAACGGATCATCTACCGGATTCATGAACACACGTCCCAGTGCATTAATGACCAGAACGCGGCGTCCATCATGAATGTCGATCAAAGTTGATCCGCGTCCCGGCGCACCCTTGGGCAGATTGGTCGGGCGGACAATGCGATGCTCGTTCGCGAGGTGCGGAATAATCTCGCGGTTATCAAAAGCATGGTTGCCAAGCGTAATCGCATCTGCACCAGCCTCAAAGACTGCTTCGGCAATTTGCGACGTAACCCCGAAACCGCCTGCGGCATTCTCGGCGTTGACGATCACACAATCGGCTTTGAGACGACGGCGCAACATAGGAAGCGCATTAATGGCGGCGGTCCGCCCGCTGCGACCAAACAGATCGCCAAGGAATAGAATTTTCATAATTAGGTTTTGAAGGGGCAGGGCGCTTGGGGCAAGGGTTTTGTGGGGTAGATACGACAGCAAATCTGCCTTGGTAAGTCTTTACCCTAAAAGATAAAGCCAGAAAGGAAGCGTTACGATAGACGCAAGAGTCCCTAGTAACATTGCATTCGCCGCAAGTTCTTTATTGCGATCATAGAGCACCGCGAAAAGATAGATATTAAGGCCACCGGGGGCGGCAGCCATAATAACAATGGTTTTTGCTTCAATTTCGGCAACTTCAAAGACACCAACTGCGAACAGCATCGCGAGTGCGGGATGAACCAGAATCTTTAACGCAACCATTGAACCTGCAGCGAGCACATTCTCCGCGATGGAATAGCGGGTCAGAGCTGCACCTACGGCAAACATACCGGCTGGCAAAGCAACCCCTGACATAAGCATGAGGGCGTCATCCGCCATCGGGGGAATTGGCAGTCCAGTGAAATTATAGCTGAAACCAAGAACAACAGCGATGACCAGCGGGTTTCTCGATAATGAGCGAAAGACTTTCCTCATTGCTGCGATTGCCCCGGCACCGTCTCTGGCACTCATCTCCATACAAATCACGCCGAGGCCATACATGGTTGCTGCATGGATAGAGATAATTGCAAAGATCGTTGGGTCTGCTGCATCACCATAAGCGCGTTGAGCAACCGGAATTCCGATAAACAGTGAGTTGGCGAACAACGTCGTAAAACCAGCCGCAATCGACTCACCGGGTCTGTTGTTAAACAACCCTCTGGCGATGACGATTCCGAAAAAGAAACATGCGAATGCTGGAAGGTAATAGCTCGTAAGAGTTGTGAGCTTTAATGAACTTCCAATATCAATGGTCGCAGTCGCACGAAACAGCAGGCATGTGACGGCAAAATACATCACAAATTTGAGCAACCCATCGATACCTTGATCTGAGATCAGTTTGAAGGCTGCAGCGGCATAACCAAA
Source organism: uncultured Neomegalonema sp. (assembly GCA_937995735.1). Taxonomy (GTDB): domain Bacteria; phylum Pseudomonadota; class Alphaproteobacteria; order Rhodobacterales; family Rhodobacteraceae; genus JAHDDY01. Next base: position 25,164 of record CALKIZ010000010.1, on the reverse strand, counting down.
CCCAACCAGCAAAAAGACCGGGACAACAATGTTGAGAATCTGGGTCATTAATGAGCCTTGGCGACGAGCAGAACGTAACAATAGAGGCTTGTGGGAGCAGCGTGGGAGACATTTCGCGTAATAATCTTTCGTTTTTACCCTTTCGTATGGTTTTTTCTCCACAACGGGTTGACCGTTTCCATGTTGGACGGTACGAAAGCCTCTCAACAGGAGAGATATGCGAAATGATCGCAACTCTAGTCGTTATTGGGCGCATCGGTGCGCGAGAGGTGTAATCTTCTCGGGTTCGATGCGCTGTTCAGGTCCCACACGGGGCCTTTTTTTATGTCTCGCGGAGTGAACGTCCGCAAATCGAGGACTAAGGTCGATGGTTGATAATAAGAATGGCACAATGACTGGTGCAGCAATGGTGATCAAAGCTCTGACGGATCAGGGCGTGGACACTGTGTTTGGTTATCCCGGTGGCGCTGTCCTTCCGATTTATGATGAGCTGTTCAAGCAAAACCAAATCCGCCATGTCCTCGTGCGCCACGAACAAGGCGCAACCCATGCTGCTGAGGGCTATGCGCGCTCGACCGGAAAACCGGGTGTTGTGTTGGTTACATCCGGGCCCGGTGCGACGAATGCTGTGACAGGGATGCAAGATGCATTGATGGATTCGATCCCGATGGTTGTCCTGACCGGCCAAGTCCCGACCTTCATGATCGGCAATGATGCCTTTCAGGAAGCGGATACTGTCGGTATCACCCGCCCCTGTACCAAGCATAACTGGCTGGTGAAGGATACCGATGCCCTCTCAAAGACAATTCACGAAGCATTTTACGTGGCAACAACTGGCCGCCCCGGTCCGGTTCTGATCGACATCCCTAAAGATGTTCAATTTGCTGATGGCGTCTATACGTCGCCGCGCAATGCAAAGATCAAAACATATAAGCCACGGGTAAAAGGCGACCCGGCCCAAATTCAGCAAGCGGTAGAGCTGATCCAACAAGCGAAACAGCCGGTCTTCTACACCGGCGGCGGCGTGATTAACTCCGGTCCGCAAGCCTCGCAGTTGCTACGTGAGTTGGTTGCGGCAACAGGTTTCCCGATTACATCCACTCTGATGGGCCTTGGCGCATATCCGGCATCCGGCGAAAGCTGGTTGGGCATGTTGGGTATGCATGGGTCTTACGAAGCCAATCTCGCGATGCATGATTGTGATTTGATGATCTGCATCGGCGCACGGTTCGATGATCGCATTACGGGCCGCCTTGATGCGTTCTCTCCTAACTCAAAGAAAATCCATATCGATATTGATCCAAGTTCGATCAATAAAAACATTCGCGTCGATGTTCCTATTGTTGGCGATGTCGGGCATGTGCTTGAGGATATGCTTCGTATCTTCCGTTCCGGCGGTGCAAAGACTGATACGGCGGCGGTTGCTGAGTGGTGGAAGGTGATTGAGACTTGGCGGGCAGTCGATTGTTTTAGCTACAAGAATTCGGATGAAGTGATTAAACCGCAATATGCGGTACAGCGCCTTGCCGAAGCGATGGTAAAGCACGGTGATTATTACGTGACGACTGAAGTTGGTCAGCACCAGATGTGGGCGGCTCAGTATATCCCGTTTGAGGCACCGAACCGGTGGATGACATCGGGTGGCCTTGGCACAATGGGCTATGGCCTTCCTGCGGCTGTGGGCGTGCAAATGGCGCATCCGAAATCGCTCGTCGTTGATGTCGCCGGTGAAGCCTCCTTCCTGATGAACATGCAAGAAATGTCCACGGCGGTTCAGTATCGCTTGCCGGTCAAGGTCTTCATCCTGAACAATGAACGCCTTGGCATGGTTCGCCAATGGCAAGAGCTACTGCATGGCGAGCGATATTCCTCCAGTTATTCAGAGGCGCTGCCCGACTTCGTCAAACTGGCGGAAGCCTTTGGTGGAAAGGGCATTCAGTGTTCGCAGCCCGGTGATTTAGACGACGCGATTGCGGAGATGATTGCTTACGATGGGCCGGTAATTTTCGATTGCCTTGTCGAAAAGCATGAAAACTGTTTCCCGATGATCCCGTCAGGAAAAGCACACAACGAGATGTTGCTCAGTTCCGATGTGGACCCTGAAAAGATCGCCAATGCGATCAAATCTGATGGCGCGGTAATGGTGTAAGACAATGGATTTAAAACGCGGAAGTTCTTCTCAAAGCGCCTATAACTTGCGGCCTGCCTTGCCCGAAGGGGAAGAGCGTCGCACGCTTTCCGTTCTTGTTGATAATGAGAGCGGCGTGCTGGCGCGGGTCATTGGTCTGTTTTCAGGGCGTGGCTACAATATCGAAAGCCTGACGGTTGCGGAGACAGATCATACCGGGCATCGATCCCGGATCACGGTCGTGACAACCGGTACGCCGATGGTGATTGAGCAAATCAAAGCTCAACTGGAAAGAATGGTCCCGGTACATCGGGTCCGCGACTTGACCGTTGAAGGCCCTTCCGTTCAACGGGAGTTAGCTCTGGTCAAAGTTGCCAATACAGGCGATCACAGAGTTGAGTCGCTGCGCCTTAAAGATGCATTTCGCGCTCAAGTGGTCGATGCGTCGCTCAAGAGCTTTATTTTCGAATTAACGGGTGATCCGGAAAAGATCGATGCATTTGTTGATTTACTGCGCCCGCTTGGTTTGGTCGATGTGAGTCGAACCGGCGTTGCTGCAATCAGCCGTGGTCCGGATGGAATGTAACCCCGGATTTTCGGGGAATATCTGTCAATCTGCGAGAGCAATAACCGAGGGCCTTTTCTTCTCTGAATCGTCAGTGAAAAGGACGGCAGTGCCCGGCGCAAAGGCACTAATTAATACGATGTTCCTGTCGAAAAGGTCCGACATTCGTGAATAGGCAGGGCCGCTAGCGAAGGCCAATACTGCGGCTGTGAATAGGATATATTTCATATGACGGCCTCAGGTTTAAACAGTTCATATTTGCCTCATCGCCGCTTTGAAAAACCGGAAATCAACCCGCTGCTTATCGCATGAGGTTGAAAGAAGTACGTGTCGTGAAACACTCATTTCGGTTCCCCGAAGGAGAAAATCAGCACTTGCCGCCCAGCGCTACGTTTTCACTATTTCAACGTAAAAAGAAAGCATTCTGACTTGATTAGGTTGTACAAAATCAGTAAAATTTTAGAGATTAACGTATTGCGTAAATAATTTAGATAATTTGTTAATTAACATTAATTAATTTTTTAAATAGAATTATTTAACCGTCGACTTTCAAAGATTTTTGTCACTTTTAGTGCTCTGGGTTATTTTTAGTATTCAGGTGTTTGTGTTGTGGTCTGAAGGTTAATTATAAATGGCCGCTCTAACGCTTGGTTTGAAATTTGCGTTCTGTATTAATAATTCGTGTAGCGGTGTCGTTGTTTCAAGACAGCGCACTGTGAAAACTTAATGTTGGTTAAGTCTGCTCAAGAAAAGCGCAACCATTATCTGTGATACGCGCTGCGGTCAGCACACCCGTTTTATATGCACCGGTATCAACAGCGATTCTGTTTCCAAAAATTCCCGGAGACTCGTGGATGACGTGACCATGCACGTGCCAAAATCCGGATGGGCCACCAAAGCGCATAAAGTTTTCACTGCCCCAAAGCATTGTCTTTGGGCGTTGCTCATCAACCGGCAAACTTGGGTCCATGCCGCCATGACTGAAGACAATATTTCCGGTTTGCCAATAAAGCACTGTTTTTTCTTCGATAAACTTTCGCAGTCCGCCAAATGCTTCGCCAAAAGTTTTTGCAGTGTTGATAAATTCACTTTCTTCGGCGGTCGGAATAAGTGGCTCAATATCGAACGAAGCTAACGTCTCGTCTCCTCCCCATTCGAGCCAACGCCTTTTTTCGTATGGCCGATCAATGAAATCGATCATTTGTTGTTCGTGATTTCCGCGTAAGAAAACAATATTGCTGTCGGGTATGTCCAGCTCAGCCAAATACTCCAGGACACCACGCGAGTCCGGTCCCCTATCAACATAGTCCCCCATAAAGACAACAGTCTTCTCGCCTTCAGTTTGGGAGCGTTCCACGTCTGCACGGATTTTCTTTACGAGTCTCTCAAGCAGATGCAGTTCGCCGTGAATGTCGCCAACTGCATAAAGGGTTTCCCCATCTGCATCGAAAAATTCGGGATGCGGAGGAGGAGCACCGCGAGACTTTCCAAAGAGAGAAGGTATCCGCATTAAGAAACTCTGACTTCAATTAGGTAAAGTGTGGTTATGCCCTTTTTTGAATCTAAATTACAACGTCATATCTGATTGCTCAATGATGAGTTATACACCTAGAACAATATCAAATACCCCGACATCAATGCCGCTACCTGCCTCGCGCGTGAACGGAACTGTTAACGCATCGCGCGCAAGAGGGTCGCGGATCGCGGCCCACAGAAAATCACGCTCGTTTCCGGGGTCACCCGCGAAGTACATCTGCGTTGGCAGCGTCTCAAAACCCGGTCCACCAACTTGGAAATGCAGATGCCGTGTCCGGCCTGTATACTCACCGGGTTTTATCGTCCGAAAACGATATCTGCCCTGATCATCGGTACGAACAATTCCGTGACCCTGGAAATTCGGATCGAGTGGAGCATTTGATGTATCACGGCTATGAGAATAGCGGCCATACGCATTTGCTTGCCACAGTTCTACAAACCCGCCGGAAATCGGGCGGCCATCACTGCCCAGTAAGCGGCCCGAGATTTCGATTTCCTCACCGAATGCTGCCGGACCGGAGCCAATGCGAACGAGATCAGCATCGCTTTCACTCGGCAGCACATCAGGGTAGAAAGGACCAGTCGTTTGTCTGGGGGTGCGAGTCAGTGCCAGCGCAGGCGACGCTATACCTGTTGCTGCCGCCAACCCGAGTACTGTTTGTCTGCGAGAAATCATCTATGCTCTCCTGCTTTCCGATTATAGTAGATCGCCGAATGGCAAAATCACGGCGCACGGGTCACAGAATTGTGAGGGCGCATGGCTGACGTTGAAATCCCGGTTGAGCGCTTGAAAGCTCCTTTGCGTGAACGTCTGCTCGTGGCGGCGACCATCATATTAGCCATTATTATCGCGACACCGATTTTGTCGGTTGTGTTTTCGCTCTTCCAATCAGGCGATGGTGTCCTGGCTCATATCGCCGAGACACGGCTCAGACTCTATATTGTTAACACCCTTCAACTGGCGTTGATAGTCGGTATCGGAGCAGGGGTCATCGGCATTGGCACAGCATGGCTCGTGACGATGTGCAGCTTTCCGGGCAAGAGCTGGCTGGAATGGGGATTGGCTTTGCCGCTCGCCTTTCCCGCTTATGTTTTGGCTTATGCATACACCAACCTGTTAGATCACGCCGGCCCTGTTCAAAGCGGATTGCGATATGCGTTCGAGTGGGGGCCGCGCGATTATTGGTTTCCCGAGATCCGTTCGCTGGGCGGTGCGGGGGTCATGCTTGCGCTGGTACTCTACCCCTATGTCTATCTGCTGGCTCGCGCAGCCTTCCTGCAACAATCGGTCGCCGCCTTCGACGTTGCCCGCACATTAGGCTACGGCCCTTGGCGTGCCTTTACGAAAATTGCTGTGCCCATGGCGAGGCCCGCAATCGCCACCGGCATTGCTCTTGTACTGATGGAGACGCTTGCCGATTTCGGCACAGTCTCGCATTTCGGTGTCTCTACCTTCGCGACCGGCGTGTATCGGTCTTGGCTGTTGATGGGAGATCGGATCGCGGCGGCACAATTATCCGCGTGTCTTTTGATTTTTGTCCTTGTACTCTTGGTCTTAGAACGGACACAGCGCAAAGCCGCTAAATACCACCCGACCGATAAAAAATACCAAGTCCTCCCGGAGTTCAAACTCACCGGATGGCGAGCAAGTGCGGCCATGATATTCTGCGCGGCTCCGACATTCTTCGGATTTCTGCTTCCGCTCATCGTGTTGAGCCGCATGACATGGATCGGAGGACACAGCCTTCTTGGAGAGCGTTATATCGGTTTTGCACTCAACTCATTTATGCTCGCTGGCATCGGCGCAGTGCTGACGGTTCTGATTGCTGTCTTGCTGGCCTATGCAGCGCGCCTTGTGCAGCGAAGGGATGTCCGGTTTGCCAATATGGTCGCTTCGTTGGGCTATGCCGTGCCGGGATCAGTTATTGCCGTTGGCTTGTTGCTCCCTCTCGGCGCTTTCGATAATTGGCTCGACAGTTTGATGGAGGCACAGTTCGGGATTTCCACCGGCCTTCTCCTCACAGGATCGATTGCCGCTTTGCTTTTTGCATACATCGTTCGCTTTATGTCGGTGGCATTGCAGACGGTTGAAGCGGGCCTCGGCAAAGTCACGCCTGCGATGGATCAAGCCGCTCGAACATTGGGGCAGGGCGCAAGCGGAGCCTTTGTTCGTGTTCATGCGCCTTTGATCCGGGGCGGGTTGCTCACGGCAACTTTAATTGTCTTTGTTGATATAATGAAGGAACTCCCTGCTACATTGATTATGAGGCCGTTCAATTTCGATACGCTTGCGGTGCAGGCTTATCGTCTCGCTGCTGATGAGAGATTGCTACAGGCTTCGACGCCATCATTGGCGATTGTTGCCGTGGGGCTGATCCCCGTGGTGCTGTTGAGTTGGCAAATTCGCCGTTCGCGACCGGGGAGTTCAGAGCTATGAAATCGAAGACCTTTCCAACCCTTTGCCAAAGTGCTTTGGCTCTTGCGCTCATGACCATACCGGCGATGGCACAGGAACCGGTTTGGGAAAAAGAAGTGCTGGAGCAGAACAGCGCTTTCTACGAAGCCTTCCGCAGCGGCGATCTTCCCGCCATGAAAGACATCTGGGGAAAACGCGAACCGATCATCCTCGATCACCCGCACGGAGATGTCTTCGATAATCGCGAAAAAGTTATGGGATATTGGGGCTGGGCGCTGCCGGGGTCATCCCCTGACATCAGTTGCGAGGTGACGGAAATCATTCGCACCGGGCCAACCGTGACCGTCCATTGTGATGAGTTCCTTTTCCAAGGAACGATCCAGATGAAAAACATCTTCCACAAGGAAAACGGCAAGTGGAAGATGATCTATCACGGCCCGCCGCAACAGCAGGGCTTGTCTTAATCTATTAAAGCCTTCTGAATTCTGTATAAGTCGAAGAGCATCAACATTCGCGCATATCTTGGTGGGAATGTTGATCCGAATAAAATTCAGAATGCTCTAGCGGTAATCAACCCGGTCATAGATCTTCTGAGCTTCGCGCTGATTTTCGCCTAGCTCGCGAAGCGACAAATCATCGGTTTCGAAATCGCCGAGCTTTTTGACACTGGCCGACAGCTTCACGCCATCGACGACAGGGTATTCATCATTTCCGGCGGAGAAATATTCCTGCGCGGATGTACTGGTCAGATACTCAAGAAACTTCACGGCATTCTCGCGGTTCGGCGCGTGTTTTGCGATGCCCGCTGCTGAGATATTCACATGCGCGCCGCGATTATCCTGGTTGGGGAAAATCCATCCAATCCCATCGACACCATCGCTTAGCCCGCGCACTTCTTTGCGCAGCGCCCGTGCGAAATAATAACTATTCGCAATCGCAATATCGCATTCGCCCGACACCAACCCGCGCAGTTGATCCGTATCACCGCCTTGCGGTTTCCGTGCGAGATTATCTTTCAAACCTTGCGCCCATTCGGTGGCGGCCCCCTTACCGTGATGTGCGATCATCGAGGCGAGTAATGACTGCATATAGATGTTGGACGAAGAGCGCGCGCAAATCAGGCCTTTGTATTTTTTATCGGCCAGCGCTTCATACGTCATCGGCGGCTCGTCCACGCGGTTTTTTGCGAAAAAGATCATGCGGGCGCGTTGGGAAAAACCGAACCAGTTATTTGCGGGATCGCGCAGGTTTTCCGGTATCGCTTTGGCCAGCACATCCGACTCGGTTTCCTGAAGAAGTCCTTCTTGTTCCGCGCGCCAAATCCGGCCCACATCCGTGGTGACAAACACATCGGCGGGAGAGTTCTTGCCCTCGGCTTTGATCCGTTCGGCCAGTGCGCTTGCCTTGGCTTCGATCCGGTTAATTTTGATGCCGGTGTCTTTTTCAAAATCTGAATAGAGACGTTCATCGGTGTCGTAATGCCGGGACGAATAAAGGTTCAACTCGCCATCGGCGAAGGCCGGAGCGGTGAAGGCAAGTACAGTTGCCGCAATAATCGTAAAGCGCATGGTTGGTGTCCCGTGTCATGAATCTCTGACACTTAAATTCAATATCCGTGCGTTTTAGTCAAGAATTATTCCGAGTAAAATACTCTGATAAAAAATTAAACAGAAAATCCACGCGATAACCCCCTCCCGTTCGCTGATGGAGCAGGAGTTAAAACGCACTCAGTCTGGAGGAAATCCGCTTACGGAATGCTGCTACGGTGTTCAAAATGCATCGTAATACATTGAGAAACAAAATTTAGATGATCAAGAAAATGCGCTGACAGACGGCACGCCCACGAAGCATCTTCTTGCTCAACAGCAACTTGTTTCTCACATCGACGGATAAGCCGCTTTGCATATCGGGGCAGATTTTCGAGAACAGCTTTCAATGCTGCGATGCGACTCAACAACTCTTCATTTGAGACAGCCTCGTCAGCGAAAAACTGAGGATAGGGCGCGGGCGCTGCCCTATCAAAATCGGAAACGCCCGGCATCTTTTGACTCAACAGACGGGCAGAGACGAAAACCAAACACTCAGCCGCCGCTTCCATGCGCACCAAAATCGACAAGGCATAAGACCGCATCCATCGCGGCATCATCGAGACAACCGGAACATAGGCTAAAAACTCAACCAACATGGCCAGCCCCGTCAAATGACGAAGCAGCGCAAGCCGATGCGTTTCCAATACCCGTTCAGTGTTCACGTTGATCGTCACCTTTGATGCAAACAAGATGTGAACAAAAAAATACAAAGATAGAACATATGTCAAGTAAAATCGAAAGAACGCGCGGTCCAAACTTTACCGTTGCACGCCCACGACGGCAAACCAGAGCCAGAAACGCTTGCTACTGCTGCCCTGGATCACATCGGAACAAGTCCGACGATGACCCCAAGAATTACGCAGCGTCGTATGCCGTGCTAACGCTGGTACTTTACAAAGGGAGTCACTGTGGCGATGCGGTCATAGAGTTGGCGGGCGGTCGCGTTGAAATCCTGTGTCAGCCAATAGACGCCCGGCGTGCCATTGGCATCCGCCGCCGCATAAACGGCTTCGATCAAAGCGCGTCCCGCGCCGGTTCCGCGCGCGGCTTCGTTGACATAAAGGTCTTGCAGATAAACCACATCTTCTTCCCGCCAATTATGCGGATGAAGGATATAATGTACCAACCCAATCGGTTGATCTGCGTCATCAACAGCGAGAAACGCGCGCTGTGTCTCTCGCGCTGGATCAAGCAATCGCGCGAAAGTCTTCGCATAGACGGCCTCCGGTACTGACGCTTCGTAAAACGTCAGATACCCTGTCCACAACTCCCGCCAAGCGGCCTCGTCGTCAGTGCGTAGTTCCCGGATTTGCATGGGCTTCCTCTGAAACAATCGCTTCACATTCGATTTCGACTAGGAACTCCGGCATAATCAAAGCACTCGTGCCGAGCATTGTACAAGCGGGTCTGACCTCGCCAAAGATTTCGCCATGCACTTTGCCAACCGCGTCGGAATCGTCGATGTTGGTCAGGAAAATACGGTTGATGACAATATCACCCAGAGTCGCGCCTGCTGTTTCCAAAGCCGAACTGATGATCGCAAAAATCTTGCGAGTCTGTTCTGCGGCATCACCGGGCGCATAAGGCTTGCCGTCTTGAACCGCGCACGTCCCGGCGACCTTGATAACATTACCAATGCGAACAGCGCGGGAATAGCCATAAGCCTCTTCCGTTTTTCCGCCAGTCGAGATGTTCGTGCGTGTCATTTATTTACTCCAGAGAAATCAACTATTCCGCAGCCTGATTGGTTGGCGTATGGAAATGATCAAATAATATTTTCGCATTTCGCATATTCGTTTCAGCGATTTCTGCCAAGGCTTCCCGAGAACCAAACCAGACGGTTTCTTCTGGTGGCTTGTTTTTCTTACCACTTTTGAAAAAGACACATTTCAGCTTTCCGTCGGTTTCTTCCGTCCATTGACCGTGTAAGAAATGATTGCGCGCGCTAATACCTTCATGCATTTTTTCTTCAAAATTTGCCAGCCATTCAGGATCGCCACTACATTCTTTGTATGTTTCGCAAAATGCCTTAAGGCGTTTGGCCAATGCTCCGCCAATAGCATTTTCGATGGCACTTTTTTTGTCGTGGTCGCTCTCGATAGCTTCCGTATCACCAGTTAAACCGATAGCTGCGCGCATGATCTCATGTTCGAGAATACCGAATGTCCGCATGACCTTCCCTAAGGCAGCGTAAGATTCGTCGGAAAAGTCTTTATCAGTGAGGGGCGTTGCGATTTGCCGATGCGGGTTTGGTCGTGATGTTTTCGCATCGCTCCAGAAATCGTCCGTGGTTTCCGGGATGTCCGAAAAGTCGATATTTTTTTGTCCCGCCACTGATTTATCTGATCCGTTTGTCATAGGCTTTCCGTTCAGTTTTGGTCGCACGGCGCGCTGAAATAATCCTGATAACGCCATCGCGATCAGTATGCGCTACGGCGACCATAGCAATACCATCCACTAATCCGATGCTCAGGTATCGCGGTTCACTATAATCGAAGCGGTCATCTAAACGGTCTAGCGTCGGCCCATCGAATATCTTGATGACATCTTCGAACTTGTAGCCGTGCTTTTGAAAATTGGCGCGGCTTTTAGCTTCATCCCATTCAAACTGATTATTATTTCGAAACAGCGTTCCTGTCAAAAATCCTTACCACCATTTCCCAGGCTTCGCCGTGAAGCCAATCGTGTCTTCCAGCGCATAGGCTGTATTGAGCAGGTTTGCCTCATCAAAGGCTTTGCCGATCAGTTGTAAGCCCAGCGGCAATCCGGTTTCGCTCAGACCGGCGGGGACCGAAATTCCCGGCAGGCCCGCCATATTGACCGTCACCGTAAAGATATCCTGCAGATACATCTCAACAGGATCACTCACAGCGCCCAGCTCAAACGCAGGCGAAGGCGTGGTCGGAGTCAGGATTGCATCGACCTTCTCAAAGGCCGTCTCGAAATCGCCTTTGATAAGCGTGCGGATTTTCTGCGCCCTGCTGTAATAAGCATCGTAATAACCAGCCGACAGAACATAAGCACCCATCATAATGCGGCGCTTGACCTCGTGGCCAAACCCTTCGGCGCGAGACTTCTCGTACATCTCAGTGATGCCGTCGCCTTGCGCCAGTTCAGCGCGCTGACCATAGCGCACCCCGTCATACCGCGCGAGGTTCGACGATGCTTCTGCGGGGGCGATGATGTAATATGAGGGCAGGGCGTATTTCGTGTGCGGCAAGCTGATCTCAACGATCTCAGCGCCCTTCGCGCGCAGATCATCCGCGCCTTTTTCCCACAGCGCTTTGATTTCTGAAGACATGCCATCGGCGACATATTCTTTCGGAACACCGATCCGCTTGCCTTTTATATCGCCGGTCAGAGCGGCCTCGTAATCCGGCACTTCAATCTCAGCAGAAGTTGAGTCCTTATCGTCAATCGAAGCCATCGAACCGAGCATAATCGCCGCATCGCGAACGCTGCGCGTAAACGGTCCGGCTTGGTCCAGCGACGACGCAAAGGCAATAATCCCCCAGCGCGACACCCGGCCCCAAGTCGGCTTCAGACCGACCAGCCCTGTAAACGCGGCTGGTTGGCGGATTGACCCGCCGGTATCCGTGCCAAGCGTTGCCATAGCCATATCAGCGGCCAGCGCCGTTGCCGATCCACCCGAAGACCCGCCGGGGGTCAGCTTTGCGTCCGATCCCTTCGCCCGCCAAGGTGAAATAACTGGCCCGTAGCACGATGTCTCGTTCGAGCTGCCCATCGCGAATTCGTCCATCGACAGCTTGCCGAGCATAACCGCGCCATCATCCCACAAATTCTGCGTGACCGTGCTTTCATAAGTCGGCTTGAAATCGCGCAGGATATTAGAGCCTGACTGCGAATTGACACCCTTGGTACAGTAAAGGTCTTTCACCCCAATCGGGATACCGCACATCGACGGCGCATCCCCATCGCCAAGACGCTTATCGGCGGCGGCGGCTTGTTCGCGCGCTATCTCCGGTGTTTTCACCGAATAGGCATTCAGCGCATCCCCGCCCTCAACCGTGGCGATATAAGCCTCGGTCAACTCGGAAGCACTGATTTCCTTCGCACGAAGTTTTTCGCGCGCATCTGCAATCGAAAGGGTGGTGAGTTCTGTCATAGCGCCCTGCATACCAAAGGATCTGCGCGCATCCTTAGCGAGATGGGCGGAGTCGGGCAAGAGAGTCCCCGATGACGCTCTCATTTCGGGGTGCTTGCAACAATCAACCCGCCATTTAGGGGCGGAGAAATTGTCGGTAAACCACAAACATCACAGTTTAGGTGAGATTTTGCGAAAGGCACTTGCCGAGGGCGGCGGCAAAGCTATACACGCACCGACCCGAGCAGGATTACCGCCCATGAATACAGACTTTTACCGCGTTAAGCGTCTTCCGCCTTATGTTTTCGAGGGCGTGAACAAGATGAAAGCGGCCATGCGCGCCGAGGGCCGTGACGTGATAGATTTCGGCATGGGCAATCCCGATCTGGATACCCCGAGCCATATCGTTGAAAAACTTGTGGAATCAGCCCAGAAAACCGGCGTTCACCGCTATTCCTCGTCTAAGGGTGTCGCAGGACTGCGCCGCGCTCAGGCGGGATATTATCAGCGGCGTTTCGGCGTCGATCTTGATCCTGAAACAGAAGTCATCGCGACTTTGGGATCAAAAGAGGGCCTTGCGAACCTCGCGGCGGCGATTTCAGCGCCCGGTGACGTGATCCTTGCGCCCAACCCGTCTTATCCCATTCATGCCTTTGGGTTTATGATCGCGGGGGGAACGCTGCGGCATATCCCTGTTCCTTTGACGGATGAAGGCCAATTTGATGCTGCAGAATATATGACCAAACTCGACCGTGCGGTCAGGCATTCCGTGCCAAAACCGACCGCGATTGTGGTCAACTTTCCATCCAATCCGACCGCGCTTGTCTGTGACCTTGATTTTTACACCGAGATTGTGGCCTTCGCGAAAAAGCATGAGATCTGGCTGTTATCCGACGTTGCCTATTCGGAAATCTATTTCGACGACACCCCGCCGCCGTCAATCTTGCAGGTTGCAGGCGCAAAAGACGTCGCCGTAGAGTTTACATCATTGTCGAAAACCTACTCAATGCCTGGATGGCGCATGGGTTTTGCCGTTGGAAATCATCATCTTATTGGCGCGTTAACCCGAATTAAAAGTTATCTCGACTATGGAGCCTATACGCCAATTCAAGTCGCAGCGTCTGCGGCATTAAATGGTCCACAAGACTGTATTGATGATATACGTGCAGTGTATAAAAATCGACGCGATGTGCTGGTTGAAAGCATGAGCCGCGCTGGATGGGAGATACCGCCACCCCTTGCAACAATGTTTGCATGGGCCAAACTGCCCGAGCCGTTTAAAGCGCTTGGTTCTATGGAGTTTTCCAAACTCCTGCTCACCGAAGCCGAAGTTGCGGTTTCTCCGGGTGTCGGGTTTGGCGAATACGGTGAAGGCTATGTCCGTATCGGGCTGGTCGAGAACGAACAAAGAATACGCCAAGCAGCGCGCAGCGTCCGCAAGGTGATGGATAACGCCGACGCACTTATGGCGCGGTATGAAGGCAAACTGGAGGCCGCGCAGTGATAAGGATCGGAGTTGCAGGATTGGGAACCGTGGGTTCCTCAACCTTAGATCTGCTGATGAACCATAACGCCCGAATTGCGGCACGGGCCGGTGCTGATATGGCGGTTACGGCAGTTTGCTCGCGGGATAAATCAAAGGATCGCGGCGTTGATCTGTCCGGTGTCACTTGGTTCGATGACCCTGTGGCGCTCGCTTCCTCAGACGATATTGATATGTATATCGAGCTGATCGGCGGCGCAGATGGCGTTGCAAAAGCCAGCGTCGAAGCGGCTCTTGCTGCGGGTAAGAAAGTCGTCACCGCGAACAAAGCCATGCTCGCCCATCACGGCGCGGCCATGTCGAAAATGGCTGAGGAGACCGACGGCGCATCCTTGCATTACGAAGCGGCGGTCGCGGGCGGTATCCCTGCAATCAAGGCATTGCGCGAGGGCATGACCGCGAACGAAGTCTCCAGAGTGTCGGGCATCCTCAACGGCACATGCAATTACATCCTCACTGAAATGGAAGAAACCGGCGCAGCTTTCGATGGCGTTTTGGCGGACGCTCAACGCCTTGGATACGCCGAGGCAGACCCGGAAGCCGATGTTGGCGGCTTTGATGCCGCTCATAAACTGGCATTGCTGGCCGCGATTGCCTTCGGTCAGGAAGTCGACTTTGACGCCGTTGAAATCACCGGCATCGAGCGCGTTGCGGCGGAAGACATCTCATTTGCCGGAGAACTCGGCTATCGCATCCGGCTTCTCGGGGTGGCTGAAAAGACGGAGGCGGGCGTCTCCCAACGGATGCGCCCGTGCCTGACACCTAAAAACTCGCCCCTCGGAAAGATCGAAGGCGTCACCAACGCTGTGATGATCGAGGGCGATGCGATTGGCTCGACCATGCTCATCGGCCCTGGTGCGGGGGGCGGCCCAACCGCCAGTGCCGTGATTGCAGATGTCGTAGATGCAACGCGTGGGAACACACCGCCGACCTTTGGTTTGAACAGCACGACCGGACTGAGCGCCCCGAAACCTGCTGCAAAAGGCGGCGACCACGGCGCTTTCTATTTGCGTCTCTCTCTTGCGGACCGCCCCGGCGCATTGGCCGAGATTGCAACGGTCTTGGGCGCTGAAGGCGTGTCGATCCACCGAATGCGTCAATACGACCACCAAGGCGATTCCGCACCTGTCGCCATCGTCACCCATGAAACCGGAGAGGCCAATCTAAGCCGTGCGATTGATCGCATCGCGGCGTTGGATGTCTCTCTCGCCCCACCAGTCTCAATGCGAATTGTCAGCATTTAACCATTTAATCGAATGGAATTCTGAACCATGTCGAACACTCCCGAAGCCCAGTTCAAAGACCGTATGCTCTCATTAGGGCTGGCGCGCGTCTCCGAAGCCGCTGCTATTGCTGCTGCTAAGCTTATCGGTCGCGGTGACGAAAAGGCGGCAGACCAAGCCGCTGTCGATGCCATGCGAACCCAGCTTAATTTGCTGAACATTCGCGGCGTTGTGGTCATCGGCGAGGGCGAACGCGATGAAGCGCCCATGCTTTATATCGGCGAGGAAGTCGGCAATGGCGGTGACGACTCGCCAGAAGTAGACATTGCGCTCGATCCACTCGAAGGCACGACCCTCACCGCGAAAGCGATGCCGAATGCTTTAGCGGTTATTTCGATGGGAGCGCGTAACTCGATGCTGCACGCGCCTGATGTTTACATGGACAAACTCGCCGTAGGGCCGGGCTTTGATGAGGGCATCGTGACGCTCGATATGTCGCCAACTCAGCGCGTTGAAGCCCTCGCCGCTGCCAAAGGCTGTAAGCCGGATGCGGTAACGGTCTGTATGCTGGAACGTCCGCGCCACCGCGACATGCTGGCGGAACTGCGCGCAACCGGCGCATCGGTGCAACTGATTACCGATGGTGATGTTGCTGGTGTGATCCACTGTGCGGAGTCGGCTAAAACCGGCATTGATATGTATATGGGATCAGGCGGCGCGCCGGAAGGCGTCTTGGCGGCGTCGGCTCTGAAATGCATGGGTGGTCAGATTTTTGGCCGTTTGATGTTCCGCAACGACGAAGAACGTGACCGCGCTGTCAAAGCCGGGATCGAAGACTTCGACCGCATCTATTCGCGAGACGATATGGTGCGCGGCGATGTGATCTTCGCCGCAACCGGCGTCACCGATGGCTCTATCGTCAAAGGCGCACGCCGCGTGGATGGCTTTTTGGAAACTGAGACAATCCTGATGCGCTCCAAAACCCGCTCCGTCCGCCGCCTGATCTATCAAATCCCTCTCGAAAGCTGAGGCGTACATCACACCTTTCGAGACGACCCTACCGGGCCTCCTCAAGGTGAGGCTGCTTTCGTTGCTGAGAACAATCCTCATCCTGAGGAGAACCGCAGGTTCGTCTCGAAGGATGGCTGAAGGAGCAAGCATCGCGAGTGTCTCGAAGGATGCTCCAAAGCACCGAAATCTGCAATGTCGTGAGGGCCAAAGGACATGCTTTCCCCGCGTCCTCTTGAGATTACAACGCGCTTGCATCACTTTAGGCATTCACCCGCCTGAGGGATGCCATGAGTACCGCCACGATGACAGAGTTCACCACCTACACCAAAGGCGAGCGCATCGCCGATGGTGTGGTTCATGTCCTCGGCGTGGTGGCCAGCCTCGTTGCGGTGTCAGTTCTCATTGTTTTGGCTGCCGTATGGCGCGATCCAACCACGATAACGAGCGTCAGCATTTACGGCGCGGGCACAGTCGCAGTTTTTTCAATCTCAGCGGCGTATCACCTCACGCCGCCATCACAGTTAAAAGCATTTCTGCGCCGTTGTGATCACGCTGCGATCTTCATCAAAATCGCCGGAACATACACCCCGCTGGCGCTGATTAGTATCGGCGGCTCTTTGGGTGTGTCTTTGCTCGCTGTCGTCTGGGCTATTGCGGTGGTCGGTGTGACCATGAAATTAAGCGGCTGGCGCGGCGGCGAAAAAATATCCGTCGCGCTTTACCTCGCACAAGGCTGGCTGATTGTTCTGGTCATCGGTCCCTTACGTGAAGCGTTGGAGACGTCAGAGTTGATTTTATGCATGATCGGCGGTGGCCTCTACACGGTCGGCTGCGTCTTTTACCTCGCGAAAAATATGCCGTTCAATAACGCGATCTGGCACGGTTTTGTGCTGTCAGCATCCGCATGTTTTTATGCGGCGATCCTCAAGGCTGTTGTCCTGCGTTGATACGGCGCGTAAGTCTTTTGTCATGCTTGATGAACCCACCACTGGACAGACTCGCTCGGTCACGGGCCGGACGTGGACCTATCCCGGCGCTGAGATAGAGCGCGCAGGGCTGGCAATCGCACAACGTCACAGCTTGCCTGAAATCGTCGGGCGCGTTTTGGCCGCGCGCGGCGTGCAAATAGACGAAGCCCCGGTCTACTTAACCCCAAGCCTCCGCGACTTGATGCCCAACCCGTCGAGCCTCGCGGATATGGACCAAGCCGCTGACCGTTTGGCGAAAGCGGTAAAAGACGGCGAGCGCATTGCGCTCTTTGGCGATTACGACGTTGACGGCGGCGCATCGGTGGCTGTCATGCAAAGATGGCTGCAAATGCTAGGGCACAGCGCGACGCTTTATATCCCCGACCGGATAGACGAGGGCTACGGCCCGAACATTCCCGCAATGGAAAAGCTGGCCGGCAGGCATTCACTCATTATCTGTTTGGATTGTGGAACGCTCAGTCACGAACCAATTGCGGCGGCAATCGCGGCGGGCGCAGATGTCATTGTCGCGGACCATCACCTCGCCGGAGAGACGTTGCCAGATTGCACAGCGGTCGTGAATCCGAACCGCCAAGACGATACTTCAGGATTAGGACAGCTTTGTGCGGCGGGCGTTGCGTTCTTGCTGTTGGCGGCGGCCAACCGTGCCCTTCGCCCGAACTTTCCGGGAGGCAAAGAACCGAACCTCCTGAACCTGCTGGATTTGGTCGCCCTAGCCACCGTCGCTGATGTCGCCCCCTTGACCGGCCTCAACCGCGCTTTTGTACGGCAAGGCTTAACAGTACTGCGGGCAAGACAAAATCCGGGATTGCGCGCTCTCGCGGATGTCGCGCGGATGGACGCTGCACCAACGGCTTTTCACCTCGGCTTTTTACTGGGGCCGCGTGTGAATGCCGGAGGCCGCGTTGGACAAGCCGATATGGGCGCGCGCCTGTTGTGTTGCGATTCTCCAGAAGAAGCCATGGGCCTCGCCGCAAGGCTTGACGACTTCAACACCGAGCGCCGTGCTATCGAAGCCGAAGTCCTCGCATCAGCCATCGCACAAGCAGAACAGCGCGGCGCATCCGGTGGCTTGGTTTGGGCCGCTGGCGAAGGCTGGCATCCGGGAGTTGTAGGCATCGTCGCGAGCCGCCTCAAAGAACAGTTCAACCGCCCCGCCATTGTGATCGGGCTTGCGAACGGCGAAGGCAAAGGCTCTGGCCGCTCCGTCGAAAATGTCGACCTTGGCCGTGCGGTTCAGGCGGCGGTCCGCGAAGGCATGTTGATGAAAGGCGGCGGTCACAAAATGGCGGCGGGTCTCACATTATCTGAAGACAAATTGTCCGATGCAATGGTGTGGCTGGACGAAGCGCTCACGAAACAAGGCGCAGACAAAACCGGCCCCCGCGACCTCAGACTAGACGGCGCGCTCGCACCGCGCGGCGCAACGCTCGACCTGTGCGAGACACTCGAAAAAGCCGGTCCGTTCGGCGCTGGCGCCCCTGCACCGCGCTTTGCCTTCAAAGACGTACAGTTAATGGGCGCACGCGAAGTCGGAGACGGGCATCTCGCCGGATCAATCTCATCGGCGGGCGCGCGGCTTGATTTCATCGCCTTCCGCGCGTTCCAATCCGAGTTGGGACCAGCCGTGATGGGATTAAAAGGCGCGCCGATTGATGCGGCGGGACGCATACAAATTGACGAATGGCGCGGAACGCGGCGGGTAAAACTGCACCTCGCCGATGTTGCGGTGAGGACTCATACATGAGCAAAACAATCCTGATCACCGGCGGCAGTCGCGGGATAGGCCGGGAAACCGCCCGTCTGTGCGGCGAGCGCGGTTGGTCCGTCGCCATTAACTACGTCTCGAATGAGAACGCAGCGGCGGAGACCGTCGCGCTGGTTGAAGCCGCAGGCGGTAAGGCCATCGCGCTCGCCGGAGATGTCGCACAGGAAAAAGACGTCATCGCCATGTTCGCTCAAACAGTCACGGCCTTCGGGCCAATCACGGGCGTGGTTAACAATGCCGGGATCGTTGGCGAGAAATCATCCGTCGCGGATTTCAGCGTTGAGCGGATGCGTAAAATCTTCGACACCAATATCCTCGGCGCTTACCTCGTTGCACGGGAAGCCGCTCGTCTGATGCCTTTGAGCAAAGGCGGGCAGGGCGGCAGCATCGTGAATATGTCTTCCCGCGCGGCGGCGCTCGGGTCGGCGCATGAATATGTCGATTATGCCGGATCGAAAGGCGCGGTTGATACGCTAACCACAGGTTTGTCGAACGAGTTGGCCGGAGACGGCGTTAGGGTAAACGCTGTGCGCCCCGGATTAATCGAAACAGAAATCCACGCGAGCGGCGGTCAACCGGGCCGCGCCGAGCGCGTCGGTGCTTTCACCCCGATGAAGCGCGCGGGAACGGCGGCAGAAGTGGCCGAAGCCGCCGTTTGGTTACTCAGCGATGCATCGTCTTATGTCACCGGCACATTTTTAGATGTGAGCGGTGGGCGTTAACCGCGTATAATGACCCCACGCTTTGCGAATGAATGAGGAGATTTCCGAAATGCCTACAGAACTGGACCATATCGTTGTCGGTTGCGCCGATCTCGCATCGGGTCAAGCGTGGATGGAAGACCTCATCGGGCGTCCGGCGCAAGGCGGCGGCAAACACGTCGCCATGAGCACTCATAATAAAGTGTGGAGCCTCGGCGATTGTTTTCTCGAACTGATTGCAATTAACCCTGATGCGCCCGATCCGGGTCGAAAGCGCTGGTTCTCTCTTGATGATCCAACGGTTCAAGCCAAACTCGCCATGGGTCCACACCTCCTGACATGGGCGGTGCGCGTTGACGATATTGAGGCAATCCAAGCCGCATCGCCAGTCCCGCTGGGTGAACTCCACGAGTTAGAGCGCGGCGATCTCAAATGGAAAGTGCTGATCCCCCAAGATGGCGGGCTTTTGCAAGGCGGTCACCTCCCTCTCGTCATTCAATGGCTCACCCCGCACCCTGCCGAGCGGATGGACGATAGCGGTATGCGCTTAATGTCTTTAACTGCATCGCGCGACGAACCAACTCTCGTCAAAACGGCTCTCAAAGCAATCGGCGCGCATGATCTAATCAGGGTTAATAACTCCGCTCTCACATCGTCGATCATCGCTGAAGTCTCAACGGAAGAGGGCAATGTCAGCTTTGTTGGGTGATGTTTGGGGCGAGCGCCTTGCCAAACTTTCTTAAACAGCCGCGTGAGTGTCATGACCACTCTTATGTATGAGTCCGTTCTTGTCCGTGTGGACGCAGCGCGTTAATCATTTCGATTATGGAATGGCGCGCGAACGGAATTCTACTTTCAATGCGTCGGCATGGCGAAAGCGCCGCTATTATCGAAACCATGACGGCAGAGCATGGCCGACATGCCGGGCTGGTGCGCGGCGGCGCAGGGCGCAAACTCGCGGCGACACTGCAACCGGGCAATCATCTTTCATTGCGCTGGCGTTCTCGAATGGCGGAGAATCTCGGCACATTCGAGACGGAGCTAATCCACTCTTATGCCTCTGATGCCATGGCCGACCGGGAAGCCCTCGCGACACTTGAGTCGATGCGCGCCGCCGCCTGCACTCTATTACCCGAGCGTTCCGCGACATCTCTTTTTGATCTGACGATGCTTGTCTTGAACGTCCTACCGGACGTTAACGCCCGCAGGATTGCATATGCTCAATGGGAAGTTGCTCTGCTTGCCGAGCTTGGTTTCGGCCTTGATCTGCAAAAATGTGCAGTTACCGGCTCAACAGACGAACTTTCTTATGTCTCGCCAAAATCAGGCCGCGCTGTCACAAAAGAGGCAGGCGCAGCCTATGCCGACCGCCTTTTGCCGCTCCCCTCTTTTCTCAGCAGCGGAGGCAGTAAAGTGAACGCCACAGCCTTTGCCGAAGCGCTTACAATGACCGGATATTTTCTTGAACATTGGGCGGGACAGCCCCTTGGCTTGAAAAGCCTGCCGCCCGCCAGAGAACGCCTCGCATCCTTACTCCACAAATCAGTAGCGTCCTAAAACTGTCGCTGCCGTCTCGAGAGACAAAGTTGCCTGCTGAGTACGCTGTGCGGCTCTCGTACAGACTGAAACGGTGTGAATGCCGCGCGCACATTCGACTGCCAACTGCGCTTCTTGTTTCTGAAAATGTACCGCGCGCTTGAAGTTACTGAATTCACCGGTGCTTTGCGCATCACGGATCTTGTTCTGCACATCGCGGCACGTCACACCTTGGCCGCGCAGTGCATCCGTGAGTTGATCAGGTGCAACAGGCGCACGGCATAGTTTCCATAACATATCAGTATGGACTGTCGCGTAAGACTTCATGATAACGCGATATTTGTCGTCCAGTCCATCATATGCGCGGGCCACTTGCGCGGCTTCCCAGAATTCGTAACTGGTGAGGAAATCGACCGGATTTACGCGATCCGCGCCGGGAGGCGGCGGATTTTTGTAGCCGGGGGGCAGTTGAGGCAGTGCGAGCTGTTGATGCTTAAAGGCATAGACCAATTCCTGACCGCCGCCATTCGGCTGCCAAACCATTGATAACCCTGCTGGAATTTTTATAAAATCTGCTGTGCCCGCTTGGCCTTGAAGTACAAGCGGCCCGCGTACGCCATTTGGGATTGCTTGAGCTTCAAACCGTGCGCTGCCGCTGGAACCGGAGACAATATCAACGATAAATCCTGATTGCACTGGCGAAATCTGGACCGCTATGCCCTGCGCGCCGTCAAGTCCGTGATATATGCCGCGCAGTTCCTGAGCCGTAGCGGTCGTGGTAAAAAGCAGGAAAAACCCTGAGAATAACAGGAAAACTGCCTTAACAGCCTTTGAAAACCCGTTAACCCCGGCTGAGAGTTTTACTGACAGATACGCGATCATCGCGAACCCCCATTGGTTTCAACATAAATGTTCTATACAGCCAATCGCACATGAAACATCACCATGTCATCATTGTGATTGAGGAGCCGCCACTGTGGATTGGGATAGATTGCGGGTCTTTCACGCTGTCGCGGAAGCAGGTAGCCTCACACATGCCGGCGAGACGTTGCACACCAGCCAATCCGCCGTCAGCCGCCAGATCAGGAGTCTGGAATTGGAGATGGGGGCAACGTTGTTTCACCGTCATCCGCGCGGATTGTTGCTCACATCTGAGGGAGAGATTCTTTACGAGGCGACTCAGGAAATCACCGCACAGCTTAACGCATCAACTGTTCGATTGCGGGACAATCGGGAAGGCGTACACGGTCCGTTAAGAGTTACAACGACGCTTGGCTTCGGGATCAGATGGTTAACACCCCGTTTGCCTAAGCTCCTCTCGGAGCATCCCGGCCTGAGTATCGAACTTCTTTTGACCGAAGAAATCCTTGATTTGCCTATGCGTCAGGCAGATGTCGCGATCAGAATGCGTGCGCCCCGCCAGGCGGATGTCATTGGTCGAAAGCTCTGGACAATGCAAATCGGGCTATTTGTATCGCAAGCATATTTGGACCGTCGCGGAACACCAGAAACGATAGAAGATCTTTCAAATCACGATTTAATTATCTTTAGTGATAGAGGCCCGCAGCCTTTTTACGAGATAGACTGGTTGAGTTCAGACGGGTCCGGTACGCATTCATTGCGGCCCCGATTGACTGTCAGTACGCAATTTGCGGTGCTTGAAGCCGTTAAACAAGGTGTCGGCATCGGGTTTATGCCCGAGTATTTAGCTGACCCGTCCGATTCGCTTGTGCGGTTATTTCCTGACCGGAAAAGCCCTGTTATCGAGCCTCATCTTGTGTACGCTCAAGAATTAAAGACCTCAAAGCGCGTGTCGGTTTTCAAATCTTTTATTTTGAAAGAGCTGGAGCAGGCTGGTCTATAAGTCCACGGGATGTTTAATATTTAATTTTGCATACAAAGTAACGTTAACCGTAACTTGTTATGAATGAACACTGTTTTATTCTGTATACGTAGTAAATGCGTTGCGGGCTGTTCTGAATTCTTTCAGTCTACGTCCTATTAGGCGCGCGAACCTCCCGTTTTTCCGGTTGGCCCGTGCATTGCAGAGACCCTTCGCAATCGAAATGCGAATGAGACTGAAAGAGGCGACCATGTTGAACTGGAAATTGTCACCATCACGTACTGCGCTTGGGGTCGCCGTGACAGCGGCCGCTTTTGCTACAACGCTCGGCGCTAATGCAGCACCGATCCAACCCGAAAATGATGACGCACTATTTAAACTGCGTTATGCGAGTAATTCCGAAGCATCTTCAGTGGCACGTGACGCCATCGATCGTGCAATCTTGCCTTTGATTGATGCATCGGCTCCGGATGAATACACACTCGAGCCACTCGCTACGATCCCACTTCCTGTTGAGCCGGTTGTCCAGGGTTCGGTCGGTCCAATTGTTCCTGTTGAGACGATTGAAACCGAAATTGTCACCGAAGTGCCAATCGAGCCGATTCAGTTTGGCCGTATTGAAACTGTTTTACCGGCACCGATTGAGACTCAGATCATTGAATCTGCTCCGGTTGAAATTGTTCAACCAATTGAAATCGCGACACATCCGATCACGACGCATGTGGCTCATGACTGCCCCGGTGTTGTGACAACGGAAGCGATCCTTGGTCCTATCCAAACTGTTGAAACTGTTGAGTTCATCGAAACGGCTCCAATCATTGAAACGATCCCACAAGTCATCACGTGTCCAACGCCTGTACCAATTGCACAGCCGACGACGAACACGACCGTGGTTAATATCACGCCACCTGCACAACAGCCTGCTCCTGTGTTCCAGGCGCCAGCACCACAGGTTGTACAATCTGCTCCTGCATTTATCGGCGGGTTCGGTGGTTTCGGCGGCGGTTTTATCGGTGGCGGCTTTGGCGGTGGTTCAGTTAGTTCGAATCAAACCGTTGTTGTTGAAGGTGGCGGTGATAGCTTCTTTGATGATTCGGTTACCAACATTCTGAACGACAACACCGTGCAGAACATCTTCAATGAAGGTAACAGCTTCGTTGATAACACCACAGTCAATAGCGGTGGAAACACGACGAATAATGTCACGAACAACGTCGATGCGTCTAAGAATAATACGACCAACGTCACAAACGTTGTTGATAATTCTAAGAACAACACTGTTAACAACTCTTCGTCGAGCACCACGAACAATACGACGAATAACTCGTCGTCCAGCACGACGAACAATACGACAAACAATTCGTCCTCAAGTACGACTAACAACAACAGTGTTACGAATAATTCGTCATCCAGTACGACAAACAACAATACCACGAACAATAATACGACGAATAACACTCAAAATAACACCAACAACACCCAAGTTAACAACAACAATACGACGAACAACAACACGACGAATAACACAACGAACAACACTCAGGTTGCTGATAACTCAACGACGATCAACAACACGAATATCAACAACGGTGCGTCATCAAGCTCTTCGTCGGGCGGCGTCTCGAGTTCATCTTCGTCGAGTTCTTCGGGTGGCGCTAGCAGCAGTTCCTCTTCGTCCTCTTCGGGCGGCGGCAGCTCTTCAGGCGGTGGATCTGGCTCGTCTTCGTCGGGTGGGGTTAGCTCAAGCTCCTCGTCCAGTTCGAGTTCATCGTCCTCTGGCGGCGTGAGCAGCAGTTCCTCCTCGGGCGGTAACACTTCGAGCGGCGGTTCGGGTTCGTCTTCTTCGGGTGGTAACACCTCCAGCAGCTCTTCGAGCGGCGGTTCGGGTTCGTCTTCGTCTGGTGGTAACACCGGTTCCAGCAGCTCTTCGAGCGGTGGTTCGGGTTCATCTTCGTCGGGTGGTAACACCTCGAGCAGCTCTTCAAGCACAAGCTCCAGCAGCTCGTCTTCGTCTGGTGGTAACACCGGTTCCAGCAGCTCTTCGAGCGGTGGTTCAGGTTCGTCCTCCTCGGGTGCAACTGGCTCCAGCAGCTCCTCGAGCGGCGGTTCAGGTTCGTCCTCCTCGGGCGCAGGCGGTTCCAGCAGCTCTTCGAGCGGCGGTTCAGGTTCGTCCTCCTCGGGCGCAGGCGGTTCCAGCAGCTCTTCGAGCG
This sequence comes from uncultured Neomegalonema sp., assembly GCA_937995735.1. Lineage (GTDB taxonomy): Bacteria > Pseudomonadota > Alphaproteobacteria > Rhodobacterales > Rhodobacteraceae > JAHDDY01. Next base: position 1 of record CALKIZ010000010.1, on the reverse strand, counting down.
G
>CALKIZ010000009.1 GCA_937995735.1 uncultured Neomegalonema sp. | reverse complement strand
AGTTTACTTTTATTCGGGTGTTCTCTGTCTTTAAAAAAGTCGCGTAATTATTATAAATAAAAACAGTCTACTATATAAGAAAAGCTCTGTTGTTTAGTTATTGCTCTTTGGTGAGACCGTTGTGAAGGGCATAGGACGACCAGCCCCGGCGACATGCGCCAAGGTGGTCCCGATACCCTCACGATCTTGTCTGCTCTCCGGAGCCGACCGCCGCTTGGACCTGATACATCGCTTGCGTATCGTCCGCTCTGGACATTGCTGCAAGTGAACACGTGCATCAGTTGACCGCTACTTGCGAGGGTGTTCCTGCCCCCGGCGCTCCCGCTTCGGTCTTTCGGACTGCGGTTTGGGTTATGAGCGCGCCCCGTGGTGCCCTGCCTTGTCTCACGCCACGGTCTATTAAACCCTCCGCGAAACAGCCGGGGCACAAACGCCCCGGCGCTATTCATTATTTGTGGATTTGAATTAAGCGTTGACGGGCTGTTGAGCAGGCAGGGCGTCAAGCCATGCCTGTGCGTCCGCCATCGTCACGACCGTCTTACGACCGATCTTGCGAATGCGAAGCCGTCCTGCCGCGTGTTCCTGATAGAACTTGGTTCGCCCGATAGATGCCCATGACAGGAATTCGTTCACTGTCATTGCGCCGGACGATTTTTGTACGTCCATGTTTGCTCCTCCGCGTGGTTGATACGGAGAACATGCGCGAAGATTCGAGCACCTGTCTAAGGACAGGAAAATCGAAAATGGCGAAGCTGTCCTAGACCTAAATACCGAACCTCGTAATGCCGAAGCCCTTCGCCCGATCTATCATCTTTCGCATGTTGTTGACGTTTACTGTCCCAAAGTCGATTGCCTTGCAGCAAGCAAGGGTGAAGTCCACACCTGCCCCCTCATAGGTTTCTTTAGCAGCATTTTGCGTACCGAATTTCACGCCGGGATACAATTCCGCAAACATGCTGGGCAATTCAAAGCCTATCGCATAGGTTTTGTAATCCCGCTGTATCGTTAGTCCGGTTCTATCGGCATCCGTATCCACATAAGGTACGTGCGCAGGGAGAAATTGTTGCAGTCTCGCTGTCTCAGTCAAAAGGTTAGCCACCGCCTGATACGCTGCTAATCCGTCGTTATAGTAAATATCCCTCAGAAACGATTCAAGTGCCTCTTTACAGGCTGGGGTATCAGCCGACGCGATAGCGGATACAGCTTTAAGGCCTTTGTACAGGCGAACAGTTTCGCGTCTTGCTTGCGCCTCAGTCGGACGCTGGAAGATACGTTGGAAGGTACCTTTGGCAAAACCCTTTGGGGATAGGTCAAACAAATTTTTCCCCAGATAATTGCATTGCATATCATCAAGCATCGGTAATTGCCATTTACCTTCGTGCATCTTCCAGGCGAGTGCCTGTGCCTTCTCCCTGAAATCATCAAGTTCTTTGAGCTTATACATTTTGAAGATTAGCCAACTTAACAACATTCGTCCCGCTCGACGCCTCAAGATACCCCGCCCATGCTTCCAAAAGCGCCCGCCGTTTCTCCAGCGCATCGGAACGGCGATATGCCCGTTCCGTGGCGTTGCCAACAACATGCGCCAATGCTCCCTCCGCCACTTCACGCGGGAACGCTGTTTCGTCTCCTGCCCAATCGCGCAGGGCAGAACGCATCCCATGAACGGTTGCCGTCTCGCCCATGCGCCGCATTAACTGCGTCAGAGTCATATCGGACATAGGACGCCCAGCGCGCGCACCGGGAAAAACGTATTCCGACAACCGCATTTCGTAGAGGGGAGACAAGATCGCCATAACTGTGCCGGTAAGTGGCACTCGATGCTCGCGCCGTGCCTTCATGCGGTGGGCAGGAATGACCCATAAGGCCGCATCCAGATCAATCTCCGTCCACATTGCCCCAAGCACTTCGCCGGACCGTGCTCCCGTCAAAATCGCGAATTCCAGCGCTTGCGCAGATACTGTTTTTGTCTCTCGCAGTTTTGCGACGAATTCAGGTAAGGTCGCGTAGGGCATTGCCGCCATATGGCCTCGCGTCAGCTTTGCTCGGGGCGGCAAGATCGCATCAAGGTTTCCACGCCACTGCGCGGGATTTTCCCCCGCTCGCCATCCTCTAACCTTTGCAAAAGCCAACACCCGTTCAATCCGCCCGCGTAAGCGGGATGCGGTTTCAGGTTTCTTTGTCCATTGGGGTTTTAAGACGCGCAGCACATCGTCCAGTGAAATCTCTGCAACCCGCATCTTGAGCAATGGCTTGCAGTAAGCGGGTCCAAGGGTCATTCGCCACTGGGCGCGGTGCTTGGGGTTGCTCCATTGATCTTCCATTGCGCCAAGAAACATTTCCACGACTTCTGCGAATGTCGGTTCTATGTCGTCATCGACCGTCCGATTGGAAGGCGTTCTGCCGGACGCAACCGTCTCGCGGTGCTCCATTGCCAGCTTGCGCGCCGCCGCAAGGCTGATAGCGGGATAAGGGCCAAGGCCCATTTCCCGCCGCTCTCCATGCCGATTATACATGAAAGACCACGACTTTCCGCCTGAACCGGAAACCCGAAGGTAAAGCCCACCGCCATCGCTATGCCGTCCTGTCTTAAAAGAACGGACCTTCAAATCAGAGAGTTTGTGCAACGCCCTCGCCATATCGTGCCTACTTTCATGCCTACTTTGTGAGTAGGATTGTAGCGGATAAGCGTGAACAGCAAAAGACGGAAAAAGTGAATAATACTTTTATTTCAATGGCTTTAAGGACGCTGGCGAAGCGCAGGGAATAAGATAAATACGGACACCCTCTCCGCCAAAAACTCTGCATATATTGGTGCTTAAGAGGAGGTTTTTGAAGTTAGGGTGCTGATATGCCTGCAAAACAACCCATTGCGCTCCAGCCATCTTGATAACGACGGCTGGCATTCGCGCGTTTTCCGGCAGTCAGCGCAAGAGCGCCGGTTTTTTATGGCAAGTCTGACGGCAAAATGCGCTTATTTAAATCAGTTTATGCCGCGCTTTTCCGGCGGTTTTTCTCCAGTTGAGCATCAACTGTTTCGACAGCCGCATCAATTGCCGGGTGCTGCATTCCGAGCGATTTTGCTACGGATTGCACAACGCGGTCAACGCGCTCAATAACATTTGAACCGGCGGCAATGGCGCGCGCGGCGGATGATGGTTTCAGCAAGCCTTCGGCTGCGCGGGCATATTTATCGAATGGAACCAATTCGCCGGCATCTGCGCCGAGCTTTTTCACCACATCATCAACGAAGGTGTAGATCTCGCGGGATAGCTCAATATCCTCATGAACCGCATCGCGAATGGCAACCGGCTCATCATGAGTGATACAGCGGTAATTGCCTGTCAGAAGCATACTCCATTTTGCCAAAGGCACGAACAGCGTGTCGTGAACGCGCAATTTTACGGGAACATCATTCCCGTCGAGCTTCACATTCTGAATGTCCGATTCGAGCGTTTTCAGGATTTCTGTATGAGCATCGGACTCAAACTTCACTGCCTTGAAGTTCGTTGGCAGGCCGACATGCAGGACATTCGCGGCTTCTTCGGGAGGTCTGAACGCTTGCGGGTCCGGCGAGCAAAGCGACACATTGCCCGGAATAAGAGCGTTCCAGACCTGCGGATCGGAATATGCACCCTCCAGGTCGCTAGGGTCCAGACCGGGCAGGCGTCTCAGATACGAGAGCGGCGGCATATTCATGATCGACAGGCAAGGCAAACCGGCCTCGGCTATTTTACCGAGCAAATCGCGGATTGAGGCATGGGAGTATTGCGGTTCTTGCATGGCAAGCCCGACCATATCGTATTGCGATACATCAACATTTTCCGGCGTCGAAGCATCGAGCTTGCCCGGATGATCCTTCGAGAAAATCGAGCGGTGCGCGTCCTCGCCTTTCAAGCGAAGGCGCACTTCGGTCCCCTCATCATTGATGAGTTTGGCGGTCGTCTCGCGGCAGACAAGCGTCACATCGTGACCGGCCATGATGCATTTTGTGCCGAGGAGCGACCCGTAGGAAGCACCGAGGATCAGAATCCGATACGACATAAAATTTCTCCCCAGCGTAGAAAACATTCCGAAAATTGCTTGAGCACGTATCACAGATTTTTCAGGGCGGCGATAGAAAACCGATTAAAATCGATACGAATGTTTTGTCCTCAGGCGTGATCCGCCATGGGTCGGTCAGCGGTAAAAATGTATATGATTTTAGTTATTATAAAATGAAAACAATGGGATAAAATTTTTTTAGCGCGTTGACGCAAACACGAACGCCCCCCGATCCGGTTGGACAGGGAGGTTTAAACGAGGAGCAGGGATATAAAATTTTAAGACGTATTCGGCGGACGTTGCGACCAAAGTGCAAACATATGGCAATCGGACAAAATCTGATCCACCGGATGATTCTGTTTCCGGCGATACCCCGGCGGCCATCCCGGACGCAGCGGCTCGGTGCGTTTCAGCGGCTCGTTATTACGCCGCCGCCGCGCCTGTAATCGCGCAAGGCGTTTTGCCTGAGCTGGAATGGTCTCCAGTGCCTCATGCAAAGCCTGCAAACGTCGGCACAGTGAAGCCGGATTAATCTCCGCTTCGGAGGGGCGCGGGGTGGGTGGATCGAACGCCGGACGCGCCTCATCAAAACCGCTGATACGCGGAGCAGGGCCGCGCGAAGGCCGACCCCGCTTCGCCAATTCACGAAACCACTTCCGGCGATCAAATAAAGCAAAAGGCGGAATGCGGTCCGATGACCCTTTTCCCTTGGGAATAGGGCGCGATGGCGCGGCGCACGGCGTAGACAGTTTAACGACGATCCCTCGGGCTTTTATAACGATCAAGCGCCGCAGAGCGGATTCCGCCGGTCCCAACACCCGAATAACCTGCCGTCTGATATCGACCGTCATAGACGCGAGAACAGGACCACCGGGAACCAACCCCGCCACGGCAAACACCGCCGCAACCAACCGCATTAAAGCGGCCCGTTGGTAGTCAAAGATAGTATCCTCGCGCGTCATGCCGTCCTTTCAGATAAAACTCGTGAAGAAACATATCATGAACACTTTAAGTGTGCAACCCTCATTCTGAGGAACGTGCGAAGCGCGTGTCTCGAAGGATGCGTTGGGCACTAAAATCCACACTGTCGCGTATTGATGGTCGCGAGAATCCAAGTTATAGATTTCATTGCGCCCTTACCCTTTAGCAAGAATTTTGTTGCGGTATTGGTTGGGTGTACTGAATGACTAAATTGCCGATGAAGAACTACAACCTTTGACGGCTCTAGGCCAGACTGAGTCTTTCCGTGTGTCATCCCGCTAACGGTGAAATTAGCCCTTTTCAACTTTCAATGGGCGCTCTTTCCGCTCGTAAGAGCCGCTGATCGCATAGTTGATACGCTGGTGCCATGGCCGACGGCGCGTCAATATTTTTGGCAGACGATCAATCTCTTCTCCGCCCCAGAGCGCTAAGGTCAGAAGCGGGACAGCTCCGATAGTGATCGCATGGGGCTCAAGTGAACTATGGAGCCGTATCAGTCCAGGCGTGGGTGTCTGAATCCGGTTGGGGTCGCTGTGGAACGTCGGTGCGCCATTGATAATGAGATAAACCTCGTCGGCACGATGGACATGCCAGTTATAAAAAAGTCCCGGCCCACAATAGCCGATGAAGGCAGCAAAATTGTCGCAATGGTAGTGGCCGTTTGGCCCGATGAGTTCGAAATACCCATAATGATTGAGAAAATTCTTCCCAACTTCTTTTTTTGTATAGCTTTGCTTCCATTCTGCAAGAGGCAATACAGCTTTTATTTTATCTTGCAGGTTGCGCAAAAAGGGAGTTGGCGGGTCATCGAGCGCCAGAATTTCTGGTAGACACGGTAACGAGAAATGTGGGCGATCTCGCCATTCTATATTTTCAGGCTCAGAAATAATGGGGGCTAAGTGTGGTTGGTAGTGCAGGAACCCTTTAACAGTATCCACCAGTGGGTCAAATACAGCCTGTGTCATGTGATATCCCCCCGATGTTTTCAGTGGGCATCATCTGAGGAAATTGCCCGCGATGCAATCTGTCTCGTTTGCCCCCTGTTGGCCAGACTTAGTCTTTTCGTGTGTCAAACAACGAAGGTCGTGAAGGTGTTCAAACCAGCCCAGCCTTCTTCTGTATTCTGCAATCCATTCCAACTGTTTTGGCGTGCGCACCGCTGCCCCCACGGGCGATAAGATTTTCACACTGCATGGAGGTAGTCCAGAGCCAAAACACTGGCGTCAATCGCTTTGGGTCATTGGGAAAAGTCCAATGATGACCCGAAGAATTACGCAGTGTCGTGTCCCGTAGAGATTTTAGCGTGACCCAAAACTGATTTTGATATTAAACGTCCCGTAAATTTCGAATATCCTTTGAAACCTTCATGTCTTTCTGCAAAAGCAACCACCATAACTCGGTAATGTCCCGCACTGCTGCGGGCGAAGTTTAATTTTTACACGTGTTGATGCCGGTTGATGCCGGAAAATCGGTACAACCATGACCCAATCCGTTCGGAGAAACATTCATGCAGCCTGAAATTGTGACATTTACAAAAGCATATTGCCCTCATTGCAAGGCAACGAAAGCCAGGTTCACTGAAAAGGGTGTCTCATTTACCAATTATGATGTGGATGAAGAACCGGCCCGCCTTGAAGAAATGATTTCCAGATCAGGGGGCCGCATGACGGTCCCTCAAATTTTTATCGGGGATATTCATGTCGGCGGGAATAGCGATCTTGTCGCCTTGGATGAAGCAGGCAAACTGGACGCATTGCTGCGCAGCGAATAAGTGTCTGAAATCAGGCACATAAAGGGATAGAAAATGAGTAATTACGATCTGGATGTTGCCATTCTCGGTGCAGGGACTGCGGGCATGGCGGCGTATCGTGAAGTGGTAAAGCAAACCGGTAAAGTGGCTTTGATTGACGGCGGCCCTTTGGGGACAACCTGTGCGCGGGTGGGCTGTATGCCTTCAAAGCTATTGATCGCTGCTGCTGATGCGGCGCATGAGGCGCGCCATACCAGCCGCTTTGGTGTGTCTACGGGGTCTGTCAGTGTGGATGGGGTTGCCGTGATGAACCGTGTGCGCAGCGAACGCGACCGTTTTGTCGGTTTCGTAAAAGAAGCGGTGGAGAGTTTTGAATCCCATCACCTCATCCGCCAAAACGCGCGCTTTGTCGATGACCACACGCTTGAATTGGATGACGGCAAGCGTCTTACGGCCCGCTCAATTATCATTGCGACAGGGTCACGCCCGATTGTTCCACCGCCTTTCGAGGCGGCAGGCGACAGATTAATCATCAATGATGATGTGTTCGACTGGCAGGACTTGCCGCGCTCTGCTGCTGTCTTCGGTGCAGGTGTTATCGGGCTTGAACTCGGTCAGGCGCTATCGCGCCTCGGTGTTCGCGTGCATTTGTTCGGACTGGGCAATTCCGTCGGGCCATTGAGCGACCCTGATCTTGTGGCCTATGCGCGCGACACATTCGGCGCAGAGTTTGCGGCGCATTTCGATGCGGATACGAAAATTACGCGCGACGGTGATGAGGTTGTTATCAATTGGACCGACCGCAATGATGCGTCTGATACGGGTGAAGAGCGGTTTGATTTTCTGCTGGCCGCGACGGGCCGTCGTCCCAACATTGATAAAATCGGGATCGAAAACACGTCACTCGTTCTCGATGATCGCGACGCGCCCCGGCATAATCGTCAATCCATGCGGGCGGAAACAAGCGGTGAGGCTCTGTCATCTATTTTTGTAACGGGTGACGCGGCCACGGAGTTGCCGCTCTTGCATGAAGCCGCTGACGAGGGCCGCATCGCGGGTGAAAATGCCGCGCGCTATCCGGAAGTTTACCGCCGCACCCGCCGCACCGGTTTGGGAGTCGTGTTCTCTGACCCGCAGATTGCCATTGCAGGGCGCGGCCACAGCGAATTGACGAAGGCGGGGGTCGATTTTGCGTATGGTGAAGTCTCCTTTGAAGATCAGGGCCGCGCGCGCGTTATCGGCAGAAACAAAGGCTTGCTGCGTGTTTATGCCGACCGGGAAACAGGCATATTATTAGGGGCGGAAATGATCGGCCCGTCGGCTGAACATATCGCGCATCTTCTTGCCTGGACGATTGAGAGCCGATTGACAGTGACTGAGACGTTGCAGCGCCCGTTCTATCATCCTGTATTGGAAGAGGGCTTGCGGAGTGCATTGCGTGACCTTGCGGCCAATTTGGAGCTTGGCCCGAACCCGCCGCTGCGTTGCATTGACTGCGGACCCGGCAGTTAACCGGGCGCGATATAGCTTGAGCAATAACAAGAACGGAAACCGCGCGGCTTCCGCTCTCCTTACCCCCACCCGCTAACGGCTTTGACTTCGAGAAAATCTTCCAAGCCCCAGACACCGCCTTCGCGTCCATTGCCGGAGGCTTTCATTCCGCCGAACGGACTGCCCGCCGCGCGGGACTGGCCATTCATTTCCACCATTCCCGAGCGCAAGCGGCGCGCGACGCGGTTGCGTTTTTCGGCATCTTCGGACTGCACATAATTCGTCAGACCATAAGGCGTGTCATTCGCGATTTCGATGGCTTCTTCTTCGCTGTCGAAAGGCAGGATCGAGAGAACAGGGCCAAAGATTTCCTCCCGCGCGATGGTCATCTGATTGTTGACATCGGCAAAGACGGTCGGGCGCACATAATACCCGCGATTGGTTCCTTTGGGCCGTCCCGTGCCGCCCGCCACCAGCCGCGCGCCTTCATCAATCCCCACTTGGATGAGCGTTTGAATCTTCTCGAATTGAGCCTCGCTGACCACCGGTCCCATATGGCGTCCGGGTTCCGAAGTCGGCCCGACAGCGATCTTCCCTGCAACCTCAGCCGCCGTCTCGACAGCCTCATCATAGCGGGCGCGTTCGACCAGCATCCGTGTCGGCGCGTTACAAGACTGGCCGGTATTGTTAAAGCAATGCAGCGCCCCGCGCTTGACCGCCTTTTCATCCGCATCGGCGAAAATGATATTCGCGCCTTTTCCGCCAAGCTCCAGCGATACGCGCTTCAATGTATCCGCCGCCGCTTTGGAAATCGCGATGCCTGCACGGGTCGATCCGGTAAAAGAGATCATGCTGACATCTGGATGCGTTGAGAGCTGTGTGCCAACCCCAACCCCGTCGCCATTGACCATATTATAGACCCCGGCGGGGACACCCGCTTCGTCCAGAATCTCCGACCAGACAATAGAAGACAGTGGCGAGACTTCCGAGGGTTTCAGCACCATCGTACAGCCGGTCAACAGCGCAGGAATAACCTTCAGCGCCACTTGGTTCATCGGCCAGTTCCAAGGCGTGATTAAACCGCACACGCCGACAGGTTCATATAAAATCCGGTCGTTCGGCGCTTTCTCATGCAGCATTTGTTCAAATTCAAAAGCCTTAGCCGCACGGATAAAGTTCTGGATATGCCAGGGGCCGCACGGCGTCTGTTGTTGTGTCGCCAGATCAATCGGCGCGCCCATCTCCAGACTGATCGCCTTGCTCATATCCTCAGCGCGGGCGTTATAGACCTCGAGGATTTTCTCCACGACTGCAATCCGCGCGTCTTTTGATGTTGCGGCCCAACCGGGAAAGGCAGCCTTCGCTGCGGCCACCGCAGCATCGGTATCCGCTTGTCCGCCGAGCGAGATTACAGCGCAGGTTTCCTCGGTCGAGGGATCAATCACATCGCAATCGGTTCCGGCCTTTGCCGCCACCCAAGCCCCATCAATATAAAAGTCGCGTTTCTCGATCATGTTAGTCCCTTGTCGCAAAGCTGCCGATGCCACCCGTCTACCCTTGCTGGAAGGATGGCACAATCAAAGTTGAAGAGGCTTCCGGCAATCGCTCAATAAATCGCAGGCTCGCCCGTGGCCCCGCCGAATGCATTTTCCAGATAATCAAAATCACAGCCTCGATTGGCTTGAGTGATATGCTGCGCATACATCCAGCCATACCCGCGTGTGTAGCGCGGTTCAGGCTGAACCCATGCGGCTTTGCGGTCCGCCATTTCTGCGTCTGAAATATCCAGACTGATCGTGCGCGCATCAATATCGACGCTGATCGTATCGCCGGTTCTCACCAGACTAAGCGGCCCGCCGATAAAAGACTCCGGCGCGACATGCAGGATACACGCGCCATAACTCGTGCCGCTCATCCGCGCATCCGAGATCCGCACCATATCGCGCACGCCTTGCTTGAGCAGGATTTTCGGGATCGGCAGCATCCCCCATTCCGGCATCCCCGGCCCGCCCACAGGACCGGCATTGCGAAACACCATCACCGTATCCGGTGTAACGTCGATGCTCTCATCATCGGCCCAAGCTTTCATCTCGTCATAGCTGTCAAAGACAACCGCCGGACCCGAATGCTTGAAGAATTTCGGCTCGCACGCCGAGGGCTTAATCACACAACCATCCGGCGCGAGATTTCCCCTCAGAACCGCCAAAGCGCCTTCGGCATAAATCGGATTATCAAGTGTGCGGATCACATCATCATGATGCACCTGAGCGCCCTCGATCTCCTCGCCCCATGTCTTGCCGCTGACCGTCATTGCCGACAGATCGAGTTTCGTCTCGAGCCGTTTCATCAATCCCTTGAACCCGCCCGCATAGTAGAAATCTTCCATCAGGTATGTATCACCCGAAGGTCGGACATTTGCGATCACCGGAACCTCGCGCGAGGCTTTCTCGAAATCATCTAGCCCAATATCAACCCCTGCGCGGCGTCCCATCGCGATGACATGAATAATCGCATTGGTCGAACAGCCCATCGCCATCGCGACTTTGATCGAGTTCTCGAGGGCAGGGCGCGTGAGAATATCGGTTGGCTTCAAGTCTTCCCACACCATCTCGACCACCCGGCGACCACACGCCGCGCTCATCCGTATATGATTGGCATCGGCGGCAGGAATAGAAGACGCCCCCGGCAAGCACATGCCCATCGCATCGGCAATCCCGGTCATGGTTGAGGCGGTCCCCATCGTCATGCAATGCCCGTGAGAGCGCGCGATCCCGCCGACTACTTCTTGCCACGTCTCCATCGAGGTTTCACCGGCGCGCACATTGTCCCAGTATTTCCAAATATCCGAACCGGAGCCGAGCTTATCGCCTCTGAAATTCCCGCTCAGCATCGGTCCCGCAGGCAGATAGACGCAAGGCAAGTTCATCGACACCGCCCCCATCAACAGGGCAGGGGTGGTCTTATCGCACCCGCCCATCAGCACGGCCCCGTCGATAGGATGCGAGCGCAGCAGTTCTTCTGTCTCGATGGCCAGCAAGTTGCGATACATCATTGTCGAGGGCTTCACGATTGGCTCTGACAAGGAAATCGCAGGCAGTTCCAGCGGAAACCCGCCCGCCTGATAAACACCGCGCTTTACGTCCTCAACGCGCTGTTTGAAATGGGAGTGGCATTGGTTGATATCCGACCATGTATTGATGATCGCAATGACAGGCTTGCCGATATAATCATCGTCCCCGAAGCCCATCTGCATAATGCGCGAGCGATGGTTCCACGTGCGCTGTGTTTCTTCCTCAGCGAACCAACGCGCGGAGCGCAGGTCTTTATAGGCAAGGGTCATAATCGGCCTTTGATCCGGAGTGCGTGAGCACTTAGACAATCCCGAAAAAGTTAACATGACAAGGCTTCGAGGCCGGCCATCAGGCCAAACGCCGAAAGATAATTCACGGCGCACATCGTATGAGAGGATTAACAGAGCGTATTCTTAACCGTTATTCGCAAAATGAGACTCGAGAATGATTGAAATTTGCATTTTTGCCAAAGGGTTAACGGGTATAAATTGAAATTTATACGGATTGGACAATCTACTTCAGATTGTTTTTCCGTGGCAATGCCGGTTTTTTACATGATGCGATATAATGCCTGACATGGTTCGTTAAAATCACCCGGACACAGGCACTCTACGGCCTTCGATTTTAGTTCGGCTTGTTTCGATGAGACATCAAAAACTCTGTTAAGACATTGTTTTTATTTAATATATTTTAATCGTAATCCAAAAGGGTTCCGCTGCGTGAGTAAGGCTGTGTATTGGTTTCTGGTCCGGTTAAACGGTTAGTATTCTCTCCGACGAAGTTGTTAATAATTCAATGAAATCAACACTCTTTCGAGTTGTATGGTTTATTTTTCGTTCGATACTTAGGTAAAATTTTATCAATCAATATGTGGCGTCCGGCACAACGGTTGCTGATTATACATCGTACGGCGGTTTGCTTGGCCGGTAGTCTTAGGAGATAATTCTATGACCAGAGTGAATGACAGTGTTGCACTTTTTCGGATTGTCACCCTGACCATAGGTTTCGTTGCATCCATGAGCGTTGCAACGGGTGCCGAAGCGCGCCTCATAAGCGCACAGCTTTCCGCCCCGAATGACTCCAACCACGAGGCCGTCCATTTACCGACCGGGTGCAAAGCGCGTATCGTGCTCGACCATGAAGACTTCATAGGTGCCAGCATCACCGACCCTGAATGTTTGCCGAAAGGCGTTAATGCGCGCGGCGTTCCCGGTACCCGCAAAGATTTCCAACTGCTTATCCCGGGACTTTAACCGTCGTCGCCGCTTCCTAATCCCCGTCATCACTAATCAAGGAAAACACCATGATTAAGTTGAATAAGACTCTGATGTCACTAACCGCAATTCTTGCACTTTCTGCTGCATGTTCAGACGGAGGCGTCTCGGGGGATGACGCTGCGTCCGCTTTAACGCCGTCGGCAAATTCAGTCGCGCCTGAAGCCGGCTTTCAAACAGCCGTACCGGGAAATAAATCCATTCGTGGTGTTCTTGCGCCTTCACAGCCTCCGATTGCTGAGCCTGAGAAGCCGATTATCACACCTGCCTCGGTAACTTTTGCAAGTTCGCGGGAGTTTCAAAGGTTCCCGATCCAGCCGGTGACAGATTCTATTTTCATCGACGATAATGCTCAGAATGTTGGGGATGAATACATTTTGGCCCCTGTCATTCCTGAGCAGCCCGAGGCTGTAATTCAGAAAAGGCCGGTGATCGTTCCGACCCGCTACCGCGAAGTTATCCCGCGTGACGTGCCGCTCACCGGGCGCCCGGCAGGAACAATCTTAGCGACCACTTTGGGTTTAGCTAATACCGCAAAATAATCCGTCCCTTTGCCCTATAATCTTTCTCCGGACTACGGGTTTGGAGAAAGATTTCGAACGTCTATTCCTCTTCGTCGCTGCGTTTCCCGATGCGGTTTACGGTTGGCGTACCGCTATCGCCGATCCAACTCAGTTCATTGGCGGCCTCGTCTACGAACACGTCATAGCAGGTCCACCCGCCAAAGGGCGGCCATTTCGAACAATATTGCGTTTCGCTTGACCGCCAATACCCGACACTCGGACGCCCGCTCGAGATATAATCGGTCGTCCCGCCTTTATGGAAAACCTGTTTTGTGTCCTCGCCATAAGCGGTAATCGTCGGCAGCAACGCTTTGATTTCTTCACCTGTCAGCTTGACGGACCCCGCTTGGGCGAAAGTAGGAACGCACAGAAGTGCAAGAATTGAAAAACGCATCGGCTTTCTCATATTGTTTTTTGATAGCTAACATCTGAAGTTAATCCATCCCATCGATATTTTACCAAGGCGTATTTCAGATTGTTCTGAACCCCCTGACCATCGTTATTGGCAAAGCCTACGGCTTGAAAATGACCAGACAAAATTGTTGATGAGGGTGGGCTGGCTGTGATTCCGGCTAAAAGTAACGAGCGAATACAGTTTTCAATGACCCCGTTCCTATGTCCAAAGAAATCCATAGAACGGTTTTTCTGCACCATGGAAGGTACGTGCGGACGCGCAACATGTGACAAATGAATCAAACCACCGGCTTAAAGCCGGTGGTTGTTTAGTATCCACGCACTGGAGCAAACCCTCGGACTTCCAGTCGGAAGCGCTTCAGCGCGAAAGAATCATGTTATGGTCTTATCCTTGGAAAAATGAGCCGGAGCGCAGCCCGTAAGCTCATTTTTCCAAGGATAAGACCATGC
>CALKIZ010000008.1 GCA_937995735.1 uncultured Neomegalonema sp. | reverse complement strand
CTCCGTCTTCCTCGAACGCGCCAGACCTTCCAGTTCAACGCGCTCCAACTCCGTCAGATGTATCGGAGTGGCTTCAGAAATGCTTTTTGACATCCCAACACTGAATCACGACTCAACATCCAGCGATAGTGGGTACTAGCAGAGTAATCTGGTCTCACTCTGCTTCGGTTTTCAACGGGTTAACAAAACATGAAGTTAACACCCGAAATCGGATAAACCTGTCCAACTCAACTCTTTGCGACAAGCCCAAATAAAGATATTCGCGTCTTTCATATCATGACACAATTTGCTTGCCTGCGCGCTTTGGCTCAAGCTGAAGCGCGTTTTTATAACCTCGACATATCTGACATAGGTTCCATGTGTTCAATGGCGTAGGATCTGACTCTGCAAAACCTCAAAGCGCTCAGTACAGATCTTCTCTACAAAACCTTCAGGCCCAGCAATAGGGTTTAAACAGGTTAGTAATACTACGAATGTTAACCATGAAGCGCCCAGAATTGTGGAGGCGCTAGACGTGAACATTCTGTTCTTAAACATTAACAGCCTTACCGGACACCGGTTCGTCGCGAATGAGTGGCCTAACGTCTTGCTGTTTAATGTTACAAGTCAGGCAACCGCCCAAGCCACCGCCAAATGAGCAAACCTGAACAAAGCCTTTCGCGCAAAATGGCGGGTGGTGCCATTTGGATGCTGTCAGCACGAATGCTGATGCGCGCGTCGGGTTTGATCAATGTGATGATTCTCGCGCGTTTGCTTCCACCTGCGGATTTTGGCGTTGTCGGTCTGACCGCCGCCCTCATCGGTGCCTTTGAAGCGATGAGCGATCTGTCGATGAACACCGCAATTGTGCGTCACCCCAATCCCAAGAAAAAGCACTACGACACCGCATACACAATCGGCATTTTACGCGGTTTCCTGATTGCAGGTTTAGCCTTGCTCTGCGCGGAACCACTTGCCGATTTCTATGGCGATGAGAGATTACGATATGTTGCCTGGGCCTTGGCATTACAATCTGCGATTTTTGGGTTCACAAATATCGGCACAGCAGACTTTCAGCGCGATTTTACCTTCGGAAAAGACTTTGCTTATGTGGCTGCGCGTAAGCTCGGGGGCAGCATCGCCTCAATAGGCTTTGCGTTAACAATCTGGCCGGATTACCGCGCGTTGGTTGCAGGTTTGGTTTTTGGGTCAATTGCATCGGTAGCAGCATCTTATATCCTAAACCCAATGCGTCCCCGTTACAGCTTTGAAGCGTTCTGGGAATTATTCGGTTTCTCGAAATGGATGCTGGCGACAAATCTCTTGGATTTTGTCCACCGTCGCTGTGATGCGTTGATATTGGGCAAGACTCTCGGTCTGGCACAGTTAGGAATTCATGCACTGGCTATGGAGCTTGCCAATCTTGTCTCCGACGATTTTGCGCAACCTTTACGGCGCGCAACAATGCCGGGTTTTGCAAAGCTGCAGTCCAATCTGCCCGAGCTGCGCACACAGTTCGCATCCGCTTACGGGGCCTCGATGGTGTTCGCCGTGCCCTTCGCACTTGGCGTAGCGTTAATAGCGGAGCCGGCAATACGGCTGGCATTCGGCCCGGATTGGTCCGACGCGGCTGCACCATTGCGGATACTTTGTCTTTATGGGCTATTCGGAGCATCCGTTCAGTTCTGCTGGCCTTTAATCGTTTCTATGGGTGAGCCACAACGGTTAGCGCCCCTGCAGATTATCACCTTGATCTTGGGCGCGCCGATGATTTGGTGGGCCTCGATCCATTATGGCTTGGTCGGCGCAGCTTGGGCAATGTCTGCAATGGGTGGTCTGTTCACAATATTAGTAATGCGCTCTGCCTTGTCACTTTGTGGTGGGAATAGCTTTGATGTCATTATTTGGACCCCGCGCGTATTGGCGGCAGGTGTCGCGATGGCCTTGGCTGTACGCGGAGTACAGGCGAACATCCCATATGATGGCGGCGCAACTCTGGCGGCTGTCCACCTATTCGCAAGCATGATAGTCGGCGCGCTGGTCTATCCGCTGGCACTGCTCTCTCTTTGGTATTTTGCAGGAAAACCCGACAGCACAGAAGCCCGCATTCTGAAGATGACGCACGGATTTCTACCAAATGCTTGGCGCAAAGCGGGGTAGGCCCGCTTAAACAGTTTTCCCATTTATATCTTCTGAAAAGTCCGGCTAAGATTTTAATCGTAAGTGTATTGCTCATTCAGGCATTTTTTGTCGATCTTCTTAAGCGGCTTTCTATCGAGCATTTTGAGCAGTTGATTTTGGCGCTGTAGAGAGCCTGCTTCATACGAACTTTCAAGCGCATCTCCGCTCGCAGGCAACAGCGACATACTGTAATCAGAAATATGCTTGTATGTGTCGATAACTGTCTGATGGTTTTGATTAGGGAGTAACCCGTTAGCCAGCTTATGCCTCCGGCGTTCAATTTTGACAAAACAATCCAATTCAATCGCCGAGATTGAATACTCATACCATTGGTCAACATTATCGACGATTTTATCAAGTGACGCATATGTGTCTTGTGCATTTGCCGTACTTTCCTTTGAAATCCCTGCATTCATTTCGCCGACACAAAACTCCAAGAAATCCATTATTTTCTTAGTGCTTCCTGCACAGACCATCCCATTGAAAGATGTAAAAATTTCATGTTGGTCCGCGTAATCGTAAAGCTGCTTGGCATCTATCGGGTTATTTTTACTTATCAAGCTATCTTCAGTGTCAATCATTTGCCGGCAAATCATGAAGATCCCTGCGATGAACTGATATTGACTTGCCAGATCATCGGCGACGATAGCTGATTGCTTTCGCGTGGGTTGCTTTCTCACAGAATATGAAATTAAGGAGATACTTGCTAAGGCAATGATGTATAAGTCCCACGTCCCGCCCACAGCGCTTGGGTATTTTCGCGTGACGGCGGCGGTATGGTATCGGATGACTTCCTTTGTAATCTCCAATGCTGCATCGTAGTTTATCATCGCAATGCGCAGGGCAGACATATTGATTTCCCGCCCGTTCCGGGATCCTTCATATTTACAGGCGATTTTTTTGGCGGGGACATGATCGTTAAACAAAAAAGGCCGAGCGTTTTCTTCACCAAGCTGACGCCCGCTTTCCGTAAACAAAGGCGACACACCGCTCCATACGCCGTACTTAAACTCCATGAGATTGGACTCCCACGGAGGAACGGTAAGACGGCGAATGACATTTTTTCCGGCGGCGCGTATGAGTTTCATTTTATTGCCTCCATAGGATCTTCTAGCGGCAGACACGCGCCTTCGAACACATAATCGCAATCCTTTGCATTCGGATCGTATATCCCGTTGAGAAACAACGCAGCATGACCCCATGCACTGCCGGTCGATCCATGCGGCCACTCTTCTCTATCTAATGATAGATATCCCTTACTTTTAGACTTGAAGAGAAAACCGTCTTTTGGGGCATTGAAGTCGTCGTCAAAATCAAGTGCGCCTGTATCCTCATCAACCCGCAAAACATAAAAGCCTTGTTCCCCGCCAAGTTCAGCGCCCAGGATCAAACGGTTAGATTTTGGGTCTTTCGACAGCCAATGCGGATTGAAGTCATCAGGTGTCTTAAGTCGAAAGACTTCACGGGGACGTTGCGGGTCTTCAATATCTAACACAACAACAGAATGGTTCTTAGCGACAGGCTGAAGCCAAAATTTATTCACTCTGACAGGTATACCACAATGATTCGCGGCATGGCCTGATCCGTCTTCCGCAACCGTATGAACAAGTTCAAGTTTGGGACGCGCTGTTTCAATTTCAGTCAGATGATAGAACGAGCATTCATAAGTGCTAACAAAAACTGAACCGTCATCCAGAACGCGCGGTCCAAACCCGGTTGCTCGCGTTGGAAAGCCCTCAGTAACTTGCTCTGTTTCTTGTGTGGGAAATTTTAACGTATGGAGCAGCTCGAACCCTGAATAGCTGTAAATCTGCAGAACCTCTGCCCACGAACGCTCCATCATCGGGGCGCTGGTAACGATAAATCGGTCGATTTTTGGCAACACAGAAAATGCGTAAGGGCGAATAGCTTTTCCGATAGTCTCTTCAGCCGCTGATACAGTTCTCAGCAATTCACCCGATTTCGAATACTCGGCGATACCGCCATGATTGGCTGGAACCATATCTTCTTTCGGGTCAGGACTGGTTCCTTCACCGCGCAAAAACCCTACGAGCCGTGTTCCGTTCGGCGTCCGGGTATAATCGTGAGGAAACCGCAACGGAGCAGGCGGAGGCAGCGTTTTTTGTATTTTGAGTGATGCTAAGTTGGAGATATCGACCATCATGCTTAGTTCGTGATGATGCGCATTCATGAACAGCGGTTCACCGACAGGAGGTGGAGAATATTCCGTATGATGCGGCATGGAGCCTTTCATACCCGTCGGTATCGAGTGCAACGGCTCGCCACGTTTATTGCTATCGGGGTTAACATCAAAAACGCTGATAAAATCGGAGTCAGCTTCGTCGAGGTCACCGGCGAAAATTAAGAGGTATGGCGAAGGGTTGCCGACAAGTGCGATATTGCTCTGAGAAGGAGGGCGAAATGCAAACAACGCAACGCCCCCGATTAGTAACGCTCCAACAACTCCAACTTTGCGGGCCAAAGGCATCGTTACATCCCGTTTTTACGATAAACTTCAGGCCTTAAATCCTAATCGTAAAGCAATCATTATCGGGAATTTGTTAGGGTTTAATTAACCATAACGGCGGGTCTTCGCGGCCCCGATGGATGGCACGATAATCGCTTGAACAGGTTTGAAGTTCATCGACGACGTTAAGCCAAGAATTGAAACGCTGACATGTTTGATACATCGGAAACCTTACTAAGGATGTTTCGATTTATTCTTTCACTCTGTGTGCGCTTCACTTCCGGAAGGAAAAAATCTTCCGGCAAAACGTCTCTACAATAGAGCGGCGACACACAATATGTTCGGCACAACTTTTACATCTGTGAAAATGACGCTTGAAACAATATCAAGCCTTCACGATGCGTGGGAAGACCTTGCTCACAACGCGATAGAAAAAAATGCATTCCTTTTCCCTTGGTTTGCCCGCGCTTCACTTGAGCTTATGTACCCCAAAAAGCCGATCATTGTTACAATCTACAAAGATGATTTATTAATCGGGCTAACGATTATGCAACCCGATAAGGGATTCGCAAAGATACCCGTCGGCTTTTACAGAACCTGTCTTCAATATCACCAATTTCTGGCGACACCATTGATCCGTGATGGCTATGCGGAGGATTTTTTTGCAGGACTCGGTAAGTGGCTCGATGCATCACCAAAAAGTCGCAGTCTATGCATTCTTTCGCTGCTTCCCGGCGACGGTGAAATAGCGGAGGCGGTGAATGCAACATTCAAGTCGGAAAGGCGCCCTCTCTTGCTATTAGAAGAATTTGACCGGCCTGCGATTTTTGGCCCCCGTCCTTCAGAAGAAGCGGCGTTTGAACACATCAGCAAAAGCCGCCTGAAGAACCTAAAACGGCGTCAAAAAAACCTTTCGAAACTCGGGAAAATTACGATTGACGAATTTTCAGAAAGCGACCGTGCAGAAGAATGGTTGGATGGATTTATCCGCCTCGAAGATTCAGGTTGGAAGCATGACGAAAAAACATCAATTGCTGAGAACCCGATTGATCTGGAATTTTACCGTCAAATGACATCCGCTGCCCACGCTAAAAATAATCTCACCTTCTTGCGACTGTCGATTGATGGTGTTCCGATCGCCTACACATTGGACCTGATCCAAGACTCTTTTGTCTATTGTATGAAATGCGCGCATGATGCGGAATATCGTAAATACGCGCCCGGTATATTGCTGGAATATGAAACCCTCAAAAAATATTCCAAACCGGATATGCCCGTTTATGTAGATTCCTGCACATCGCCAAAGAACGAAATGATACGGGATCTTTGGCCGGACACTCGAAAAATCACGACGATAGCTTTTTCGAAAAATACGCTCCTGCATCAGCAAATCTTCAAAAGCGTATTTTTTGTAAAACACCTGACGATGAAAAATACCGTTTGGACGAAAGAGAAGCATAAATGACTGACCCGAACAGCCTGCCCCGAAACGGTATTGCTGAACCATCGCGCGACGATATCGACGCGATGTATGAGATATTCAAGGTCGGCCAGATTCAGCACCACGAGGCTTTTCCGAGGATATTTTGCCGTCCCGACAGCGAAAACAAAGTGCGCGCCTATATCGAAAGTTTTTTGCAGCCCAAAAAGCGCTTTCGCATACGCAGGTATCCGCGCCGTCATTTTGCGTTGGCCCGATTCAAAGAAGATGAACTGCAAGGGTATATTTTCTATCAGCTCCACAAATCCTCCGACATATTTTTTGGTGAAAATCGCTGGTTTGCATATGTCGATGACATCGCGGTCGGTGAGCGGTTTCGAAAAATGGGCGTGGCGTCAGAACTCCTCAATACATTAACCAGTGAGGTCGAGACGCTTGGCGGCGGGATTGTCTCGGGACAGGTCTGGGATCAAAACGTGTCATCAGAAGTTTTGTTCACTAAGGCAAAGTTTGAAGCCTCCGCAAAGCAGTTTTACCGCGTGATCTAAAATACTCATTAAAGCGCTATCACTTTCCGTAACGCATTAGGATAGACGTCAACTCTGTTCGCTTTCAAGCTGGAAGCAGATCATGGTTTCTTATTTATTAACATGAGTCGCATATTGAGAGCGATCATTTCAATGTGAAGTTGTTCACAAATATTTCAAATAAACTAAATCACGATTAAATATACTATTTGTTCACGACAATCTACCCAAAGTAGTTTGCCAAACACTGGCAATATATTTGCGAATTATATTTCCACGGTCACTTGATTACTTTTTGAGTTATGATTGTTGGAGGGAACTATGATGGATATGACCCGTAAAATGATTGCCGAGTTCATCGGCACATTTACGCTCGTATTTCTAGGGTGCGGTGCAGCTGTTATTGCCGGCGCGCACGATATTATCGGCATAGCCGGTATCAGCTTTGCTTTCGGTTTTGCACTTATCGGAATGGCATACGGCATCGGGCCGATTTCTGGATGTCATATCAACCCGGCTGTCAGCTTTGCCGCTGTTGTCGCCAACCGTATGAGCATCCCTGAAATGATCCGCTATTGGGCTGCACAAGTCGGCGGAGCTTTCGTTGGTGCGATTGTTCTGCTTGCAATCGTGAAAGGCAAGGGCGGCGGTTATGACCTTGCAGCTGGCGGTCTTGGTCAGAATGGCTGGGGTGAAGGGTATTTAGGCGAGTACGGAATGGTATCCGCGTTCTTATTCGAACTCGTTGCAACCTTTCTCTTTGTTGTTGTTATCCTTGGTTCGACATCACCTGGTACGCCTGCCGCCATGGCTGGTCTGGCCATTGGTATCACCCTCGTCGTCATCCACCTTGTCGGCATTCAGGTGACCGGCGTTTCGGTTAATCCTGCACGCTCGATTGGACCGGCATTCATCTCGACGAGTGGACAGGCAATCACACAGTTATGGCTCTTTATCGTCGCACCGATGTTGGGTGCATTTGCAGCGGGCCTAATGTTCCGTGCAGGTCTTCTTCAAGATAAATCAGAGGTCGCGAACGTCGCAGCGGAGTAAACAGTTCTGAGTAACGCGACGCGAAGCCACTCCGGGATGTTCCGGGGTGGTTTCATTTTTATATCCAAGCAGGATCACTCATCCCCGAAATCCCGAATACTCGGCTTGCGTTTTTCATGCCCGAGAACCGTTTTTGCAGCTTTCACATTTGCAACTTTACCCGTCACCATTGATGCCCGCGTGCGGCGCAAAGAGTGAGGTCCATAATCATTCGGGTTTAACCCCGCCGCCTCGATACAGTCTTCGACCATCCGCCGGAAAGTCCCGACATTAAGCTGGCGATCTGTCCGACCCGATGTGAACAACACATCATGTTCAGTCTTACCCTCAGTCTTAATCCAGCGCGTTAAAGCATCGCGCGTATAGGCACACATTCGAAAACTGACACGCTTTTGAGTCTTCCCCAATAGCAACATCGGGCGCTTGAGAAGTTTGCCCTTTTCCCAAACATCGGCAACGCTGAGCGATACAATATCATCCGCCCCTAACTCGGCATCAACCGCCAGCGAGAACATCGCCATAGCGCGCAGATCTCCGGTTTGTGCGAGTTGAGCCCGGATCAATTTAACCTGACTGGGCGACAAAGGAAGAGTCCGACGTTCAGCCACCGGCGAGTAAGGGTCCGGTTGGCCGTACCGGTACATTAATTCTGGACCAGACGGCGTGATGGTCAGACCCCGGCAAAGGGAAGGTTTCTATCGCGTCGATACCAATATCCGGTGACACCAAAACATGATCAATGTGATGTCCGAGGAGTGACGGAATCTCGTTTCCATAAAGCGAACCTGTTGCAGCGAAATGAAGCAGGTTTGGATAGCCTCCGCGCCATGTCCTGCGAAAACCGCCAATCATCGACAATCCTGTTCTCATCTCCACCTGTCGCATTGCTGTTGACCACGGAGCAGCATTAAAATCACCCATCAAGACCGTCGATCTTGCCCCGGCAGGCAAGAGTGACCCGAGAATCGTTACCTGTTTTCGTTGAGCGTCACGGACGACAACCGGCCAGCTCAGATGAACGGCAGAGATTCCTAATCCAACTCCCTGTCCAATCTTAGCAAATGCTGTCGCAAATGCGGGCGTGTCAGGCGATGCAAAAGCCGTCTCGACGCGCTCTAACGGGAATTTTGAAAATAAGATCGTGCCATTGCGTGCTTTGGCTTGCACCGTCGAAAAAGGATAATGATGCGCCAAAACTGCACCCTGCTCTGACCAATCAGGCGGCGCTTCGATCACCGCCAGGATATCTGCATCGACTGCCATCAGAACACTCGCGGTCAAATGGAGCGAAGGATTATTTCTTCCAAAAATATTGGCTGTCATAACAGTCACGCTGCGCGTTTCGGCGAATTCGACCGATGAGCGTTCGACTGACCGCCAGACAGGACCAAGAGATAAAGCCGCCACAGCCGCCGCAGCGAAACCGATCCACATCGCGCGGTGACGATCTAACATAAACGCCAACGCGCTACCCGTTATGGCCAAAACAGCAAAATGGATTCGAAAGAATCCGATGGCATCCAAGACCGGACTAAAGCCTCCGCCAAATCCCAACAGCACCCCAAGCGTGGCTCCGGCTACAATCAACCAAACGCATAGGAATCCGATTTTTTTCAGAACCATCATGAGGTGAACCAATATTATTACCAATAGACCTGTTGCAACATCCGGCCTCTTCCGCAAGTCTGCGCGAGATTAATCTGGGGAGAATGATTGATGGCAAACGCAATGATCGGTGTGATCGGCGGCAGTGGAGTCTACGATATTGACGGCCTCAAAGGGGCGGAATGGGTGGAAGTTGAAACGCCTTGGGGCAAACCCTCAGATTCTATTTTGCGTGGATCACTCGACGGGATCGAGATGGCATTCCTGCCCCGGCATGGTCGCGGCCATATCCAAACACCCAGCAGCATCAATTACCGCGCGAATATTGACGCATTAAAACGCATCGGCGTGACGGATGTGATCTCCGTATCCGCTTGCGGCTCTTTCAGAGAAGAAATGGCTCCGGGTCATTTTGTCATCACTGACCAATTCATCGACCGGACTTTTGGACGCGAGAAATCATTCTTTGGACCGGGATGTGTCGGGCATGTCTCCGTGGCTCACCCTGTATGCTCACGCTTAGGTAATGCTCTAGAAGCCGCTTGCAAATCCAGCGGCATAACGGCCCATCGCGGCGGAACATATCTGGCAATGGAAGGGCCGCAATTTTCATCATTGGCCGAAAGCAAAATGTACCGCGAGGTCTGGGGTTGCGATGTTATCGGTATGACCAATATGCCGGAGGCCAAACTCGCCCGTGAAGCAGAGCTTTGCTATGCGACAGTGGCGATGGTCACAGATTATGACAGTTGGCATCCCGACCACGGCGAGGTCGATGTAACCTCTATCATCCAAGTTTTGACCGGTAACAGTGCCAACGCAAAATCTCTAATCGCGCAAGTCGCGCCTTCCCTTGGTGGTGAGCGCACTGTTTGTCCATCCGGTTGTGATCGAGCGCTTGAATACGCCATTATGACAGCGCCGGACCATCGCGACGCAACACTTGTTGCCAAGCTGGATGCCGTGGCAGGACGTATTCTCTGACAAAAAACGCCTACGATAAAATCTGATCTACGCAACAATACCTCTCCCGTAGGTGTATGCGGAGTATTCTCGTAAAACGCGCATTGCATAACACAAGCAACTCGACAATGTTGCTTGTGAAACCAATGGATAGGAAGTCCATGAAAGTTGAAGATTATATCCGCACGATTCCTGATTTTCCGCATGAAGGAATCATGTTTCGCGATGTCAGCACATTATTTGGCGATCCACGCGGATTCCGCATGGCAATCGACCTCTTGCTTCACCCATTCACGGGACAGCGGATTGATCATGTCGCGGGGATCGAGGCGCGCGGCTTTATCTTAGGCGGCGCTATTGCCCACCAGCTTTCAGTGGGCTTCATCCCTGTTCGCAAAAAGGGCAAACTCCCTTGGAAAACCATCGAACAGGACTATAAGCTCGAATACGGTGAAGCGATTGTCGAAGTGCATGAAGACGCCGCAAAACCTGATGATAAAGTTTTGATTGTCGATGACCTGCTTGCAACTGGAGGCACAGCTGAAGCCGCAATCAAACTGATACGACGTCTGAAAGCAGATGTCGTTGGATCTGCCTTCGTTGTCGATCTTCCGGACTTAGGAGGGCGCAATCGTTTGCAAACACTCGATACGCCAATCCACACTTTGTGCAGCTACGCTGGTGAGTGATTATAATGCTTAAATTTAGCACCTAGGTAGTCTTAAGAAACGATTATTCCGAATTTAACGTGTAAAACTGGCAATTATAGACGCTGTATATGTCTTAGTTGTTTACCGTTTTGTTATGTGTTGCCAGCGAGTATTTACGCCCTGCCTATGCGGGGCGTTTCTCTTTGAGAATCCTGAATTTCTCTTCTACAAAACCGCGCCGGGATTCATGATGCCTTGAGGGTCGAGTGATTGTTTTAATCGCTTAAGCAAAGACAGCTTCACCTTATCACCATATTGAATGAGTGACTCGCGCTTAAGCCTGCCAATGCCATGTTCGGCACTAATGGACCCGTTCAACTCGACAACAATGTCATGAACAACGCGGTTCACTGCATCCCATCGTGCGATGAAGCTCTCGCGATCAGACTCTTCTGGTTGTGTGACATTATAGTGGAGATTACCGTCCCCAAGATGCCCAAAGGGCACAGGACGGCAACCGGGAATCAAATCAGTCACTGCGGAATTGGCGCGTTCAATAAATTCGGGCACTTTGGCGATTGGAACGGAAACATCATGCTTGATACTGCCCCCCTGACAGGTTTGTGCATCAGACAAAGATTCCCGCAATTCCCGAAACGCAAGGCGCTGAGCTTCGCTTGACGCTATCGCCGCATCAGAAACACTGCCAAGTTCCATCGCAGTTTCCAAAGCGGTCATAAGCCATTTGTCGAGAGCACTTTGGTCCACGCCCCAAAGCTCTACCAAAACATACCACGGAGACGGCGTTTCAACCGGCAGGCGGACACCTTGTTGATACGCTAATCCAAAATCTACGGCGCGTTGCGCCATTAATTCGAAAACCGCGACTGCACCGCCGCTTTCATCTTGTATCCGATTGAGTAAATCCACCGCTGCCGCCGGATCGCTCACAGATACAAAAGCCGAAGCCTTGGCGCGCGGCATCGGATAGAGACGCATCACAGCAGCAGTTATGATCCCGAGCGTGCCTTCTGACCCAATATAGAGATCACGCAAATCATAACCGGTATTGTCTTTGAGCAGCGAACTTAGCCCGTTCCAAATCTCCCCTTCGGCAGTCACAACCTCCAACCCGAGACAAAGATCACGGGCCACCCCATATCGGATTGCCTGCAGCCCACCGGAATTTACTGCAAGCCCGCCACCAATCGTTGCTGTTCCCTCCGAGGCATAAGAAAGCGGAAACAACCTGTCGGCTTCTGCGGCTGTATTTTGCACCGTTTGCAAAGTCACCCCGGCATCAACCGTGATCGTATTTTGCTCTGGCGAGACATCACGAACATTCCGCATCCGGTCGAGCGACACAAGAATGGGACGCGGCGGATCAGCCTTGACCTGCCCTCCGACAAGACCCGTCCCTCCGCCCCAAGGAACAATCCCGACCCGCGCCGCTGCACATAACTTTACGATCTGGGCCACCTGCTCAGTGCTGTTCGGACGCAGCAACACCGCGGCCTCGCCTTTAAACAGCCCGCGACGCTCGGTCAGGTGCGCTTCAGTCGCTTTGGAAAATCCATTGTCT
This sequence comes from uncultured Neomegalonema sp., assembly GCA_937995735.1. Lineage (GTDB taxonomy): Bacteria > Pseudomonadota > Alphaproteobacteria > Rhodobacterales > Rhodobacteraceae > JAHDDY01. The sequence continues at coordinate 21,077 of CALKIZ010000008.1, read as the reverse complement.
CCAACCACATTCCGCAAGTCGGACAACAACAATTCATCCGGCTCTTCAAGCATCATCATTGGCCTTTCCTGTGGGTGCGCTCTACCATGCGGTTAAAGTGAGGGTCTTATGATTGGCAAAATCGACAGCGTTTGGCGATACCCCGTGAAAAGTATGCGGGGTGAAGCGATGGATAAAGTATTCGTCGGTTACTCCGGCCTCATCGGAGACCGTGTTTATGCTATACACTCTGATCAACGCAGCACCAGATTTCCATGGTTCACCGCACGAAATTATTCCGATCTGATCAGATACAAAGCCCACTTCAAAGATAATGATGGAACAATAGAACCATCCAATCCCGAAGCTTCTCACCCCAACCTACCACTCGACGAAGCCTTCACCATTGACATCGAAACACCCGAAGGGATCATCGCGCCGCTCGATGATTTGTTTGTGGCTGGCTTACCTGCTCGCGACAATGAAACGTTGACGCTGCGATACTCTCCGAGAAATTTTGTTGATGTGACGCCAATTTCACTTCTATCCAAGCAAACCGTCGCGCAGTTAAGCGAAGAAACCGGCGCTAAACTCGATGGCGAACGGTTCCGCGCGAACTTCAATGTTGATTGGACAGAGGAAGGCGGCTTTTTTGAAGATTCACTGGTGGGAAAACGACTGCGCATTGGTGAACAGGTTGAAATTGCCCTGACTGACCGCGATGCACGGTGCAAGATGATAACGCTCGATCCGGCCACCGCCCAAGCGATGCCGGATTTACTGAAACACGTTCTCGCACAGCATGGCGGCTGCGTTGGTGTCTACGGCTCCGTCGTTCGCGAAGGGTTTGTGCATCCGAATGACCAAATTGAGGTACTCCCATGATCGACCGGATGAAAGCCTACCGCGCCCTCATGAAACAGCGCCCTGATTGGTTCGCTTCGTCAGACGAAGACGGCCTCGGTCTGGTCCTAGATGAAGCGGAAATCGAACGCGCCCGCGAATCTTTGGCAGAAAACTACGCAGAATACGGTGAGGACGGCACAACGCTTGGGGTTATTTTCGACAGCCCGTACTACACAATCCTTCGGGATGTCGTGAAACGGCCCGACGGAAGTTATGGCGGATATATCCGGGTCTTTAATGCGCCTGACAGGCCCGAAGGCGTCTGGATTTTACCCACCATCGGCGAGGATATCGTTCTCACCCGCGAATTCCGTCATCCTGTGCGCGGGTGGCGTTGGCAAATTCCACGCGGATTTTGCGATGTGGGCGAAACCGGCGAACAGGCCGCAAGGCGCGAATTACAAGAAGAGCTGAACGCGCAAGCGGTGGCGATCAAGGAACTCGGCACAATCGAACCCGATACCGGAAGTCTCGGCGCACGGCCTCGTCTCTATCACGTAGAGATCGAAACCTTTGAAGCAAGCGGCCTTGACGATGAGGCAATCTCTGAAGCACGTCGTTTCTCGCCCACCGATTTGAAAGCTCTGATCTCACAAGGCGATCTGGTGGACGGCCCAGCGCTTGCCGCTCTCGGCCTTTATTCGGCGCTGCGCTAAAATCCGGCGAGCATCGCTTTTAAATCGGCTTCTGCCGCAACAAGCGCGTCGGCATCGGCGCAGCGTGCCACGACAGTTACTTCAAATCCCCCGCCAGTTTTGAAGCGGGGATAAGACCCTATGGCCACATCGGGATGCTTGGCAGCAACAGCGGCCAACGGCGCGCTCAACACGCCCTCACCATGCGGACACGCCAAGCTGATCTCACTGACCACAGCGCCACTATCGAGTGTGGGGATCACGGCATCCAACATCACGGCGAAGATGCGCGGGACACCTGCCATAATGAAAACATTCTCAATCCGAAAACCGGGGGCAATACTGATAGGGTTAGGGATCAACTCAGCGCCATCGGGTATCCGCGCCATCCGCAACCGCGCATCATTAATATCATCACCATAGTGCGCATCCAGCAAAACGCGGGCATCATCGCGTATTGTGACCTGTGCGCCGAATGCCTTACCCACAGCTTCCGCTGTAATATCGTCATGGGTCGGCCCAATGCCACCCGACGTGAAGACATAATCAAACCGCCCGCGCAATTCATTCAATGCCGTGATTATTGTGGCTTCATCATCGGCAATCGCCCGCGCTTCGCATAGCAGCACACCAATCGCGCCCAATGCTTTCGCCAATACCTGCGTATTCGCATCCTGCGTGCGCCCGGACAGAACTTCATCACCGATCACGAGGATCGCGGCGGTCACCGTTTTCATTGCGGACCTTTCATTTGCTGACGGCTTCTCTATGCCATTATTGAAGACGTGACCTCCAGAGAAAGAAATGGCAATGCTGCTCCCCTCTCCTCTTTTGCGCGGAACATTGATCCAGCGCTATAAACGCTTTCTCGCGGATATTCGGTTGGAGACGGGCGAAGAGATCACCGCCCATTGCGCCAATCCCGGCTCAATGCTCGGCCTGAACGCATCCGGTATCACGGTATGGGTGTCAAAATCCTCCGATCCCAAACGCAAACTCGCCCATTCATGGGAAATTGTTGAAATCGAGGGCGGTATTCTTGCTGGGATCAATACGAACCGCCCGAACAAACTCGTCGCGGAAGCCTTAGCTGCGGAAAAGATTCCTGAACTGACCGGCTATCACGTCAAACCCGAAGTAAAATACCGCGAAAACAGCCGCATCGACTTTTTGCTCACCGCAGAGAAACGCGCGGATTGTTACTTGGAGGTCAAAAACGTCCACATGATGCGCGAACCGGGGCTTGCTGAGTTCCCCGATTGCGTCACCAAACGCGGCGCGAAGCATATGGGCGATCTTGCGGCCATGAAAGCCGAAGGCCATCGCGCCGTCGTTCTTTTTGTCGTCCAGATGACAGGCTGTGAGCGGTTTCGTCCCGCCAAAGACATCGACCCCAATTACGTTGCAGCGTTCCATGAGGCTCAAAAAGCTGGCGTAGAAGCGCTCTGCTATGCCTGTGGTTTTACAGACCCCGATGCAGACGCACCAGAAATCACACTTTCGCGCTCATTGCCAATCGTGGCTGAATAACCGTGCCTGTTCTATAGTAAGGCACAAACGCGCCTCTTGCCTATAGGATTGCTCCCATGACCGCCCGTTATCATCAGCTCGCCTTCACCCCCAACGTCAAAGCCGAGCAGACAGCCCATGGCAGCCGTGCCATGTACGAAAGATACGAGGGCGCCTCTGAAAGCCCTGATCCCATAACCGAGGCAGAAGCCGCGTTTATCGGTGCAAGAGACAGTTTTTACATGGCTACCGTTGGAGAAACCGGCTGGCCTTATGTCCAGCATCGCGGCGGCCCCATTGGATTTGTAAAAGTTTTGGATGAAAACACGCTGGGCATGGCGGATTTTCGTGGCAACCGGCAATACATAACCGTCGGAAACCTGCAATCAGACGACCGCGCCTCGCTGTTTTTTATGGATTACGCCAATAAGCACCGCCTCAAAGCCCTCGTGCACACAATGCGAGTCGATTTGGCAGAAGACGCTGATCTTGCAGAAAAATTATCTCTTCCGAACTATCGGGCGAAAGTCGAACATGCGCTGATTTTCAAGGTCGCTGCCTTCGAATGGAATTGTCCGGCTCATATCACACCGCGCTATTCCGAAGCCCAAATCGCACCGAGCATTCGTGACTTACATGACCAAATTGCGCTACTTCAGGCCGAAGTAAAACGCTTGCAGGGTTGATCCACAGCGATCAATACCCGACATTACCGCAAACTGGAGACGACGAAGAACATGAGAGATAGCGTTGAGCGTACCCCCGAGGGCATCAAAATCCACACGGAGGAAGACTTCGAGGGAATGCGTAAAGCCGGACGTTTAGCGGCTGAAACGCTTGATATGATTGCGGATCATGTTCAACCCGGTGTAACGACGGATGCGCTGAATACCTTGGTCCATGACTTTATCATCGACCACGGGGCCACGCCTGCACCGCTCGATTATAAGGGTTTTCCCAAATCCTGCTGTATTTCGATCAACGAAGTCGTTTGTCACGGCATCCCCGGAAAACGGACACTTAAAGAGCGTGACATCCTCAATATAGACGTGACCTGTATTCTGGACGGGTGGCATGGGGACACGTCGCGCATGTATATTGCGGGTGAGCCTAAGAAATTTGCAAAGCGCCTGATTGACGTCACCCATGAAACGCTGATGCGCGGACTTGGCGTTATTAAAGAGGGCGCGACCTTTGCCGAGCTAGCCCACGCAATGCAAACCTATGCCGAGAGCGAGAAATGCTCGGTCGTGCGCGAGTTTTGCGGCCATGGCTTGGGGCACGAATTCCACGAACCTCCGAACATTCTGCACTACGAGGCCGGTCGGGGCGACCAGCACTATAACCTTCAACAAACCAAAATGCGGGCAGGCATGATCTTTACCGTAGAGCCTATGGTCAATCTTGGTAAGCGGCATACAAAAGTCAAAAATGACGGTTGGACAGCCGTTACCAAAGACGGATTACTCTCTGCTCAGTTCGAGCACTCCCTTGGCGTCACCAAAGACGGATGCGAGATTTTCACGCTCTCGCCCGCAGGACGCTTTCATCCTGATGGCATTGGCGCTTGAGCAAACCAACAGATAATCCGGGGCTGCATGAAGCATCCCTACCATTAGACGAGCCGCCGCGCAGCTCGAAAAAATCTGCCCCGAAAAATGCGGGCCACCGCCAACGTCTTCGCGAACGTTTTCTCAGCGGAGGCGGCGATGCCATGCCGGATTACGAAGTGCTGGAATTGATCCTGTTCAACGCCGTTCCTCGTAAGGATACAAAAGGGATCGCCAAAGCGCTCATTGATAAGTTCGGCGATTTTGAAGGCGTGATCTCCGCTGAACCGGCGCGCCTGCGCGAAGTCCCGGACGTCAAAGATGCAATCGTCGCCCAGCTCAAAGTGATCGAAACTGCCGCACAGCGGCTTACGCGCTCACAAGTCAAAGACAAAACCGTGCTGTCGAGTTGGTCAGCGTTGATGGGATATTGCAAAGCGCGCATGGCCCGCTTAGAACGCGAAGAATTCCGCATTCTCTTTCTTGACCGCAAAAACGTGCTGATAGCCGATGAAGCACAGGGACGCGGAACAGTTGATCATGTTCCGGTTTATCCGCGCGAAATCATGAAGCGCGCTCTGGAGCTTAATGCCAGCGCGATAATTCTTGCCCATAATCACCCCAGCGGCGACCCGACACCCTCACGCGCAGACATCGAAATGACAAAACAGATCGTCTCCGTCGCAAAACCTCTGGGTGTTACGGTTCATGATCATGTCATCATCGCACGGGAAATGGATGCCAGTTTCAAAGCGCTCGGATTGCTCTGAAAAACCGCCTCCAATATCAGTTGCGTGACACCTTGCGATACTGTGCCGGTGAAACCCCGACCGACCGGGAAAACGCCCGGCTAAAGGCGCTGGTATCCCGGTAACCAACCTGAGCGGCAACCGCATCGAGCCGCATATCCGTATCAACCAGCAAAGACCGCGCAAGTTCGATGCGATAGTTCTGTAAGAACTCTATCGGCCCTACACCCAATGCAGATTGGAACAAGGCCGCAAAAATTGTCCGCGATTGACCCGCCAGACGCGAAAGACTCTCGACGGTCCAAGACTCGTGAGGACTTTCCACCATAGCCGCAACAGTCCGGCTAATACGTTGATCTGACAACGCTCCGTTGAAAGGTGCTTCGTTCTGAACCCATTCTCGCAAAGCACAGAGCGACAGAATTTCTGTACACCGGTTGAGTATCAATTCTCCGGCCAGCCGGTCCATGCTGGCTTCCAACAGCACCATTTTTACAATCGCCTCGACACTCTTCAGGCCTTTGCCGCCACCTTCTTTGGATCGCAGGACGAGCAAGTCAGGCAATTGTCCCATAAAAACCTTAGGCGCGGCTTCGGAATAACGGAAATAACCGCATAAGAGGCTCGTACCTTTATCGTCAATTTCAACTATGTTCTTTTGCGGAGACACCTCTCCGGGAATCGCTTCTATATCAGTAATCTTCCTGTCAGGAGTATCACTTAGAGTATGCATCCTGCCATGCGGAACAATCGCGAAATCGTATAGGCTTAAGTGCTTTTGTCGCCCGGTATCGGGAATTGTAATCCAAGTTTCACCCGATAATACCAAATGAAACCGGCAAAGCATGTCATCATGAGGAACCTGAATTCCCCATGTATCAGGCATTCTTTTAGAAAAATAGACTGTGCTACGAACCCGAATTTGATCCAATAGACGAGCAAGCGCATCCATATATCCCGCTCCTGATATGTTACGCTTTCGCGAATATTTGCTGATATGGAATGTTATTGATTTTCTACAGAAATTCCATCCCGCATCCATGCCTGTATCAGCTCAATTTGGATAACCGGACGCACAGCATAATTTTCCGTACGTCCTGCAATGGTCATCGCCGCAGCATCATAGCATCGTGCTACAGATTGCAGTGGTACATCTATCTGGGCTGCTGTGCATGAGGGAAACATAAAGAACGGAGGAATAAGCTATGAAATTCAAATCAATTATCAGCGCATTCGCGCTTGGACTTTTCGCTACATACGGTGCACTTAAAACAATTGACGCTCAGGCTCAATCTGCAAAACCTTGGGGGCCTAACTGGAACGATGCTGACGAGCTGATCCTGCCCGTAGGTTATCGTGAATGGGTGTATCTGGGATCACCACTGACACCAAACGGATTAAATGGCGGACAAGCGGGTTTCCCTGAATTTCACAACGTTTACATCCAGCCGCAAGCGTTTAGCATCTATCGCGAAACCGGTGTATTCCCTGAAGGTACCATTATGCTGAAGGAGCTTCAGCTTACGATCCCCGGCGATGAAGCCGATGGATCGCGGACAGAAGTTTCCGGACGGGGGTTCTTCCCCGGTGAATTCAACGGGATCGACATCTCGGTTAAGGACACCCAGCGTTTCCCTGAAGGACAAGGTTGGGGTTACTTCAACTTTGGCCACCATGCCCCTCCTTACGCAAAAACAGCAGCGGCAGCTCCGGTTGAAGCCTGTGCACAGTGCCACATCGACAATGCAGACGAAGATATGGTCTTCTCCCGCTTTTACGCCCCTCTGAAGAAGTAAGAGAACCATTTAAACTAAAGGCGGGTGATTACTTCGTTCTTCTATCATCCGTCTGTTTTCGTTTTATCTTGAATTCCGATTAATTATGGATCGTTCCGGGCCATCTTTAATCAGATTAAATCGTCTTTCCGTTTTCCGCCGCTCCCCGGTTTGGATACGGAAAGATGATTTGAAATTCAGGTATTATCTAAACATTGACTTTAGCGCCCGGAAGCAAATCCATGCATTCGCAATGCCCACTGCAATGCAATTACAAAACCTTTCGCAAATGGCAGGATCACAAGAGCAAGGACCGCCGTCAGAACGGGCCACACGATCATCTGTATCCAATCAGCAATCGCCCAATTTATCGCGCCGTAAAGCATTACGGGACCGATCAGATGGCCGGTGATTAAAATTGTTATCCACGGATGCATATCGTCTGCGCGGTGGTGATGGAATTCCTGTCCACAATTTTTACAATCGTCTTCTACCGACAAATATCCATTGAACAATTTTCCTTCGGCACATCGAGGGCATTTCCGGAGTAAACCTTTTAAAAGCGCAGGCCACATGGCCCGTTTATGAGAAGATTCCAGATTTTGTTCAGCCATTGCTCTCTCACATATGCACGCAAACCGGATTTCATGCGGTTATCCGACATGCAACCTGATTCAGCAAAATCCCAAGGCGCGTGAAATAAAGAAAATACAGCCCTAAGCGACGGAATCCGAAAACCGGTCCGTTTTAGGAGCATGATTGGAAAATTTGCAAGCCTTTGAAGGCCCATAATTAACCCGTCAAACTAAGAAAGAAGCAGGATCGATGAAAAACAATGTCTTACATTTGACCGCACTCGCGGCTTTCGCGGGTATATTGCTATCAGCGACCGCAGGATATGCGAATCAAGGAGCTGGCATTGGTAACAAATCAATGTTCGAGCGCTTTGACCGCAACAATGATGGTCAAGTCACCCGTTCAGAGGCCCGTGAAGTTGTCAGCAAACGCTTTGCCCATATGGATGCCAACAATGATGGCACTGTAACACGGTCCGAACGAAAAGCGGCCCGCAAGAACCGGCGTTTTCAGCGCATGGACTTAAACGGTGACGGCGGCGTGACCTTGCAAGAGATGCAGGCCTCTACTCAGCAACGGGTTCAGCGCCGTTTTGTGCGCCTTGATGCCGATGGAAATGGCATCGTTACGCAAACTGAAGCCCGAAGCGGGCGTCAAAACCGAAGAGCCCGGCGCGGCCCAATGACACTGCAAGACCTTGACGCCCGCGTCATGCGTATGTTTGACCGTGCAGACCGGAACCGAGACGGACTGGTTACGTCAGATGAAGCTAACCTTTTGCGCCGTGATGGTCAGCGCAATTAAGGGCATATCATCAGATTGGGTGGCGTTTTCCGGTGCCTCTCAACCTGAACCGAGGGCGCGGGAACGCATGGGTGCTACGATTGAAAGAGGCGAAGATGACGACGCCCTGATCGTGCGCTTTGCGGCGGGTGATCAATCTGCAGCCCGTCTTCTTGCCGAGCGACATACCGGAAGGGTACTCGCTGTCGCCACAAGGATGTTGAATAACCCAACCGATGCGGAAGATGTTGCGCAAGAGGCCATGATGCGGGCATGGAAAAACGCGGCGGATTGGCGTCCCGGTGAAGCCAGATTCTCAACATGGCTGCACAAGGTCGCCGTTAACCTTTGCTATGACAGATTGCGCAAACGACAGACAAAGCCTCTTGAAGACGCGCCTGAGCCAATTGATGACCGGGCAAGCGCTCAGGAAAGCATGGAAACAGACGATAAAATGTCAATTCTCAAGGCGGCAATGATGGATTTACCCGAACGCCAACGCGCTGCGATCCAACTGAGCCACTTTGAGGAAAAAAGTAACCCGGAAACGGCGGAAATTCTTGGGGTCAGCGTAGAAGCAATAGAATCGCTTCTCTCTCGCGGACGCCGTAGCTTACGTAAAGCGCTTGCCGACAAGCGCGCACTCCTGATGGAGGAATAATGATGATGACAGTTGATAGATTTGATGAGCTGGCCAGCGCCTATGGTGCAAGTATCTCTCTGTGGCCTGCTGAAGAGCAAGCTACAGCGAAGGCACTCGCGGAAAGCTCACCTGAGGCTCAGGCTGTACTGGAGCGCGAAAAGGCGCTTGATGCAGCCCTTGACGAATGGGAAGTGCCTGCCCCTTCAGACTCATTGATGGAACGTATTTTGAGCGATGCCGCTGAAGTCAGCGCTTCGGCAACGGCCTCGAATCCTGCTCCGCGCGAAGAAAGCAAGAAACCCGGTTTCTTAACCCGCTTCTTTGGTGAGATGGGTTGGCGTCCAGCCGGAGCGATGGCCGCCTGTCTCGCGATTGGGTTCGTTGCGGGTATTTCTGGCGATCCAGCATCCAACCATACCAACGACGCATCGGAAATCGAAGATAACTCGGTTGTCGCAACTTTCTTTGGCGACGAAGATGATAGTGACCCGTTCGATCTGGAGATCCTTTAATGGCTGAAGCCACAAAATCCAGTTGGCTAAAAATAGCGTTAGGGGCCTCCCTAGCGCTAAACGTCTTCTTCGTTGGTCTATTCGGCGGATCTTTATTTCAAGCCAAGCCTGAAAAGCGCGACTCAGCGCCGCAAAGTTTCCTTTCGACTTTGACGGAGGAACGCAAAGCGGAGGTCAAGACTTACTTCGCTAAAATGCGTGAAGACAGAAAAGCCTCACGCAAAAATACCCGAGCAGCATGGGCTGGTGTTCGAGAAGCCATGACCGCAGACCCATATGACCGCGCCGCGATGGAGGCGGCCATGGATAAAGTGATTGAAACGCGCGTAGACAGGTCGCGGAAACGCTATGACCAAATGATTGATTTCGTTTCTACCATGTCCACAGAAGAACGTGTCGCGTTTTCTGACGCAATGCGCGAGCGCTGGAAACGCAGAAGAGAGAGGCACAAACAACGCGGTGAAGAGTAATCACCGTATAGTCTTGTAGAGAGTAAAATAGTTTTGAGTTTGAGAGCGCACCAAGCCGGTGCGCTCTTTTTTTGTCTCCAAACAATATGCAAAGAACCGAACTCTGTTATCTTCCAAAAGACGTGTAAACCTATAACGGCTTTCGATCCTATCCTGCGCACAATGTTCAAAGGCGATTCTATGCCACATCTGAATCCAGCAATTGACGCTCTTTCGATGCCCGCCATTCCAAAAGTGCAAGCATGGGCGCGTGCCTATGATGGCAGACATGGCCCTTTGTTGGATTTTTCCCAAGCCGTACCGGGATACCCACCACCACCTGAAATGCTAAAATGGCTTGGTGAAGCAGGTTCTTCCATCGACATGCTCGGTTATGGAGAAATCGAAGGCGAAAAAGATTTACGCACAGCCTACGCTGCGCACGTCACGGAGCAATATGATGGCACGGTAAAACCCAGTGAGACTCACATCACATCGGGGTGTAATCAGGCTTTCGTAGCAACGGCGATGACAATTGCGGGCTTTGGCGAAACCCTGTTGATGACAAACCCGCGCTATTTCAATCATGACAGTACATTGGCGATCCTTGGGATTAAGACGCGCTATGTGGACGTGGACCCCGCTAATGGGTTTCTTCCCGACATAGACGCGATCCGTAAGGCTCTGCCGGGAACACGTGCGCTGGCTTTGGTCAGCCCGAACAATCCCACCGGCGCAGTCTATCCTAATGACTTGCTCGAGGCGATATTCGCAGCCTGCCAAGAAGCAGGGGTTTGGCTCATTCTCGATGAAACTTACCGCGATTTTACCGATGTTCGCCACGGACTGCTGAGACACTCAAACTGGCAAGATACGCTGATCCAACTTTACAGTTTTTCGAAATCGTTCTGTATCCCCGGCCATCGCCTTGGTGCTGTCACCGCGAGTGAAACAGTGATAGATGGCATTGCCAAGGTTATGGACAATCTACAAATATGCGCGCCTCGCGCGGCGCAACATGCCGTGGCACAAGCCATCGAGCCACTAGCTAAATGGCGCGTAGGCAACCAACAAGAAATCGACATTCGCGCTACGGCTCTTCGCGAAACGATGATCAAGACCCCCACATGGAAAATCAGCGCGATGGGTGCGTATTTCGCTTACATAAAACATCCTTTTGAGCACCGTGGGTCGGAAGATGTCGCACAAGGTTTAGCGGAGCAGGTTGGTGTCTCCTGCTTGCCGGGTGCATTCTTTGGTGAGAATCAAGATCAATATTTGCGTTTTGCTTTTGCCAATGCCGATGCGGAAACCATACGCAGTTTGGCAGAGCGCCTAAACGCATATTCGTAATATTTAAAAGAGGAAGCAAGACACCCTCAATTTTCGCATCACTGTCACACTCGCGCCACGTTCCAACGATGATGTTCACACCGGAGGATCGGTCATCATGTCAACACGCGCGATAATTTTTACTATTGCTTTAGGTATGAGCGCCACAACCACGAGTCTCGTAGAAGCTGATCAAAGCGAGTTTCTCACCGAAGGCAGCGTCTTGTGCAGTAATTTTGATCCTCTTTCCGAGACCTGCCGTACAATCAGTGAAATCACAAAAGTAGACGGCAATCTGCGGCATAGCCGGTCACGCCGCAAAGTCGCATTGCCCGATGAATCGTTGTTGCTCGAGACTGAAGGCATCGCGCGGGTAGAGGGTTTGCGTATTTGCGGGGTTCGTCCCACAGCTGAACCGCGTGTCACACCCGCAGATAGTCAATACGCTGAGGCAATCTTGACGGTCCACACCCGCAAGCGCGACTTTCGCATCGCACGAGGCGATTGCATCGTCTACAAACCATGCGGTTCCGGTTATCATCTCTTTCTATTTCAGGATGGAAAACTGGATGACAGACAGCGCTCACTGACGACGATTTTTTATCCCGGCGATCCACGCATAGACCGAGTGACCTTGCGTGATCGCGTATTCGGTGTGCCGGAAACACCGCCCTCAGAATGCGAACCGCTTTCATAGGCGTAATTACCAAGCATCGCCGTAGATAGCGCGCGCATCCGCTTCGGTGACATCGCGAGGATTATTCTGCAAAAGCCGCGTCTGCGCCATTGCATCATGCGCCATCATATCAAGGTCGGCCTCAGAAATATCCAACTCACGCAGTTGTGCCGGCAACCCAAGCGACGGACCAAGCGTTTCAAAACCAGTAATCAAAGCGTCAGCGGATGCATCTCCAAAAATCACTTCGCCCAGCCGTGCATACTCCGCCGTGCAATGGCTCTGGTTGAACCGCAAAACAGGCGCAAGCATCATTGAGTTGCTCAACCCGTGAGTCACATGAAACCGAACGCCTAAGGGATAAGCAAGCGCATGAACAGCCGCACAAGGCGCATTGGCAAAGGATTGTCCCGCAAGCATCGACCCAAGCAACATCTCACCGCGCGCTGTAACATTCTGAGGATCATCCATGACTGCGCGAATATTCGCTGAGAGCAGCCGCAAAGCCTCCAGCGCCAGCGCATCGGAAAGCGGGTTTTTCTTCAGCTTGGTTGTATAGGCTTCGATTGCATGGACCATGGCGTCAATTCCCGTCGCCGCCGTCTGCTCTGGTGGAACTGTCAAAGTAAGCAACGGATCAAGCACCGCAAGCTCAGGCAAAAGCTGATGCGAAGACACGCCCATCTTCTCGGTCGCGGATTTCGTCAACACAGAAATCGGCGTCATTTCTGACCCCGTTCCGGCAGTGGTCGGGACCAGTACAAGCGGAAGCCGTTCACCAGTACATTGTTCAACGCCGTAACATTCTTCTAGCGGCTGACCGGATCGCAGAAGATACGCAGCAATTTTTGCCGTATCCATAACTGAACCGCCACCAAACCCGATCACGCCTGTCACATTCTCCTTGCGGCCAATGGCAACAGCCGCATCGACACACCGCACCGGGGGATCAGGCTCGACCTCATCATAAATCGACACTACCGCATTGTTGGTTTCCAAATCGGCCAGCGCCTCATCCAGCAATCCCAAACTCCTAATCGTCGCATCCGTAACAAGCAAAATTCGCGCGCCAAGCATCCCCACCAACAAAGCGCCAAGCTGCGCCGCAACGCCCTTTCGGAAAACCATTTGCGGAGTGGTGTTAAAATTAAAATCAGTCATCGCGCTCTCTTTTCTTGCATATCGCTGCGCATTCTTCACCATAGCGTGTGTCTTTTGATCGTAATCAATCGGCGCAATTATAAACTGCTAAGCTGGGAAGGATAATCTATGAAGAGAGAAGACCTAAAACCCACACTGATCAATGGTAAAAACGACGATATCGCGCAAGGTTTGTCGCGCCGCTCGTTGTTCATGGCGGCTGGAGCCGCAGGTGTCGGAGCCGCTGCATCCCTAGTGAACAGCAAGCCGGTCCAAGCGCAATCTACCGATTGGACGCAGCCCGGCAACAATAACCATGTCATCGAATTGCAGGAAGCCGGAAAATATCCGGACGGTGAAGTCGGCATAGATTTCTACGGACATTGCGCGATCAAAATCACTTCTCCCGCCGGAGCGACAATTCTATTCGATCCATGGCGCGATGATCCTTCGGGCGCATGGGGGCTTTGGTTTAAAAACAAATTCCCTGAAACGCCGGTTGACATCACAATGTCTACGCATACACATTTCGACCATGATGCCATTGATCGTCCAATCTCAACAATGGTTTTGGACCGCATGGTCGGCAACTTTGAATTCGCTGATATCAAAATCACCGGTTACGCTGACAAACATGCTTGCATCGCACCCGGTTGGTATAACTGGACCAATGCATTGGCCGAGTTTGGCGTAAACGCCTGCCCACCCGATAATGTTGGGCACATGGATATGGTTGTGTATCTGGTTGAAACCGGCGGCATACGCACTCTGATCTGGGGCGATAACCGTCATAACCCTGCAGAAGGTTTCTGGGATGCTATTGGACGTGTCGATGTGCTGACACTACCGGTCGATGGCTCAGAACATATCCTAGCGTACAGCATGGCCAACACCATCATTGAACGCTTGAAACCAAAAGTCATTATCCCGACGCATTACCTCAGCGAGACGACGACATACACGCTTTCAACACTGCAAAGCGCGGATGATTGGGTCAAAGATCAAAAGAGCTTTAAAATGCTCGACGGACCATCGATGAAACTGGCTTCAGCCGATGTCTCCAAGATGGACCGTGAGTTTATGTATTTCGGCCATCACGCACAAACCGAGTAACGGTTAGTCTTCTTCCTCGCCCAGTCCTGCTATCGACAAAGGTTGGGCGCGGATGCCCTGCGTCCCGCACCAATAGCACAAACCTTCTTCACTGCCATGGGTGACCCAGATATCTTCCGCTCCGGTATCGCGGATCGTCATGCACAGTTCGTCCCAATCCGCATGATCGGAGATAACAAGCGGCACTTCAATGCCGCGCTGTTTTGCGCGTTGGCGCACCCGCATCCACCCTGATGCCATACCAACTTTTGTATCAGGTAACCGCCGCGCCCAACGATCCGCAATCGCCGAAGGCGGTGCGAGAACGATCTGACCACGAAACCGCTCTCCCTTCGTTGGATCACCTTTGATCGTTGCATCCTCTAACGGACCAAGAGGCACACCAAGGCTCTCGTAAAGATCACACAGCTTACGCAAAGCACCATGGATATAAATCGGCGCATCCCATCCCGCTGCGCGAATTTCGACAATCAATCGCTGTGCTTTCCCAAGAGCATAGGTTCCAATCACATGCGTTGATTGTGGAAACGTCTCAACCGATTTGAGCAGCTTGCGAATTTCATCTCCAGCATCAGGATGGCGAAAGACCGGCAATCCGAACGTTGCTTCCGTGACAAACAAATTGCAGGGAACAACCTCAAAACCCTCACAGCTCGGATCGCTGCGACGTTTGTAATCTCCTGAAACAACCGCCCGAGCGCCTTTGTAGTCGATCAGCACTTGCGCTGAACCCAGTACATGACCCGCCGGGAAAAGTGTCACCTCAACATCGCCGATTTTTCGTACCTCTCCGAATGGTAACGGATCAACTGTATCGAAAGCGCCTTCACCATAACGGGTCTGAGCAATGGCGATTGTGTTCGGAGTCGCGAGCAACGCTTTCTGCCCCGGACGACAGTGATCAGCATGACCATGCGTTACAACTGCCCGCGCAACAGGGCGCTGCGGGTCGATATGAAAATCCCCTTGAGGACAATAAAGTCCCTGAGGGGTAACACGAAGAAGGTCAGTTGCTCGCATGTTGCAAAGCTAGCGCATAAAGGCCGGTTGGCGATGGGTTTACTGCGGGCTATGTGAGCGTGATGGTCAATGCGCTCCCAAAACTCTTTACAGATTGGTTTTCCGCTAAAGGCTGGACGCCTCATGCGCACCAATATGACTTACTACAAGGCGCGACCTTAGCAGAAAGCCAACTACTGATCGCACCGACCGGAGGCGGCAAAACCCTCGCCGGTTTCCTGCCATCCCTCGTAGAGCTGGCTGCGGATGCGCCGGATGGTTTGCATACGCTCTATATTTCACCACTGAAAGCATTGGCCGCAGACATCAAGCGCAATTTGCAAGCGCCCATCGCAGAGATGGAGCTGAACATCCGCGTTGAAGGTCGCACAGGCGACACCAAGCAATCGCAAAAGGCAAACCAACGCCGCAATCCACCGCATATTCTGCTGACGACCCCGGAAAGCCTCGTCCTGTTACTGGCCGATGCCCGGACGGAAAGCATCTTCGCAAACCTACGCACGATCATTGTCGATGAGGCTCATGCTTTGGCCGGAACCAAGCGCGGAGATCAACTCGCACTCTGTCTCGCGCGGATACGGCGACTCGCCCCAGCGCATAGACGTATCGGCTTAAGCGCTACGGTGCGCGACCCCAATGAACTCGCACAATGGCTTGATCCGAAAGGCGGGCGCGTGGTGAAAGCCGCCGCCGGTCCCGATCCTGATATTTCCATTCTTGAGACAGAGCGTCCTCCGCCTTGGTCGAGTATGAACGCGCGTTATGCTGCGCCGTCAGTGATGAACGCAATCAAAGAAACACAGACGGCGATTATCTTCATCAATACCCGCGCACAATCGGAACTTTTCTTTCAGGCACTTTGGGCTGTGAATGATGATGACCTGCCAATCGGTTTGCATCACGGATCACTGGCAAAGGAAACGAGGAGAAAAGTCGAGGCCGCAATGGCCGAAGGCAATTTACGCGGGGTCGTCTCAACATCTTCGCTGGACATGGGAATCGACTGGGCTGCGGTTGATCTTGTCGTCCAAGTCGGCGCACCAAAAGGCGTCGCGCGACTGGTGCAACGCATTGGCCGTGCCAATCACCGGCTTGATGAACCCAGCCGTGCATTATTAGTACCCGCCAACCGGTTCGACCTCATCGAATGCCGTGCCGCCGTTGAAGCCGTAAGAGCTGGAGAGATTGATGGCATACCTCTGCCCGCAGGAGGGCTAGACGTGCTTTGCCAGCATATTCTTCTCATGGCCTGTGCCGGTCCATTCAATGCGGATGATCTTTATCAAGAAATTCGAGACGCCGGAGCTTATTGCGACCTCACACGGGAAGACTTTAACCGTTGTCTCGAATTTTGCGCGACCGGCGGATATGCCTTACGCGCCTATGATCGCTGGCAACGCCTCATGCACAGAGACGGAAAGTGGCAGTTACGCGATCCGCGCAGCGCGAGGCGCATCCGCATGAATGTCGGCACAATCGTGGAAGCCGAAACATTGGGTGTCAAGATTGGCGGACGTCGCGGGGGCGGATTTAAACTCGGAGAAGTCGAGGAGGCTTTCGCCGCTACTCTGCGCCCCGGTGACAGTTTTATGATTGGCGGCGAGGTTGTGCAGTATCAGAATATTCGGGAGATGACCGTGCAAGTGGCGCGGGGCGGCGGACGTGACCCCAAAGTCCCTGTGTTCGCCGGATCGCGAATGCCAATATCAACGGCATTGGCAGATCGTGTGATCTCGATCCTTAGTGATCCCGAACACTGGGAGAACTTGCCGGAGCACACAGCAGACTGGCTGCGCCTTCAAGCGCATTTTTCAAAACTACCCCGCCGGGACCGTTTGCTAATCGAGACATTTCCGCGCGGGGGTCGTCATCACACAATCTTTTGGAGCTTCGCAGGGCGCAACGCACACCAAACCCTTGGATTGATTGTCACAAAGCGTATGGAAGAGGCCGGACTCGCGCCGCTCGGGTTTGTCGCGAATGATTATGCGTTAATGATTTGGGGGCTTGATCCGGTAAATAATCCAGCCGCGATGATGGAACCGGACGGCCTGCGCGAAGGTGTCGAGAAATGGATGCTGGACAGTTCACTCATGAAACGCACCTTTCGGACCTCCGCAATCATTGCCGGACTGATTGAACGCCGTTTTCCGGGAATGCAAAAATCAGGACGACAAGCAACGGTTTCCTCAGATGTTTTGTATGACACTTTGGTAAAATACGACCCCGATCATCTAATGCTCGACATTACTCGCCGCGAGGCAATGCGCGGACTTGTAGACTTTGACAGAATTGAAGACCTCATCGACCGCACGCGCGGACGTACAGATCACATCGCATTGGACCGCGTTTCCCCTCTCGCGGCTCCGCTTATGTTAGAAATCGGGCGTGAACGGGTTGAAGGATCGGCAGACGAGCGACTTCTGATGGAAACCCTCGGCGTCGAAGATATGCTGGAGGCATTGGCAGATTGATCCGCTGAGGTTTTAAATCGTATTCCTTTTTCGTTCGCCGCAGCGTATTCTTATTTTATGGATGATCCATCGACAGATAGCGCTGCTGGTTGCCTTTTTGAACTTGCAAGCACGCACCTGCTGGCGCGCGCATCCGGTGCGCTCTGGATACCAGAGTCTAAAATGCTGATTGTTTCAGATTTACATCTCGGGAAAGCCGAACGAAATGCGCGGCGCGGCGGCGGCCTATGGCCTCCCTATGATAATGAGGCAACGCTCCTGCGTCTTGAAACCGAAGTATCAGAGCTGAAACCACAAATGATCGTGACTTTGGGGGACAGCTTCGACGACGACCATTGTGCAGCGGCGCTTGCCGAGTCAGACAAAGCGCGTATCTCCGCACTAGCCGAAGGGCGGCGGTTCGTCTGGATCACAGGAAACCACGACCCTACCCCGAACGAGTTGCCCGGTGAGAGTGTTGAGACATTGGTAATCGGCGCGCTGACTCTGCGCCATATTGCTGACCCGCACGAAACTAACGAGATTTCAGGCCATTATCATCCAAAAGCCAATTTCTTTGTGCGAGGGCGGCGGATCACCCGAAAATGCTTTTTGCTCGACAATGACCGTATGATCTTGCCAGCTTTTGGCACTTACACGGGTGGATTGGACATTTTCGATCCTGTTTTCCACCCTCTGTTCGGCACGGAAGCTGACGCTATTCTAACTGGAGAAAAAGCATTACGCACACCGGTCGCAAAGCTGCGTCAGCTCGCCGCGTAAGCCTTTACGCCCCGCCCTGCACACACTAGAACCCATCAAAACAATAGGGTTCACCGGATGCGAATTTTAGTCACGAATGATGATGGTATTGACGCGCCGGGACTTGAAATCCTGACAGAAGCCGCACGGTCCCTCGATGCTGATGTGTGGATCGTTGCACCCGCTACAGAACAAAGCGGACGATCCCATGCGGTGACTTTAACCGAACCTCTGCGCTTTGCGCGCCTTGATGAACGGCGGTTTGCAGTCAATGGTACACCCGCCGATTGCGTAGCGATGGCACTGTCTGCCATCATGGACTCTCCGCCAGATTTGGTCGTTTCTGGCGTCAACCAAGGCTTCAATATCGCGAATGACATGCTGTATTCCGGCACGGTTGGGGCGGCGATGCAAGCCGCGACTTCGGGTGTTCGCTCTATCGCTTTTTCTCAAGCGTACCAGCGGCTTGGGCAAGAGAAAGAAGTCGATATATGGGATGCGGCACGGACTCATTGCGCTACAACATTGAAGACACTGATTGCTTTAGACATCGACAAGACGACAGTGTTGAATGTCAATTTCCCGCCCTGCCCTGCGGCAGAGGTAACGAGTCTTGCCAGCGTCCGGCAGGGAGATCGCACACTGCATGAAGTGTACACTGATGATCGAATAGACGGTCGAGGCCACTCCTATCATTGGCTAAAGTTCAGGCGAGACGCGACCAATCCCGCAACCGGAACAGATCTTTGGGCGATGGCTGAAAAACGTATTGCTGTGACACCACTACGGCCCGATCTAACCGCCCATGACGCCCTTGCTCCTCTTGCGGAGGCACTTGATGCAAGAACCTGATGAAGAGAAAATGCGCTTTGCATTGGCATTACGATCTGCAGGCGTTACCGACCTCAACGTCCTGAATGTTATGGAAGAAATACCGCGCGAGTTATTCGTCGGTGAAACACTTCAGCCTCGCGCTTACGAAAATATCCCGCTACCGATAGATTGCGCCCAAACGATCAGCCAACCCTCTGTTGTCGCCGTGATGACGCAAGCTCTTGAGGTCAACAATCGCTGCAAAGTCCTCGAAGTCGGGGCCGGTTCTGGTTATCAGACCGCAATTCTCGCGCGCCTAGCGCGGCGAGTATATTCGCTCGAACGCCATAAACCGATGGTTACGCCCGCGCGGAGGCGATTAGAAAAACTACGCATTACCAATGTGATATTAGAGCATGGCGATGGCTCGCTTGGCCTGCCCAACCAAGCCCCGTTCGACCGCATCATGGTCGCCGCCGCCGCACCCGATCCCCCGCGCACGTTACTGGACCAACTAAAAGTTGGTGGCATTATGATTCTGCCGGTCGGCGAAGGCGATGGCGTTCAACAGCTTATCAAAGTCGTGCGGGACGAAGACGGATTTACCTATACCGAAATGTCAGATGTACGCTTCGTACCGTTATTGGGTGGAGCGGTATAAAGCTCCACCATTCAAATCGTCCGGTCAAACAAAGCAATATCTTTGACTGCCCTACGGTAAAGTTGAGCAGGCCGGTGCGTACCAGTTCTCATTTTTCCGTCAACTGGTTCAATCGCCCGTAGATCAAGGATTTTCTTACGAAATCCTGCAAGGTCGATTTTCTCGATCTGAAGAATGATTTGGTAAACATCGCGCAATTCCGCGATGGTGAACTCATTCGGCATTAAGAATGTCGGCAAAGTCGAATAAACAGACTTTTGTCGCACGCGCGCTATTGCCGCCTTGATAATAGTACTGTGATCGAAAGGCAGTTTACGGGGCATCGGATCAACCGAAGCCAAACGAACATCTTCGAATCGGTCTTCAGGAAGTAACGCGATATAGGCTCCAGACAGAGACCAGCCACGTGGGTCGCGTTTTACGCCAGAAAAAGTCCCAAGCTGCTCGAGGTAGACCCCTTTCAGCATTGCTTTTTCGCGCAGCACCCGCCGTGCCGCCGCATCTAAGTCATTGTCTTCATTGACGTGAACGTAACCCCCCGGCAGGCCAAAAGCGCCAGAAAACGGTTCGTTCTCTCTCTCATAAAGCGCAACCCGCAAAGCATCATCTTGCAGTGTCATCAGGACGATATCAACAGTCGCAATCGGTTTTTCATTCTTCATGCCAGCAGTGATGCCGTAAGAAAATTGCTCTATCAAGATATTTAAATTTTGCATTTATCTAGTCAAAATATTAGATATATGCACATCGCGTTTAACAAAAGGGTTTTAGATGGGACACGCAAGATGAAACCCTGGAGACTGGACAAGTCATGCGCGTAATGCTTGCAATTGTTACCGCGCAAAGACCGTATCTAACCCCATACAGTGCAGGACCGTTTAAAAACGAATTAACCAATGCTGGACTTGTGGCAAATATTGTGTTGTTCATCGGACGTTATGATTGGCATTTGAAACCGGTTCTCCCGAGGAGGAGATCTGCTATGATTGTGAATGCCCTTGCCGGGAAACTGAAGCGCCAGTCGAATGATGACTTCAAAGG
>CALKIZ010000007.1 GCA_937995735.1 uncultured Neomegalonema sp. | reverse complement strand
TGCTCAAATCGATATGCGACGATAATTTCTCACCGAGCGCGTCGAAGGAAGTCGTGGTCATCGGATGATCCTGTTTGCAAGGCAGAATCCTCCATAAAATCACCCTTCGACGCTCTCATGCAATCACTGTCGTGTAGTGTGTCCAGCGCTTTGCTGTCGGCCATAAATGTTTTGATGTCATCAACCGGATCGGTTGTTTTAACGACATCAACGCCATACGCGGTGGCAACTTCAACCAAGGCTTCGTGTGTGAGGTATCTTCCTGAAATCATCTCACGCACCCCCAGCAACGTGAGTTGTACGGAGTCATATTGTACGACTATACGGTTTTCCGGACCAGTATATTCAAACATGGGTGTCCAACCGGAGGCGATTTGATCACGGCACAGTTGCAATAGCTGATCGGATGCATGGGACATCGCTGCTTTCGCATGATCCGTTATCCCCATGCGAGTCATGAAAACCAATTCACCTTCAAGCAAAGCGGGGTGGATCATCGACCCATCTAATTTATCCATAACGACGTGAGGGCGAGTCCAGTCGATACTTAAAGGATCTTCTTTTTCGCCAAGATTGAAAAATTTCTGAAATGGGCGCGCAATTAACGCGCCGTCCTTGTCGAACTTCAAGCCACGGTATTGGAGTGCGATATCGGAATCAAATGTATTTTTTTCCACAAATAAGTAATCGATGACCGTGTAGTTACCTCGGTCCGAAACTACGATGCCTTTGCCGTCTACAAGGTGAGGTAAGACGTCATCTATGGTTTTAATTTCAATCATCATGATGTGTTCCAGACAAGAAAAAGGCGCCTCAGAAGAACTGGGCGCCATCAAACAAAAAAGCTAAATTACGAAGCTAAATGTTGGGTTGCCCAGGAGGATTTACGTAAAGTCGTTGATTGTTCATTTTGGCGCACAGCCGTGAACCGCCGATGATTTCATTCATCGCAGAGCACGCTTTGTATTTTTTGCCAAAAATGGACACAGTTTTTCTCCTGAACGCAGGTCGTTTATGGGAAATCTATTTCAAGGTCAAGGTTCCTTGCCCTGAAGCCGCTTTCTCGCTTATTGTGCAGCGCAACGTAAAGCTTTCGAGGAAGATCATGTCAGATACGCCAAACCTCAGCGATTGGGCTGCTCTCGCACAAAAAGAGCTTAAAGACCGTCCTCTTGATGAACTGACATGGGATACACCCGAGGGCATCGCGATTAAGCCGATTTACTCGGCGGCTGATCTTGAGAATGTGGATCATCTTGGCAGTATGCCCGGCCATCATCCCTATACTCGTGGTCCGAAGGCCACGATGTATGCGGGCCGTCCTTGGACGATCCGACAATATGCGGGGTTTTCGACAGCCGAAGAATCGAACGCCTTTTACCGTAAGGGCTTGGCCAACGGTCAAATGGGTGTCTCGGTCGCTTTTGATCTCGCGACCCACCGTGGCTATGACAGCGACCACGAGCGGGTTATCGGCGATGTTGGTAAAGCCGGTGTCGCCATCGACTCCGTTGAGGATATGAAAATCCTCTTTGACGGTATTCCGCTCGATCAGATGTCAGTCTCAATGACGATGAATGGAGCCGTGATTCCGGTACTTGCAAACTTTATCGTCGCTGGCGAAGAGCAAGGCGTTGATAAATCAAAACTTTCAGGCACGATCCAAAACGACATCCTCAAAGAGTTCATGGTCCGCAATACCTACATCTATCCGCCAGAGGCTTCGATGCGGATCGTAGCGGACATTATCGGCTATACCGCCGAGCATATGCCGAAATACAATTCAATTTCGATTTCCGGCTATCACATGCAAGAGGCAGGCGCGAACCTGGTGCAAGAGCTTGCTTTCACGATTGCAGATGGCCGTGAGTACGTCCGCGCTGCGTTAGCGCAGGGCATGGATGTAGACGCATTCGCACCGCGCTTGTCGTTCTTTTTTGCCATTGGCATGAACTTCTTCATGGAGGCGGCAAAACTCCGCGCAGCCCGCTTGCTTTGGGCGCGGGTGATGGAAGAGTTTAATCCGAAAAAACCGACGAGT
Source organism: uncultured Neomegalonema sp. (assembly GCA_937995735.1). Taxonomy (GTDB): domain Bacteria; phylum Pseudomonadota; class Alphaproteobacteria; order Rhodobacterales; family Rhodobacteraceae; genus JAHDDY01. The sequence continues at coordinate 6,439 of CALKIZ010000007.1, read as the reverse complement.
TCGATGCTCCGCACCCACTGCCAAACCTCCGGCGTATCCCTGCAAGAGCAAGACCCTTACAACAACATCGTCCGCACCGCATATGAAGCAATGTCTGCGATCCTTGGCGGTACACAATCGCTCCATACGAACAGCTTTGACGAAGCAATCGCTTTGCCGACGGAATTCTCGTCGCGCATCGCACGAAACACACAGCTTATCCTGAAGCACGAGACTGGCGTAACCAATGTCGTCGATCCACTGGCGGGCAGCTACTACGTTGAAAGCCTCACCAAGAACCTTGTCGATGAAGCGTGGAAGCTGATCGGTGAGGTTGAAGAACTTGGCGGCATGACCAAAGCCGTCGCTTCGGGAATGCCCAAGCTACGCATCGAAGAGGCAGCAGCGCGCCGTCAGGCGGCTGTTGATCGGGGCGATGAAGTGATCGTCGGCGTCAACAAATTCCGCCCTGCCGAGGCTGACCCCATTGATATTCGCGAGATTGATAATACCGAAGTCCGCCGCAGTCAGATTGAGCGTATCGAGAAAACCCGCGCCACGCGCGACCAAGCCGCCTGTGATGCCGCGCTCGCCAACCTCAAGACGACAGCAGCGGATGATGGCAATCTACTGGCGGCGGCTGTAGAAGCGGCCCGTGCCCGTGCGACTGTCGGCGAAATTTCCGATGCGATGGAAGCCGTGTTCGGTCGCCACAAAGCGGAGGTAAAGACTTTGGCTGGTGTTTATGGTTCCGCCTATGAGGGCGACGAAGACTTCGCCGCAATTCAAAAAGGCATTGAATCTTTCGCTTCAGAAGAAGGCCGCCGCCCTCGTATGCTCGTCGTCAAGATGGGACAGGATGGCCACGATAGGGGCGCAAAAGTCATCGCGTCCGCCTTCGCTGATATTGGCTTCGATGTAGATGTCGGCCCCCTGTTCCAAACACCGGAAGAAGTCGCCCAAGACGCACTTGACAACGATGTCCATGTCATCGGTGTCAGCTCTCAAGCGGCGGGACACAAGACGTTGGCTCCGGCCTTAATCGAGTGCTTACGCAAGGAAAACGCTGGAGAAATTCTGGTTATCTGCGGGGGTGTAATCCCACAGCAGGATTATGATTTCCTCAAATCAGCAGGTGTCGCCGCGATCTTCGGTCCGGGCACAAACATCCCGCAGGCGGCTCAGGAGGTTCTAAAACTCATCAGAGACCGCCGTACACCCCAAGCTGCGGAATAGACCCCACCCCTACCCCACCCTTGACGGTGTTGCCTGTCTATGGTTTTCTTTGTGTGTCTGACACAAGGAATAAATAGATGGGAATGATGCGGGTTTGCGACAATGTGATTTGGGCGAAACACATCGAGGGAAACCCGTCGATTCAGGAGCATGTGCTGGCGCTTCAGCAGGATGCTTCGCTGATTTTACTCATTGAAGATTTCGCGCTCCGCTGCGTGAAAATGCGTGATGGTGCAGATGGTCGCCCGACCCCCGGTCTCAAACCAGCTGACTCGGTCGCGAAAGCAACTTGGAGCAAGTTTCTGGAGGAGCGGCGAGGAGAGTTCGTGCGTGTGCGATTAAAAGAAGACCCTGATAATGGCCTAAACGCCTCGTTATCGGGGCTACTTTCTGAGTGGGAGAGTGAAGCGGATTCGCGAGCTTATGACGGATTATGATCGTTGGGATGTCCTAACCGCGCTCTTTCCTTTCACTGACGTCACTGTCAAAAAACCGAGGCCGGTTCTCGTTCTTTCGACCCCCGTGTTCATGGTTGACCACCAACACGTTATCGGTGCGATGATAACGACGGCTTCGAATAGTGTATGGCCGACTGACTTTACTATTTCAGATTTAACGGCTGCGGGAATATCTCATCCTTCTGTCGTGCGTTGGAAAGTCTTTACATTGCCGCTTGATAATATCGGTAAGAAAATCGGGCGACTATCTGAAAATGATATTCGGGAAATTACGAAAGTCTACCGGGGAGTCTTCCTCGAGTAACGTCGCATGACAGCGTTGGTTTTTGTTTATCTGTCTCCTGCTCGCTGCTCCCGATAGAAAACAAAAATTCCTGATCCGACGATGATTGCAATGCCGATCCATGTCAGTGCATCGGGAAATTCACTGAAAAACAGATACCCCCAAAGTGTCGCGCCTATGATTTCGAGATATTGAAACGGCGCGGCGACGGATGCGTCTACCCGGCGCAAAGCGAATATAATCAATGTATGACACCCAATCGCCACCAAGCCTATTGCGAGAACCTGAACGGCTTCAATCGGCACAGGGATGGCGAATGCTTCGCGTGTAGGGCTGTGGATCGCGACCACGGTTCCAAGCACAATTACCCCCGATATGTTGGCTAGCGCTTGCAGCGTCCACGGATCGGCAGCATTCGACAGGCGCTTCGTCAGAGTCATATACGCGGCAAAACACACCGCAGCCCCTAAAGGTAACAGCGCGACCACACCCAACTCCGAAAAGCTGGGCCGGATGATCAGCAACGCACCGCCGAATCCGATAAGAACTGCCAGTATTCGCCTCCACCCGATTTTATCTCCGAGGAAGACCGCCGAAAATAACGTCAGGATGAGAGGCTCAACGAAGAAGATCGCAGCGACATTCGCGATGGGCATATACTGCAATGCTGCAAAGAAAAAAGCAGTCGCACCGGCAATACCTGCCCCTCGCAAAAAATGAAGATGAAGTGCGGGCAGCCTGAGCGCAGCGAAACCCCGGTCACGCCAGATGACGAACGGAACTAACAGTCCGCTGCTGACGACAAAGCGGAGCCACGCAATCTCCACCGGAGGGATCGTATCGGATAAATGCTTCGCGATTGCATCAACAATAGGGATAACAAGCATTGCTGCCGTCATCATCGCCAATCCGGTTGCGGTATCGTGATTTGTTGTGGTTGCTACACTTTGAGTCATAGCCCGACGCTATACTCTTTTTCTGCTTATGAGATACCGATTTCCTTACGCACAGTCATAAGCAACGGACGCTCGCCACCCTGATCAAAACAGAGCCGTGAGAAAATTCTAGTGGATTCTTGCAAGCAATCCGAGCCAATAGAATGAGTTTTCGTGTCATACGGCACACATTGAGAGCATCATGAGTGTAACAACATCATTCCGCGTTTCAGCTTTTCTCCGATTATGCACGATGTCTGGCGAAGCCGCTTACATCTTAAAACGCGGCGATGAAACAGCAGGCGCCGTTTTGGTCAAGCATCTCAGGCAGGACGGTAAAGCCGTTGTTTACGCGCGCAGGTATGACATCGACGGTGAAATCGTCTGGGAACGGGCAACAGGTGAAGTGCCTGTTTCGGATAGAGAAGCTGATGCCTATATTGATCGACGTGTTAAGTCCGATAATGACCTTTGGGCTGTCGAAGTCGAGAGCAAGGCTGAAGCTCCACAGCTTACTGACCTATAAGAGATGCCCGTACCGGCTCAGGAATGTAAAAATCACGACCTGACGCTGGGATAAACCGTTTCGCAACACCATTTGGGAGGCACAAGGGATCGACGATGAAAGCTCTTACGAAAATACCATCGTCATACTCGACGGATGCCGCGCATCCGGTTGGCGTGTGAACTGCCAAGATCGTTTCACGCTTCAATTCTGTCCGAATATCATGCGGTTTAGCGTAAACACCTCCCGCTAATATAATCAGCAGGCCGGCTAAAACACCCAAGCATTTGCCCCATAAGCTCATTTGCCAACTCCTTCTCGCCCCACGCGAGCTGGCATCTTGTCCCAATCACCAACGCATATTGCATCAGTGGCGGATAAAGAAAAGTTAAGTGAAACACTGAAAAATTGAAGTGATAGATGTCACATATTATTTAGATTGTACGGAATTGGCCGAATTATCACACTTGATCCGTGCCAGGCATTGTTTTCAATAGACTTGTCGCGCGTCTCTTTCTAAGTCCTCACTATGAGTGAAGACAAGTCACCCGATGAACCCGCAGATGACCTCCGCGTTGTAGATGAAACATTGAGTCGTGCGCTTGGTGGGCGTTATCTCACCTATGCACTTTCGACCATTATGCACCGGGCTTTGCCGGATGTGCGCGATGGGCTTAAACCGGTTCACCGTCGCATTTTGTATGCCATGCGCCAGATGCGGCTGAACCCTGATGGTGGTTTTAAAAAATCGGCTAAAGTTGTCGGCGAAGTCATGGGCAGCTTTCACCCTCATGGCGACCAGTCGATTTATGATGCGATGGTTCGCTTGGCTCAAGACTTTGCCAGCAGGTATCCTCTGGTCGATGGCCAAGGTAATTTTGGGAATGTCGATGGCGATAACCCCGCTGCGATGCGCTACACCGAAAGCCGCCTTACGCCGGTAGCATTGACATTGCTTGAAGGGTTGAGCGACGACGCTGTTGATTTTAGCCCGAATTATGATGGCGAAGAAGTCGAACCGGATGTTCTGCCCGCCGCTTTTCCAAACTTGCTGGCGAATGGTGCTACCGGCATTGCCGTGGGCATGGCGACCTCTATCCCGCCGCATAATGTCGATGAATTGTGCCAAGCGCTGTTGCATTTGCTCAAGACGCCAAACGCGACGATAGAAAAACTGGTTGATTTAGTCCCCGGTCCAGATTTTCCGACGGGCGGTGTCATTGTGGAGCCGCGCGCGAATATCATTGATGCCTATAAGACGGGGCGGGGCGGCTTCCGTTTGCGCTCGAAGTGGCACAAAGAAGACCTCGGGCGGGGCAAATATCAGATTGTCGTCACGGAGATCCCGCACGCCGTTCAAAAAAGCCGCCTTGTTGAGCGTATTGCCGCTCTCGTCACGGAGAGAAAAGTACCGATACTCGGCGATGTAAATGACGAGAGCGCAGAAGATGTGCGGCTCGTTCTTGAACCAAGGTCGGGTAATGTTGATCCCGCCGTTTTGATGGAAACGCTGTTCAAGCAAACGGATTTAGAGGTCCGCATACCGTTGAACCTTAACGTGCTGGATGCAACCCGCACACCGCGCGTGATGTCACTGCCGGAGGCATTACAAGCCTTCCTCGATCATCGCCGTGATGTCCTCATTCGCCGCTCTAAACACCGCATCGGCAAAATTGACGCGCGTGTTGAAGTCCTCGATGGCTATATTATTGCGTTCTTAAATCTTGATCGCATCATCGAGATCATCCGCGAAGAGGATGAACCAAAACCGATTATGATGGCAGAGTTTAACCTGACCGATGTTCAGGCCGAAGCCATCCTCAATATGCGGTTGCGGTCATTGCGAAAGCTGGAAGAAATGCAGCTCCGCGATGAACGTAAAAAGCTCTTAAAAGAGCGAGGCGAATTGGACGGCATTCTCAAAGATGAGAGTAAGCAATCCGCAAAAATTGGCGATGAACTCAAAGACATCCGCAAACGCTTCGGCGTTAAGTCCGAAGGTGGAGCGCGCCGCACCCAATTTGCCGATGCGCCAAAAATAGAAGCGGCCACGATGGAGGCGATGATCGACAAAGAGCCGATCACCGTTATCTGCTCTGAGAAGGGCTGGATACGCGCCATGAAAGGCCATGCCGCGCTTGATTCTGAGGTGAAATATAAGGACGGTGACAGCCCGCGCTTTATGTTCCACGCACACACGACAGATAAGCTGTTGGTTTTCGCAAGCAACGGGCGGATCTATACATTGAGCGCCGATAAATTGCCCGGTGGTCGTTCAATGGGAGAACCATTGCGGTTGTTGGTTGATCTGCCAAACGAAGAGAACACGGTCGACCTCTTCGCGCACACTCCTGGAGCAAAACGTATTGTCGCCTCCGCAGATGGGCGCGGGTTCGTGATTGCAGAAGCTGACGCAGTTGCGCAAACGCGCACCGGCAAACAGGTTCTCAATACCGATCCATTATCCAAGGCTGCGTTCTGTGTTCCTATTGGCACAGAAGACGATACCGTTGCCGTTGTGGGTGACAATCGCAAAATGCTTTTATTCCCGATTGACGACTTGCCCGAAATGGGAAGAGGAAAGGGCGTCTTGCTTCAGCGATATAAAGACGGCGGTATGTCTGACATCCGAACGCTGAAGTTTGAGGATGGACTCAGTTGGCAGATGGGCGGCGGCAAAACCCGAACAGTCCCAGAGGCCGAACTCACCGATTACCAAGGCAAGCGTGCCTCTGCTGGACGAATGGCTCCGCGCGGGTTCCCCAGAGACAACAAATTCGGCTTGTAACAGGAGCATCCCGAACCGAATCTGCCGGTGTGTGACGTTGCCCCCTAAAACCGGACCATGTGCTGATTTGATCACGCCGCGATATTGGTTCGCGATGTGAAGTTCCGTCTCGCCTGCCCGGGTGTGGTGTAGCCGGGCGAAGAATGGCGACGCTGTCGGTTGTACCAGACTTCAATGTACTCGAAGATAGCGCGCCTTGCCTCATCACGTGTTTTGAAACGGTGACGGTGAACCAGCTTCAAAACCCGCGACGAG
>CALKIZ010000006.1 GCA_937995735.1 uncultured Neomegalonema sp. | reverse complement strand
TCGGAGTGGCTTCAGAAATGCTTTTTGACATCCCAACACTGAATCACGACTCAACATCCAGCGATAGTGGGTACTAGTCGCTGTCTTGTTAGAGCGGCGCACTCAACACGCCGCTAAAGTCACAGCCAAACCGCCCTGTGAGGTTTCTTTATATTTGTCGCTCAAATCGATCCCGGTTTGCCGCATGGTTTCGACACAAGCGTCGAGCGATACAAAATGTGTTCCATCGCCGCGCAGTGCGAGCGATGATGCGGTGACAGCTTTAACAGCGCCGAATCCGTTACGTTCAATGCAAGGTACTTGAACCAACCCGCCCACAGGATCGCATGTCATGCCGAGGTGATGCTCGAGGGCAATCTCAGCGGCATTTTCGATTTGGCGCACTGTACCACCGCGAACAGCAGTTAATCCTGCTGCTGCCATTGCTGAGGCTGATCCGACTTCCCCTTGGCAACCGACTTCTGCACCTGAGATCGAAGCGTTATGCTTGATCAATCCACCGATAGCTGCGGCGGCGAGCAAAAAGTCTCTCACACCTTCGTTGGTCGCGCCCGGATGGTGATCAAAATACCAACGGATAACCGCCGGGATAACACCCGCCGCACCATTCGTTGGTGCGGTCACCACTCGTCCACCCGCCGCGTTCTCTTCATTCACGGCCATAGCGTAAACCGACAGCCACTCATTGATTGCGTAAGGGTCCGGCCTGTTAGAGCCATGCTCTTCGATCAACATATCGCGGATTTTCTTTGCACGCCGTTTGACAAACAAACCACCGGGAAGCTCGCCTTCGATGGTGAGGCCGCGTTCCATGCAGTCGCGCATTGCATCCCAGACAGCATCCAGACCTGTATTCAGCTCGTCAGGTGTTCTCAGGACATGTTCGTTTGCCCGCTTCATTTCAATCAGCGAAAGACCGGATGCGTCGCTCATCGCAATCATCTCATCGGCATTGCCAAATGGATATGGATATCCAGCTTCACGCTTATCGGCTCCGGCATCTTCTTCCGGGATAGAGGCTTGCAATTCACTTGCCTCAACGACAAAGCCTCCGCCGATGGAATAATAGATACGCTGTGTCAGAATTTCTCCCGCTGCATTCAAGGCGGCAAACGACATGCCGTTCGCGTGACCGGGCAGGGCGGTGTCATAGTCGAAGATCAGATCATGGTCCGGTTCAAACGCGATTGTTTTTAAACCTAGTGGAGAAACAACGCCCTTTTCCCGAACTTCCTCTTCGATTTCAGCCATCAGATTAGGGTCAATCGTGTCAGGTGTGCATCCGGTCAGGCCAAGAATAACGGCGCGATCCGTCGCGTGACCTTTTCCGGTAAAGGCGAGCGATCCATGAAGCGTGCAACGTAACCTTGCTATCTCGTCACGGTCATCGCGCTGCTGCAACGCATCCAAGAAAAGATTCGCTGCAGTCATAGGCCCCATCGTGTGAGAACTAGAAGGGCCAATGCCAATTTTAAAAAGGTCAAATACACTCAAAAACATCGTGTAGACATAAATTGTATAGATATCTTCTGGCTATGCTGAAACGGCGTCTTACCAGCTAAAACCGCCCCGTTGACGGCAGCGGTTTGCAGCGTATGGTGCGCAAAAGTCATTTGGGGGCCTTGGAGGAACGATGAGCAACGAACCAACAGGTGCTGAACTCGGTAAAAAAATGGCGGCAGAGCTGGCATTGCAGCGCGTTCAATCGGGTATGACTTTGGGGTTAGGCTCTGGGTCTACTGCGGATTGGTTTGTTCGGTGTTTGGCTGGACGGGTGGCTGATGGTCTGAAAATCACCTGTGTTGCCACATCGAAGAAAACTGAGACTCATGCACTAGAGTGTGGCATTGCGATTCATACGTTAGATGATGTGGGACGTTTAGATCTTACCGTTGATGGTGCGGATGAAATCGACCCAGCCTTGAACTTGATAAAAGGCGGCGGCGGATGTCATTTGATCGAGAAGATTGTGGCCGCGGCATCTGACGATTTTATTGTTATTGCTGATGATCGAAAACTCGTTCCGAATCTTGGTGCTTTCCCGCTCCCCATTGAGGTTGCGCCTTATGGTTGGCAGACAACGGCTTTGATGATCGAAGATCTGCTGAGAAATTCTGATGTAGACGGCAAAGAGGGTGGACGCCGCACCATCAATAGCAATCCGTTTGAGACAGATGAACGGAATTACATTCTCGATTACCACTTGGGCCGTATCGGAGATGCAGTGGGACTCGCCACTGCTCTGAATACTATTCCGGGTGTGGTCGAGAATGGATTGTTCATCAACATGGCTTCTCGTGCAATGATCGGCTCCGCGGATGGCACAGCTCGTGAAGTGCTGCCGGAATGAATCGCCGGTTCTTTGGTATTGCTCTCGCAGCATCGCTGGCGGGATGCGCTGGTGCTGGGGTTTCTTCAACTGATCTACGCGGCAAGGTCGCTGTTGAAGTGGCTCAAGTTCTGGTGAATCGCGAGCAGATATCACCATGGACCGCTGCAAAACCTATTGATGCAGTGCGCGTCGATGCGGCCATTAATTCGGTTCAAGCGGATGTTGCTTCCCGCTATATGGCCGTATTTTCTGTCGAGCAACTCCATAATCTTCGCCGGTTTTATAGTTTACCGGATGGACAGACTGTTGCTGCTCTGGCATTTGCTGCCGAAGGCCAGAAAAACCGTCCGGCGCTTAGCTCTGAACAACGCGCTCGTGTCGAGGCGGCATTCAATGATCCGGTTACGGCGCAGTCTATGAATATCCTCCGCGATGTTTTGCGTGAAGCATTTGTCGGGGCATTTGCATTCTGAATGGTCGGTCTTTGATTCAATTTGCTTTCTGGCATCCGAATTATAACAGTCACGCTGTTGTGCAGACTATTCCAATAAAGCCGAGTTCGCGGTAGGAGTTTTCCACAATTACATGAGGGACTGAGATGGCCGGGTTCGACTTCGATCTTTTCGTTATTGGTGCTGGTTCCGGCGGTGTGCGTGCCGCACGTATGGCGGCACAAACCGGAGCGCGCGTCGCGGTCGCTGAAGAGAGCCGATATGGCGGAACATGCGTCATTCGGGGCTGTGTTCCAAAAAAACTAATGGTCTACGCTTCCGGCTTTCACGAAGCCTTCGAAGATTCAGCGGGATACGGCTGGACTGTTGGAACGCCGACATTTGATTGGGCTAAGCTATGCAAAGCCCGCAATGCCGAAGTGGACAGATTAGAAAATATTTATCTCAACAATGCCCTCGAGGGGAATGGCGTAAAGACGTTCCGGCAACGGGCTGTCCTCACCGGAGCGCAAGAAGTCGAGCTGATGGACGGCACGCGCTTGACGGCTAAAACGATCCTGATTGCGACAGGTGGTCGTCCGTCGCGGTTGCCGATTGATGGCGCAGAAATCGCGATTGTCTCGGACGATATTTTTGAGCTGCCGAGTCAACCCAAAAGCCTGATTGTCGTTGGTGGTGGATATATTGCTGCCGAGTTTGCCTGTATCTTTGCTGGTCTCGGTACAAAGGTAACGATGGTCAATCGCAGTCCGACAATTCTGAAAGCCTTTGACGAAGATTTGCAGACCACTGTGATTGAAGAGATGGAGAAAAAAGGCATCGACATGCGACTTGGCGATGCTCCTGCTTCGATTGCTGATCTGGGTGAGACCAAAAAAGTGACCTTGCAAAGCGGCGTAACCGTAGAGGCTGAGACCGTCTTTATGGCAACGGGCCGCCATCCGAACACGCGCGGTCTTGGCTTGGAAGAATTGGGTATCAAAACCGGAGACGGCGGCGAGATCATCGTCGATAAGTTCTCGCAAACTTCCGTTCCGTCGATCTATGCGGTGGGCGATGTCACGGACCGTTCTCAGCTCACGCCCGTTGCCATTCGTGAAGGCGCGGCTTTCGTAGAAACCGTGTTCAATAACAATCCGACCAGCCCGGATCATGAGTTAATTCCAACAGCAATTTTCACGCAGCCGGAGATTGGCACTGTGGGCCTGAGTGAAGCGGATGCCCGCCGCGATCATGACGTTGAGATTTATCGCGCCAAGTTCCGTCCGATGATTCACACGCTTTCGGGCCGTGATGAAAAAATGCTTATGAAGATTATTGTCGATAAATCCGACCGCAAAGTTCTCGGCGTGCATATCGTCGGTCACGGCGCTGGTGAGATGATTCAATGCGTTGGGATTGCGGTAAAGATGGGCGCAACTAAAGAAGACTTTGATCGGACGATGGCGGTTCACCCGACTGCTGCCGAAGAACTTGTAACGATGAAAACACCCGTCGAATGATTGTCTTGAGCAACTATAAAACTCTGTTTAGCGATTTAAAAAATCGGCCAACCTGATGGGGCGTAATGTCTATTGTGTGCTAAAAGGGCGTCCCGAAGATATCGCTCTTGATGATGATAAAACGCCTCATATCGAAATCAAAGTATCGGCGCGGGGCTGGTATCGTGTGGCCGTCAATGCGCAATCAACGCAGCCACCGCATGAGCTTTTATTTGCTGCGATAGACCCTTTTGATCATCCGATCTTGAGAATACTAAACGGATTGCCGAAGGGATTAACCGATCTGTCGAAGCGGCGTATGCCCGCGCTTGATTATACGCGGGGCGGTTTTATCCGGCGCGGTCAAATGAAAATTGCTCCTTTCCGGTTGCGAGGTCCTAAAAATGATCTTCGCGAATTTCTCGGGCTTGAACTCGCTGAGGCGATCAAGACAGAAGATGCGATGCTGTATGCCTTTGGTGAAAGCTGGGGACCGGAACCAAACCGCCCTGATCGATATTTCGGATTCAAGCCGGGGCGGGGCGTGCATGATGTGCATATGAATCAAGGTTCGCGCGGGCGGTTTCGCGGGGCCAATCGCGCGCGGCAAGACGGCGCTTTACTCTTGCACTTTCCTTCGCAAAAACGATGGGTCGGATTGTTCTTCGCCTTTCAAAGTCAGAGCTGGCGCAATGATCCAAAGAAAGGGCATCCGCTTCCATCGCGGCATTAATCTTCGATTACCCGAGTCAAAGCATCTCTTAACGCAAGTGTTTCTTCGGCGCTTAATGGATGATATTGAACATCACCGGCAGAAAGAGTTTTGGGCGTACAGGTTCCTTGATCTTTTTCCCGATGAACGATTGCGACGGTTTTGCTAACTTGGTCTACTTTGCTAACCACGCCACGCCATGAGAAAAAGCGAAGGAAAGTTCGATCTAACATAGAAGGCTTTGTCATACTTCGATGCTTTCCAATATGTTCGTAAAAACTACCCTATCTATACCACTTGCTCCAGCCCTCTTGATATAAACGCGGTAGCGGATGATCGAACAGAGTGTTGGGTTCAAGAGCTTCGCGCGCCATATCTGGTGGAAATTCAAACAACCCCGACGGCTCGCCCTCCGCAAAATACGTCAAACCGTCCGGCAAGTTGCGAACGGGTTTTTCAGATAACCGACCTCCTGCCATAACAAATCCCCACTCACCGAAGCTGGGTACATAAGCATGGTAGGGAAGGATTTGAAGAGTAGCGTTTTCGGCATAGTGATCTTTTGTTGCGTCAATCGTTGCGGCAATCGTCCAGTAAGCGCGCCGCGCATAAATCGGTGATGTTGCCTGAGTAGCCAATACCCCTCCCGCCCCAAGCGCGCGGTTTAAGTCGGCATAAAAAGCCCGGCTATAGAGTTTTGAAATCGCTAGATCTTTCGGGTCCGGTAAATCAAGAATGGCAACATCATACGTGCCGGAAAGTTCCTTCAGATGCTCCCAGGCATCCACGTTTAAAATCGTAACGCGCGGATCAGAAAGTGCGTTTTGATGTAACGCGGAAAGGGCTTCGTCTTGCTTGAAAAGGGTCGTCACAGCGGGATCAAGATCAACCAGCGTGATGCGTTCAACTTCCTCATAGCGAAGCACTTCGCGCACCGCCATCCCATCGCCGCCGCCAAAGATCACCACGTTCTTGATGCGCGGCGCGCGGATCATCGCGGGGTGAACAAGACTTTCGTGATAGCGATATTCATCGAGAGAATCGAACTGGATTGATCCGTTTAAAAATAGCTGCGTGCGGCCAGCCTCACGGGTAACAACGATGCGTTGGTAAGGGCTTTGCTCAGCGTAAATAATTTCGTTGGCATAAAGGTTCCGCTCCATCGTACCGAGCATTTGCTCGCTGCGTATAAATCCGAAGACAACAGCAGCGGATGCGGCCAGCAGACCCAGCACAACAGGCCATCCCACATGCGCCCGAAACATCCACAGCGCCATTGCCGCTACAGCAAGATTCAACGCACCGAATAACAGGCTTGCACCCATCAGTCCCAGATGGGGAACCAACACAAGTGGAAATAACAATGCGGCAGCCAAGGCCCCGATATAGTCGGCAGTCAGGACATTCGAGATCGTCACTTTAAGAGCATTGCGCCCTTCGAGAATGCGAACGATGAGTGGAATTTCGAGCCCGATCAATATCCCCACGGAGAGGCAAATCAGATAAAGAAACGCCGAGTAATTTTCGATCAGGGCAAAAGCGGCAAACAAGATTGGCGCAGAAAACCCGCCAATTAATCCAAGCAGAATTTGTGAGATAACAAACCCGCGCTCTGGCTTTTCAACAAAGCGCGAGAGATACGAACCAATGCCCATCGCCGTCATGAAAAGGCCAATGACCAGCGAGAAATGATAGACAGAATCCCCGAGCAAATAACTCGAAACCGCCCCGGCGATCAGCTCATAGACAAGCCCTGAAACCGCGATAAAAAACGTCGCGGCCAGCAGCAGAAAGTCAGTCCTGCGCGAAGGGGATGTTTCGGTCACAACAGAACTATTTATTATGCTGCGTTAACTTCGGATCACGTTGGCAATCAAAATCGCAAGTGAGATCATGACCGATCCCATGACAATCGCAACGGCAACATTGGCTTTGCCTGCCAATTCTTCATGCAAAGAAAACGGCGTCAGTTTGTCGATGATGACATAACAACACATCATCAGGAACAAGCCGAGGAAGGCATAGAAGATCGTGCCGATAACGCCGGCAAGCTGTATCTGCGAAAACAAGTCCATTAGAAAACTCCCTGAAATCTCTGTTCGAATGGCTGGTTATTTTATCCGGCCAATATATCCTATCCCGCCGCGTCCCGCACTGCCTGAGCGAATGGATTGCGAAATCTCGCTGCTCTCCGCGCCGGTCCCGGTGATGGTCGCATAGGTCGCGCCGCCGGTGGCCACCGTGAATACGACAAGCATTACTCTAGTCATCGTCGTCATCTCCCCCGCCCCAACGGGCGGTTTCGAACATATGCTCGCGCAGTTTCATCGAGCCATATATCAAACCAAGCACGACGGCTAAAATCCAAAAATAGCGCGAGACAAAAACGTTCTGACGAACTTGAATATTCAGTGGTGCATTGGCGGCAAATTGTTGTTGATCCGTGCGCGTGACCGTGTTGTCGAGCGGGGCATTGGCAATGCGCAGCGTGTATTGCCCGGTTTGCGGAGGCTTGAATCTCAGCGTTGCGTTTTGCGATCCTTCGGACCAGCTTTCACCGCCTTCACGCCCGGAATAATATTGTAAGCCACTGCCGAACTCGACTTCTTGACCACTTTCGTCATGCACCAAAGTCATATCATACCATGACCATTGGTTGCGCAGCGGCGCGCTCATCTCGATGGACATCAGCCGCGATGTGCTCGGGGCTTCGAAAGTAATCGCGCCGCCCTGAGCGGTGTTTTGAATCCGTGCTTGCGCGATGGTAGAACCACCGCCCATCACCATCAATCCAAGCGCTCCAGCCGCTGCGACGGGCAGAAAATACTTTGCTGCCGTTGCCGCCGATTGATGCAGTTCTCCCGGCTCGAAAGGCTGTATCGCATGGACACCGAGGGGGCGGGGCAGATCATCGGCAAATCCGAATGCTTCGAAAATTTCCTTGCGGTTCAGATACGTTTGCAGCTCGGTTTCAATCTCATCATTTGCGATGGCGAGCGAGAACCCGTGCGGCGGTGCGATGCCATCAATAACATTCACACCGTCGCCGATTTTCGGAACCCAGGTTAACTCGCCTTCGATGTAGTGAATGACCGCGTTATACGACTCGAACATCTGAAAACGCTGACCCAAGGCGGAGAACTCGCCTTTCGGATAAAACGAAGATTGCGTATGGTCCGTCCCGTCGCGGACTTTGCGCGAATGAGTCAGATGGCCGTCATTCCATGTCATCCATGAATAGCCGTGGGTTGGCGAGTAAAGTTGGTAGTTTGTCCAGTAATACATTGAACCTTCGATGCGTGATTGCACACCGACGATGCCAACGACAGTTTGGTGAACGCCCAAAATCTCACCGGAATCCCCAAGCGCAAAAGGACCATCGGGGCGCGGCATGTCTCGGTATTGGGCGAGGACTTTATAGTCATCGTGCCGGTCCATGACCGAGCCGCAATAACTGCACACCAATGCTTTCGCGCGATGTCCGGCGAGCGCGGGCAAGGGCGAGCCGCAAGTCGTACAGTTCAGGGCCTTGAGCGCATCGCTCATGAATTTGCCTCGATGGCTTGTTGGCGGATTTCGTAAGGGTCGATCCAGTGCCCTTCGGTGACGTACATTGCGCCATCTTCGAATTCGAGCGTGATGAGGCGACCGCGCGGGCCGGACAGATGATAATATGTATAGGTATCGCCGACCGCCATTTCTTCGGGGAATTCGCCGCGCAAAGCCTCGCACTTGGCGCGGCCAGCCTCGGTGACGCGGAACAGCTCGCCCTCAAAATCAATCCGAGCGCCGACGGTCAGTTTGCGTTCATCAATCTGAAGGCTGGTTTCATAGTCTTCTTCGATGGCGATATCGCCTTCATCGACGCTGATCCACACGCCATTACCGTGACCGTCGAGCGCCCAGATTTCATCCCACCAACCGGACGAATAAGAAAACCGCGCTTGACCGATGGGCATATAGCTTTGGCCGTCATACTCCACCGCGCGGCCCAGCACAAAAAGCGAGGGTTCGTTCGCCATCACGCCGCCGATCCCGGCCAGCTTCACGGTTTCATCTTCCAACAGTACGGTCGATTCGCAATAGGGGCAGGTCACCATTTTAGAATGGGCGACTTTCCGCGAAAGCTGTCCGCCGCAATTCGGGCAGTTGAAATCGTCGGCCATGCACAGCCACCTTTGGCAATCCGCAAAATTCCTTTTTCGCGCCTCTTATGCCTGTGAAATCAGCGCGGGGGAAGTCCGGATATAAAGGGGGTTATGGTTCAGAAAAAGTAAAGCCCACGGGTAAACGCCCCCTCGACTGGCGACAGTGAGAGGGTTCGGGTCTTTCATGGAGTCCTGTTAAGACGTGTCGGGTTGCGCGATGGCTTGCAGGGCAAGACGATGGCAATCGCGCAAAACTTCGTCGATTTCCTCGTGCCCGTTTTGCCGCCACCCCGGAGGCCACCCCGGTCTGACCGGAGATTTACGGTTAAACTTTTTCCGGTCCCGCGCTTTGAGGCGCAGCATCCGCTTTGCCTGTTTCGGAATGTCTTCCAATGCTATTTTGAGCGACAGCATCCGATTGCATAGGGGCAGAGCGTTTATCGGATCACTCGGTGTTGCCTGTGGTTCAGGTTCTGCCGCCGCGCGGCGCTCGTCAGAGTCAAAAAACCCGATATTTGGCGGATTTTTGACACCGGCACGGCGTTTCGAGCCGATCCACCAAAACCATTGTCTCGGATCAATCAAAGCAAAAGCCGGAATGCGCGTCCCATCCCCGCGTTTATTCCCCAAAGCCGGAGCAGCGCGTTGCCCGCGCACGGGCGGCACATAGCCGCTGCGTTCCAATTCAGTCGCAACAGCCAAAATCAACCGCCGCAAAGCCGACTCCGCAGGACGCAAATAATGCAAAACATGCGACCGCATAAAGCGCGGCAAAACCGCGACCCGCTTGCCCTCCACCAACCTGATTGAGGCAAACAGCACCCCAAGAATCCGCAACAAGATCGTACGGTTTCGGTTGATATAAAGGTCGAGGTCCATGAGGTCTTTCGAGTGAGGAAGGTGTAAATAGCACGAAGAACATAAAGGTAACATTTAGAATAAGCAAGAGGATTCGTATTTTTGTGTCAATAGCGAGTTTTAAGTCTCTTTGACCTTTTTCCCTTCGCGGGACTTACGATGCTCTATAGAAAGACCTAGATCAGCAGCAAAAAGTACGTCGTGATGAGCAAAATTTCGTTAGACCTTTTCTCTGGCGCTGGAGGTTTATCCTGCGGTTTGGAGATGGCTGGGTTTATGCCGATATTGGCTAACGAAATTGACCCAATATATGCTGCTACTTATGCTCACAATCATCCATCCGCAGAAATGGTTGTTGGAGATATCCGCGAATTTAGTATCCACGCACTGGAGCAAACCCTCCGACTTCCAGTCGGAAGCGCTTCAGCGCGAAAGAATCATGTTATGGTCTTATCCTTGGAAAAATGAGCCGGAGCGCAGCCCGTAAGCTCATTTTTCCAAGGATAAGACCAT
>CALKIZ010000005.1 GCA_937995735.1 uncultured Neomegalonema sp. | reverse complement strand
GAGTTCATCGAAGGCTGGTACAACCCCTCGCGTCGTCACTCGGCTTTGGGGTACAAGTCGCCAATCAACTACGAAAGGACCGTCACTGAGGGGCTAGAATCTCTAAGCCCATAACCGTCCACCAAACCGGGGGAACTCCACACTTCCGGCCTGAAGCACGACCCCAAATTGACTTGGGACGATGTACAAACGATCCGAAAGGAATACCAAATTGGTTCGCGTAATTGCAATCTGCGCACGCTCGCAAAACGCTTCGGGGTTAGCACGAACACCATTCACAAAGTGGTACTCAACAAAATATGGAAATGCCCTGAATACGCGGAGCGGGTAGCAGATCACCCGATCCACAAAAAAAGGAACTTCAATGCTTCTATAAAGGAGTTTCAACGGATCAAGAGCGTCCGTGATGCTTTTCAAGAGGTAAAGTCCGACCCAAAAGCACTAAGGGACTTTATCAAGGCATATGCAAAGCGAAAGTGACCATTGCAAACTTTGCATTTTCACCCCGAAGAAACGCATGCGCAGGAATGAGATCAAATTATTACCAATATCCAAGAAAACTTTGGACGGTACAGAGAGGGTCTACCTATCGCTTTTTATTCTAGCCTTGGGCGTCGTTCCACGCAACGTCCATCTTCGTCGTGCTCAAAGGTTACTTCAAGCCAGAGTGAGGCTTCACGGGGTAGCCTTGTGGGAGTTAATGACGTTACTGCATTTGCATAACGCAATCGGGCGGTTTGTGCGGCAATTCTGAAGTGTAAGTCTTCGATTTTTCTTTACATAAGTATTTGATTTTTATATATTAAATTATGAAATCATTATTCTGGAAGTTGGATAAAGTCGGGCGAATAAAGCTCTCGCAGCACTTCTACCTGCGCCAGTTTCTTTATTCTGAGGTAGGTATCGCTTACGGCATTCCTAACCTACCTGATGACCTTGACCTAGCCATCGAAACTGGATCGGCTCTTTGTGAACACGTCCTTGAACCGATTGTTCGCGCGTTTGGACCAATCGTCATCCGTTCGGGCTTTCGATGCGCTGCTTTGAATGACTTCGGTTTCCGCAACCGTTTGATGTGCGGATCGAATGAAGGAAACTATGCCTTCCATATATGGGATCATCTTGACGGCGACGGGTACAAAGGAGCGTCAGCTTGTATCGTCGTACCGAATATTGAGCAGTGCGAGACTGAGTTAGAAACACGGCAGTTATTCGCAAATTGGATTGATGCTAACTTGCCTTATAGTTCTGCGACGTTTTTCAAACGAGATCACGCGCTGAATATCGGATGGCATGAACGCCCAACGCGCCGCGTCTATAACTTACCAACATCAAGGTATCTGATAAAATAATCAGCTCTTGATGACTTCTACCGCCAAGGATAACTTGGCTAAAGGTTCGCACAGCAGTGCGTACTTGGGGCGTAGTAACCCCTCCAAGTGCGGTCTGGCATGACCGTATCCATGCCTCCTCAGCCTTATGGTCGGGGAGGCTGCGGCTATACAATAGGGCCTTGGTCTAAAGGCTGTAGCGGCTGTCACTTGGCGGTTTACTAACTCCCCGGTCACCAGAGGTTTTCTTTGGTGGCCGAATTCAATGAAATTTAGGAGTTGGTTTTGGATATTCTTTTGAATTCTATCGCGTTCCTAGTGGTGATCGTATTCATCGCTGGAGTTTGGATGTTGCGATCTAAAGGGCGGCGGAAACGTGGCTCGCTCTTGATATTACTCTCATTCTTATTGCTTGGAATGCTTGGACCTGAAATGGAAGCGCAATTAGATAAAAAATCCGTGGCTGCGGGCTTTTTGAGCAAAGCGGATCAAGATATGGCGGAAGCGGCTGGAATTGCTAACGCTAAAGTATGGGCAAAACGTCGTCGCGCGCTCGAGGTAGCTGAGACTGACGCATTGCAGATCGCGGAGCAGGAGGCGTCAAAGAAGCTCGCGCTCGAAGCAGAAAAAGCCCAACGCGAGGATGTAGAAAAGCTCGAACGTGAAGCGATAAAACTGGCTGAGAAAAATGCAGCGGAGAAAGAACGAAAAGCACGCATGGCAGCGAAAACAGTAGGTTTAGCTAATGACATCGCAACATTATTCAAAGAGCAGTACGACGAGACACCTGACACGATATACAAAAACCAACAGTTATGTCGCGCCGATGGGTATTGTGATTTCAATCTAAAAGGTTTTCGGATCACAACATGGGGTATTGGCCTCGTTGACGTTGAAACGACATCGCGGCGTGCGCACTCCGAATACCGCGAAATATGTTCCGCTGTGTTTAGTGCCATATCTGGTGCAGCTCTCGATTTCTCCGCAGAGTTTGTTGAAGCAACATTCGTAAAGGCGAGTAGACAAGGCCCTATGCGGGGAGACATGCAAGGTGTGCAGATCAAAATAGGCCCCGGTTTGAGCGGGGATATATTGGGTTGTCAGTTCTTAAAATATTGACCGCAAATAACCCCCGCACTTCAATGTCTCTCTGGGGCGGGGTTTATAGGGACAATTTGAAGGCAATAAAAAGTGTCTCTATGAGATAGTTATTGATTAAAGAGACGGAATCCTTTATAGTCTAAGAGGCTAAAGGGAAAAATATTATGCTTGTTGGATATGCACGTACTTCTACCGCAGAACAGGTCGCAGGGTTTGAAGCTCAGATACGTGAGTTGGAAGCGGCAGGGTGTGAACAGTTATTTCAAGAGCAGGTTTCATCGGTGGCTCAGCGCGCAGAACTCGATAGCGCGTTAAAGTTTGTTCGTGATGGTGATACATTGATCGTCACGAAGCTCGACCGCCTTGCGCGCTCGACGCAACACTTATTGAAAATGATCGAAGAGTTGGATCAAAAAGGTGTGGCTCTTCGCATTCTCGATTTTGGTGGCGCGGCGATGGATACCAAATCGCCAACTGGAAAACTGATGCTGACAATGTTCGGCGCTATGGCTGAATATGAACGAGCCTTAATGTTAGAGCGCCAACGCGAGGGGATTGCAAAAGCTAAAGCTGATGGCCGATATAAGGGCCGCGTTCCGGTATCGGACACCAAAGTCAAAGAGGTCCACATGCTCAAGGCAAAGGGCTTCAAAGCATCCGATATTGCCAAAGAACTTTCTTTGGGCCGTTCAACCGTTTACCGCATTATAAAGCAGACAGAGATTTATTCAGACTATAAGGTAGCATGATATTCATAAGAATTTGCCTTCGCTTGGCTTGCGAGTATCATGAGGAAATAAACGGTGAGCTATTTGATAGCGTGTTCGCATTCCGTCGCTGACAGCTTTAACTAATCCCCCTTGTCAATGCTGCGATCAATCGCTTCAATTACGTCGAAGATTTTTCCTGCCTTTTGTTCAGCTTTCAAGTAAGCTCCGTAAGCTCTGCGGGCATTACCAATCAACTGTTGATAGGTCATAACTCGTGCATTGACTTCTTTGAGTACTCTTCGAGATTTTTCACGACCTTGTGGAATTTTCCAGTCGCTAAGTTCTTTTCCGACCAAGCAAACTATTTCGTATGCTTCGTGAGACCGATCCGTGTGTGCGAGCAACTGATCCATTTTAGTTTGGTACTTATTAACTTGAGTGAAAAGCTCGCTAGTCGATGTCACGCGATCAGCTCGTTTCAGTTCAATTATTAAGTGCTCTCCACCCGATTTTCTGTATTGAATGTCAACACGACCAACTTCTTTCATGTAGTCGCCATTAAACTCTTCATCGTTGAGTACAGCCTTCTTGACTTCCTTCTCCATAACCGGCTCTCTTGTACCGCGGTCCCATGAGGGATCAAGGAGCCAGAGATGCTCGAAAAGAAACTTTTGAAGAATTTTCTCAAGTTTGTTTTCTTCGGTCAGACCTTCAAAGCTGTTGATGATATCAAGCCTGCCGCGCGAAATTTCGTAGTAAAGCTGCGCTTCTAAGTCATCGTGACTTTCGAATGCTTGTAGGAACCCTTGGAAGTCTTGTTCTTCTATCTCGTCAAGTTTGCTAAGCGTATCACGGACTTTAAGCTTTTCGAATGCCAAAACCCCAAACTTGAATAATGGCATTTTGTCCACTGGCTCGAGTTTGAGTTTGTTGATTTTCCCGAAGAGTTGGGAGGCTTTGTTTTTCTGATCAGGCCCCAGTGTGTTGAACCAACTTTCGACCTCAGGCACCTTTAACGCTTCTTTTTTTCCTTCTTTGTTTCTAAGCTGCGTCCACTTATTTTGGATGTGCTTCAATTCAGTTTTGATCTCGTCACGGAGCGCCTGTACTCTCTCATCATCTTCAATGAGTGATTGGCGGCTTGTCGTCGCAATGTCCTCTGCGTCATCATCATCAAGCCAATCAGCATGAATTTCACCCACGATATAGGACGCATAAATGCCATCTTCCCCAAAAAACTGAAGTGTCTTTTCTTGAGCAACGCGGCCCCTTACCATTATCTGTATGTCATTCAGGTTATCTTCATCTTCGCTAACTAGATCGCCAGCTGACTTGACCGTTCCAATCCAGCCAGAAAAACTGGCTGTCCGGTCAAACGATTGCTTCGCATTTGTGATCTTCTTGATTTCCGCACCGACATCCCCGTAGGCCCAGAGAAATTCGACTTTCTTGAAGTATTGTCGGTCCTCCGACGAAATTTTCACACCGTTTACCGATACTGAAAAATCTGCCTTCTTCTTTCCAATTTCAGAGAAGCGGCGAGCGATGCGTCGCCTCAGTGGACCGGGTGCATGAGACGTGCGTTTTCGAATATCTGATATTACAATCTTTGTTCCAGAGTGTCCTTCAAAAGACGGTTTTTCTATCGGTATCGGTTCGTAGGTCTCGCCGCCCGCATCAATTGTATCCTGAATTCCCGGTAGACAAAGGGTCAACGCAGCGACCCTTTGTCCTTTCTTGCTGTGTACTTCGATAGTGTCGGCAATCGAAAACAGTGATAATTTCCCAATACCTTTTCGACCGAATACCTTGCGCCCTTTCGGCGTCAGGGCACAGCCAGATCTTCTTCTTTGATAACCAACTGTAAGGAACTTAGAATTTATATCTTCTACAGTCATGCCATGACCGTCGTCCTGTATCGTGATCGTGTCCTCTTCAATAACTATTTCGACCTGCGTCGCATCTGCGTCCCAAGCATTTGCGACTGCTTCGGAGATAACCGCCGGGATACTGCTATAGAGCTTAATGCCTAGATGATTGAGGACATTTAGATCGACGCGCATTTCGAAATGATTTGGCTTAGGCATTAGCCTTGATCTCCGTGGAAATTGATCTGGCAATGTTTTCAGCAAGCATGACTGGGACAGCATTCCCGATCCATCTTCCGACTGCCTTGAAACCTGGAAACTTTCCTTCTTCAAAAAACTGATAATTCTCTGGAAACGTTTGTAAAATTGCGGCTTCGCGAAGTGACATTCCACGATCTTGGGTCGGATGCCCAAACCGACCATTTCCATAACCATAGCATTGCGTAGTTATCGTTGGGGCGGCTCTATTCCATTCCATTCTTCCATAAACGCCACCGTACCCTTTACCGGTCTTTGCTTTGTGACAGTTTGAAACTAATTCACGCGGCCAATCTCGCCACGTTCCACCGGGTTTGGATGCACGAATTCGCTTTAGATTAAGCGGCGACAAACGACTGCATCGGTGTAGCGGATCGCAATCAGATAATTCGCCAGCTTTAAGAGGTTCAAGGTGCTGAATGGCGTCCTTAACCGACACCGGTACGGTTAACTTAGGTTGAAGCAAGGTGGGTTTGCGGGTTTTGGCAGCAATCACAACTAGCCTCTTTCTCCTCTGTGGCACACCGAAATCTGTACAATCCACAACCGTATGAAAACAATGATATTTTCTTTCGAGTATCTCGATAAACTCTGAAAAAAGCTGTCCGTTTTGATATTCCATCAAACCTGCAACATTTTCCATTGAGACGTAATCAGGTTCCACCTTTATTGCGATCTCCGCAAAGGTCTTGAGCAGGCTCCATCTGTCATCAACCTGTCCTTTTTTGTAACTTGAGAACGGTTGACAAGGTGCACATCCGACTAGAACGGATGGGATTTCCCAAGAGAACCTTGCTTTAATTTCTTTTGCGCTGACATCTCGTAAGTCTTTCGCAACAAACCGACTATCGTTATTATTTTCGAATGCATATCTACAGCCTTCGTCGAGATCGTAACCCGCGACTATGCGAAATCCGGCACGTTTAAAACCATGACTTACACCGCCAACACCACAGAACAGGTCAACAACCTCTCCCATACATTTGCCGACTTTGCCCATGCTACTGGCTCCGTTAATGTTGGCTGCAGGATGTAACGAAATTTCCAGTTGGCTCAAGCCTTCTCCTTGTATGCATCTTACAATGAATAAGACTTCTTATATATGTGTAAATTGAACAGCTGTTCACTAAATCACCCTCATGATCGAAAACGTATATATATGGTTGAGAGAGGTGGCTCTCAGAAGGTTATTTTCCAACAAGGCACTGAAATAAAATCATTTATATAAATAATGTGGTGCTTAAAAGAAGCACCTTGATCGTTGAATTATAAATTCCTTCTCCGTTACAAGCTCCTGAACTTTTTGTAAAAATATCAAATCATTAAACCGAGGTTCACGATGGTGTCCAACGAAGTCAACAGCAGTTTGCAGGGTGGTGAGACTGAAGTTTGGTATCGTAGCATTCTTCGAATGGTTGGGGATGATGCTGATTTTGAGACTTTGTGCCGCAAGCTTTTCGTTTTTTCTCCTTTTGAGGCGTTAGGAGTTGCTGATTATGAAGTGCGTCATGGAAACTTTCTCGCTTACCTGCTGAATGCAACCGCAGCGCATGGATTTGGCGAGCATGTACTTGTAACCTTCCTGAAGCAACTCTTCACCAGAGACACGGATGCATCAAAACTGGCGCAAGTCGTCATCAATGGAGTTGGGCAGACACTCATCAGGCGTGAGTGGCACGACATAGACATTGTGATTGAGTTGAACGATCCCAAATTGAACACGATTATCGTGGTCGAGCTGAAGGTTCACGCACAAGAAAGTGCGCATCAGCTCAAGAAGTACAAGACCTTCATTGAAAGCAGACCAGAATACCGTGATTACGATAAGCTTTATGTCTTCATGACCCCCGAAGGGACCGAGGCATCCCATCAAGGTTGGCGCGATTTCAATATGACTGCTGGGTTTGTCCAATCATTGCGGCAAATCGCTACCAACAACCAAGGCAATGAGATAGCGCGTGCCATGCTTGCTGACTACGTGCGAATAATGGAGCAAAAGTTCATGACAGATAAAGAACTCGAAGGCCTCGCTGAGGCGTTATGGGCGCGGTATCCTGATGCGTTGGGCTTTCTTGCGGACAACCGCCCTAATGTCGTTAGCGAGGTCTTTGATAAGCTGTACGACTTGAAATCAGACAAACTATATTCTCGATTAAGCCAGATGGGCTTTGATCTATACGGAAGCGGTGAATGGGACCACGAAACTAACTCACGCCTGATCTTCAGCTTTCCAAACTGGGATCGTTGCCCCGGTATGCTCACAGGCACGGATAAACGCTTGGAGGCGACAAAGCGCTTAATGTGGCTTGAGTTTGTAAAATCAGCTGATGGCATTCGAGCAATGTTCATCATCGGTCCGGGCGATGCCGAAGCTCGGCGAAAACTACTTCAAGCGTTAATAGATGGCGCAGCAGATACAGGATGGCAAAAATCCGTAGAAAAAATGTCCTCTGAGTTCTCCACTCTCGGTTCAGTTTGGTTGCTCAATAATCGTGCTACGACCCACGATATTGGAGACGTTGATAATCTTTACAAGACCGCCGCCGACACCCTCGAAGACTTTCTCGTGGACCAACTTCCAAAGATTGATGCAGCGATAAGGACTATCTAACGAAGGTTTTTCTGCTCGCAAGATCGCGTACTCATTTGCGGACACCATACGGACACAAAGAAAAACGGCCCAGCGCGATAATGCACTAAGCCGTTGAATTCTTTGGTTGCGGGGGTAGGATTTGAACCTACGACCTTCAGGTTATGAGCCTGACGAGCTACCGGGCTGCTCCACCCCGCGACAGAGCGTGTTTCCTAACGCCGCAGATCGTGAGTCGCAAGCGAAGTTTCAATTATTTTTTGCCTGTTGCCATAATGACAGTTCCGATAGCTGATTTCGGTGACTAATTGAGCTTTATCTATTTGATTGTATGGTGGGATTATTACTGCAATTTGCAGGCTGGTTGATTTCAAATGCAGTCCAAAAACCGTGTGAAACTTGTCCAAATATCTCACGATCATATCAAAACGCTGTACGCGCTCTTCTCTTGCCAAAATTTGATTGAGGTTTTAGCGTTCAAACACTCGTCGGGAGAGGCCAGCATCCACTGGCGCCGAAGAAGCAACCGCCCCGGAAACTTTCAGGCGAAAGGACCGGCGAGAAAACGGAACTCTGGAGAGTGGCGCTGCCGCGCCCGCCGATGGGATAACTTTCTCAGGCAACAGGACAGAGGGGGCACCGATCGTTTCGGCATTGGCCGAGCGGATAATAGGTGTCTTATATGTCTGATCTTTTGAAGACTTCTTTTCACGACCTACACGTAAGCCTCGGTGCGCGGATGACGGCGTTTGCCGGTTATGACATGCCGTTGCAATACGCGAGCGGCGTTATGAAAGAGCATTTGCATACGCGATCTGCTGCCGGATTATTTGACGTCAGTCACATGGGGCAGGTGAGAGTAAAGCCAAAATCTGGAAATATTGCCGATGCAGCGAGGGCTATGGAAACGCTGGTTCCTGTCGATGTTGCTGGATTGAAGACAGGGCGGCAACGATACGCATTTTTCACGAATGAATTAGGCGGAATTGAAGATGATCTAATGATCACCAATCGCGGCGATCATTTATTCGTTGTGGTGAATGCAGCCTGCAAAGAGGCGGACGTCGAAAGGATGCGCAGCGCGCTTTCGGATGAATGTTTGGTTGAGCCACTGACGGATCGTGCTTTGCTCGCTTTACAAGGACCAAAAGCCGTCGATGCCTTGGCTGCTCTTGCTCCTGAATGTACTGAGATGCGCTTTATGGATGTACGCGAGCTAGAGATATGCGGAGCAAACTGCATCGTATCGCGCTCCGGGTATTCCGGCGAAGACGGGTTTGAGATTTCTATTCCGGAGGAGAATGCGCGCGCTGTTGGGGGTGCCTTGCTCGCGCAGGAGGTGGTTGAACCTATCGGGCTAGGTGCGCGGGATTCGCTGCGGCTAGAGGCTGGGCTTTGTCTTTATGGCAATGACATTGACAGCGAAACCACTCCTGTAGCGGCGGCATTAGAATGGGCAATCCAGAAAGTGCGGCGCAAGGGTGGCGACCGGGCAGGTGGATTTCCCGGTGCTGAGATTATCCTCGATCAACTTGATAGTGGCGCGCCGCGTCGCCGTGTTGGGATAAAAACTGAGGGCCGCGCTCCCGTGCGCGCTGATACGCCACTTTACGAACATGAGAACGATGTGGGTCAGGTTGGTCGTGTGACGTCGGGCGTTTTCGGGCCGAGTCTGCAAGCACCTGTCGCTATGGGTTATGTGCCGACACGCCTTGCCGAAGCGGGAACACAGCTTTTTGCGGAGGTGCGCGGAAAACGTCTGCCGGTGCAGGTGGCAAAGCTGCCATTCATTGAACTGGGTTTCAAACGCTAAGGTGTCATGCGTTCGATGAGCCTCAATAGCGCTAACAAAACTGAAGATTGAAATACGAAACAGAGGAGCATTCGATGTTGAAATTTACGGAAGATCACGAGTGGATCAAGTTGGACGGTGATGTTGCTACGGTTGGGATTACCGAACACGCAACAGAACAGCTTGGTGATCTTGTTTTTGTTGAATTGCCCGATATCGGAACAACACTCGCGAAGGGTGACACCGCAGCAACGGTCGAATCCGTTAAGGCAGCGTCAGATGTTTATGCGCCGCTTGATGGCGAGATCGTCGGTGTCAATGATGCGGTTGGTGAGACTCCGGAGGGCGTCAACGAAGACCCGCTCGGCAAAGGATGGCTATTCAAAATGAAACTGTCTGATGTTTCGGTCGTCGAGGCGTTGATGGATGAAGCGGCCTACAAAAAGCATATCGGCGCTTAGGTCCGCGCGTCCTAGAGGCATTTTAATTTCATCACAGAGCAATGGGTCTTTCGATGCAACCTTCCTCTTACGAACCCTATGATTTCGCAAACCGTCGCCATATCGGTCCTTCACCAAAAGAAATTGCGGAGATGCTTGAAGCGCTGGGCGTCGATAGTCTCGATCAGTTGATTGATGAAACTGTGCCAAAGGCTATCCGGCAAACCGAGCCGCTCGATTTTGGCAAGCCTCTGTCAGAGCGCGGCAGCTTGGATCGACTACGTGAGGTTGCCAATAAAAACAAAATGCTGACCAGCCTGATAGGGCAGGGGTATCACGGTACGATCACCCCTCCGGCGATACAACGAAACATTCTTGAAAATCCGGCATGGTACACCGCTTACACGCCTTATCAGCCGGAGATCAGTCAGGGGCGTCTGGAAGCTATTTTGAATTTTCAAACGCTGGTGACGGATTTAACCGGCCTTGATATTGCTAACGGGTCTTTGCTGGATGAAGCCACTGCGGCGGCGGAAGCAATGGCGATGGCGCAACGCATGGCAAAATCAAAAGCCAATACCTTTTTTGTTGATCAACAATGTCTGCCGCAAACCATCGCCTTGCTGAAAACACGAGCCGAGCCTTTCGGGTGGGAAATCCTAGTTGGCGATCCTTTCACCGATCTCGTGCCAAACGATGTTTTTGGCGCAATTTTCCAATACCCCGGCGTGGAGGGGGGCTTCCATGACTTTGAACCTTTGATAACGAGGCTACACGAAGCCAAGGCCCTTGCGGTTATGGCTGCTGATCCTCTTGCGTTGACGTTGCTCAAACCACCCGGAGAAATGGGCGCGGATATTGCGATTGGATCAATGCAGCGTTTCGGCGTTCCTATGGGGTATGGCGGGCCTCATGCCGCTTACATGGCGACCAAGGATGAATTTAAGCGAGCAATGCCGGGACGTCTCGTTGGTGTCTCAGTCGATAGCCATGGCAACCGCGCTTACCGCCTCGCCCTTCAAACGCGCGAACAACATATTCGCCGCGAGAAAGCGACGTCTAACATTTGTACGGCTCAGGTTCTCCTTGCTGTCATGGCGTCGATGTATGCGGTGTTTCATGGCTCAGATGGATTGCGCGCGATTTCCGAACGAGTCCATCGAAAGGCCGTTCGAATTGCGGATGGATTGGAGTCGCTCGGCTTTGAGATTGCACCCAAGACATTCTTTGACACAATCACCGTTGATGTTGGCCCATATCAGGGCTTGATCATGAAGAATGCCGTCGATAATGGCCTCAACTTCCGAAAAGTTGGTCAGCATCATGTCGGCATTACAGTGGACGAGCGAACCAGACCCGTAACGGTCGAGTCTGTCTTTCGGTCTTTCGGAGGCTTTGACCTAAAATTCGCAGAAGAATGGCCAGCATACCGTTTGCCGGACCTTCTAAGAATCAGCGAATATTTGACGCATCCGGTATTCCATATGAACCGCGCTGAAAGTGAGATGACGCGATATATGCGCCGTCTTGCTGATAGAGACTTAGCGTTGGATCGTGCGATGATACCGCTTGGTTCCTGCACTATGAAGCTCAATGCGACCGCCGAGATGTTGCCGATCACATGGCCGGAATTTGCCGAGATTCATCCGTTCGTTCCGATGGATCAGGCTCAGGGTTATGCGGAGCTGTTGACTGATTTGAACGACAAACTGTGCCAAATCACGGGCTATGAAGCGATCTCGATGCAGCCGAATTCCGGCGCACAAGGCGAGTATGCGGGCTTGCTCACGATCCGCGCCTACCACAAAGCCAATGGAGACACGCATCGCAATGTCTGTTTGATCCCAACGAACGCTCACGGCACGAACCCCGCGTCGGCGCAGATGGCGGGCATGGAAGTCGTTGCTGTCAAATGCGGGCCGAATGGCGATGTTGACATTGACGATTTTCGTGCGAAGGCCGAGCAACATTCAAAGGCTCTTGCCGCCTGCATGATTACCTATCCTTCGACCCATGGCGTGTTCGAGGAAGGCGTTCGCGAGGTGTGCGACATCACCCATGAGCATGGGGGGCAGGTGTATCTCGATGGCGCCAATCTGAATGCGCTGGTCGGATTGGCAAGACCGGGGGATTTCGGGTCTGACGTGAGTCACCTGAACCTACATAAGACTTTCTGCATTCCACATGGTGGAGGCGGCCCCGGAATGGGTCCGATTGGCGTGAAAGAACACCTCGCGCCATACATACCCGGCCATCCGATTACGCCTGACGGAACCGAAGAAGGACCAGTATCGGCAGCGCCTTTTGGATCAGCGTCTATTCTGTCGATTTCGTGGAGCTATATCCTGATGATGGGCGGCGAGGGCCTGACCCAAGCAACGCGGATTGCAATCCTCAATGCGAACTACATAGCGAAGCGGTTGGAAGGCGCTTACGATATTCTGTATCGCGGCAAACAAGGACGCTGCGCTCATGAAGCGATTATCGACACGCGGCCTCTGAAAGACAGTTGCGGCGTTTCTGTCGATGATGTTGCAAAGCGCCTTATTGATTGCGGCTTCCATGCGCCGACAATGAGCTGGCCGGTCGCGGGAACTTTGATGGTCGAACCAACCGAATCTGAGACGAAAGCAGAGCTAGATCGTTTCTGTGAGGCAATGTTGGCGATTCGCGCTGAAGCCCAAGACATTGAAGACGGTAAAATCGACCCGGAAAACAATCCGCTCAAAAATGCTCCACACACTGTTGAAGATCTCGTGAGCGATTGGGATCGACCATACTCACGTGAGATTGGATGCTTTCCTCCCGGTGCGTTCCGCGTGGACAAATACTGGCCACCCGTCAACCGCGTTGACAATGTTTATGGTGACCGCAACCTCGTATGTTCCTGTCCACCTATGGAGAGTTACGCTGAAGCTGCGGAATAATGAAGAAAGGTTGTCCGCAATGTCGTTCACGGACTGTTTATTCGCAGGCCATGAATTGCAAAAAAGCGTAATCTGCAGCATCAAATTGGCCTAAATGTTGACATCTGTGGTGTTATTACCAAAGACACATTGACGCTTATCTCAGCTGTAATCGGAAGGAACGCCTGCGATGGCACAATCTGAAGCCCTCAAAACGCCTCTCTCGTATAAAGATATTCGAGGTGTCCCAGTTTCGTACCCCGATAATGACGCTATAGACGGCTTGGAACGTGCGGTGATCATGTCGTTATCGTTTCGCGGTGATGCCATTGCCGAGATCAACAAGGTTTTGAAAGAGCACCCGGATTTTATCATGGGCTGGTTGTTCAAGGCTGGGTGGCTGACGCAAGCGATGGAAACTCGGATTTACCCGCTGATGGTCAAAAGCCTTGATCAGGCTGAAAAACGG
The DNA here is from genome assembly GCA_937995735.1 of uncultured Neomegalonema sp. Taxonomy (GTDB): domain Bacteria; phylum Pseudomonadota; class Alphaproteobacteria; order Rhodobacterales; family Rhodobacteraceae; genus JAHDDY01. Next base: position 28,102 of record CALKIZ010000005.1, on the reverse strand, counting down.
ATCGGTTCAGCGAATGACCGTGAGCGCGGCCATTTCGAGGCGGTAAAAGCGTGGGTATCTGGCGATTTCTATGGTGCAGTCCAGAAGTGGGAAGCGGTTCTAACGCTTTATCCGATGGATTTGCTCGCGTTGGAACTCATTCACTACACGATGGTTCTTTTGGGCGATGTTCCGGGACAACGCGATGTTGTCGCGCGGGTGTTTAATCTATGGGACGAAAGCATCCCCGGTTATGAATTTGTGCTGGGTTTCTATTCTTTTGGCCTGGAAGAAAACCGCGATTTTTCGCGTGCTGAAGAACTGGCGAGACAAGCCCTCGCGATCCGCCCTGACAACCCTTATGCGGTTCATACAGTCAGTCATGTCATGGAAATGCGTGGCCGTCAGGCAGGCGGTATCCGCTTCATGAAAGAACGCTCTGCGCTCTGGGGCACATCGAATTTCGCGAACCATCTTTGGTGGCACACCGGCCTATATCACCTCGACCTTGAGCAATATGACGAGGTTTATTCAATCTTCGATACGCATTTGGATTCGCGCAATAAAGACGGGCATCGCTACGAAGAACTGGATGCCGCTGCGTTGCTTTGGCGGATGAATTTGGTTGGGCAAGATTCTGGTGACCGCTGGACGCATTTGGCCAACAAATGGGAACCTGCGGCTCAAGATACGCTTTATGCATTTAACGACGTTCACGCGATGCTGACGTTCGTGTCCGATGATCGCAAAGACGCCCAGACTGCATTGCTTTCAGCGAACGAGCGGTATCTTGAGAATGCATCAGATGCGAATACTGCTATGACGCGGGAGATTGGTTTGCCATTCTGCCTCGCAATGCAGGATTTCAAAAATGAGAACTATGCGGCTTGTGTAGATCGCCTGCTACCGGTTCGATATATGACGCACCGACTAGGTGGCAGCTTTGCCCAGCGTGATATTATCGGATGGACTCTGTTAGAGGCAGCATTGCGGGCAAAACAATTCGACCTCGCGCTAGCGCTCGCCAACGAGCGGACCGGCACGAAAGATACGTCAGTGCAAAACTGGCGTGCCGTCGCACGGGCCTTTAAAGGATTGAACGATCATGGAAATGCAGATCGGGCAACAGCAAAAGCGCAAGCGCTAATCGCAGCCTAGAGGCTTTCAAGATTTCGTTGAATCAGGTTTCACGCCAAGAACCGGCGTGGAGCCTGATCCTTCAAGTTTATCTCAACATGCTTTCGCTTAAACTTTGCGACAAGCCTTCGCATACCGCTCTATAAAGCGATATGGCTGATCTTTTTCCCTCAAGCACGATTACAGTTTCAGTGCTGACACCTCTGCCGCTTGGTCCGTTGGACTATAGTGCGGATACCGTGTTGGAAGCAGGAACTTATGTCGTCGTGCCGGTCTCTGGTCGCGATACGGTTGGGGTTGTTTGGGGACCGGGTAGCGAGAATGCCCCGAAAAAACTAAAAGCAGTTGTCCGCACGCTTGATATTCCGCCGATGCCTGCCGAGATGCGTCGCTTTATCGAGCGTGCCGCGCGCTACACACTTACGCCCCTTGGTATGATGCTGCGCCAAGCCACCCGCGCACCGGGGCTTGCTGCGCCGGAAGAAACCCGCACTGTCTATGTCGCGGGGTCCGTTCCTGAAAAGCTGACTGAAACCCGTAAGCGCGTTTTAGACGTCGCCCGTGCGTCGCCGGGTTTGGCTGCTGCGGAACTGGCGCGTGAGGCAGGCGTCTCAGCCGGGGTAGTCAAAGGACTGCATGAGGCGGGAGCATTGATCGCTCAGGAGGCCGCTAAAGATCGTGCGCCGCCGCGTCTCGATCCTGATTATGCGACCCGTACGCTGAACCCGGAACAGGAAATCGCAGCCGAAGCGATCCGCGCTGCAACCCGCACCAGCACTTATACGACGCTTTTGCTTGATGGCGTTACGGGGTCGGGAAAAACCGAGACATATCTTGAGGCTGTCGCGGATGTCATCCGGTCGGGCCGGCAAGCCTTAATTCTCCTGCCCGAGATTGCGCTGACGTCCGATTTTATCCGCCGTGTGCGTGAGAGGTTCGGTGCGCCGCCCGTTGAATGGCACAGCGGCATTACGCCCGCCGCTCGCCGTAAGGCTTGGCGTGCCATCGCGCGAGGCGAAGCACAAGTTGTCGCCGGTGCGCGCTCTGCACTTTTTTTGCCTTACCGCGATCTGTCGTTAATCGTCGTCGATGAAGAACACGACCAGTCTTACAAGCAAGAAGATGTCGTGTTGTATCAGGCGCGTGATTTGTCGGTTTTGCGGGCGGCAGAAGAGGGCGCGACCTGTGTTCTCGCCAGTGCTACTCCGTCGCTTGAAAGCTGGATCAATGCTGAGAGCGGTAAATATACCCGACTGACTTTGTTAGAACGTCACGGCGATGCGGTTTTGCCTTTTCTTAGCGCGCTCGATATTCGGGCTGATCCGCCCGAGCGCGGGACATGGCTCGCGCCGGGGTTGGTGCAAGCCACGCGGGAGGCGCTGTCTCGCAAAGAGCAGGTTCTCTTTTTCCTCAATCGTCGCGGTTATGCACCGTTGACGTTGTGCCGGAAATGCGGTTGGCGCGCGGGGTGTCCGAATTGCTCTGCATGGCTTGTTGAGCACAAGGTTGGCGGCGCGCTTATTTGTCATCAATGCGGTCATCGCACACCTGCGCCGACCGCTTGCCCTGATTGTGATAGCACTGAACATTTGGCCGCATGTGGCCCTGGTGTGGAGCGTATTGCCGAAGAAGCCGCCGAGCGGTTTCCCTTGGCGGATGTGCAAATCCTCTCGTCAGACCTTGCCCCTGACCCCAAAGCATTGAAGCAACAGATTATCGACATTGCCAATGGGAAGGCAGACATCATCGTCGGTACTCAGATCGTGGCGAAAGGACATAACTTCCCGAACCTTACGCTTGTTGGTGTCGTCGATGCCGATCTTGGATTGATGGGGGGAGATCTGCGCGCGTCTGAACGAACTTTCCAGATGCTCAACCAAGTTGCGGGTCGGGCAGGGCGTGCGGATAAGCCGGGGCGGGCGATGCTGCAAACTGCACAACCGGAGCATCCGGTCTTGAGGGCGATCCTCGCGGGGGATGCTGCTGCTTTCCGTCAGCGCTTATCGGATGAACGCCGTCTCGGGGGTATGCCCCCCTTTGCGCGGCTTGTTGCCGTGATTGTGCGCGGCGAAAAAGAAGAACTGGTTTGGGAAATCGCCAAAGCACTTGCGCGCAATGCGGAACCGTTGACCAAAGCGGGTGCGGATGTGTTTGGACCTGCCCCTGCGCCTTTTGCGATGTTGCGTGGCGAGCATCGAGTGCGGTTGTTAGTTCGATTGGAACGCAGCGCTGACCATGCTGCACTGATCGAGTCGTGGCGGAGTCTGGTCAAAGTCCCATCCGGTATTCGCGTCGTTTTCGACGTGGACCCATATTCGTTCTTATGATTGAAATTGTTGAACTATTTTATTTTGAACGCCGTGACTTTGTATGGATATTATCTTGAAAAGCTGAATTACGATCACTGAACCGTGATAATCGTGAACTTTTGTGCTGCGTGATCCGTCTTCTTTTTAAATCGGAGGCTGAATTGAACTATGCGCGAACCGCCGCACAAAATAAGTGAGACTTTAGAGACTGTCTTTCGGGGTGAGATTGATGCGCTTTACCGGTCGGCATTGCGTATTCTGGGCACACGCGAAGAGGCAGAAGATGCGGTTCAGGATGCCTATATTCGCATAACCCATTCATCGACACCGAAAGAAATGCCGCTTCATCCTCGCGGTTGGATTTTTAGGGTTCTTCGCAATCTTTGCATTGATAAGGTCCGGTCCCGAACCTCGCGGCTTCGCGTTGTTACTGAGAGCGAAGACGTCGAGACGCTGGCGCAAAATCGTTCGGATTATAGAACACCTGAAACTGACTTGCTTAATTCCGATGCCCTCGACCGCGTAGCGCGGGCGATGGATGCCATGCCTCAAGACCTGTCCGAAGTTCTCTCCCTCATTGTGATTGAGGGGCTGAGTTATCGCGAGGTAGCGACCATCGTTGGCATTCCTGTGGGCACTGTACGCTCGCGGTTGAATCGGGCGCGCGAGTCCTTGCGGACACTCGTGGAGAGTTCCGATTTACCCCGTCTTTCCTCTATTCCAAAGGTGCAGTCATGACGGCTTGCCCACATATCATGGATACAGAACTCTGGTTTGATGGCGAAGCGGGAGATCAGGCCGATGCCATCGCGCGGCATATTGCGATTTGTCCAACGTGTAAAACGCATGTTGATACGGTCCGCCGCCTCGATTTTGCGGCTCGAGAGGCTGCTACTAGGCTCAAAGCGCCGAGCGGCTTGCTTGACCGCTTGGATGATTTGGATGCGGCGAAGCCTGTACGAACATCTGAGCCTGTGAATCGTAGGCGTTTGTTCGGTGGATTCGCTGCCGCAGCCTCTATTGCGGCGATAGGCTCGGTTGCTACGCTGCGTAGAGCCAGAAGCGAAGATTTGCCGATGGCAGTGTTCGGTGATTTTTCGACACACCTTGCTGCGGATCGAAAATTAGATTTTACCGAAACGAATCCGCAGACCGTAATGGACTGGTTTGCGCCAAAAGTGCCTTTTACTTTGCCGCGCTTGGCATCGCTTTCGGAAATGGATTTAATTGGTGGGCGGCTTTGTTGGTTTCTCGACAGGCGTATAGCCGTTTTCAATTTTGATAGAGGCGGCGAGGCGCTGGGCCTTTACGTTGCTGAGGCTAATGGGCTTTCGTGTCTGAACAAGGCGCTGCCTTCAGCGACAGAGCAACCTGCGAGCGTTTCTCAAGGCGGGTTAAATGGTGCGTTTTGGCGCGATGCGTCGCTTGCTCATGCGCTGGTCGGAGAATCCACGCCGGATGTCATCGCCTATTTCGCTGACCTTATGCATATAGACCACACTTCACAGGCAGGGTGACTTACGCCCGTATCGAGACGATAATAAAAAGGATACCCGTATGACGGTTCATATGATGCGTCGCCCGGTTTTCGACATTGATCTTGAAAATGAAGAACGGCTTTTGTCTGTTACAGAAGCGCGAAAACTTGGCATGGATGCCGCAGCCTCATTAGCGGGATTGCCGACGGAGCGGGTAATTCTGGAAGTGGCTTGTGGGCGCGTTCTGGCCGAACCCGTCAGCAATCACGAACCATTACCGCGATATAACGGAGCGGTCATGGACGGCTTTGCTATTCGACGTGGCGACCTTGTGGGGCCGGGGCCTTGGACATTGCGTATCGACGGTCATCTTACCGCTGGTCACAAAAAGAGCGAACGGCCTGTTTGCTCTCCCGGTGGCGCTTTGTCGGTTGATACCGGCGCTCAAATTTTCGGTTCGCTTGATGCGGTGGTTCCTCACGAAGTAGTTCAGTCCGATGGCGATACCGTGACGATCTTTCAATGCCCGTCGCGCAACGCCAATATCCGAACGCGGGGTCAGGATGCTAAAGTTGGCACTGACCTCTTGCCAGCTGGACGGATTCTAACGGCGCGCGATATTGCCCTACTTGCGGGTATGGGCCGTGCCGAGGTTAATGTCCGGCAACGATTGCGTGTCGCGTGTTTGTCTACCGGTTCGGAGTTAATCGAAGTCGGAACGAAGCTAGGACGCGGGCAAATGCATGATTGCAACCGTCCTATGCTCAAGGCTGCTTTGAATCGCGAATGGATCACATATCTCGATCTTGGCGTTATTCGAGACGACGCGGGCGCTCTGACGAGGGCTTTGCCGATTGCAACGGGTGCGGCTGACGTCATCATTGTTACTGGTGGAGCGTCCGGCGGTGTTCAAACGACGATGACGGAAGCGATGAAGCAGTTGGGCGGTGACATGATTGCCCATAGCATCGCCATGAAGCCCGGTAAGCCGTTGATGATGGCTACACTCAACGGAGCGCTGTGCCTCTGTCTGCCGGGGAATCCTGTTTCGGCAACGATTGTTATGGAAATGCTCGGTTGGGAAATTCTACGGCGCCGTGCTGCGATCAGCGATCGAATGCCAGTGCCTGAGCGTGCCGTTGCCCAATTTAAGATGGTTGGGCGTCCCGGTCGGGCCGAGTTTCCTTTGGTTACCATCAAAGATGTAGGGCCGGATGGAATACCAGAATTGGTGCTTTCACCCGGTGCCAATTCAGGCAACCTACGCCGCCTCGCCGAAGCAGATGGCTTCGCGCATATCGACCCTGATCATGATGATATTGAACGGGGTAGTCCGTTGGTCTGGACGCGGTTTTAAGAGCGGTGGCGCTTTAATCAGGATGGGCTTCCACGGCGTAGCGCTGCGGAGGCTACGTCTTTCACCGAAGGCTTGGACAAAGCGCGGTATGGCATCGGGCGGGAAACCTCCATCGCGGCAACACCGATCCGAGCGGTCAATGCACCATTCAGTAAGCCTTCACCTGCTCGCCGCGAAATTTTAGCCAAAGCACCGCCGCCGAGTACAGCGCCAAGCAGGTCATCGCTTAAGGCGATTGCGCCTGTCGCGGCAAGATGGAAAGCAACTTGTTTCAACAGACGCCATGAGCCTAGCCATCCAGCGCGGCCCCCATATGTTGCCGCGACCTGCCGGACCATCCGGACGTTGATATATAGCACCGCCGCTGCATCCAATAGACCAACCGGCAAAAGCGCGGTTGCGGCGGCAACAGAGCGCGCTCCGGTTTTGACCGCTTCGAGCGCTGCCGCATCAAGATCCCGCAAGGTTTCACGCTCAAGCATTGTCAGCAAAGCATCTGCGTCAAGCGAGTCTCCTGCCCGCTCATCAATCAAGGTACGGGCGCGGTCTAGCTCCGGCCTGTTACGATAGAGCGCGGCGAGCTGTTCTCTGATATTTTCCGCGCGGGGGCGCTCTTGCGTTTCCCACGCTAATTCCACGCCATGGCGCAGCCCGTCAATGCGTTGCAAACGGGACAAGCCTGCAACTTCGCGCAACGCGAAGATTAAAAAGCCCATCACGACAATCGCCATCAAGCCAACAGCAATCGAACCAAGCCAAGCGTAGCGCGTGATCAATCCGGCGACGAATTCATAAGCTGCCGCACCAATCGCGAGAATGATCAGGCCCCCAACCGCCGCCCAGAACACGGCCCGGAATTTTCTGCGTTTGGACGCAGGTCTGCGCAGCTTATCAGCACCCGACAACAGCGGATCGACCTCGATTGACGAGGGCGGCGGTGCGACTACGAGAACCGGATCACCGGCCTTAAAGACGCGGGGCTTTTTGCGTTCAGACATAAAAGAGATATGCGCCGCGAAACCGCGTGACGCAAGGTGTGTCTCGATAACATATTAACTTCAATTGGTTAAGTTTTATTCCGAATCAATTGCCCAGCCATTCATTTAAAGCACTTTGCCCTAAGGGACTATTGGTTGAGACGCTCCGTCCCCTATTATTATATCTTCGAATGCATACGGGTCGATGCCTTCTAGGCACGCGATGTTGAAGCCGTATTCGTTCGGGTTCGATCTGCGTTGATGGTGGGTATAAATCCCACAAGTCCCGCAAAAGTAATGTTTTGCTGTATGGCTATTCCACGAGTAAACGCGCAATGCGTCTTTATCTGAGATCACGCGCAAATCTTTAAGCAGAGCGCTTGCCATAACAGCGCCTTTGCGCCGGCACAGCGAGCAATTACAGCGGCGGATATTCTGGAGACCACCCGGTAGATTGACTTCGAATTGGACCGCTCCACAATGACACTTCCCGTTTTTTAAAGACATTCGACCTCTCAATTTTGAATTATATGCACTTTGATAAGTGTGTCAGAAGGTTTGCTGCGTTAACACAGGGTTAGAGTGGGCATTAGAGGCATCGAAATGGAACATCAGGATATCGACGCGCTGACCGAGGAGCAAGCAAAGGCAGAGCTTGCACGGCTTGCGGAAGAAATAGCGGGTCATGATGCGCGGTATCACACGGATGATGCACCCGAGATTAGCGACGGCGACTATGACGCGCTGCGTCGTCGAAATCTAGCGATTGAAAGTAAATTTCCTGAGCTGTTGCGCAGTGACAGCCCGACTCATCGTGTTGGCGCAGCGCCCGCTGAAGGGTTTGCAAAAGTTTCGCACATCGTCCAAATGCTATCGCTCGGGAATGCATTTGAACCGGATGACGTGCAAGAATTTTCGGATCGTGTTCGCAAGTTTTTGAGTGTCGCAGAGGGAGAGCCGCTCCCTTTCACCGCTGAACCGAAGATTGATGGCCTTGCACTCTCACTTCGATATGAAAACGGTAAGTTGGTGCAGGCGGCAACGCGCGGTGATGGGCGCATTGGTGAAAATGTAACTGCCAATGCGCTGACAATCGAAGATGTGCCGCACAAACTTGAGGGCGGGGATGTGCCTGAAATTTTTGAGGCGCGCGGTGAAGTGTATATGTCGCATGAAGATTTTGCGGCTTTGAATGAACGAATGGCGGAGTCGGGACGGGTATTCGCAAATCCGCGCAATGCTGCGGCTGGATCACTAAGGCAGCTCGACTCTGAAATCACAAAAACCAGACCATTAAGATTCTTTGCTTATGGCTGGGGAGATTCTTCGCATGTTCCGGCAGATACTCAGTCGGGTGTTATTGAAGCGATGGGGCGATGGGGATTAACAGTAAATCCTCGTATGGCCGTGTGCGCATCTGTGGATGAGATGCTCGCATATCATCAAATGGTAGAGGCCGACCGTGCGAGCCTTGGCTATGATATTGACGGCGTGGTCTATAAAGTTGATGGATTGGATTTACAGGGTCGCTTGGGGTTCCGCTCACGAGAGCCGCGATGGGCTATCGCGCATAAATTTGCGGCGGAAGTGGCGACGACAGTGCTGGAAGGTATCGACATTCAAGTCGGTAGAACCGGCTCACTGACGCCAGTGGCAAAACTCCAGCCCGTAACAGTGGGGGGCGTGGTTGTTTCCAATGCGACCCTCCATAACGAGGATTATATCAAGGGCATTGGCGGTGATGGCGAACCGATCCGCGAAGGCCGCGACTTGCGCGTTGGCGATACTGTTCAAGTCTATCGTGCGGGCGATGTGATTCCGAAAGTCGTGGACCTTGATCTCTCAAAACGTCCCGAAAACGCGACCCAGTTTGTTTTTCCTGAAACCTGCCCTGAATGCGGGTCTGAGGCTGTGCGCGAAGAAGGAGAGGCGGTTCGCCGGTGTGTTGGCGGTTTGGTTTGTCCAGCCCAAGCTGTCGAAAGGCTCAAACATTTCGTGTCTCGCAATGCTGCAGACATTGATGGCCTCGGGGCAAAACAAGCCGAGGCTTTCTGGGCGGATGGCTGGATTAAACAAGCGGCAGACATTTACACCCTCGAACAGCGGTTTGGCGGCGATAATATTCAAGCGCTGAAGTCTAAAGAAGGGTGGGGCGCAAAATCTGCTGAAAAGCTGTTTCGGGCGATTGATGAGCGCCGCGTCTTGCCACTGGATCGCTTTCTCTTTGCGTTGGGCATCCGGCATGTGGGGGAGGGCACAGCTGCATTATTGGCGCGCACCTATGTGAACTGGAATGCCTTCCGTGTCGCGATGGAAGCCATGGCATCCGGTGATGAAGAGGCGCGCGCTACTTTGGTGAATGTTGATGGCGTAGGAGATGTTCTTGCGGATGCTCTGTCAGCTTTCTTTGCAGAACCGCATAACCTGGAAAGTTTAAACGCTCTTTTGGCTCATATTTCTGTTGAGAATGCAGCCCCTCCCGCGCAACAGGGTGCATTGGCGGGCAAAACGTTAGTGATTACGGGAACATTGGAACGAATGAGCCGCTCTGAGGCAAAAGCTCGCGCTGAAGCCGCCGGGGCCAAAGTCAGTGGTTCAGTTTCTGCCAAAACGGACTATCTGCTAGCCGGTGAAAAAGCCGGGTCCAAGTTGAAGAAAGCTGAAGAACTGGGGGTATTCGTGCTTTCAGAAGAAGATTGGATTACTTTAATAGACGGTTAATACGAATCGGCACGGCCCTTGCGAAACGGGACGCATGGATGCCACAACGACCATACCCACTGCTTCACCGGACTTAACGCCCAAAAAGCGCAGTGTCAGAAGTGCGCGTCCGGTTAAGCCGGGCAGTCTGCGACGTGAAGCGCGCTGGAAAAGACGCCGGAAAATCGGTCTGCATAACCGGATCCTTGTTATTGCTATAGTGCCAATTATCTTGTTTGTCGCCATGGCCATCGTGCATATGAATTCAGGTGCGGTCGATAATGGACCAAAAGGCGAAAGCGCAAAAATCGTGTTTGCGGCTTTTCCTGAAGCCGATCCTAAACGCATTGAAGTCACTGAAAAAGATAATCTTCCTAACAAGGTAACGCTGCACTTGCCGTCCCATATGATCGAACCGAGTCGAGGCATTGATGATCCGTTTACCAATCTAAGCGCAGAATTTGGCCGTGCTGAACGGACGCTTTCGGGTGTAAAAATGGCGGCTCGCTTAGAAAAGATTGCGGCAGCATTGATTCCGGGCGACATGGTGAGGTGTTACACTTACGACGTAGGAAGAATATCTTCGCCACCCGAAGCGCCACGTCCGACGCGCAGCCTGTATTTACATCTTAACCCCGATTGCTAAATCTTGGTTTAATTTGGCACAGACCGTTATTGCGTAAAACAGAATAGCCTGTGCCGGCCTTTTCACAGGCCACACTCCGATGTATTGATCTGCGATGCGTCCAGAAATTCTCTTTCCTCTTTTTGCAGAGCCGAAAAAACTCGATGGTGTCGGTCCTAAGACCGCCCCGCTTTACGAGAAGTTGGGAGTCGCAAAAATCGTCGATGCTCTGTTTTTGCCGCCCTCCGGTGTCATTGATCGCCGGTTGCGAGAGACGGTGCAGGGAGCAGTTGAGGGAAATGTCGTTACAGTGCGCGTAACAGTGGGACGTCATTCAGCTCCAAGCCGACGAGGTGCGCCGTATAGAATAACTGTGAACGATGGAGTGCTCGATTTTATGCTCGTCTTCTTTCACGCGCATCCGGAGTATCTCGTGCGAATTTTACCGCAAGGCGAGGAAAGGATCGTCAGCGGCAAGATTGAAATTTACGATGGCGTTGCGCAGATGCCGCATCCGGATATGATCATTGATCCCAATGATGGAGAAACGCCGGATGGATTTGAACCAATCTATCCGGCGACTGCGGGTTTAAACCAAAAAGCGATTGCCAAAGCTGTACGGTCAGCAGTTGCGATGGCTCCTGATTTGCCCGAGTGGCAGGATGCTGCATGGTTATCAAAACAGGGTTGGCCTGCTTGGATAGATGCTGTGCGCGCGCTGCATTCGCCGCAGAGTGCTGAAGACATCGAGGCGCATACCCCGGCACGGCAACGTCTCGCATACGATGAACTCTTGTCGCACCAACTGGCTCTGGCCTTAGTGCGCGCAAAGCGACGACGCTCTAAAGGTCGCATCACAAAAGGGGATGGCTCGCTGCGAAAAAAAGTGGAGGCGGCGCTTCCGTTCTCGCTTACAGGCGCGCAAAAGCGTGCCGCCGGGGAAATCCATGACAACATGGCCGAAAGCAAAAGAATGCTTCGATTGCTGCAAGGCGATGTTGGTGCGGGAAAAACTCTGGTTGCTTTTCTGGCGATGTTGAACGCCGCCGAAGTTGGTGGACAGGCGGCTTTGATGGTGCCAACTGAAATTCTTGCGCGTCAACATCTTGCCGGTTTGGAACCTTTGTGTGCAATCGTTGGCATCAAGATTGTCTTGCTTACCGGACGCAACAAAGGAGCTGAGCGCGACGCTATTTTGAACGGCATCGTGAATGGCGACGTCTCGATCGTTGTTGGCACTCATGCGCTGTTTCAATCGGATGTGAGCTTCAAAGACCTGCGTTTGGCGGTCGTGGATGAACAGCATCGCTTCGGTGTCAACCAACGCAATGAGCTTGCCGAAAAAGGTGAAGGCGCAGATATTCTTGTTATGAGTGCCACGCCTATTCCCCGCACGCTTGCCTTGGCGAGTTACGGCGATATGGATATCTCGATTCTGGACGAAAAACCTCCCGGCAGAAAACCGATAGAGACACGTATGGTCTCTCTTGCGCGGTATGACCAAATTATTGAAAGCCTGCGCTCTGCAATTGCCAAGGGCGCTCGCGCCTATTGGATATGCCCGTTGGTCGAGGAATCCGACATTATCGACCTAGCCGCTGCGGAAGATCGCGCCCGCGCATTGCGTAGGGCCTTAGGCGAAGATGTTGTGGCTTTGACACATGGTAAATTAAAGCCTGCCGAGAAAGATGCGGCGATGGCGTCTTTCAAGGCTGGCGAGTGCCAAGTGCTCGTCGCAACAACCGTTGTTGAGGTCGGCGTGGATGTTCCCGAAGCAACGATTATGGTAATCGAGCACGCTGAACGTTTTGGCCTCGCGCAATTGCATCAGCTTCGCGGCAGGGTTGGGCGTGGCTCCGGCGAGTCGAGTTGTGTTTTACTCTATCAGGGACCATTGGGAGATAATGCCCGTGCGCGCCTTTCCGTTTTGCGAGAGACAGAGGATGGCTTCAAGATTGCGGAAGAAGATTTGAGATTGCGCGGGGCAGGGGATCTGCTTGGGATCAAACAGGCGGGCTTGCCGCAAATGCGCCTTGCTGACCTTGCGGTTCATGCGGACCTCTTGGAAGTCGCGCGCGATGATGCCCGCTTGATCGTTTCGCAAGATGCCGAGCTAAAAACTGCACGCGGAGAAGCCCTGCGTGTGTTGCTCTATTTGATGGAGCGTGACGACTCAATTCGCTATCTGGGAGCCGCATGATGGTCCTCAAGGCAATCTTTCAAGCTATAATCATCGCCATTGGTCTGAGCGCTGGTCAAGCCTATGCTTGCGACCTTTTAGACCCGTTCCCAAACACACGTGCCGCACTGCCGTCGTTTAATGTGCTCGCGATTGGGTCGTCCAGCACAGGCGGCGTTGGTGCGGGGAGTAAAACCTCAGCCTACCCGCAACAAATCGCTCCAGCCTTAAAAGATTCGCAATTGAAGCCGACAGTTGTTGCACGCGGTATCGGCGGAGAAAAGGCAACAGGAGCGCTTGCCCGTCTTCCCAAAGCGATAGCGGAGGTCAACCCGGCGCTGGTCATTTGGCAGGTCGGAACGAATGATGCGAATGCCCGGCTCGATCCTGGAAATGTGGCAGATACTATACGCAAAGGGATTGCCATTATTCGGGCTGCTGGTGCGGATGCGATGCTGGTCGATCCTCAATTCTATCCCCGCATTGCCAACAAACCCCATTATACTGAAATGGCGGAGATGATTGATACGGTTGGCGAAGAGCTTTGCGTTCCGGTTGTTGATCGTTTTGAGGAAATGCGCGATTCGGGGCCAAAGGTGCTGCCCAGCCTTTTGGCACGGGATAAATTTCACATGTCAGCGCTGGGTCATCGCTTGCTTGCGGAGAGTATCGGGCGTGAAGTTCTCTGCGGATTGGATGCTAAATGCCCGAATGGCTTAGAAAAATAGACCATTGTTGGACTGAAATGGTACCGCCTCCCCGGCTTGAACGGGGGACCCCTGGTTCCACAAACCAGTGCTCTAACCAACTGAGCTAAGGCGGCACACACATTTCAGATACGCCGGTAAAACCACGATTGCAAGCCTCAGGCGCGCGTAATCATCGAAATCTTGGAACGCTTCTATAATCCGAAATCCGTTCGTAGACTCTTCAGATGTCTTATTGTTCGTCAACTTGCCTCCGTGTTCGAACAGCCTACGTCGTATTGTAGTATCAGATAAAATATCCATCCGATTTCCGTAGATCATCCGAGTAATGAATGATGAAGACAAAAGGAAATAACATGCGCTTATTCGGTAAAATCGCCAGAACTTCACTTGTCTTTATTCTGCTTGCCTCTGCGTCAGCCGCTGAAGAGCCGGACGGCGCAGAGGCTGCGCGGGATGTCATTCAATCACAACTTGAGGCATTTCAAGCCGATGCCGTTGGAACCGCATATGAGTTTGCGGCCCCGAATATTAAGCGGATTTTTCCTTCGCCTAATGTCTTCGGTCGCATGGTCCGCAACGGTTACCCGATGGTTTGGAATCCAGCGGAGGTTGATTTTTTAGAAGCAATTCCTCGGGGCGGCTTGATTGTCCAGCGTTTACGAATTGTCGATCAGTCCGGTTCTCCCTACATCGCTGAATATGCGATGCTTGAAGTCGATGGAGAGTGGCGGATCGCCGGCGTTGAGATCAAAAAAGATGACAGCTTCGGCGCATAAGCGACCTCAACATCTGCCGGTGCTTGGTTCTTGAATAAGAAACGACGATTTGTGGTGTCCCCGACAGGAGTCGAACCTGTGGCCTCCAGATTAGGAATCTGGTGCTCTATCCGGCTGAGCTACGAGGACACTGCACACAACATACTGAGATAAGATGATGGTGAAAAGGCCGTAAATATAAGTCCCTGTAGATAAAGTCTTATCTCAAAAGCGGTGTGTTAATATGAAAATTATTCAAGCCCAAGGTGTTCATCATATCACTCTGGTGGGCGCAGATCGTCAGACATCAATAGATTTTTGGGAAGGTGTGCTTGGAATGCCTTTTGTATTCGAGCAGCCTAATCTCGACGATGAGAGCACAAATCATCTATATTTCGACCCCGGCGACGGGCTGTTGATTACGATCTTTACCCGCGAAGATTTACCCGTTGATCCGACACCTAATCCGAACGGTGTCGGGAATTTGCATCACCTCGCTTTTGCCGTTAGCCGCGCGACTTATACTCAGGCCTCCGCACGATTACGCGAAGGCGGGTTTACCAATTCGGGAGAGGTTGATCGTGGATTTATGGATTCGCTCTATTTTCGTGATCCGCTGGGCCAGTTAATGGAAATTGCTTGTTATAAGTTTGATCCACCGCAAGACTGCACTCATGCCGATGTATTGGCGAAAGCCCATAAAATCCGTGTCGAAGCCGGTGCAAAAAATATCACCGATGAACATCTCGCCGATGCGATTACGGCACTGGTACAAGAGCGAGGCGTCGGTTAGTTTGCGGATATGACAAAACCAGCTCTTAAACTTTACCTTGCGGCTCCGCGCGGCTTTTGCGCCGGGGTTGATCGCGCCATCAAGATGGTTGAAATGGCCATCGAAAAATTCGGTGCGCCCGTCTATGTGCGTCACGAGATCGTCCACAACAAATATGTCGTTGATGGCCTGCGCGATAAAGGCGCGATCTTTGTGGAGACGCTGGACGAATGCCCGACGGACCGTCCTGTGGTGTTCTCAGCGCATGGTGTTCCGAAATCTGTTCCCGAAGAAGCCAAACGCCGCGAAATGTTCGCCGTTGATGCCGTATGTCCTCTGGTGACAAAGGTGCATATGGAAATCGCGCGCTTGCATCGCCAAGGCCACGAGATCCTGATGATCGGACATGAAGGCCATATCGAAGTCATAGGCACGATGGGGCAACTTCCTGATGGAGCCGTCACGCTCGTCGAGACGGTTGAGAATGTTGCAAAGGTGTCGCCCACAAACCCGGATAAGCTGGCTTTCGTTACTCAGACCACGCTCTCCGTGGATGATACCGCCGAGATTGTCGCTGCGATTAAAGCGCGCTTTCCGAATGTTGTTGCGCCGGGCAAGGAAGACATTTGCTATGCGACAACCAACCGTCAGGAAGCCGTAAAAGCTGTTGCGCCAAAGATTGATGCGCTGGTGGTTATTGGCGCCCCGAACTCGTCGAACTCTAAGCGGCTTGTTGAGGTTGGATCGAAGGCCGGATGCAAATATTCTGTTCTTGCGCCCCGTGCGACGGACATCGATTGGCGATCTCTTGAGGGCATTCAGGCGGTTGGCATCACGGCGGGGGCAAGCGCACCGGAAGAGTTGGTCAATGAAGTCGTTGATGCCTTTAAGGAGCGTTACGACGTCGAGATTGAGATTGTCGAAACAGCCGTTGAAAATATTGAATTCAAGGCCCCGAAAGTGCTGCGTGACGCGGGCTGAAACTTAATAAACCGCCCCCACCAGTATACTCTCGACCGGAGATCACGATGCCCGACCTTTTCGCCTATACAGACGGCGCATGTAGTGGAAATCCCGGCCCTGGCGGGTGGGGCGTGCTGCTGATCGCAAAGGAAGGCGATACCATTCTCAAAGAACGAGAGCTTTGCGACGGGGAAGCCGACACGACGAACAACCGGATGGAATTACTCGCCGCTATTTCGGCGCTGGATGCTTTAGAGCGCGAGTCTAAGCTGACCATTGTGACGGATTCATCTTATGTAAAAGACGGTTTGACCAAGTGGATTCATGGTTGGAAGCGCAATGGCTGGCGCACCGCTGCAAAAAAGCCGGTTAAGAATGAAGATTTGTGGAAACGCCTCGATGCCGCTGCGTCTCGCCATGATGTTACATGGGAATGGGTGAAGGGACACGCCGGACACCCTGAAAATGAGCGCGCTGACGAATTGGCACGACAGGGCATGGCTCCGTTCAAGCCATAGCAATCGACCTGCTGGCTTGTATAAAAAAGCGCCCCAAGGGACGCTGATTTATCGGTCAGATTTTCGGTCCAAGCTCAGTGAAGTTTTGATGCGACCGTAGCGATACCATCATCAATCAACGAGCCGGCTTTATCACCGCCAAGGTTCTGGCCGAGTACATCAGATGCAGCAATGACCGCTGCCGATGACGCCGCATTGCGTACTTCCCGCGTTGCTGCTACCTCGACTTGCGCGATACGATCTTCAGCCGATTTCAATTTACGGGCAATCGTATCTTGCAGGTCGAGCTTGGCTTGTTCGGACGCGCGTTTTGCATCCGCGCGGGCGCGCTCGACAATAGTTTCCGCATCGCGCTTTGATTCAGCCGTTTTGCGCTCGAAAGAGGCAAGCAGTTGTTGCGCCTCTTCCCTTGCTTCGCGGGCTTCGTCTAATTGAGATTTGATGCCGTCAGCACGCTTATCAAGCATTCCCATAACCATGGACGGAACGCGATACCAAGCTAAGACGCCGAGAAAGAGCAAAAAGCCAATAAGAACAGCGGTTGAGTCAGTCATTTTGTGCCTCCAGTGGCCGATAATGCGCGGGACACTGCCGCTTCAACAGTAGATTTATCGGAAAGGCCCGGTGCGAGCTTTTCAATAATCGCCTGTGCAGTATCGGTAGCGATGGATTTGGCATTAGATTGTGCTTCAGCCCGAACCTCGTTGATTCGAACTTCGCTTTCTGCAGTGCGTGCCGCGATCTCAGCGTCCGCTTCCGCAGAGGCTGTTGCGAATTCAGCATCAATTTCGCTCTGCGCTTCAGCAACTATTTTGTTTGCATCCGCTTTAGCCGTTGCCAAAGCCGCCGTATGAGCGGCTTCAGCATCTTCAGCTTGGCGCTTCAGCTCTGCCGCTTTATCGAGGTCGTCCGCAATCGCGTTATGGCGATCTTCCAAAGCACCCGAGATCTTAGGCAAGATCGAGCCGTTGAGAATTTTGTACAGGACAAACAGTGCAACCGCCGTCCAGAAAATCTGTGACGCCCATGTACTAAAATCGAGCTGTGGCATTCCACCGCTCTGTGCATGGTCGATGTTTTCCGTCGCCATCCGATGCTCCAGTAGAACCTTTTCTGTGATTTCAGATCACTGAAGAAGTCCCGAATTTGAGATTTTACGCTCTCAGATGCAAACCAGCATCGTTCTAATGAAAGCGCTTTTTATCACGCGCGCCCTTAGAAACAGAGCGCGCGGTTATTGTCTCAGGGTTTGAATTAAACCGCAAAGAGGAGAAGCAGAGCTACGAGGAACGAGAAAATTCCAAGTGCTTCTGCGAGCGCGATGCCGACGAAGAGCATAGGCGTCTGGCCTTGTGCTGCTGCCGGGTTGCGCAATGCACCAGCGAGGAAGTTACCGGCAATCGTACCCACACCGATACCTGCGCCGCCCATGCCAATCGCGGCAAGACCAGCACCGATGTATTTCCCCATGTTTGCGATATCGCCTTCCATAGCGTAGCTCCTTAGGTTGTAAACTTTAGTATTTCATCAGTTGCGTTAGTGCAGGTTCAGTGCGTCGTTCAAGTAGACGCAGGTTAGGATCGTGAAGACGTATGCCTGCAGAACCGCAACCAGAACTTCGAGTGCGGTCAGACCAACGATGCCAAGCACCGAAGGAACGACCAAAAGTGCGCTGGCGCCAGCAAAAGCACCAATCACTTTGAGAACAGCGTGACCCGCCATCATATTCGCGCCAAGACGGATCGAGTGGCTGATCGGGCGCGCAAGATACGAGATCACTTCGATAATGCACAAAACCGGACGCAGAGCGGCGGGCGCTTGTGCAGGCCAGAAGAACGAGAAAAAGTGCATTCCGTGCTTCAGGAAGCCAATGACCGTGACGCTGATAAAGACAGACAGCGCTAAGAAGACTGTCACTGCGAAATGGCTTGTGACCGTAAAGCTGTAAGGGATCATCCCAATCAGGTTACAGGCGAGAATGAAGATGAAGACCGTGAAGATATACGGAAAATACTTCAGTGCTTCGTCACCTGCCGTATCGCGTACCATGTTGCGAACAAATTCGTAGATGCTCTCGGCAACCGATTGCATCCGTGATGGCACGAGGCTGTGCCCGCTGACCGCTGACCAAAGGAACACAACGATCGCCGCAACCGCGATAAACGCGAAAAGGGCAGAGTTGGTGAAGCCAATATTCGCGATACCAAGATCGATATCGAAGAAATATTTGATATCGAACTGGTGCATCGGGTCGATGTTCAGTTCACCCTCGACTGCTTCCTTCGCCAAGACCGTCTCCTTTATCACGGCGAAGCCGTGTCATCCTCGTCAATGAACCCGCGAGCCGTCGCGAGGATCGTTTTAATACCGGCAGCAAATCCGAACCCACCAAAAATCACTAAGAAAAGCGGGAGCGTTCCGAATGCCCAGTCCAGCGCGTACCCGATGCAGCCTCCGACCACAACAGAAACTACCAATTCAACGACCATTTGCCACGCGCGGTTAAGCGTTTTGTATTTGGTCGTCTTCTCACGCTTTGGGCCATCAAGCTGCTGTCGAGCTGCGTCAATCCTTGCTCCAAGCTCATCCAGTGACTTGCAATCCGTTTCGCCGGCCTTCCCATCGGGGGCGGCCATCCGCATTCTCCTTGATATTCCGTGGGCGATTGCCCCTTTGAAACCGCGCGCACCATAGGCAGGAGGCAATTTGGTGTCAAGAATGTGTGGCGCAGTGCAGCATTAAATTTTATGATTAAAGATCAATGGCTTGAGGTGTTTGTGCGCGGGTCACCTGTTCAACTGCATTGAATTGTATCTAACTAGGCGATTCAGACAGATGAATTGTGCGCTGTATCGTCAAGCGGCCTCAGTCGCTACCAAGTCAACAGCGGCTCCGAGATCGACCGAAACGAGGCGGCTGACACCGCGCTCCACCATGGTTACACCAAATAATCGGTTCATCCGCGCCATTGTCACCGCGTGGTGTGTAATTACGAGGAAACGGGCGTCCGCACGGCGGGTCATTTCGTCCAGCAAATCGCAGAAACGCGCAACATTGGCGTCATCAAGCGGTGCATCGACCTCATCAAGAACGCAAACAGGGGCCGGATTGACAAGGAAAACCGCAAAAATCAACGCCAGCGCCGTCAATGTCTGTTCTCCGCCGGACATCAATGACAATGATTGCAGACGTTTACCCGGAGGCTCGCACATGATCTCGAGACCAGCCTGAAGCGGATCATCCGACTCGGTGAGTTCAAGTCGCGCGCTGCCACCGCCGAAAAGATGCGTGAAGAGGCCCGTAAAGTGGTTGTTCACTTCTTCAAACGCAGCGAGCAAACGGCTTCGGCCTTCTTTGTTCAGTTCGGCTAGACCTTTGCGGAGCTTGCTGATCGCTTCTTCAAGGTCGTCTCTCTCAGTGCCGAGGGCTTCGCGCTCTGTATCAGCTTCCTGAATTTCGATGCTGGCACGCAGGTTAACGGCCCCGAGCCGCTCACGGTCCATTTTGAGCTTGGTAAGCCGTGCCTCTACATCAGCGAGCGCAACATCAGGGGTATCGCCATCGGCGAAGCGTGCGGCAACCTCCGCTGGTTCGGCTTTGACTTCTTCGCGCAGTGTCGTCGCGGCTTCGGACTTCCGTGTCGCAGCTGCTTCAGCGACCGCTTCTGCACGGGCACGGGCTTCACGGGCGGTCGAAAGAGCTGACGCGGCATCTGAGTCGGTTTTGGTGGCCTGACGAGCGATTGTTTCAGCGGTTGAAAGAGCATCATTCGCCGCCGTTACACGTTCTTCTGCTGCTTCGAGGTCGAAAACCAGTTCATCGCGTAAAGCGGCGACCCGATCAGGCGCAGATTGCGCGTTATCACGTTCTAAACGAACAGTTTCGCGCCGTGTCTCAAGGTCACTGGTGCGCGTTTTTGCCTTTGCCGCGCGGTCCTGCCAACTTGCTACATCGCGGTCGATTGTCTCAAGGCGGCTGGAACGGGCGCGTTCAACCGCAACAAGTTCGTCATGTTCAGACTTTGCCGTCGAATGCGCCTGACGAAGCGCGACAAGGGCCGTTCTCGCGCTTTCTGCTTCTTCGCGCATAGCGGTTGGATCGCCGATTTCAGCCAAAGCAGAGCTGGCTTGGGCAAAGGCTTCGCGGTTACGTTCTTCAGCCTCGGTCTGGCTTGCAACGCTTTCTGAGAGCTGCGTGTGGTTGGTTTTTAATCGTGTCATCGTCGCATCGGCATCGGCAAAAGCACGAGCCGCATTCGCAGCGGCATCCTGCACCTTTTGATGCTCAGCCCGTGCATTTGACTCCGTAAGACGCGCATCAGCCAGACCGCGCTCAAGACGATCAAGAGTGCGCGTGGCCTCTTCGAGGGCTGTTTCCTCAGCGCTCAACTCTTTTTTCAGTGAATCGAGGCGGTTTAAGCGTGCCAAGCGGACCACAGCCGGATCACCGGCGCGGGTTTCTGCGCCGCTGAAAAAGCCATCCCAACGCCAAAGATCGCCTTCGGGACTGACGAGATGTTGTCCCGGTTTGAGGGATTTCTGGGCTTCCGGTCCTTCTGCGCGGGATACAACAGATGTGACCGCTAACCGCCGCGCCAGCGCAGCAGGAGCCTCTACATGCGCCGAGAGTGGTTCACCGACCGGGGGATTGGACCCGAGTAACTTCAACGCTAACCAGCCACGCGCTTTTTCTGAGAAACCCTGTAATTCAGGGGCAGCGGCATCCTCGCCCAACGCAGCAGCGAGAGCCGCTTCATATCCGGGAGCAGCGCGCATTCGGGTCATAATCGCTGCGCCGGTATCCGTTTTGCTTTCAGCGGCCAAAGCCTTGTTCAACGATTCGATCTCAGCGATCAGTGCATTGCAGGAGGCGCGTAATGTAGAGACTGCGCCGCGCGCCTCCGTCTCGCGCTCTTCCATTGACTCGCGTTCTTCGACGCTTCGCGTGATGCGGTCTGGCGCGTCATTAACGGCAGTCCGGGCGGTTTCATCAGCAGATTGTGCAGCAGAAAATTTCTTTTCAGCTTCAGCAATGTCATTCGCCAGTTGCTGGATTTTCGGGGCGTCTTGCTCGAGTCGCGCTTGTGCCTGAGCAAGCGCTCGCTCTGCTTCACCTTTCGCGCGTTCTGCCGCTGTGCGTTCTGCGGTTGCGGCAGCGGCACGGGAAGAAAGCCTGTCCAGCGAAGCCTCGGCATCGGTGACAACAGCGGCGGCTGCCTGAGATTTTAAGGCCGCCTGTTCAATCAGGTTTGCATCTGTCCCTTGTCCTTGCAGAGCTTCACGTTCGGCCTGCAATTCCTCTAAGGCTTTGACGGCATCACTGCCAAGCTCGCCCTCACGTTCGAGGTCATTGCCAAGACGGGTAAATTCACCTTCAAGTCGTTCCAGTGTGGCTTTGGCTCGGGCGGCTTCTTCGTCGAGGCCATCGCGTTTGGCGGTCAACCGGGCATAGACTGCCTGAGCAACCGTTGCTTCCTCGCGAAGCGCTGGCAGTGCTTCTGACGTTTCCTCCCGCGCGCGAGACGCTTCGCCTGCGGCAGAGGTAGCGGAAGCCACTGCAACAGTTGCTGCCGTCAATGCGGATTGTGCGGCAAGTGCTTCTGCATCCGCATCCGCGTAACGTAACCAAACTAGCAAAGCCGCTGTCTCAGCGATGTCGTCACTCAATTTTGAATACCGTTCCGCTTGCCGAGCCTGACGCCGCAGAGATCCAATTTGCGAATCAAGCCGCGATAAAACGTCATCAACGCGCAGCAGATTCTCTTCAGCAGCCTTTAACTTTAATTCCGCTTCGCGGCGGCGAACATTCAAACCAGAGACACCCGCAGCCTCTTCAAGAAAGCGGCGGCGGCCTGTTGGTTTGGCCGAAATCAGCTCACCGATACGCCCTTGACGCACCAAGGCCGGTGATTGCGCCCCGCTTGCGGCATCAGCAAACAGCATCCGCACATCGCGGGCGCGGGTTTCCTTGCCGTTGACGCGGTAAGTCGAGCCAACATCGCGGGTAATGCGGCGCACGACTTCGAGAGTTTCGACATCGCCGAATTGCGGCGGCGCCAAGCGCTTCCCGTTATCAATCATCAACGAGACTTCAGCAAAATTACGCGGCGGGCGGGTTGCCGCACCGGCAAAGATAACGTCATCCATCCCTTCGCCGCGCATGGATTTGGCGGAACTTTCGCCCATGACCCATCGCATTGCTTCGAGAAGATTGGATTTACCGCATCCATTGGGGCCAACGATTCCCGTCAACCCCGGCTGTAGCAAAAGCTCAGTCGGATCAACGAAGGACTTAAATCCTGACAGCCTCAAATTCGTAAACTTCACAGGCGCTTCTCCGGCCACCCTTAATTTGGCGGAACGGTAGCGAGGGGTGTGTCAGTCTGTCAACGAGATGTTGTGGTTCTGTGAAGGCTAACCCACTGCATAAAGGAGATTTAATCTGAACATCGCGACTTATATCTCACAGATAAAAGCAAAAAAGCCGATTCAAATTAATGAAACGGCTTTTTCTTTGTGTCGATGCTGATGATCCCGTCGAGCATTGACGATAGCGTAAAGTTACTATTCGAGCATCGAATCTAGCTTCGTGCGTAGCGCTCCTAATGACGTTGCACGGAACTTCTCTCCGTTAATCAGCACTGTCGGTGTTGAGTTCACATCAAAAATCTCTTGGCCTTGACGCGCGCGATCAACGATCGACTGACCAAGGGCCTGATCGCTCATGCATTTATCAATTTGCTCGCTTCCGAGTCCGCCAAGGCGGGCAAGGCGTTTCAATTCGTCGAGCACGTTATCTGCACCGCGCCATTCCGATTGTTTGTCAAGGAACAGGTCGATCAAACCAACAAACCGCTTTTCACCGCCACAGCGCGCAATCACGCTCGCCGCCAGAGCGAAGTTATCGAGTGGAAAGTCTCTGTAAATAAAACGAATTTTGCCATTATCAATGTAATCGGGCTTCATCGGGTTATAGATCGATTTGTGAAACGCTGCACAGTGTGGGCAGGTCAGCGAAGCATATTCAATGACCGTGACTTTTGCATCGGGCGAGCCTTCAACGACATCGCCGGTAAAGCCGCCACTCTCAGTTGTTGTCCCTACATATGGCTCCAGCGGATCGGCTTCAGAAAGCGGCACAATACTGCCACTGGCATCGGCAACTTGTACGCCACTGGAAGAACTGGACGCACTGCGTACAGAATCGTCGGATTTGGTGGCAAAGCTCAGTGCCGTGTAGCCAACAACGGCACAAACGGCGACAATTGCGCCTCCGGTCAGAAGTTTCTTACTCATGTGTTTGCCTGTCTTGCTGTGTCTTCGTCAATATTCAGGGTTATCTATCGTTTTTCGCGTGGCGATATTACGGCCTAGCCGCTCTAATGCCTCTCGCAAATCGTCATCTGCGACCGGAGCCACCGTCGATTTTACAACCTTCTGTTGGTGCGACGTAGGTTCCGGTGTCGGAGTTTCCAGTTTCGCCTTGGCGAAAATTTCAGTACCAACCTGAGAAAGGCGGACGCGGGCAACCGCGCGATAGCCGTAATGCGCGTTCACCCTTTCAATGATTATTGGTTCCTGATGCTGTGCTTCAAGCGCGCGTACGCCAAGAACTCCAAGCGTTAACGTGCCGCCCATGCCTTCTTTTGAAGTATGACTGAGTCGCAGAGGCCTGACGAGCATCGCTAAATCGGCTCCGACAACCTCATCCCATTCCGTCAGCAGGCGCGATTGTGCGAAGCCCCGCTTTGCCAAAGGCTGACCAATCAGCGCTTTTGCAGCGTCGCTCGCGCGGGAAAATCCACGTTTCCCATATCGCTTTTTGATCGCCTGTGCTGTCATGGCTCTTGAACTAACTTTCTTTCTTAGGGATACACCTTAACCGATAGGATTAACGATTGGTAAAACCGAAAAAGGCACAGTTTCGTGAACGGCCCATAGAAGACGTCATGCCTCCCGCAATTCTGGAATGGTATGACCGTCATGCGCGCACTCTCCCGTGGCGCGTTAGCCCGGCGGACCGTATGCTTGGCGTTGCTCCTGATCCTTATCGAGTCTGGCTCTCAGAAGTCATGTTGCAACAAACCACTGTTGTAACGGTAAAAGCCTATTTCGAGAAATTTACCGCGCGATGGCCGAGCGTGTCCGACCTCGCCGCCGAACCACAGGAAGAAGTCCTGAAAGAATGGGCGGGACTGGGATATTATGCCCGTGCGCGAAATCTGCACAAATGCGCTCAGGTCGTTGCCAATGATCTGAACGGCTCATTTCCCGAGACCGAGGCGGATTTATTGAAGCTGCCGGGAATAGGTGCTTATACAGCCGCCGCCATCGCTTCCATTGCATTCGACCGGCAAGCCACCGTGCTCGATGGCAATGTCGAGCGCGTGATGGCGAGGCTGTTTGCTATCGAGGACCCTTTACCCGGCTCAAAAAAACTACTCTACGCCGCAGCCGATAGTCTGACGCCCGAAAAACGCCCCGGCGATTATGCTCAGGCGGTTATGGATTTGGGCGCAACGATTTGTACGCCGCGCAATCCCGCCTGTGGCATTTGCCCTCTAATGAACCTGTGTTCGGCGCGGCAACAAGGCATCGCAGAGACTTTGCCCCGGAAGACACCGAAGAAAGCCAAACCAACCCGTTTTGGTATCGCTTGGGTCGCAACGCGCGAAGACGGCGCTGTCTTGCTCAATCGGCGTCCGCAACAGGGTTTGCTTGGCGGCATGATGGAAGTCCCCGGCTCTGATTGGAACGAAGGCGCGTTGCCGGATGAGGCAAACAGCACCGCGCCCTTAGGCGGCGAGTGGGTAACTGTTGGCGAAGCGCGTCATACATTCACGCATTTTCACCTGATACTCACAGTCAAACATGCCGAGTTTCCAACAGATGCCATACCGGACAGAGGCACATGGCTTCCCAACGATGAGGCGATGTCAGAAGCCTTGCCGACTGTGATGCGAAAGATTCTCAAAGTCGCAGGATTGGGGTGAGTTATTTGCGTGTACTCATCCCAATTTGCTCTCAATCGCATCCCAGAGCAGGCCGGGGACGTTGATCCCGTCAAATCGGCTGAGTTCCTGAATGCCGGTCGGCGAAGTCACATTGATCTCGGTAAGATGATCACCGATCACATCAATGCCAACGAAGATTTGGCCTTTCTCGCGCAGCAGAGGACCGATGGCTTCGCAGATTTCATGATCGCGCTTGGTCAACTCGACCTTTTCGGGTCGCCCGCCGACATGCATGTTTGAGCGGGTTTCGCCCTTTGCGGGGACACGGTTGATTGCGCCCACGGGTTTGCCGTCGATCAGGATCACCCGCTTGTCGCCTTTGGAGACATCAGGCAGAAACGCCTGCGCGATGAAAGGCTCAGTGTTTCGTTCCGCGAACATCTCGTGCAACGAAGACAGGTTTTTCAGGTCGGCATCCAGCTTGAATACCCCCGCACCGCCATTGCCATAGATCGGCTTGAGGATCATGCCGCCATGCTCGGCACCAAAGGCGCGGATATCATCCAGATTGCGCGTGATGAGCGTCGGCGGTGTCAGGTCCGTGAACTCCGTGACGAGGATTTTCTCGGGATAGTTCCGCACCCAATTCGGGTCATTGACGACCAGCGTTTCAGGGTGAACCCGCTCCAGCAGATGCGTTGTCGTGATATAGCCCATGTCAAACGGCGGGTCTTGGCGCAGCAATACTACATCGAGGTCGGCAAGATTGCGGGTTTCGCGAGGGCCAAGCTCTGAGTGATTGCCTTGCTCGCGCCGGACTTTCAGCGTTTGGCCGTGGGCAAAGACACGGTTGTCGCGCATACCCAGATCACCGGGCAGATAGTAGAACAGGTTATGCCCGCGCTCTTGAGCTTCAAAAGCCATTGCAAATGTTGAGTCTGCGTTGATGTCGACGCCCTCAATCGGGTCCATCTGAATTCCAACGGTGAGAGCCATGAGCCAACCTTTCAGCGAATTGCGGGCCTAGCTTTGCCACCGAGTTGCAGCCAAGCGCAAGGGATTACAGCAAGTCCAGCACGGCCTCGACCGGACGGCACAGCTTTGCTCCGTTGGGGGTGACGACAATGGGCCGGTTCATCAGAACCGGATGCGCGATCATGGCGTCGATCAAAGCATCATCGCTGAGGCTCGGGTCAGAGAGGCCAAGCGTTTTAAACATCGGTTCACCCTCGCGTAACAGGTCGCGCGGCGAGACGCCCATTTGGGCGATTAAATCAACCAGTGTGTCCCGCGATGGCGGCGTTTCCAGATACAAGACCACCTCCGCGTCAATGCCCTTGGTTTCGAGGATACCCAACGTCTCACGGGATTTGCTGCATCGCGGATTATGATAGATCGTTGCTTTCATTGGTGGAGTCCTTGGCTGTGACTGTGGATAGCCTTTTGAACATCATTGTCTTTATTGAGCGTCACCGCATAGCGGTGACAGCGCCGTTCCGCCCCCACGGGGCGGCGCTTCACGCCACCCCTCGGAACGGCTATGTTCTTAACTGAACAGTATTGCCACGAGCGCCGTTGCGATCAAACTGGCGCATGTTCCAAGGGTGACAGTTTCTGCTTTCTCTTTCGTCTTTTTCGAAAACTCAATGCCTTCGAGCAAATGCCGCAAGCTATCGGTGAATGTCATAGCTCGAATAACTGCGCGATCCGCTGCGGAGAGTTCCGTCGTCTCCATTAAATTTCTATTTGCGTTCATCGCATCAACCGGCGCGGCTGGGGCAACATAAGTTGCCGTTTTCAGGTCTTCGGCGATACTGAGCGAAGCTTTGACGAAATCTGTTGTTGCGATTCCGGCTGTTTCCGCTGCCTTTGCTGCAATAGAAAATTCATCGGCCAGCGAGCGGATTTCAGTCACATCCCATGCGCTGCGATCCACAGGCGTTTCGCGGTACATGCGTTCGCGCACGGCATCGAGTGGGAAGTGTTCGATAATCTTTTTGTGGGTTGCAAAGAACGATAAAAACGCGCGGCGCAGGCCGTCATTAATGATGAAGCCTTCACGGTGTAGAGTTAAATACTCGTCCCGAACTATCTGTCGCTGATACTTGAGCCGGTCGAGATAGGGGCGTGTGCCACGCACCAAAAGTTCATCCGAATACTCGCTGAGCGCGGTCACAACGAAGGTTTGAATGTTGTTTGTGGCAGCGACGGCATCAATGAGCGTTTTTATAATAGAGCGTTGAATAATCGGCAGTCGCGCAAGTTCTTCACTGCCATCGGGAGCGCTGTAGGGTTCGTTCGGGGCAACGCCGAGCGCGTCGTCTTTACAGACAGGTTGAGGGTCGGCAGTTTTTCTTAATTGCACCCTTGTTGGGCGGTGTTTCTCGATCAACCGCCGGATTTCGGCGTTGACCACTTTGGGGCCTTGTTCCCACATTTCCTCGGTGATTTCCAAGACGCGGGCGCGCTCGAGGGCTTCGTTCGGGGTGTCCCCGCGCAGGCGGGCCTCGTACCAGTCGGTCCAGACGCCCCAATCCTCTTCCGGTGCTTCGTACAAAGCGGATTTGAGGTTTTCCCAGTTTTTCAAAACCCATTCCGGCGGTTCTTCCGGCCAGAGCGGAGCGGCGGCGAGTTGCGCCGCTGTCATGCCGTTTTCAAGGGCGGTGGCGTCGTCGGCGGCGGCGGCGGCG
>CALKIZ010000004.1 GCA_937995735.1 uncultured Neomegalonema sp. | reverse complement strand
GGCGCTCGCGGCCATCGGACAGAACCGCCTCAAAGCCGCCAACATGATCTCCCGCAACACGCAAACCCCCGGCAATCGCATAACATCAACCAACAGAAACCCTGTACCCGCTGAAAGCCAGCGGAACAATAAACACGCCTGCTTTTGGGGTCCACACCAATTTCAGCCCATAATGCAGAGGTCTTAATTAGAGAGTTTTGGTGATGGATTGACGGTAAGTTCGACCAAACCACTTTTCCATCCGCGACCCATGTGTCCGATCACGGAGGCTCTAAATGCACTTTAGAAGGTGCGGCGGAAGCCTAGTTTCAGGCTGTGCTCGCTGTCCGGGATCGCAATGAGATTGCTGTTGCCTGATCCGAGGTTTACACCGCCGTTTTTTACAAAGGCGTATTCCGCAAAAATTGCAGAACCTTCGCCGAGGGTCAGATCAAATCCTGCTGTTGCCCGACCCGCAATGATACCGCTGGTGTCTGTCTCATTCGTGGTCGTGACCACACCAAGTCCCGCACCTGCATAAGGGCGAAACGGCAGTTTCGTCGCAAACTCGTAACGCATGGTGTAAAAGCCGCTTAGCTTTGTGTTCTGGTCGGTAACGGCAAAATTATCCGAGAATGTTGTGACATCGTCCAGCCGTAGCTTTTTATCCCCGTTCAACTCGACTTCAACCAGACCTGCCCAGCCGCTTTTTCTGGCTTTCTTTGTCAGGTCAACTTCGGCGCTTTCAGGCGAAATCGTGAAGGAAGGGGTTTGAAAGGATACAACCTCCAAGTCGTGGAGAAATCCTTTGGTCACGAGAAAATCCAAATCGGGGTCACTTGCGGAAGAAATGTCCATGATTTCAGGAGAATTCAAATTGCTGTTCGCGTGCGCTGTTGAATAAGACAATAGAGCAGCGGCAAAAGTTAATACCTTGAATCCATTCAAAGAAATTAGTTTTCTCATGGTGTTTTTCCCACTTTTTGGTGACAGCACCCCTGAAGTCACCGGCCTTTGGAGTAGAATGTACTCTTCAAAGGCTAATATGCGGTTATGATCGTTGTGGATTGACAACGGCTTGCGCACATGCCCGAAAAGGCGTCTTACCAGCCTAGCCGGATGATCCAGATGCCACAGACCCCGCCGAACCCCGCTTATCCCAGAACCCGTATGCGCCGGACACGTCAGGCCCCGTGGTCCCGCGCGATGGTCGCTGAAAGCGCATTATCGGCGGCTGATTTTATCTGGCCTATCTTTGTCATCGAAGGCGAAAACCGCACGGAACCTGTGGCCTCAATGCCCGGCGTGGAACGGATGACGATTGATATTGCCATCCGCCGGGTTGAAGAGGCCGCGACGCTGGGAGTGCCTTGCGTCGCCCTCTTCCCGAATATTGACGCCAGTTTGCGGACGCCGGGATGCGAAGAAGCGTGGAATCCTGATAATCTGATTTGCCGCGCAACACGGGCCATCAAGGATGCCGTGCCGGAAATCGGGATCATGGAAGATGTTGCGCTCGACCCGTATAATGCGCTTGGGCATGACGGCATCGTTCATGGTGAAAAAATCGTCAACGACGAGAGCGTCGAGGCATTGGTGAAACAAGCGCTCGTACAAGCCGAAGCGGGGGCAAATATCATCGGTCCTTCGGATATGATGGACGGGCGCATCGGAGCAATTCGCGATGCGTTGGAAGCGGCAGGGCATCAAGATGTGATGCTGCTTAGTTATGCGGCGAAATATGCCTCGGCATTTTATGGACCTTTCCGGGATGCGGTCGGCGCGTCCGGCAAGCTGACCGGTGACAAGAAAACCTATCAGATGGACCCGATGAACTCTGACGAGGCCTTGCGTGAGGTCTCGCTCGATCTGTCCGAAGGCGCAGATATGGTGATGGTCAAACCGGGGATGCCTTATCTGGATATTTGTCGCCGTGTAAAAGACGAATTTGCCGTACCGACTTTTGCGTATCAAACCAGCGGCGAGTACGCGATGTTGGAAGCGGCGGCGGCAAATGGCTGGCTTGATCGGGACAAGGTGACCATCGAAGCACTATCGGCATTCAAACGCGCAGGCTGTGACGGGATGCTCAGTTATTACGCTGTTGATGTTGCGAAACGGTTGGCCGCGCAGGTCTAAAATTTTTACTGCATAATATCAAAAAAATACCATGCTGGACGGTGGCGCAGCTAACTGCTGCAATGCCGGGACATTCCAAACAAAGAAGTTTCCAGCATGATTAAAAAAGCAACGCGCATTTCACGTTTTGTAGCAGCGGTTGAAGATCAGCCTGTTGTCGTCGGAACTTGATGCGTCTATCATTGCCGCTTCGCGCATTCCTCGCGGATATGCAGCGGCAGCGAAGAAAGACCGGCTGGATGCGGTTAAGCTGGCAACCTATTACGCAAGAGGGTTGCTACGCCCCATAGCGGTCCCGACGATTGAGCAAGAGAGCTATCGCGCCTTGGTGCGACGGCGCAAACGCATCGCAGAAAGTCGGGGCAAGATCGAACAGAAGACCAAGGGCTTTCTATTGGCATCAGGTTTTGATGAACCGGACATCATACAAAAGTGGTCGCTGGCGGCATCTGCTGATCTGACCGCGCTTGATGTACCACCACAACATCATATGGCGCTGGCCTCTATGGTGCGCGAGTATCTGTTTATGCTTTCAGAAGACAAGATGGTTCGCGCTGAGATCCGCACGGTGACCAAACGGATGCATCCCGAACCCTACAAGCGCCTGACCTCCGTCGTCGGGGTTGGGGAAACCGCTGCGACAAGCTTCTTGGCTGAGTTGTTCTCGCCGGAGCGGTTCAACAGGCCAGAGGAAGTGACCTCGTATCTCGGGTTGGCCCCTGTGGTCAGCCAAAGCGGGGGCAGCACTGCCCGCGCCAGAATCAGACCTGTGGGTCAGAAGCGCTTGCGCGGCATTCTGGTTGAAGCGGCATGGCAATGGACATGGCGCGATCCGGAAGCCAAGGAACTCTACAATCGACATTTTGCGAAACATGGGATCGGGCAGAAAACGATTGTCGCCGTCGCCCACAAGCTCGCAATCAAGCTTTGGCGCTTGGCGATGGACACACCGCCCGCGTCAATGGGGGATGCTGCGAGCAGGGCTCGGTCGGCATAGCCGACAGTAAAAAAGGGCAGAATCCTCATCAATCGGCGCGTACCGAAAACGGTATTTGGCGACCTTACATCATCCTGTCAGGCACGAATAAGAAAAGGCTTACACAAGGCCGGTGAACAGTATTGGTCTGACTCCAAGTGATAGTGCTGTAGCGCTGGCAGCGTGCAACTTATGTCTTGCGGCTGATTATTTTTGGTATTGGTCGCCCTCAAATCTGGCCCTATCGCACCAAACAGATTGCGCTATGTTCGCTTAAATTTTGATGGGAGAGTGCTATGATCCGTTGGGCCGTGATATTTAGAGACGAACCGGAAATGTTGAACATCCGAGCAGATAGATCGCGCCGCGATGCTCATGTGGCCTATGCCAAGTCCCATCCAGAATTGCTTATTGGTGGTGGGTTGAAGCCGGATACCAACGCTGATTTTTCCGGCGCGCTTTGGATTGTTGAAGCAGAAAAACGTGATGACGTCGAAGCTTTGGTGCGCGCCGACCCATTCTTTGTGGAAGAACACAGGCAATACGAAATCTTCACATGGGGCAAAATTCTGGAAGACCAAACTGTCACATTGTAAATGATGACTGATTGACAATCGTCCACATAAAAAAGCCCCGGCGCGGTGACACCGGGGTCGTATGCAGAGGAACTGGTACAGGGGAGAGAGGCTTTTACCGTCCGCGCGGCTGGCGGTGCTTTAGAAGGCGGACCAAAGCAGCATCATGGCGGTTCAGATACCGCTTTCCCGTGGTAGCTTTTCTGTTGGTGAATGTCGTGGCGCGCGTTTGGAAACGCGGCGAAGTTGTCTGTTGCTTATTCAGGATTTTGGACAGCTTATATTGTTGCTCCGCCACGGTGTTTTCAGCGGATGCAGGCGCAACACTCAGAGCAGCAACAGTAGCAGCGGCGGCAATTGTGAGTGACAACTTTTTCATGATCGAAATCCTTTCGATGTACCGAACCCGATGTCCGGCCTGTATCTAAGAACTTAGCGATTTACCCGATCACGAAAAACCCCACGGCGGATCAACAAAAACGTCATACCCGTGATAAATATTTCATATCATTTTCGTTATTAAAGCGTGATTTATAGATCGTATGAGCGGGTTTGCGTTTTACTTCAGTATTTTGACATTTTACTCAACAAAGCCTCACGTTTACGACTGCATTTCTCAATTTTTGCAAACAATATCCCGGTAAAGCAACACCGGGATATGGATCAAGAGCACAACGTTACCGCCCGCGTAGAGGGCGGTTTTCTTTAAAGCGTGCTAAGGCAGCCGCAGAGCAGTTCCCCGGCGTGGTTTCCCCTGTGAGGGTAGTTGCCCGTGTAAATGTACCGGCCCGTGTTTGAACGCGCAGCAATACCGCTTGATGATTGTCTTGAGCAGCTTGTTGTTTGTTCAAGATTTTGTCGAGCTTTTGATGCTGCTCTGCCGACGTGTTTTCTGCGTAGGCCGGAACAGAACCGAGCACGGCAAGAGTAGCGACAGCGGCGATTACGAGTGGAAATTTTTTCATGACAGATTGCCCCTTTCAGAGCCGAACTTTATGTCCAGCAAATGCAATTATGATATGGGTATCCGCCCGGGTAGAAATAACCCCTTATCCGGTCACCAAAACAATCAACGTTGTGAGAAATATTTCATCTCATTTCCGTGATAACTCCGCCCGTAAAGTTTCAATTCTGAAAAGTGGTGCGGACCTCTCTTTCCCGAAACATAAAGTGTGGTAGAAGCCACGCGATGGAGACGGGGTAATTCCCGGGACGCCTCGGGGATGAGTATTGGCAACGTCAATTGAATTCAAAGCAAAACTTGCGTGTCTTTATGCCGGGGCCTGCTGGGGCCTGTTCTGGATTCCGCTGCGTGCACTGGAAGATGCCGGACTGCATCAGCTTTGGACCACGGTAGTTTATTTCCTCATCCCGACGCTCTGCCTGCTGCCCATAGGCATCATGCGCTGGCGGCAAGTTCGGCAAGGGGGCATCAGCTTTCAGCTTACCGTGATTGCAAGCGGCTTGGCGCTGACCTGTTATTCCGCGTCGATTGTTTATACCGAAGTCGTGCGGGCGATCTTGCTGTTCTATCTGATGCCGATCTGGAGCACCTTACTTGCGCGCTTTATTTTGGGAGAGGCGATTACGCCCGCGCGGATTGTGGCCATCGCTTTGGCTGTACTCGGGATGCTGACAATCTTTGGGTTGGGGCTGACGTTTCCCGTGCCGCAAAATATCGGCGATTGGTTGGGGTTGGCCGCCGGAATTTTCTGGGCGGTTACCGCCGTCAGGTTGCGCCGCGATGAGGGGCAATCTTCGGTCGATTTGACAGTCGGCTTTTTTATCTGGTCGCTGGTTATTACGACCTGTGCAGCATTAATTATCGCCCCGGCTGAGGTTCCAACGATTGAACAAACCCTTCCGGTGATGCCGCTGCTGCTGATCTTTATGATCGTCTTTGTCTTGCCGGGAACTTATGCGTCGCTCTGGGCGCCAAAGTTTCTCAGTCCCGGCACGGTATCATTTTTGCTGATGACAGAAGTTATCGTGGGCGCAATCTCGGCAGCACTGCTTGCAGGCGAGCCATTCGGGATGCGGGAGACGATCGGTGTGCTGCTGATTGCGAGTGCGAGCTTGGCCGAAACAGGCGCGGCTGTGATTGCGTCGCGGCGGGGTGAGGGGCAGGCGTGACGGGGTGGCGTTGAGGTTAGGCGCATTAACGACTCTTGCATTTGTTTTCGGACTTTCCTGCTCCCGATGGTTTTTCTTATGTCATTCCCATTCAGGCGGAAATCTCTTTCAATTTGAAAAGATAACCGCTGTCGCGGGTATGACAGTGAATGTTGTTGGAAGCCGTGCGTTTGTTCTTACGTTGACTTTGGACGCATTTGTATTTGCAAATCCTGCCTTTGTTTTCGGTCTCTCCAGCTCTCGATGATTTTTGCTTTGCAAAAATACATCTGCCGCTGCCTGTTTGTGCTTGTGGTGAGGCTGAACGCATTTGCTCTTGCAAATGCTTTTTGTTCAATATATGTTCTTTTTAATTTTCTTCTGAAAGGACGGCATGAACGACGAGGTAATCATAGAATATCAGGTAACGGCGCTGATGCGTTTGGTTGCTTCGATGTTTGCGCTCGTCGGATTGGTTCCGGGCGGGGCGGCGGTTGCTTCGATGTCTGTGGAAGTCCGTCGCCGTGTTTTACGGGTTTTGCAACCGGCTGAATCAGCGTTGCGGCGGGTGATCTTGATGAAGGCGCGCGGGCTGGTGGTATCTTTAAGACCAAAGCGCCCTGCTCCCAAAGGCGCGGTTCCGAAGGGGAAAGGCGCGGGGGACCGCATTCCAGCGTTTGTGCTGTTCGATCCGCGCAAATATTTTCATGAATTGGCAAAACCGCACCGGCCCGTGCGCGGGGCGGGTCCACGCATCAGTGGTTTTGATGAACAGCGCCCTGCCTGTGAGCCGCCCGCGCCGCGCTCTGTCGAAGTCAATCCGGCCAGTCTATGCCGGCGTTTGCAGTCTTTGCAGAAAGCCTTGGAGAGCATACCAGTACAGGCAAAGCGGCTGGCGCGGTTGCAAGCGCGGCGGCGCGCAGCAGGCGAGCCGCTCAGACGCACGGAGCCGAGACGACCGGGCTGGCCGCCGGGCTATCGGAAACACCCTTCGCATCCGGTCGATATGATCTTACAGGATTGCGATATTCTCGCGCGGCAAGACCCCCGCCCGCCGGATAAACACTGACATTTCGGATTTTGAACCTCCCGCCGTTGCCGGTCGGGAGGCGCTGGTGGTTGAAAGCATACTGTGTTGATCACTTTTTCAGGATCGAAGCATTCCGGGAGGAAAAAAACCCAAGTTCGATCCTTCATTTCGTCTTATTTCACACGATACTTGCATATCGGACGAGCGGCCATAATCGGAGATTGTTTTGATGCGTATTCTTCAAACTGTTGTTTTTTCTGCGGTAATGGGCTTTTCCGGTACAGCCCACGCTCAAAGTTTAAGTGTTACAGGCGCTTCCGCCGCCGGGCTTTGCGCCAGCGCTTTGGATTTTGTCGCCGGATTAAGGGCGGCAAACGGCACTGCGACACCGGAAGAGTTACTCCGGCTACAACAAACAAGAGACCTTATTCTCAGAATACGCAAGTTTCCGGAAGGCGAGGTCGCCGCCTATGCTGAAGCATGGTCTAAACGCATGGTTGAAAATATAACTCAAGCACCGACAGAAGTTCAGCGGGTTGCGGTTGCCGCCGACATCACCAAACGCGCTGAAAATTGTCACAAAGGCCTGACACAAGCGCTTTCTAAATCGAAACAGTAAGGAAATTAATTTTCGGCGTCCGTGCCACGAAAAAAGGCGACCGTCACCAGTCGCCCTGTTTTTGACAGAATGCTCTAAACAATTTTATTCTTTCGGCTTTTCGTCCCCCGGACGCTCAAAGAACAGCGCAAGACAT
Organism: uncultured Neomegalonema sp.; assembly: GCA_937995735.1. Classification (GTDB taxonomy): domain Bacteria; phylum Pseudomonadota; class Alphaproteobacteria; order Rhodobacterales; family Rhodobacteraceae; genus JAHDDY01. The sequence continues at coordinate 36,107 of CALKIZ010000004.1, read as the reverse complement.
TCCTGAACACCGGCAAATAACTCGTCATGCGCTTTCTGGAACTCTTTTTCATCGCCCGAAGCTTTCTCGTTCAAATCATTCCAGATTTTTTCACTTTCAGAATTCATAACGCGCACCGACGTATCGACACCATCATCAACCGCGCGGCGCTCTGCTTCAGCTTTCAAGGATTCGCGCGATTCTTTTAAAGATTCAGCGGCGCTTTTCAGATCATCACGGCCCTGTGCTACGCTGGCTTCATAAAACCACATCAATGCTGAAACACGCGCACCGCAAACACCCAAGGCGATATCGCCCTCATGCATTGTTTGGCGAAAGGCTTCGGCTTCTTCAGGTGTTTTCTCGTCAGTGGTTTCTTTGCTCATCGTCTCATCATCTTTTTTCTCAGCGTCAACGGTTTCGTCGTTATCCGCTTTTTTGGTTGGTGTTTCAGTTTCAGCCGCATCCGCAGTTTCGGTTTCAGCCGCGTCAACCTCTGTTGCCTCAGCTTCATCCGCATCGGTTTTTGTTGTTTCAGTCTCTGCGATTTCTACATCGGTCTTCCCGGTTTCAGTTTCTCCGGCTTTTGCATCTGCCGCAGATTTTGCGTCAGACTCTTTATCAGTTACGCTGCCTTTAAGCATTGGGATCCGGGTTCTCTCAGGCGCATCATCCTGAGCAAATGCAGCTTTTGACGGCAATGTCGCAGCAACGCCAAGCCCCGCAACAAACGCAAAGCCCGTAACGAGCGAGCAAAAGTTTTTCATGCACAAACCCCGGTTTGACTAAAAGCAATCAGACGATATGAATTAACACGCAAGACAACGGCGTAAATACGCCTATCTTTGGTTAACAGGCTATAAATTTCCGATAACCACATAGTCCCGCCTCAGATCTAAAAGATGCAAACCTTATAGAACATCGCCGTACTCCACGACTTTAGGGGCGGGAATAGAACCGATCGGCGGCAGAGCTTCGGCATCAATCACCAAAGGTTGCGATGTCGCCGGAAGCAAATCATCCCCTTCCCCGAGTGAGGCTCCGGAATCAACCCCGGTAGGAGACGCAAAGGCAAAAGGAAGCGGTTCTTGCGGCGCGGAAGGACGAGAAATCGGTTTCGGAACGGGAAGAGTCGAAGAGCGCGCGGCTGGTCTGGCAATAGACTCAGTGATCGGCGCTGGCGTTACATCAATCGCTGGCAAAGAAACTGTCTCGTAAACTGGCGCTATGGGCTGAGGCGCTATGGTCGATTGCCCAATAATCGGAGGAGCATTTGAAATAATCGGCGCAGCACTCGACTCCAAAACCGGCGCGTTGAGAATTGCCAGTTCAGTGCTGGCTTGAGGTTCTTCGATGAAGGTTATCGGCTGCGGCGTTTGAAATCCGAATGCCGCTTCGCTTTCGACAAATTCGGTCGCTATAGGCTGCGGAGCAAACTCAATCGGTGCATTATCAATCGCGAACGTTTGAACTGGCTGCGTTGGTAGAACAGGAGAGCTTCCAACAGTATAAGCGGGCGCAGTTGCGGGCGGAGCCGGTGCGACAGCAACGGGCTGAACGGCTTTCGGTGCGGGAGTAACAGGCGCAGCGGTATTGTTCGGTAGTGGCTGCGGTTTAATCAGCCTCGGCGAAAACACAGACGGCCCTTGGCAACCGGCCAAGATAATACCCAAACATGCAGCGCTCAAAAGTGGTTTTATACCAATCATCTGTTTCTCTCCTCTATACCCTTACGCAAACTGCGCGGACAATGCTGACGAAGCCGTGATCTGTCAATCAATGTAACGCGCCAAGCAATGAGACCCATTGCACTGCCCCGCAACCAGTCATTACCATTCCGTCAACAGTCCTTATGCGAGTCGCCCTCATGACGATTCACTGCTTCGGTTCAATTAACGTCGATCATGTCCATCGTGTGGCCCATTTCCCCATGGCGGGAGAAACTCTTGCCGATGATGATTATACCGTAGGCTTAGGCGGCAAAGGCGCCAACCAAGCGATTGCCGCAGCGCGCAGTGGGGCACAAACGCATTTTGTTGGAGCCATCGGAAAAGACGGGGCATGGGCTTTAGACCTGCTTTCAGAAGCGGCCATCGACATCAGCGGTATCGCACTATCGGATGCGGCAACCGGCCATGCGGTGATCTATGTCGATACGCAGGGTGAAAATACCATCGTTATTCATGGCGGCGCAAATCAAGCGCTGGCGCAAAACCAAATCGACACGGCTCTCGCGCGTTCAAAGCCAGGCGATTGGTGGCTCGCTCAAAACGAGACGAACTTGGTGACTGAAAGCATTGTCGCGGCCAAAGCGCGAAGGCTGAGGACTGCCTATTCTGCAGCACCGTTCGATGCGGTTGCAACTCAGGCCGTTCTTCCCCATCTCGACTTGCTCGCCGTCAACGAAGGCGAAGCGGCAGCGTTGCGCGATCATCTCGGGCATGACCCGGATGTACCGGTCCTGGTTACAACACTCGGCGCGCAGGGCGTCATGATTAAAGAGCGAGGCAAAGAGAGCGCCATCACCCTACCCGCCTATAAAGTGACTCCTATAGATACAACGGGTGCGGGCGATACATTCATTGGCACATTGGTTGGCGCACTAGATCAAGGCAAAGACCTCATCGCCGCCGCCGAAACAGCAAACGCCGCCGCCGCACTCAGTGTCACAAGACCGGGCGCATCCGATGCCATCCCGACAGCCAAAGAAACCGCCGCCTTTATGGATAGCCACGCATGACTGCCATCATCCTCGACACTGATCCGGGCATCGACGATGCGATGGCGATTTTCTATGCGATGGCTGATCCATCCTTAGAACTTGTTGGTATGACGACGGTTTTCGGCAATGTCTTTACCCCTGACGGAACCCGAAACGCGCTGGCGCTTTGTGAATTGGCCGGGCAAGATATTCCGGTTGCTGAAGGTGCGCATGTGCCGTTGGTCCAGCCGCAACATCCGCCTGCCGATTTCGTTCATGGCAAACACGGCCTTGGTAATGCGCGCCTGCCGGAACCTAACCGGAAACCCGACTCGCGACCGGCACATCAGTTCATCGCGGAGACGCTCGCAGAGCGCCCCGGAGAGATCACGATTGTTGCGGTTGGCCCGCTGACCAATATCGCGCTCGCTTTGCAGCATCATCCTGAAATCACAAAAACCGCCAAGAATGTCGTCGTGATGGGCGGAGCGATTCGAACCCCCGGAAATGTCAGCGCCCACGCGGAGGCCAATATCTGGAACGACCCTCATGCTGCTGAAATTGTCTTCTCGGCAAATTGGGATGTTGCGATGGTCGGCCTTGATGTGACGGAGCGCATCCAATGCACGCCGGAAGATTGCGCGCCGATGCTCACATCATCGCCGAAGTGCGGCGTGCTCATGAACGAAGCCGCTGCCTTTTATTTTCAGTTCCACCTCGACACAAAAGGGATCAATGCTTGTTTTTTGCATGATCCGTCAGCGATTATCTATGCACAGCAGCCTGAGTTATTTGAGACGGTGGCCGCGCCGATTACAATGCGCTTGGACGGTGATGAAGCGGGTCGGACGGTGGAGGATGCATCGGGGAACTCACCGCCCGTTACGATTTGCATCGAACCTCAAACCGAGGCCATTCGTGCGCGTTTTTTGAAACACCTCCATTCAGGCGTACTACCTTAAGGAATACCATTAAGTCGCACGCGCCGCTTGCCGGAATCACTACAATAAGTAAGCTGTATTGAGGGCAAATTCTGCGGGACAACAGATGTTTGACATCGCTACACTTTCCTACACAGAGTCGAATTCCCCTGCGGAATTCGCGCGGTCGCTGCACGAAACCGGATTCGCAGTTCTGACCGATCATCCGGTTACGCCGGAACGGATCGACGCGGCCTATGCCGCATGGGGTGCTTTCTTCAATTCGGAAGAAAAGCAGAATTGGATTCCGACAGGCGGAGATCAAGACGGCTTTTTCCCGTTCCGATCTGAGAATGCCAAAGATAGCGCCGTCAAAGACCTGAAAGAATTTTATCATGTCTTTCCAAAGGGAAAAATTCCGCCCGAACTCGAAGACCTGACCCGCGCGCTTCATGATGATCTGACTGCGATTGGCGCGACGCTTCTCGGGTGGTTGCAAGATCACAGCCCCGACGATGTGAGAGCGCAATTTTCAGAACCTTTGCCGGATATGTTGTCGGGGAGTGATCAGAATTTGCTGCGCATTCTACACTATCCAAAGCTCGACCAAGCGCCCGAACCCGGTGCAGTTCGCGCCGCAGCGCATGGCGATATTAATTTGATCACGTGTTTGCTCGCCGGGTCCGCCTCTGGATTGGAGGCCAAAGATACTGCAGGCAATTGGCATAGAGTGCCTTGTGATCCCGGTATGATGGCAATCAATGCAGGCGATATGCTCGAAATGGCATCGGCGGGTCATTATCCGGCGACAGTGCATCAGGTTGTTAATCCACCCGCAGAGGAAAATGTCGCGCGGTTTTCTATGCCGATGTTCCTGCACCCGCGCCCTGAAGTCTCGTTGAAGCAAGGAATGACAGCGGGTGACTTTCTAACCGAGCGCCTGCGCGAAATTGGCCTTAAAAGTTAATCACATGATGCATCGGGTAATCAGACATTCGATTTATCATCGATGCACACAGCACAAAACGGGGAGAACCACATGCTCAAAACCATTGTAGGTGCCGCTACCGCCGCACTCATGGCCACAACCGCAATGGCCGCAGATTTCAAGCCGGCTGTCATTTTCGACATGGGCGGAAAGTTCGACAAAAGCTTTAACGAGGGCGTCTGGAACGGGGTGAAGAAATTCATCGACGAAACCGGCGCTGAAGTCATGGAATTCGAAGTCACGAATGAAGCACAACGCGAGCAAGCCATGCGCCGGATGGTTCGGCGCGGGGCGACCATCGTTCTCGGTGTCGGGTTTGCTCAGGCCGATGCGATTAATGCAGTCGCCGGGGATAACCCCGATGTGGATTTCGCGATCATTGACGTCTCATGGCTCGATCAACCGAACCTACGCCAATACGCCTTCAAAGAACATGAAGGCAGCTATCTTGTCGGCGTCGCCGCTGCGATGGCATCGGACTCAGATACGGTTGGTTTTGTCGGCGGCATGGACATTCCTCTGATCCGTAAATTCGCCTGCGGTTATGTTCAAGGCGTCAAAGAAACCAACCCGGATGCGACCGTCATCGAAGTGATGACCGGCACGACACCAGCGGCTTGGAATGATCCGACCAAAGGCGCAGAACTTGCCCAAAGCCAAATGGATCGCGGTGCAGATGTGATTTATCATGCGGCAGGAGGCACGGGCCTTGGCGTGATCCGCGCGGTTGCCGATAAAGGAAAGCTTGCGATTGGCGTCGACTCAAACCAGAACGGCATTGCGCCGGGTAGCGTGCTGACGTCGATGCTCAAGCGTGTTGATGTTGCGGCTTATGACACATTGAAATCAGCAATGGAGGGCAAGTTTGAATCCGGCGTCAATGTGCTCGGCCTTGCAGAAGACGGCGTTGACTGGGCACTCGATGACAACAACAAAGATCTCGTCAGCGCCGAAATGATTGCTGAAGTCAAAGCCGCTCGCGCGGCGATTGTCGCCGGTGATATAGTCGTGCATAACTATGACAGAGACGGAGAATGCCCCGCCGAGTTTCAAAAGCGCACATTATCCGCGAGCCTGTCAGCAGATGACATTACGTCAGAAATCAAGGCATTGGGCGCACGCCTCGACGAATTGGAAGCCATGCTGAAATGATCAATGAGACGCGGCCTCGAAAACAATCCGAGGCCGTATCCAACATGCCTCCTGCGGTTTACTTACAAAACATCACCAAGACGTTTGGCGCGGTCGTGGCAAATGACTCGGTTGATCTGACCGTTCCCACTGGCACGATCCACGGGATCATCGGCGAGAATGGCGCAGGTAAATCCACCGTCGTCTCGATCCTTTATGGATTTTATACTGCGGATAGCGGCAGCATCGAGATCAATGGCGAACCGGCAACCATCACCAACAGTGCCGACGCTATCGAACGCGGCATCGGCATGGTTCATCAGCACTTTATGTTGGTTCCCAATTTCACAGTGCTTGAGAATGTGATGCTCGGGTCCGAAGACGGTTTTTTCCTCCGCAAAGGCAAAGCCGCAACGCGCAAAGAACTTCAGCGGCTTTCAGACGAATACGGGCTTGATGTTGATCCCGACGCTGTTGTTGAAACGCTGCCCGTTGGCATTCAACAGCGTGTTGAGATTCTCAAGGCACTTAGGCGCGGCGCACGGATTCTTATCCTCGATGAACCGACCGGCGTTCTGACGCCCGACGAGACGGATCGCTTTTTTGACATCCTTAGGGGCTTGCGCGCCCAAGGCGTTACGGTTTTGTTGATCACGCATAAACTGCGCGAGATCATGGAAGTCACCGATGGCGTCTCGGTGATGCGGCGCGGCAAGATGGTCGCGCACAAACAGACGTCTGAGACAACTCGCGAGGAACTAGCGGAACTCATGGTTGGTCGCCGGGTTGAACTCACGACACCGCGCATTCATGTAGACACCGGCCCCATTGCACTGGAAGCGCGAAACCTGACATGGCACGGCGCGCGAGGTGTTGCACGGCTGAGGAATGTCAGCCTGATATTGCGGGCCGGAGAAATTCTTGGCCTCGCCGGGGTCAGCGGGAATGGGCAATCTGAATTGCTCGATGTGCTGTCCGGGATTGCACCGGTTCAAGAGGGTCAAATTATTATCGGCAACCGGATCATCAACAACAATACGCCAACCGATCCGGCTGAACTGCGCGGACTTGGTGTCGCGCATGTTCCCGAAGATCGCCACAAGCGCGGGCTTGTTCTTCCGTTTGAGGCGCGCGAAAATGCGGTTCTTGGATATCACACCGGCCCTAATACGGGCGAAGGCCGCTTCCTTAGTCCGCGCGCTCTTCAAGGCCATTGCGAAACGCTGATGGAACGGTTCGACATTCGCCCAACTAATCCAAAGCTCGCGGCGGCGGGGTTTTCGGGCGGTAATCAGCAAAAGCTGGTGATGGCCCGAGAGATAGAACCTGAACCTTCGATCATGTTGATTGGGCAACCCACACGCGGTGTGGATATTGGGGGCATCTCGTTCATCCACGCCGAGATTATGGCCCGCAAAGCCGCCGGATGTGCGATCTTACTCGTCTCGGTGGAGCTTGATGAAATCATGGCATTATCAGACCGAATTGCGGTGATGAATGCCGGAGAGATCGTTGGTGAAACAACGCGGGACAACGCGGATTATCGCCAGATCGGTCTTATGATGGCGGGCGTCTCCGGCACGGGGGATGCTGGTATCTCCGGCATGGGAGATACTGCATGACCCGCCTCCCTGCTTGGATCGAATACCTGCTGATCCCGTTAATGAATCTCACGCTGGCTTTTGCTGTTGCTGCGGTTGTCGTTATGCTGATTGGGGAAAACCCAATCGATGCGCTAACCGTGATGATCAACGGGGCATTCGTTTATGAAGGCGCGCTCGGCTATACGCTTTATTACACGACCAGCTTGATCTTTACCGGCCTTGCCGTTTCCGTCGCTTTTCATGCAAGCCTGTTCAACATCGGTGCGGAAGGGCAAGCCTATCTGGGCGGGCTTGGCGCTTTGTTGGTTGCGCTCATGTTGCAAGACTGGCTCCCGATGATTTTGATGATCCCGCTTTGCATCATCGGGGCGGCGGCGTTCGGCGCGCTCTGGGCATTGATCCCCGGTTGGCTACAAGCCTATCGGGGTAGCCATATCGTGATAACCACAATCATGTTCAACTTCATCGGCGCGGGCATCATGGTCGGTTTGCTGTCCGGGTCATTAATGCGCCCCGGCCAATCCAACCCCGAAAGCCTGCTGTTTGAAGACAACGCAAGGATGCCACAGCTACACAATTTGCTCGGCGAGTTTGGAATTGAGCTTGGGCGCTCACCGCTCAATCTGTCGATAGTCTTCGCAGCGCTGGCCTGTTTCGGCGTATGGCTTTTGATCTGGCGTACCCGTTGGGGATATGCATTGCGAACCATGGGCGCGAGTGAACCGGCAGCGCATTATGCTGGCGTTCCGGTCCCGCGAATGATCGTCACCGCGATGTGTATCTCCGGCGCATTGGCGGGGATGATGGCAATCAACACGGTGATGGGTGATCAGGGGAAAGTCACTTTGGGCTTTCCAGCAGGGTTCGGATTTACCGGCATCGCAGTTGCCTTGATGGGGCGAAGTCATCCTGTGGGGATCATCTTGGCGGCATTGCTGTTCGGGGCTTTGTTGCAAGGCGGTTCCGAGTTGGATTTCGAGTTCCAGACCATTACGCGCGAGATGGTTTTACTCATCCAAGGTCTGATCATTCTGTTTTCGGGTGCGTTATCGTTGATGTTCGTGCCGTGGATGGAACGTCGCTTTGCCAGAAAGGAGATCGCATGACGTATCTGGATTTCCTGCTCATATTCGACTCGGCCCTGCGTCTCGCGACACCATTGATCTTATGCGCTATGGCCGGATTAATATCCGAACGCGCTGGCATTGTTGACATTGGCCTCGAGGGAAAACTGCTCGCAGGAGCTTTCACCGCCGCCGCTGTTGCGACACTCACAGGCTCGGCTTGGATGGGATTATGCGCCGCCGTCGCCTCATCGGTTTTTCTGTCGATGATCCACGGCTTTGCTTGCATCACCCATAAAGGCGAGCAGATTATTTCCGGCATTGCGATTAATATTCTCGCCTCCGGCGCGACGGTCGTTGCCAGCGTTGCACTCTTTCAACGCGGTGGCCAAACACCGACGCTCGACCGCGACGAACGGTTTTCGCCGATAGACCTGCCCAGTACAGAAGCTCTAACAGATATTCCTTGGCTCGGTCCGCTCTGGAAAGAGTTGATCTCCGGTCATACGATTCCTGTTTATATCGCGCTAATCTCAGTGCCCTTGATTTGGTGGTTGTTATGGCGCACTCGATTTGGGTTGCGCCTGCGCGCGGTTGGAGAGATGCCAGCCGCCATTGATAGCGCCGGAGTATCCGTCACTTGGCTACGCTATCGCGCGCTTATTATTGCGGGTATTCTTTGCGGTATCGCCGGTGCATTTCTGTCCACCGCCCATGGCGCAGGGTTCGTGCGGGAGATGAGTGCGGGCAAAGGCTATATCGCACTCGCCGCAATGATATTCGGAAAATGGAAACCATGGTCGGTGCTCGCCGCTTGTCTATTGTTCGGTTTTCTGGAAGCAGGAGCAAACCGGATGCAAGGCACGCCGCTGCCTATCGTCGGTGAAATTCCAATCGAAGTTGTTCTGATCTTGCCTTACGTCGCAACAGTCATTTTGCTCGCAGGATTTTTCGGTAAGGCCATCCCTCCGCGCGCACTTGGCACGCCATATCGCAAGGAACGATAATGGATATTGAGACGCTTATCAGCTGCGCGACCCAAGCACGCGAAAATGCCTATGCGCCCTATTCCGGCTTTGCCGTCGGTGCAGCCATCATAGATGAACAAGGCGGCCTCCACATTGGTTGCAACGTGGAAAACGCCGCCTATCCTCAAAGCCAATGCGCCGAAGCCACAGCCATCGGCTCGATGATCGCAAGCGGAGGACATGAGATTTCAGTTATCATCATCGCTGGACCGGAAGGTGGCGCGCCTTGCACACCCTGCGGTGGATGCCGTCAGCGCATCCGTGAGTTTGCAACACCGAACACGCCAATCTATATTTGCTCAGGCAACAAGATCGTTGCGGAATATACTTTGGCAGACTTGCTGCCAGACTCTTTTGGTCCCGAAAATTTAAGCTGAAGCACGCTTACGCGGTGGCACTTATTTGATCGTTATGCGACCATCCACCTCCGGCGTGTAAGGGCTGTTTTTACTCAAATAATCGGCTACGACATCTTCGATACTAGGCCCAAAATCATATGCATTTTCAGCTTTATTTTCGAACACAGAATATCCGTCACCTCCGCCCCTTAAAAAGTCGCTCGAAACCATGCCGTAATAATCAGAAGAGCTTACCGGCTCATACGTATTGCCTTTCAAGACTTCAACGTCAGAGATACGGCCGGCGAAAGGCTCAACGCTAAGATCAATCGAAAACCGCAATCCGGCAACTTGCGGGAAACGCCCCTTGCCATTTTCGATCTGGCTAACAGCGGACTCAAGTGCAGAGATCAAGTCAGAACCCAACATATCAAATGTCGAAACAACATTCTGGAAAGGTAGCACCGTCAAGACTTCGCCCATCGTAATCTCGCCCGCATCAATCGACGCCCGCAACCCGCCTCCGTTATAGATCGCGACCGAAACGCCCTCATCTTTAAAACGATCAAGCAAAGCATCAGCAACGAGGTTCCCCATCTCGCATTCCTGCGAACGGCAACGATTACGATCTCCATCAATCGGAGCCTTTGTAGTCGCGACCGGTTTCTGTCGAATTTCCTCCAGCGGTGCGGCAAGCTCAGCAATGCGCGCTTTCAAAGCACTGTCTTCTGAGATCTTTCCGTCAACGAGGATTGGCTCACCCAATGCAGAGGTCACGACACCTTCGACATCGAACTCAACATTCAAACGACCAAGATATTTTCCGTAAGCATAGGCTTGCACGATTGCTGTTTTACCGCCGCTCGGATTACGAATCCATGTTGGATAAGGTCCGTCCGCTCTCTCGCTGATATTGGATAGAAATGTATTCGAGTGACCACCAACAATGACATCAATGCCATCAACATCGGACGCGACAATCTTATCAATTTGATAGCCTGAATGCGAAAGCACGATGATCCGCTTGATGCCTTGGCCTTCCAGTTTTTTGACTTCACCAGCGACGGCATCCACCGGATTGGTGAAAGTGATGGCTTTTCCCGGTTTGGAAAGGTCAGGCGTGTCTTCGGGCGTCAAACCGATCAGGCCGATTTTCTCGCCGCCACGCTCGATCACTATCGATGGCATCAGCACACCTGAAAGTAATTTTTCTTTCGAGAGGTCAGCGTTTGACATCAACACTGGAAAATCAACTGTCTCAATAAATTCACGAAGGACTTCCGGCCCATCATCAAATTCATGATTACCGACTGTCATCGCATCATAGCCAAGGGCATTCATCATCTCAGCGGCAACTTGCCCTTTATAGCGTGTGTAAAATAGCGATCCCTGAAATTGATCGCCGCCATCCACGAGGATCACATTGTCTGTGTCTTCTTTTGCGGCCTTTATTGCGCTGATCAAGCGTGCATAGCCACCAAAGCATTTGCCCGCTTCATTGTCTTCCGGCTTGCATCCACTGTTGAACTGATTGATTGGCTCAACACGACTATGGAAATCATTCGTATGCAATATGGTCAGAGTTTCAGCGGATAGAGGCGCAGAAAATATAACCAAAATCGGCACAAACTTCAGGAATCTCATCCAAGCAATCTCCAAACTCTAAGGTCGATTGCAATGGTATCGCAGCAGAGATTTTTAGTCTACGGACCATCCGCCCGAGCGGGGAAGCCAGGTCTTACGTCGCGTAGTCTGTAAAACCTGTCTGTTCCAAATCTCAGTAGTCTTAAGCGCTGGCCTGACCAAACTCGGCTGTCGATACGCCCAATGTCTTCAAGACTTTCGCGGCGATATCGTCTTTCGTTAATCCGGCTTCGGCGTACATATCCGCCGGACTGGCTTGGTCGATAAATTTATCTGGTAAGGTCATTGACCGCACACGGACATCGCCATCAAGCAAGCCTTCGTCACTCATCCAATGTAAGACATGTGCGCCGAAGCCACCCGTTGAGCCTTGCTCAACCGTGATCAAAACTTCATGCTCTGCCGCCAGCGATGCGATCAACTCGGTGTCGAGTGGTTTGGCGAAGCGCGCATCTGCAACCGTGGTCGAGATGCCGCGTGCATCGAGGTCTTCTGCTGCCGCGATACATTCTTGCAGATGGCCACCAAAGGAAAGCAACGCAACTTTGCTGCCCTCTTTGACAACACGGCCTTTGCCGATTTCGAGTGGCACACCGCGTTCAGGTAGATCAACGCCAACGCCAGCACCACGCGGATACCGGAAAGCAATCGGGCCGCTGTCATGGGTAACCGCTGTCGCAACCATATGCATGAGTTCAGCTTCATCCGACGCCGCCATCACCGTAAAGTTCGGCAGATTCGTAAGATAAGCGATGTCAAACGCCCCGGCATGAGTCGCCCCATCCGCACCGACCAGACCGGCCCGATCAATCGCAAACCGCACCGGCAAATTCTGCAAAGCAACGTCATGCACAACCTGGTCATAACCGCGTTGTAAAAAGGTCGAATAGATTGCACAGAACGGCTTCATCCCCGCTCCAGCTAATCCAGCCGCAAAGGTAACCCCGTGCTGCTCGGCGATCCCGACATCAAAGGTCCGTGCAGGAAAGCGCTTTGCCAATTTATCAATGCCGGTTCCATCCGGCATCGCTGCGGTTATCCCGACAATACGGCTATCGCGCTCTGCTTCGGCGACAAGAGACTCGCCAAAGATCGCAGTATAACTTGGCGCATTTGAAATCGCTTTGGATTGCTTCCCAGATGCAACATTGAACTTCGACACGCCGTGATACTTGTCGGCAGAGTTCTCAGCAGGCGCGTAGCCCTTACCTTTAACCGTCACACAATGGATTAAAGTCGGGCCATCAGCCCTAGCCCGCGCCGCGCGCAGCACAGGCAACAGCTGACTCATATCGTGGCCGTCGATTGGGCCAATGTAATTAAAGCCCATCTTCTCGAAGAGTGTCGTGTCCTTCTCGCCTTCTCCAGTGACGAGTGACCGCGCGCGCATTGCACCTTCGCGTAATGGTTCAGGTAAGTTCTGCGCAAATCCGTCGGCAATTTCTTTCAGCGCATGAAGCGGCGTATTTTCATACAGGCTGGACAAGTAATTTGACATCGCCCCGACGGGCGGCGCTATCGACATTTCATTATCATTGAGGATAACGAACAGCCTTTTGCCCAAGCTGCCGGCGTTATTCAGCGCCTCATACGCCATTCCCGCGCTAATAGAGCCATCGCCAATCACGGCGATCCCGTCGCCGGTCGATGCACCCATATCCCGCGCAGCGGAAAATCCGAGCGCAGCAGAAATGGATGTCGAGGAATGCGCCGCACCGAACGGATCGTATTCGCTCTCACTCCGTTTGGTAAAACCGGAAAGGCCATCTTTTTGGCGCAGCGTGCGAATCCGATCACGTCGCCCCGTCAGTATTTTATGAGGGTAGCATTGATGCCCAACATCAAAGATGAGTTTATCATGCGGCGTATTGAAAACGGCATGAATGGCCACGGTCATTTCGACCACACCGAGGCTGGACCCAAGATGGCCACCTGTGTCCGAAACCGCCGAAATCGTCTCCGCCCGCAATTCATTCGCAAGCGTTGCCAATTCTCGGTCCGTCATGTCACGCAAATCACTCGGAAACGCAACACGGTCGAGAGTTGGTGTCTCAGGGCGCTTTTCGGTTTCGGTCGTCATCGTTACCCTTTCCAGCACCCTGAGCTTTGTCATTGCGCTGTTACTCGTAGACTGGCGTTTCAGTAGTGGCCAATTCCGGCCAGTCTGAGATCATATCCATACCCCCTAAAGGTTTGTATACCCCTTTGTGACAGGTTTTGCATCCGGCTTTTGGCGCATCATCATGTCTGGGTCCAAGCCGATTTTCAGGGTAAGCGTCTTTCAGGGGTACAAGATAGTCATTATTAACGTCTTGCACCATCGCGCGGGCTTCATTTGCAACGGCCCATTGCGGGGTGACTTGCTCACCATCATAAAATGCGCGGGTGTTGTGACAAAACGTACAATTCACGCCTAGCGAGTTCGCATAGTAATTCATCAATGAATACGTGCGCTCGGTATTTTGGATCGCCGCCGTTCCTTCATTGGAAACACGCGGCTTCAGGTCATGGACTGAGACCGTTTCATCTCCCAAAAGGTATTGCTCAAGCGCATCTGAGGGCAATGAAGTTGAACTGCTCTGCAATGTTGCAAAGTTTTGGTTCGCGGACCAGCCACTCACATTTTGCAATACGGGCGAGCGTTTAAACCAAATGTCGCTCGGGACCGCTTCACCCCGGTGGCATGTATAGCAGTTTACGCCTGCCGGAGCGACATGCCCGTCATACTCCTCATTGATCAGCTGCGTCATCTGAATCATCCGACGCGCGACAACCTTTGTGTAAAGATCATCCTTCGCATATGTCTCATCATCACCGTGGCAATAGGCGCATCCCTCTTTGGGAGAAACCCATGCCGTTATCGACGCCATCATGCGATCAAAGTTATCCTCAGTGACATCACCAAGGACCTGAACATTCTCGTACACATCCTTCGCGAGAGCATCGCCCTCCTCCGGGGCATATGGCGCATCGGAGGTATAAGCCTCTACCGTCGGATCAACCGCTTCTCGGTTAGCCACCAACTCGACAACACCCATCCCGGAACCGCGCGGACCTGTCTGCATCGTCGATGTCTCGGCAGGGTTGCCCCAAGTGATGATCAACGCAGCGACCAGAACCGCGCCTCCCACCGCGCCGATGATAATCGCAGGTCCGAAAACATCTTTTGGGTTTTCTCTGTTCCACTTAGGGAACCAGTCTAAATCAAACATTTTCGGCTCCTCAAGGTGTATAGGCTTCGTAGCCGTAACCGCCTTCATACGCTGGCGCGAAACTATGCTCGATAGCCCAGAGATACCAATTATCGACAAGCGTTCCGGTGATCAGAATTCCAATACCGCCAGTGATCGGCGTCAGGACAGCAAACCACCATGCCCAACGGTGAATGCCTTCCATCGTCGCGTTAAAGCCCATCGTCCAGCGCCAGAACAAAGCTGCGCGCTCTGATGCCGTTCCACGGTCAAAGATTTGCTCTAACTCGCGATCACCGCCAAGACGGGACACAGCGAGGATCGTCGCGCCATGCATCGCAAACAGCAGGACGGAACCGTAAAGGAAGACGATAGAAAGTGCGTGGAATGGGTTATAATAAAGATTGCCGTAGCGAATGGAAAACGCAGTCGTCCAATCCAAGTGCGGGAAGATCCCATAAGGAACCGCTTCCGACCATGATCCCATGAGAACCGGACGGAACAATCCTAAGACAAGGAACAGCCAGATTGCAGCGGCAAAAGCCCAAGCCACATGCTTGCCCATTTTCAATTCAGACGCGCGCACATAGCTGCGTACCCACCAGCTGAGAACTGAAATCAAAAGGAAAAAACTACAGATGATGTACCAGCCACCTTGGTCGAGAGGCGGCATTCGCAAGCCCCATTCCGGTCCTGGTGGTTCCAGCGCAAGCCAAAATCCCTGCCGCAAAAATTCAGGGAAGGACCAACCAACCTGCGCCAGCATATTCAAGCCAATAATATTAAGCGCCAATGTGCCGGTAATGACTGAGATCAGGCCAAAGAATCCGAGATGAATAGGACCAATTTGCGCATTCCCGATCCAACCCATAATCTTTGAGAAAAACGGCGTCCCACCTCTTTCTTTCTCAATCCCTTTGCCGTTCGTGATCCCTAATTCTGCGGGGCCTTGAACCTGCACCTGATTAAAGATGTTCTGATATTCAATCATCACTGAACTCCTGCGCTTGGCCAGATCGGTAGTTCAAGCCACCAGTTCCACCATTCAGGCCAGCCACTCGTCCAAACCGGACCAGAGATAACGATACAAACCGCCGACCAGAAAACCGCGTTCAAAGCCAACAACAGACCAACGCGGTGAATACCTAGCGTCCCGACCGAATATCCGATGAAATCGCGGAAGAAAGTATCTTCATGATCAGGTGTTTTGACCTCTTGACCCTTTTCAGGATTGGCCGCCGACAGGATTAATCCGCCATGAAGGGCCAACGCGAGCGTGGTCGTAAAGAAGAACGTCACTGCCAACATATGAGCAGGATTGTAATGGAAGTGCAGGTAAGAATATCCGACATTAGACACCCAATCGAGGTGACTGAAAATTCCATACGGGAAACCATGACCCCAAGCACCGAGCAAGACAGGCCGGATCACGACCAATGTGACATAAGCGAAAATCGCAAAGCTGAATGCAAAAGGAACGTGATAACCGATGCCGAGCTTTCGGCAGATTTCCACCTCCCGCAACGCCCAACTCACAAAAGCGCCAATCGCGCAAATTGTGATGATTTGCCAAAGACCCCCTTCGGCGAGCGGAGCCATGCCAAGGCCATAACTTAGGTCAGGTGGTTGAATATTGATGAGCCACGGATTGAACGTGCCTTGAAGGGCAGCTCCGTAAAAAATCAGAGCTGTTCCCAGTGCCGTAAAGAACAGGGTCGTCACTCCGAAGAAGCCCACAAAAAAAGGCCCAACCCAAAAATCAAAAAGATCGCCGCCGATCAGCGTCCCACCTTTCACACGATATTTTCGTTCAAAACTGAGCAATGCCATGATGGGTCTCCGCTCTCGGTCTTAGAAAATGAATGCGTCCTTCCGCGCCGACGAGCATTCAGCGGGGTATTTGCTGCGGCCATCGCAAGGACGCCCGCAGCATTCTTGATAACCGGAATGAAAAATTGCCCGCGACAGATTACTCTGCAGCGCGTGCAATTTCTTCGGCCTGCGCGACCTCAAACCAGTTGTAGCGTTCCGTGCTGAGCAGGACGAGGTGAATCATCGCCGCCAGCAGGAAGAGGAAGACGCCTTGTGCAACAAACACGCGGCGCGGATCGAAAATCAGCCAGACTTTGTAGAACTTGCTCATTTCATCCCTCCTCTAAAGGTAGAACCAAGGACGCCAGATCAGCACTGCCAAGTGAGCGACCGCCGCAACTGCGGTGAAAAGAATAAGCCCGCTCATATAGACAGAGTGCAGTTCCTGCGCCTGTTCTTCGGAAAGGCCTGTAAAAGACAGGCCGTCGTTGTCACTCATTTGGGTACCTCCAGTTGAGCAATCAAAACCACGGTTACCCGTAGCCAAGTCACTGATCGGCGCTCGCCCATCAGCAGCACTTCACATGCAAGCAAGCGAAGTGATCTCTAAAACTCCGCGCCGCTAGTCAGGCGGAGAAAATCATCGAAGCCGCTGTGTGTGCTTCACTCACTGCTTCACGCAAAACGCTTTCTTGCGATGGCTCGCCGGTTGCAATGGCGAAAACGCGCTTGAGCAATGTCGTCGGCAAAAGCAAAGCAAACAACAGCGTGAAATAAATCCAGTATTCAGCACGTGGCTGACGCTTGGCACGTGAACGCATCGGTGCGTCTGGGTTTTGTACAGCCATGTTAATCTCCATTTTCAACGGACGATATTAAACTTTAGAGCCGGCTTGCAGCGCGGCGACGTTTTCGCGCACGACACGGTCGGCTCCAGCATCAAGAGCAGATTTTTCGGCGCGATCACGAAGCGTTTTCGCAGCAGAAATTCGGGTAAGGATCGGGTGATCCTCGACAATTTTATCAAGCAATGCCTGAGCATCAGGGTCCCATGGAAAGTCGCGGCGCAAACGGGTTGGCGTCGCCGCCGCTGCATCCATCTCAGTTCCAAGAGGCAGAATATGAAACAGTGCATCGAACAGGCTGTTACAGACTTCCTGCAACAGATAAGTCGCCCCCGCGTACCCCATCATCGGTGTTCCGGTCGCACGTCGAATGGCGGCACCGGGAAAACTTGCCGGAATGAACGCAGGCTTTGGTCCGTGACCGCCGCTCATTTCTGCAAGATACATTTTCTCATTAATTGACCCCAAAACGACAAGGGGGCGCTTTTCATGCATCATCTCCCGGACAGCATCGTTATCGGTTTTCTTACCAGCGATACGCGAAACAGCGAAAGCGCATGGCAATCCAAGCTCGTGTTCGAGATAGTTCTGAATACCGCGCGTATAAGTCTCGTTTGCAACGATTGCAAAACTCGCCGTTGCAAAGAAATCCTGTGTAACCGAACGCCACAAATCCCAAACAGGTTTCAGCGTTGAATGCTTTTCCTGTTCGATAAAAGGCTCCGGGTCGAGGTCAAGCATCTCGCCGAGTTTGCGCAAAAATTTTGTTGTCGAGTCGATGCCAACCGGCGCTTGCAAATACGGCTTGCCAAGCACTTCGGCAAGGCCGCGACCAAACTCGCGATACATAACCACATTCGCTTCGGAGTTTACCAATTTAGGCATCTCGCCAAGATGCGATCCTAGCGGCATGACCATGTTGATCTCAGCGCCTATGCCCTCGATCAAGCGTCGAACTTCCGCGACATCCGACGGCATGTTAAAAGTGCCATACATTGGGCCGAGGATATTGACGCGCGGTTTTTGCCCTTCGGCCAAAGGTGTGGTCTTGCGAGGACGCCCTTTAGTGCAACCAAACTCCGTGAAGATCCAAGTCATCGCGCGATCCGCCGCTTCCCATTGATCTTCATCAATGGTGCGTGGCAAGAACCGCTGAATATTGGTCCCCTCAGGCGTTACGCCGCCGCCGATCATCTCAGAGATTGACCCGGTAACAACCACCGCTGGCAAAGCGGGATCAAGCGTATTCCAAGCCCGCTTCATCGCGCCTTCAGTGCCATCACGACCAAGTTCTTCTTCGCCGAGACCCGTCACGACAATGGGCAATTCATGCGGTGGAAGGCCGTCAGTGTAATGCAAGACCGACGTGACAGGCAGGTTCTCGCATCCAACCGGGCCGTCGATAACGACTTGCAAGCCCTTGGTCGCGCAGAACGCATAGACCGCGCCCCAATATCCGCCCGCTCTGTCGTGATCTTGCACAAGCATCAGATCATCTCCGCCGCTTTGGCGGCGCGAGCGGCCTTTTCGTGTTTCTTTTTGCGGTGCGCGCGGAAGCCGTCATCTACATTGGGCGAGCCTTCCCAAACCCCGGCGGTATCGCCGTTTCCGACGCCTTCAAAGAATTCGCGCATTGTATCCATCCGGCCTTTGTTGCCGATGGCAGCATTAACGACCTGCGCAAGTGATCCTGCACCAGCCGGTCCCATCAAAGGCCGCGCTGAAATCAAATTCGTAAAGTACAAGCCCGGCGTGCCGCGTTCTTTTGCCTTTTGAACGACGGGTGTTGTACCGATAGCGAGATCAGGGTTGATCGCCTCCATCGCCGAACAATCATCTTCAAGGCTGGCGCGGAATTTCACCTTGACGCCTTTGGCTTCGAGCCAATCGCGGTCCGCTTCTGACCAAGCACTCTTGGCGCAGGCTGTACCCACATAAGGCACATTCGCACCGCTTTCGATCAGCAAACGGGCGACAAGCAATTCCGACCCTTCATAGCCCGACAGTGTGATCGTGCCGTTAATTGGGGTCGCGGCCAAAGCGCCTTTGATTGCTGGTAAAAATTTATTTTGCGCCTCAGCAATCTTATCCGCGCCTACATTAAAGGCATCTCCGATACCCGCAAGCCAAGCAGCGGTTCCGTCATGACCAACTGGCGCTGACCCGACGATAGATCGGCCAGCAGCTTCAAACTCACGAACAGCCGCAGTATAAAACGGATGAATTGCAGCAACGCCGCCGCAATCAAGCGCAGCATAAAGCTCGCGCCATTCGCGGCAGGGAACCGTAGGCCCTGCCGCCAATCCCATCGGGTCTAACATCGCCCCAATCGAAATTGGATCAACCGGAAACATCTCGCCCAACAGCGCGACAGTCGGACGATCAGACTTCCCCGACTCTGGCGTTGCAACGGGGCCAGCTTCAGCCTCTTCCCGCGCATATTTCAGCATCGCACCCGCAAGAACATCCTTAGCTTCCGCATGAGTGGGAATACCAAAACCGGGAACGTCGATACCGACAATACGGACACCGTTGATCTCATTGGGCAGCAAACGGAGTGGCACACCCGAAGCCGTTGGCACACATAAGTTCGTTACTACAATCGCGTCGTACTTTTCCGGATCCGCCATCGCATGAACCGACTCGCGAATATCTTCAAACAGCTTGCCCGTAACCAGAGTTTCAGAGTTAAACGGGACATAACCAACTGAACGCCGCGCCCCGTAAAAATGCGAAACGAAGGTTAGGCCGTAAACACAACAGGCCGAGCCGGACAGGACCGTCGCTACACGGCGCATTCGCAAACCGACGCGCAATGACCCAAATGCAGGGCACATACTCTGTGGTTTATCATGCGGACCTTGCGGATAATCTGCGGCGTATTGGTCAAGGATTTGAGACTTACCCGCTGAGCGGGCTGCCGCCTCCATTTTTCCAGCAGAATGACACCCCATTCCATCTTCAGAAGGTGTTGGAGCGTCACTCACGTTAGGCGAGTCAATGAAGACATCACCGGTCATTCGTCCGCGCCCTCGTCCGATGCTACATCGACTGGCTCATCATTCATGCGACCGAGAGCCTCATCAACGCGGGCCATTTCTTCAAGATCAAACATTGTCGTAAACAACCTCCAGCGATTCTTTCACGACAGAGTTTTTCCCGCGCATATCAACATCGGTTGCCGGTTCCAGCACGAAATCCGCGCCGGTCTGCGAGGCCGAAAATAGCCCGAGCAATCCGTCTTGGGTTAGTGGCGTCGGACGCAGTGGCGGTGCGTCTCCGACATTCTCGGCAAGCTCTGCAAACAAGCTGCCCCACTGAGTCTCATCCGTGCCAACAATCTGATAATTCGCTGATTTTTTGCGTAAATCGTCATCTTGTGGGATCGAAGCTAGGATCGGAATATCGACAGCCTTAGCAAACGCCGCCGCCTCTCCCGTACCATCATCTTTGTTGATCACGATACCAGCAACACCGACATTGCCACCCATTTTGCGGAAGTAATCCACTGCCGAACAAACATTGTTCGCGACATAGAGTGATTGTAAATCGTTAGAACCGACAACGATCACCTTTTGCGCCATGTCCCGCGCAATGGGCAATCCGAAACCACCGCAAACGACATCGCCTAGGAAATCGAGCAGGACGTAATCAAAGTCCCAATCGTGAAAGCCTAATTTTTCAAGCAACTCAAATCCGTGGATGATCCCGCGCCCGCCACAACCGCGACCCACTTCTGGACCACCGAGTTCCATCGCAAAGACGCCGTTTCGTTTGAAACAAACATCACCGATCTTAACCTCTTCACCAGCCAATTTTTTCTTCGTCGAGGTTTCGATAATTGTCGGACATGCTTTGCCGCCAAATAACAGCGACGTCGTATCAGACTTTGGATCACAACCGATAAGCAAGACACGCTTGCCTTGCTCCGCCATCATGTGGCTGAGGTTCGCAAGCGTAAATGACTTCCCAATTCCGCCTTTGCCATAGATCGCAATGATCTGCGTCTTTTTAGTTGGCTCGGCGATGGGGACTTCCATCGTCGGTTCAGCCGCCGCTTCATCACGCAAACGCTCGTGATGATCCTCCAAAGTGTCGGAGCGAAGATTTGGAACATCGAGGCTCATACAGAAGCCCTCCAATCGAGGATCATTTTAAGGCAGTTAGGATCAGTAAATGCGGTCTGATATGCGTCTGATGCCGCGCCCGCATTGGCAGTATGTGTAATCAAACCATCAAGCGACAACGCGCCATTATCAATCAGCTCGCGGGTTGCGATCATGTCCGCCTTGTTCCACTCAGCGGCAATGCGAAACCGCGCTTCTTTCATGAATGCGGGTGGAAATGCGAAACTAAGAGGTTCGGAATAAAAGCCCGCCAGAACGATCTCGCCGCCCTTTTGTAGACGCCCAATTAAAACGTTGAGCAAGTTGGGATCACCACTGCAATCATAGATACAACGGTAATTGCGGCACTCATCGTCTTCGGGGTTCACAACTTCATAACCGATGCCACCACCCCGACGATCAGTCGACGTTTCCCACACTGTTGGCGCAGCACCGCCTGCGGCAAGTGTCAGCCGCGCAAGCAATCGGCCCAAAACACCATGTCCAACAATCAAGTCAGGCAATGTCGTATTGATACCCGCCACAGCATGACGAGCTGTTGCCGCCAATGCCACCAATGCGGCTTGCGGGCCAAGCGCGGCGTCAAGCGGAATAACGCGGTCCATCGCTGTCACAATTCGAGAAGACGCGCCGCCAAACAAACTTTTTATTTCTTTGGTACAGGTCGCACCGGGAACAAAAACTGTATCGCCAACCTTGATGGCGCTGCCTTGCGGCGCTTCAACGACTTCTCCTGAAGCTTCATATCCTGGGATCAACGGATACCCCATACCGGGGAACGGAGGCATATCACCAGACCAGAACAGTTTTTCTGTACCAGCAGAAATTCCAGAATGCGCAATATCGACAATAACATCGTTTGATGTCGGGTCAGCAATCTCGACGGAACGAACACCTAAGCGTCTCGGACCTTCAAGTACGACTGCATCCGCGCGCATAACGTCCTCCCCTAACAAGATCGTGCTTCTTATGAGTCGGAAACATCAATCTAATATGTATGTTTAACTAGACAATTATTGTTGTCAATTTTTCGATACACATTTTCTATCATGAAGTTCAAAAAACTTTCCGTGCTGTCAGAACATTCGTTACAAAAGCAGTATCAGTAGGGTGCGTAACAATGTCGGAGAACCCTGCTTCAAAAAGCAATTCTGAATGCCTCTGTGCAGATCGAGGCCGCCCTGTCGTCATGGCCATCGTATAAAAGCTGAAATAGGCGTCGCCGGCTTTTGTAGGCTTTGCACCGCCCGACATCGGTTCGGAAATCAGCAGCGTTCCCCCTTGCGGTAAGGCATCATAAACAGCCTTCAACAACGATCTGACGGTTGCATCATCATGATCATAAAGGACACGGATCAAACTGACAGCATCGGCTCCGGCTGGGAGCGGATCATCCAGAAAACTCCCACCAACAACGCCAATCCGATCTAAAAGACCGCAAGAGCTAAGATGACGTGCCGCCTCATCCGCAACAGCGGGAAGGTCAAACAAAGTGAGTTTTAGCGCGTCATACTGTGCGGCCACCGCCGTCAAAAACGCACCCGTTCCGCCGCCTATATCAACCAGATGAGAGACATCACTCAAAGAAACTGCGCGCAATGTCTGGATGGCTACCAATTGCTGCGATGTTGCCATCAACTCCGAATAAGTCTTTGCAACATCTTCCGCTAAATCATGGGTTTTCCTGCCCGCGACATAAGGCCAATATTGCGATAGTTCTGTTTCGACTTCGCCCCGAATAAGCGCGTCGGGGTCCGCTAAATCTCGATAAAAAATACGATGATGCCGGATCATCAACTCAAGACCCGGAACGCCAATAACCGCTGCACCGAGGCGGCCCAACGCATAACGCCCATCCCGCTGGCGCGACAACAACTCCAAAGACGCTGCCGCTTGACACAGCATGGTCAAACGGTCCGGGTTAAGCCCCTTTTCATGCGCCAAAGAGATAGGATTAAGCGCCGCTTGTTGAGCGGTATTCAATAAATCAAACTCAACACAGGCCAGCAGCGTTTGAGAATAAACAAACCCTGATACAAGGTCATAAACCTCTTCTGCCGAGCGCCTAGAAACCCTCCGTGTTAGAGGAAACCGACTGGCCCACTCCTGAAATTTCGGGTTAGAAATCTTTGAATTTCGCCACGTTACATACGCTTGTGATAGTCGCTCTATTGTTCGCGACAAAACCGACGTCCCAGCAAAATGAGGCGTATCCGTCACGCTACGTAACGCGCAACACCGACTGGAACGAGGCGCTCAGCCTGATGCCGAACAATGGCTTGCAATGTTGCCTCGCCCTCACACGGCGGAATCGACTCGACCGCGCCCTCAAGTATCGTGTCTAATTTTTTAACCGCCCCTTGAACGCCTAGATGCGCGACTGCGTTTGGACGATCATGTACGGCGTCTTGCCCCGCAGGTTTACCGAGTTCTTCAGTGTCTAACAAAGCGTCGCGCAGATCATCGGCAACCTGAAACGCTTCACCAATCTTTGCGCCCAGTGTCTCCCAAGGTTCAGGATTTTCTCCCATCGCGCGCGCGCCCATCCGTGTCGCAGCAACAAAGAGAGCACCCGTCTTCGCCCTATGATAAGCGGATAGATCAATCTCGGACTCGCTCTCCCATCCCTGCCCGGCACAAATCCCGTTGGGTGCGCCCGTCGCAAACGCCAGATCCACAAGCAGGCTATTTGCCCGTATCGGATTACCAGCAGAGCACATCGCGAGTGTTTCAAATGCCGCAACAATCAACGCATCGCCCGCTAGGACCGCAAGCGGCTCGCCATATGCGGCATGTACAGAAGACTTCCCACGCCGCAAATCAGCATTATCAAAGCAAGGCAAATCATCATGAACAAGGCTGGCACAGTGAATAAGTTCAATCGCCGCCGCCGTCGCAGACACTAATTCAGACTCATCACGGTCCCCACATGCGTGCGCCACGGCGAGACAAAGTTGAGGACGGACCCGCGCGCCTCCATCCAGAACAGCATGACGTAGGGCTTGGGACAATTTGGGGGGAGACGGCTTCTTAGTTGCACGCTTCAATGCAACAGCCAACGCAGTTTCGATTCTCTCATGCGTCGCCATGATTGTCCCCTTGCGTCGATATGTCAGCAATATATGACATAATTGTATGTCAGAAAAACTGGACACTTATCGAAGGGAAGTCAATAGTCATTCCTACTGAAGCAGGAGCAATCAACGCATGGCGCGGTCAAGTGCGAAGAAAGTCATCATTATCGGAGCTGGAATTGGCGGTTTATCCGCTGCTGTGGATCTCGCCGCTGCAGGAATTGATGTAACAGTTCTTGAACAAGCTTATGCGCCCGGCGGAAAATTACGCCAATTCCCGAGCGATGCTGGTCCAGTCGATGCTGGCCCAACCGTTTTGACAATGCGCTCAGTCTTCGAATCGTTATTTAGACGGGCGGGCGTTACATTATCAGAGCACGTCACGCTAATACCTGAGACGATACTTGCCCGGCACTGGTGGCAAGACGGATCAACTCTCGATCTTCATGCCGATCCAGCCGAAAGCGCCAATGCTGTAGGAGATTTCGCAGGTCGTAAAGCGCGTGAAGAGTTCGTTGTATTCTCAAAATCAACGCAACGACTGTTCGAAGCGTTTAATGAACCCGTCATACTCAGTGAGCAACCAAGCCTATATGTTCTCGGACGAACGGTGATGTCCGACGCACGGCGGTTGCTGCCTGCAATGGCTCCCTTTAAGACGCTTGCCGGATCATTAGACCACACATTTACTGATCCAAGATTACGGCAACTCTTCGGTCGCTACGCCACCTATGTAGGGGGATCTCCGTTTACGTCTCCTGCTTTGTTGTCTTTAATTTGGAACGTTGAGTCCCAAGGTGTTTGGCGGATTAAGGGGGGTATGCTCAATCTCGCAAAAGCCTTGGAAAAAATCGCGACTGAGCGCGGCGCTAATTTCCACTATGGGACTACAGTCGAGCAAATTCTCACAGAAAGCGGACGGGTTAGCGGCGTCGTATTAGAAAACGGCGACCGTATTGAAGGCGAAAGAGTCATCTTCAATGGTGACCCGGCAGCGTTATCACGTGGCCTTCTCGGATCGGCGCCGCGCCGCGCAGTCACCCGAAAAGCCATAACTCCGCGTTCGCTATCCGCCTATGTCTGGGCCTTTGCAGCAAAGCCATCCGGTGTAGATTTAAAACACCACAATGTCTTTTTTGGCCACAAACAAGCCAACGAATTCGATGCCATTAAACGAGGCGAAATACCCTCAGATCCAACACTCTATGTCTGCGCGCAAGATCGCGGGAATAACATTGTTCCACCAGATAAAGAACGTTTTGAGATCATTATGAACGGCGCGCCTCATCACGGACCACAAAAACATTCTGCTAGGGAATTCGAACAATGTCGCACGCGGACTTTTCGAACTTTGCAAAAGATGAATCTCAATTTCGACACAACACCGGATCGACTATCATTGATAACGCCAGCCGACTTCGCAGCCCGGTTTTCGGGATCAGACGGTTCGCTCTACGGGCGCAGCCCACACGGGATGATGGCGACATTCCAACGCCCCACGGCACGGAGCAGGATCAAGGGCCTTTATCTTGCGGGAGGGGGGATTCATCCGGGGGCGGGTCTTCCGATGGCCAGCCTTTCAGGACAGCACGCGGCCGCGGCGATCATGACAGACCTTGCTTCGACATCTCGGTCCCGCCAAACGGCTATGCATGGTGGTACGTCGACGGCGTCTCGGATGATGGTGAACGGGCCATCTCAATCATCGGGTTCATAGGATCGGTTTTCTCTCCTTGGTATCGCTGGTCAGGCAGAAAACAACCCGAGAATCATTGCTGCTTAAATGTCGTCACCTATGGGCGCGGTGGTCGCTGGACGATGACAGATCGGGGGGCATCGGCCCTGCGCCTCTCAGAAGATCGCATGGAAATTGGCCCAAGCAGCATGACATGGGATCGTGATGCGCTCGTGATCGACGTCGATGAAATGACCACACCGCATCCCGGCAAGCTGCAAGGCCAAATTCGGCTTATGCCAACGGGTGTCACCAATATCGAAGTTCCTTTGAAAGACGATGGCTCGCACGTCTGGAGGCCATTCGCACCCACAGCGCGAATTGACGTCGATTTAAACCGAAAGGGCTGGCAATGGTCCGGTCATGGATATTTCGACGCGAATTTTGGAACCGCTGCGCTTGAAGATGATTTTTCTTATTGGACATGGTCGCGTATGCCAGTGCGCGGAGGATCAGCAGCTTTCTACGATGCCGAACGCCGTGATGGATCATCATTGGCCGTCGCCTTAAAATTTGCGGAGAACGGCCACGTTCAGCCAATGGCTTCTCCACCCAAACAGCGCGTATCACGCTCTCTCTGGGCTGTTCGCCGAGAAACCCGCAGCGACGATGGCAGCAATCCACGTCAAATCAAAGCAATGCTGGACGCGCCGTTTTATACACGATCAGTTCTTAGAACGACGATTCACGGTGAAGAAACTGATGGCGTTCATGAAGCACTGGACCTCAACCGATTTGCCTCTCCGTTGATCAAACCAATGTTGGCTGTGCGTGTTCCGAGGCGCAAGAACTGGACGTTCAAAAGCTAAATGGCTGCGTTCCTCTGGTTCGATCACGCTGCTCAAGCTGGGCAAGAATACTGACGACCGCGCCCCCGCGTCCCTCCCCCCAACCGCTTGATGCAACGCCCTGCGTAGACGCCCCGGCGTCTACCAAGAACGCCACTTCAGCTAAAGGCCGTGCATGTAAGATCGCCGATTGTGGCAGAACAACACTGCCGACCGTTCGCAGTATCGACCAAGCCAGCAGCCCTACTTTTTCGCGTCCAGAAGTACGCGCACGCTGTGTCACAGTATCGTAATGAGCTTCCGCCGCCCGCCGTCCTATCCCTGCATAAATAAAGCGCGCACCATAAATGCCGGTACGCGAAGAAAGAGGGAGCCTAGAAATCCCAGCCTCAGATCGTTGATACAACGCCTCCGCCGCCGCCAATAAACGCCGGGTGATTTCTCTGATTTCAGGCGATGCTTCTGGATTGGCTAAAAAGGCATCAGGATCAACACCTAGTTCTTCCATCCAATCCAAAGGCAGATAAAGCCGCTTTTCACGCGCATCTTCACCGACATCACGCGCAATATTTGTCAGCTGCATCGCTACGCCCAGATCGCAAGCGCGGGCCAATGCATCCGCATCACGGACTCCCATCAGGACGCACATCATAGCGCCGACGGCTGAGGCTACGCGCGCTGAATATCCGCGCAGTTCTGAAAGGCTCGCATACCGGCGATCCGTCGCATCCCATGCCAGCCCTTCAAGCAGTGCCTCAGGATATTCTCGCGGCATATCAAAATCATGGATCATCGCGGTAAAAGCACGATCCGCCGCCGCATCGCGCGGCGTTCCCGCATAGGCAAGATCAAGCCTATCCCGCAAGGAAAGCACCGCTGCAGCTTTTTCATCGCTCAAATCAACGGCATCATCAGCCAAGCGACAAAACGCATAAAGCGCCATCGCCGGGTCCGCGACTTTGCGCGGCAATAATTTTGATGCCGCATAAAAAGAGCGCGAACCATGCTCAATCGCACGCCGGCATTCCGCCAGATCTACCGGATCAATCATGCTGTCACCCGTTCGGCATCAGGAACCAGTTTCGCAAGCACCTCAGCGGAAGAAACCACACCGGGCAATCCAGCCCCCGGGTGGGTTCCCGCTCCGGCAAGGTAAAGCCCTTTTACCTCTTCAGAGACGTTATGAGGCCGAAACCAAGCACTTTGCAAAATACGCGGTTCGATAGAAAAGCCAGAACCATAGGGACTTAAATAGCGATCTTGAAAATCAAGCGGCGTCATAACGTGGCTCGCCGTTACATGCTCGCCCAAACCGGGTAGCATTTTTTCTTCAAGAAATGCCTGCACTTTCTGGCGGTAAGGTTCAGCTTCTACTTTCCAATCAACGCCATTCTCAAACCCCAAATGAGGAACAGGCGAGAGGGCATAGAACGTATCATCGCCTTCAGGCGCGGCACTTGGATCAGTTTCGGTTGGGCGATGCACATAGAGGCTCATGTCGTCACAGAGCTTTCCCTTCATGAAAATATCGCGCACCAACCCCTTGTAACGTGGGCCAGACAGTATTGTGTGATGACCGACATCGCGCCATTTCCCGCGCGTGCCCTTTGTCCCGAAATACCAAATAAACAAGCCCATCGACCACCGGCGACTGGCCAGCTTTTTCGGAGTCCAGCGACGCTTTTTGGCACGCCTAAGCAAATGATCATAGGTGTGTCCGGCATCCGCATTCGATACCACAATCGGCGCGTCCAGCCTATCACCAGACTTCAACGCTACACCTTTTACTTTATTGTTTTTAATGATAATTTGGTCGACTTCCTCGTTCAGTCGAATATGCCCACCTTGTGCGCGAATACGTTTTGCCATCGCTTCGGCAATCGCCGCAACCCCGCCCATCGCGTAGTGAACACCGAACTCTTTTTCGAGATGCGATACCAATGTGTACATGGAGGTCACGTGAAACGGATCACCGCCGATAAACAATGGATGGAAACTCAGCGCCATCCGTAAACGCTCATCTTTCAAGCGCTTAGCAGCATGAGCATAAACTGAACGGTCAGCGCGATACCATGCGAAAGTAGGAAGAACTTTGATCAGCTCCCACAGCTCGTTCATGGGGCGGCGGCCTAAATCTTCGAAACCAAAGACGTAGCGCGCCTCGGCATCTTTTACGATTTTATCGTAGCCTGCGAGATCATGCTCAGACAGTCGTTTAACTTCGGCCCGCATATCCTCGTGATCTTTGCGTGCTGAAAATTGAGAGCCATCAGGGAACCGGATTGTGTAGAAAGGATCGAGCGGTCGCAGATCGACATCATCTTCAAATTTATGACCGGTGACATCCCATAAGTCTTTGAAACAATTAGGGACTGTCACGATTGTTGGCCCAAGATCAAACCGGTGTCCATTTACCGTGACAGAAGTGCCGCGCCCTCCGACACTATCGAGTCGGTCCACCACCTCGACGCGGTATCCCTTCGCTCCCAACCGCATTGCCGATGCCAAACCACCAAGACCTGTGCCAATGACGATGGCCTGTGGACGGGTATCACTTTTAACATTAAGCCCTTGATCCAGATCATAAGTTTCTGGATCATCGGAGAATGGTTCGGTTCTTTTCAGCATAAAGTCGCCCCTCCCGGAGCATTTGCCGCTATGAGAGCGGTGAATTTAGACTTCCATAAACGGGCAATGAGTGTCAATTTTATTGGACACTCAAGGAGCAAAAAGCGATTCAAACGGTTAGCCTCAGCCTCTTTCGATTTACCACCCACCGCGAACGCCTATGGGCGTTTATACAGATGGGCTTTGCGCGCTTTTCATTGCGCAAAATCAAAGGGATAGAGTTCTATAAACTCTGCGGAACCGGCACAGGAGAGGGTTTTAACCCCAAGCCGAACTGGAGCGTCTACACTTTATTGGCGACATGGCCCGACGCAACTACAGCAAAGCAAGCCATTGATAAAGAAACGTTTTTTACGCGCCACCGTAAACATGCATCCGAGTCTTGCACATTACTGCTGCGCGCCACATCATCGCGCGGTCACTGGAGTCGGCGTCAGCCTTTCGAGACAGTCGGAGACGCAAAGTCCGGCCCCATTGCTGCCCTCACCCGCGCCACGATCAAACCATTGATTTTAATGAAATTTTGGAAGCATGTCCCCAATATCTCGGCCATGATCGGCACCGATCCCAATGTCCGCTTTAAAATCGGCATGGGCGAGGTTCCGTGGCTGCACCAGATCACTTTTTCGATCTGGCCCGATGAGAAATCAATGGCCAATTTCGCCCGTAAAGAAGGCCCCCATGCCCGTGCGATAAAGGACGTTCGTGCCGGGGATTGGTTTGCCGAAGAACTCTACGCACGCTTTGAAATACTTGATGAAATCGGAACGTGGGAAGGCAAACGCCCCCTCGCGCGCCTCGCTGTGGATGCTGCATGAAACACGTCTTTCCCTTCTCGGCCATCGTCGGACAAGACGAGATGAAACGCGCCCTGATCCTCACGGCCATCGACCCCAGCATCGGCGGCGTGTTGGTTTTTGGCGACCGGGGCACGGGAAAATCTACCGCTGTCAGAGCGCTCGCTGCTTTGTTGCCAACCATCAGCGCGGTCGAAAACTGTCCATATAACTGCACAGGTAAAACTCCTGAAACCTGCCCAAATTGCATGGTAAAACTGCCAAAATCTCAGACAAAATCTGGAAAATCCAAGGCAAAACCCGCGAATAAAGTGGTAAAAGTCCCGACTCCTGTCATCGACCTGCCACTCGGTGCAACCGAAGACCGAGTCGTCGGCGCATTGGATGTCGAACGCGCCTTGACCGAAGGCAAAAAAGTCTTTGAGCCGGGACTGCTCGCTCGTGCCAATCGTGGATATCTTTATATCGATGAAGCCAACCTTCTCGAAGACCACCTTGTCGATCTTTTGCTCGATGTTGCCCAATCGGGTGAAAATCTGGTCGAGCGTGAGGGCCTCTCGATTCGCCATGATGCCAAGTTCGTGCTCATCGGGTCGGGCAATCCTGAAGAGGGCGAATTGCGCCCTCAACTCCTCGACCGTTTTGGTCTGTCCGTCGATGTTGCTTCGCCGACCGATCTGGATGAGCGCGTCGAGGTGGTCAAGCGCCGCGATGCGTTTGACCGCGACCCGGCAACTTTCATCGCCGAATGGAAAGTGCAAGACGACGCCCTTCGCAAAAAGATGATTGCGGGCCAAAAGAGCGTTAGCAAAGTCACGACACCCGACGACATTTTGCGTGATTGCGCACAGCTCTGCATCGCCCTCGGCTCAGACGGATTACGTGGAGAATTGACATTGCTGCGCACGGCCCGCGCCCATGCCGCATTCGAGGGCCGCAGCGAGATCACCCGCGAGGACATTCTCGCTATCGCCACCAGCGCCTTGCGCCACCGCCTGCGCCGTGATCCGCTGGATGATGCCGGGTCCACGACACGGGTCGAACGGATCATTGCTGATGTTTTTGCCACATGAGGAATGAAACAGACAATTGTCATTGCCCGACTTGTTCGGGCAATCCAGAGCCAGAAAAACTGGCGCCGCTCGCTCGGTATCACCGGAACGAGTCCGATGATAACACTAGTATTTTGAAGCGTCGTCTAGTGTGGTCACGGACAGCAATCAATCATCGTCTCCCATGACCACCCCGACCCCATGGGAACACGCGGCCCAAGCCCTCACCGCTTTTGCCATTGACCCCGAAGCCCTTGGCGGCATCTGGCTGCGCGCCCGTTCCGGCCCCGTCCGGGATCGTTTCCTTGCCGCCCTAACCGAAGCATTACCAACGCAAAAACTGTCCCCGCTTGCGGATGATGAACAGCTTTATGGTGGGTTAGACGTCACTGCGACTTTGGCAACGCTCAAACCTGTCTTTACCACTGGCCTGATAACGCGCGGCGGTGTTTGCGTCACACCGATGGCCGAACGCATCCCGGCAGAATTAGCGGGCCGTCTAGGGGCAGCATTGGACAGCCATACTCTTTCATTGGTCGCGCTGGATGAGGGCACAGAAGACGAGAGCCTTCCCACCGCCCTGCAAGACCGCCTTGCCATTCATCTCGACTTGGATGCTCTCTCGTTTCGCGATTGCCCGCCGATTGACCTGTCGAATATCGAAACCGCTCGCACCCGTTTACCAACGATAGAGATTCCGCAAGAAACAATCCGGCACATCACATTGCTCGCCGCCCAAATGGGTATCACTAGCCTCCGTGCGCCGGTTCACACCCTGCGCGTTGCCCGCGCTCTGAACGCCATACACGGCGATGCCGAAATCGCCTTGCACTGGGCCATTCGCCTATGCCTTGCGCCCCGAATGCTGACACCGCCACCATTACAAGAAGATGAGCAACCGGAAGACACTCCCCCGGATCAGCAACAAGACAATGACGGTAAAGACACCAACACGCAGCACAGCAAAACAGACGAAGACCTGATGCTGGAGGCCGCAAAAGCAATCCTGCCGAAAGACCTGCTCGCGTCCCTCGCAACCTTAGACATGAAAAATGCGGCCTCAACCAGCGGATCAAAAAGCGGTGCGAAGCGCAGCGGTAACCGCAGAGGCCGCCGCCTCCCTTCCCGCAGAGGACGCGCATCTTCGGCCAATCGCATCGACTTGCTGGCAACTTTGCACACCGCCGCCCCATGGCAAGCCCCGCGCCGCAAAGCCCGCCCGAAAGACCCGCGCCGTATTCTGATTGAACCGGGCGACATTCATATCAAACGCACACAAGATGTCAGCGACCGCGCCATTATCTTTGCGGTTGATGCGTCCGGCTCCACCGCCCTCGCCCGCCTTGCTGAAGCCAAAGGCGCAATTGAAATTCTCCTAGCAGAAGCCTATTCCCGCCGCGATCACGTTGCATTGATTTCCTTTCGCGGGGAAAGCGCAGAGCTGTTGCTTCCGCCCACCCGCTCGATTGTGCAAACAAAACGCCGCCTCGCGGCCTTGCCCGGCGGAGGCGGAACACCTCTCGCTGCGGGCCTCAAAACCGCATATGAAGTCCTTGACAAAGCCGCGCGCAAAGGCATGGCTCCCACCCTTGTTATTCTGACCGATGGCGTTGCAAATATCGCGCTCGACGGAGAGGCTGGACGCGGCAAAGCGGGCGAGGATGCACTGGAAATCGCCAAAGCGCTGCGCATTCAGAACGCGCCAATCATCCTCATCGACACGGCGCGCCGCCAACAGCCTTTAGCAAAAGACCTGTCCGATGCCCTCACCGCACGCTACGTCCCGATGCCCCGCGCCGACGCAAGACGCATGGCAGGCGCGGTGTCAGAGGCACTAACGTGAAGGCCATCCGCCCTGCATCTTTTCTCGATCCGGCAGAGGGACGCGGTGAACGCCAACCCATGCGGCCCCTCTCATGATCTGGGATCGCGAAGGAAAAAACTGGCCGCACCGCTCGTTGAGCCACTTCAAAAGCATGGGTAAAATCCGCTGGCACATCCAAGAGGCCGGAGAGGGAGACACCATCCTCCTCCTCCACGGAACCGGCGCATCAACCCATAGCTGGCGGCATGTCTTATTGCCGATGGCCGAAACCCACCAAGTCCTCGCACTCGACCTCCCCGGTCAAGGTTTCACCTTCGCCAGCGATCAAAACACATGCAGCCTCAAGGGAATGAGCAACGCAATATCCGCCCTGCTCGGCGACCTCGGCATCACTCCTGAAATCATTATCGGTCATTCGGCAGGCGCAGCCATCGCGTATCAACTCGCGCTCGACTTGCCGCAAGCCCCCCGCCACGTCGTCTCGATCAATGGCGCGCTCGAACCGTTTCCCGGCGTTGCAGGGGCGATCATGCCTTTATCGGCCAAGCTCATGGGGTTCGGAGCCATCGGCGCAAATCTCGTCTCGCTCACCATGTCGTCGGAAAGCGCCGTGCGTAAACTGATCGAAGCCACCGGCAGCCGCATTGATCGCCAAGGCATCGATTGCTACCGCACTCTTGTTGCAGACAGCACGCATGTTGACGCCACCATAGCAATGATGGCCCGGTGGGAGCTGGACCCTTTAATCGCGCGTGCTCCTGACATCACATCCCAAAGCCTTCTTATGACAGGCGGGAGAGACCGAGCGGTTGACCCCAAAACCTCCGGGCGCTGGGCAAAGCGCCTCACAAATTCTGACACCATCCACATCCCCGCCAGCGGTCACCTGGTTCACGAAGAGAACGAGGGCGCATATTTTCTGGCGCATCTTGATAAAGTTTTGGGTTAAGACGGCATCAATAAAGCACGTCCCCTCTCCCGCGTGTAGGAGAGGGTTAGGGTGGGGGTCTTTAACTCACTCAGTCTTCTAAGAGTTTGAGCCGGAGCCGACCTATGACCTTCCCCGACCGTATAAAATCAAAAGAGGCCGTTATCGGTATTATCGGCCTTGGGTATGTCGGCGTTCCGCTGGCTCTGCGTTTCTCGCAAATGGGCTTCCGCATCCTTGGCTTTGACATCGACACCGCCCGCGTCGAACGCCTCAATCAAGGCATCGAGACAATCAAACATATCTCTTCGGATGCCGTCGCCACCATGCGCGCATCGGGTTTTGAAGCCACCACGGATATGTCCCGCATTGCCGAAGCCGATACCGCCATCATCTGCGTCCCGACCCCGCTCAACCAATACCGCGAACCTGATCTCAGCTTTGTCACAGGCACAATGGATTCCATCGCCCCGCATTTGCGCGCAGGCCAACTCGTTAGTCTGGAAAGCACCACATGGCCCGGAACCACCGAAGAAATTCTACGCCCTGTTATCGAGGCACGCGGACTTAAAATCGGCACAGACCTTTACCTCGTCTATTCTCCCGAGCGTGAAGACCCCGGCAATCCGAACTTTACCACCGACACGATTCCCAAAGTCGTCGGCGGCTCTACACCCGCCTGCCTCGAAGCGGGCTGCGCGCTTTATGGTGCGATCATCAACACAGTGGTTCCGGTGTCCTCAACCCAAGCCTCCGAGATGGTCAAGCTGCTGGAGAACATCCACCGCGCCGTGAATATCGGCCTTGTCAACGAGATGAAAATCACCGCCGACCGTATGGGCCTTGATATCTTCGAGATCATCGACGCCGCCGCGACCAAACCTTTCGGTTTTACGGCTTACTACCCCGGCCCGGGCATCGGCGGTCACTGCATTCCGGTGGACCCATTTTATCTGACATGGAAAGCGCGCGAATACGGCGTTCATACTAAATTCATCGAGCTGGCCGGAGAGGTCAACGCCGCCATGCCGCAATTCGTGCTCGATAAGCTGATCCGCACCCTCAATGAACGCGGCAAAGCCTTGAAAGACGCAAAAATCCTCGCAGTCGGCATTGCCTATAAACCCGATGTAGACGACATGCGCGAAAGCCCCGCTGTCGAAGTTATGGAGCTGTTGCGTGAATGGGGTGCGGATATTGCCTATTCCGATCCGTGGGTTCCACGCTTTCCGCGCATGAGAAAGCACAAATTCGACCTCGCTTCAGTCGATCTTAGCCCCGAAACCCTCGCCGGTTATGACGCCGCCATCATCCTTACACATCACAGCAATGTCGACTATGCCATGATCCAACAACACAGCGCCGTTGTCATCGACACCAGAGGCCAATATCGGGAAAAATTCAATAACGTGGTCCACGCTTAAACCCGCGCGTAGGCCATCTCATCTAAAATTTTAGATTACACAAAAGCACTGGATCTTTTTACTATAAAATGAACACTTTAAGCAGTGAAATCAAAGTTGCAACAGCCGTTCCGACGCAACAATTAAACACCGACTTTAAGCAGGAGTTTACCAGTGGAAGATTATCTCAAAGTCGCCTCTACCTATCTCAAAAGTCTACCAGAATCTGCGGCGATTTATGAGTCCATAATCAACTCCCCAGTTGCTCTAACGTTTTGTCTCGTCATTCTTTGCGTATTCAGTGGAGTTGGAGTTCCCCCGGTTTGGTGGACGGTTATGGGCTTAGAGATTCTAGCCCCTCAGTGACGGTCCTTTCGTAGTTGATTGGCGACTTGTAGCCCAAAGCCGAGTGGCGACGCGAGGGGTTGTACCAGCCTTCGATGAACTCGAAGCAGGCGACCCGCGCTTCAGCTTTGGTCTTGAACTTTCGGCGGTCGAGTAACTC
>CALKIZ010000003.1 GCA_937995735.1 uncultured Neomegalonema sp. | reverse complement strand
AGAAAGCCGCCCGCATATCCCTTCATTACTTTATCAATTTCAAAGAGCACCGGCTAAATCAGCCGCCAAACAATTCCGCCGCAGCGCCTCGTCTGGAGGGCGGGTTTTAGGCACTCATTATCAAACTAGCAAGCAGAAAATTTCGCATGTGCGAAGAAAAATTTAACGAGACCTAAAAAATTGTTTTATATAATATTTTTTTAACAAAAGTTGCTTTTTGCATTCAACATTTGATTTGTTTCGACTCCAAGTGGAAGACCGAATACGAGAATCAAAAAAGGCTTTGGCGACTGTCAAAGGGTCAGAAGTATCTGCAGTAGCCGTTATCACGCCTTGAGCAGCCCTTATTGTAAAGCCTACTGATACAAATTGTGGAGCCGATACCCATTAAGCTGCACGTATATTTTGGCGATAAACACACGAAGGCCCCTGCCGGAAAACTGACAAGGACCTTAAGGTATTCACAGAAACGAATAGCGCGTTACATCAATCTAATCGCTACTTTCCGATTAAGGGCTTCTTTGACACCGTCGCCGCCTTCTCTAACCGCTTGAAGCTCACCTACAGGTAAAATCTCAAACATGACATTGGACCTAGACCCCAATTTTTTCTGAAGGAACTTTCGCACAGACTGGGCACGACGCATCGCAAGAAGTTGGTTGTAACGCGCATGTCCAACCGAATCCGTAAAGCCCATCAACGTGACACGTTCAGTTCCGCTCAACCTGATTTGCTCCACAGCATCTATGAGGACATCTTCTCCTTCGAGAGTTACTTCATCGCTGTCAAAGCCGAAAAATACCGAAAAATCACCCGGTGCGGTAACAGCGGCTTTAATCAAGGCACTCACAGCATCGTCTCCTGTAAACGGTAAAGACGCAATCTCGACTGAGGACAATGATTTGGATGGTGCAGTGTCAAATACAGGTGTTGAATTGATAGGCCCCAGATTAATTGCCGGTCCAGCTCTAAAGGGCACTTGCGATGGCCGATAGTTATCGAGAGGGGCCAGCACGAATTCCTGTCCTGTAGAAACGGATTCAACAACAATCGGCTCCAACGGTGCAAAACCAGCATCAAAACTCTGATTTCTTTGCGGTTGCGCCGTTGTCACAATATTCTCTAAAACTTGCGGTGTCTCAACATATTCTACGATAGGAGATGTCTCAATATATTGTGGAGCCGCAACAATATTTGGTTCCGTTACGTGTTGAGGGGCTTGGACCAGAACAGGAGTTTCTATGGTTGTGTGCCGGGCTGGCACAGTCGCTTGATGTTCCGGAACAGGGGCGGGTATTTGCTCAGTGATAACTTCGATCGTGTATCCACCAGGTGCGTTGATCACCTTTGATTCATCGCCCGGCTCTACAACATAGCTGAACGTCTGAGGTTCAGTTGGCCCGCCGGACGCGACGAGACGCGCTCCTGTACTCGCGCTTTCAAGCTGAGCAAGTGCATTTATCGCATTGTAACGGCATGATTGAGCTATCTGCGGATCACCGTCCCTATCAGACTCGATTGACCAGCAGTCATAAGCTGCTTGCGCGCGCGCAGCTAAATCAGGCGATCCAATGCGCGCTCCACTAGACAAAGCTACAGATAATCTTTGTCCAGACGCAGATAATTCACCACCTTGAGAAGCCTCTGCCGGTTGTGCCAGTTTTCCTTCAGCAGCCATGAGTGCACGAAGCGAGTAGAAGTCCGATCTCGTTACATCATCGCGATCAAAAGCATTTGTTGCAAGTTCCAGATAATGCTGACGCAGCGCTTGCCCAAACTTCTGTTCTTCAGTCACGCGCAGATAAGTTGGTTCATATCGGGACACTCCCGAACCTGACCCCGGAGCAGTACAAGCGACGAGAAATGTCCCCATAAGACAAACCGCAGTAACGCTGGCGTTAGAGCGTCTTTTAAGGGCAATGATGTTGCGTTTATCGGACATGACTTTTCTCTTCTTTCATGCGCGGAGGCCAAATAAACCGCGATAGTGAAAAAGAGAGCAAAGGCGGTGCCAAGTTGGTAATTCAAAAGTTAAAGGCTGGGTTTCCCCAGCCTTTTTTATTAATCTACGCCGTAGGCTATCGAGATCTTATTCTTCTTTAGGAAAGCGAACGGCAACAAACCGGACATCTCCACCGCGGTTGATAAGCAGCAAAACTGAGCTGCGTCCATCTTTCTTCGCTGCATCAATTTTTTCTTTTGCAGCTTCCGGAGTTTCAACCGCCTCTTGCGCGACCTCAACGACCACATCGCCGACCTGAATACCCTTTTTCGCAGCAGGGCCGGTCGATTCAACATCGGTAATCAAAGCACCTTGTAAGTCTTTATCAAGCTCAAGGCGTTCACGGGCCTTTCGATCAAGAACTTCGAATTTCATGCCCAAAGCGACAAACGATTGCTTCTCTTCTTCTGGTTCGTCCTCTTTTTCTGCCACTTTAGGCTTTTCGCTCTTACCGCCGGCTTCTTTGAGGCGACCCACGGTCACTTTTAATGTTTGCGTCTTCCCTTTGCGGGAAACGACCATCCGTACAGTTTCATCAACTGGTGTACCGGCGACCGCACGAGGCAGTTCACGCATTTCTGTGATTTCTGTCCCGTCAAAGGTCAGAATAACATCACCGATTTCAACGCCGGCATCTTCTGCAGGACCACCTTCCGTAACATCTTCCACAAGTGCCCCAGACGCTTTTTCCAGTTCTAACCCTTCCGCAAGCTCATCCGTAACCTCGCGGATGCGCACACCGAGCCAACCGCGCCGGGTCTCACCAAATTCGCGTAGTTGCTCAACAATATTGCTAGCAATATTTGCAGGGACAGAGAAACCGACCCCTACAGAACCGCCCGTTGGAGAGAAAATCGCCGTATTCACACCAACGACTTCACCGTCCATGTTGAAAAGAGGTCCACCAGAGTTACCCCGGTTGATCGCCGCATCCGTTTGCAGGAAATCATCATATGGGCCGGAATTAATATCGCGGCTACGTGCTGAAATGATGCCGGCAGAAACTGATCCGCCCAGTCCAAACGGGTTACCGATCGCAATCACCCAATCACCTACGCGGGTTTTGTCACTATCAGCAAAGGGCACAAACGGAATCGGTTCTGACGGCTCATCTATCAACTTAAGTAAAGCAATATCCGTTTTAGGGTCCGTCCCAATCAATTTTGCTTCCAAGGCATCGCCATTGGCAAAGTTGATTGTGATTTCATCTGCACCATCAATGACGTGGTTGTTCGTTACAATGTATCCGGCTGGATCAATAACAAAACCCGATCCGAGAGATTGCACTGTACGAGGCTCATTGCCACCCCGTCCACCGCGCCGATCAAAGAAGTCTTTGAAGAAATCTTCAAATGGAGTGCCTTCGGGCACATCGGGTCCAGCGCGAGGGCCGAAACTCGGGCGGTCAACTTTTTGAGCTGTGGAAATATTGACCACCGCTGGGCTAAGACGCTCAGCCAAATCCGCAAAACTGGCAGGTGCAGCGCGGGCAAATGCAACAACCGGTGCAGCAAGTAAAGCGATAATGGCAAAGAAGGTTATCAATCCCAAGCGAATGCTACGGGATTCTTTGGATCTTGCGATGGCAATAGCGCGGGGTGATTTCATCGTGGTGCGGTTTCCTTTTTTTAACGAGCGTGTGTGTTATGCATCACTCTAACCTCTGAAGTAACGTTTGTCCCGTTTTCACTGGATCATAAATGCGGCGAAAGACTGACACTTTGCAGTCTTACGGTAGAAGCCGCTATAGAACTCAAGCTTAATTGATGAAACGAGATAACTCACCACATCATCCGAATAAGACAAACGTTTAAACGGATCAGGATTCATCATCCTCGCACCAACCAAATCAAAGCAAAGCCGAAAACGGCTAT
Source organism: uncultured Neomegalonema sp. (assembly GCA_937995735.1). Lineage (GTDB taxonomy): Bacteria > Pseudomonadota > Alphaproteobacteria > Rhodobacterales > Rhodobacteraceae > JAHDDY01. The sequence continues at coordinate 236,410 of CALKIZ010000003.1, read as the reverse complement.
CCCGAGCGCAGCTTTACGGCGTGTTTCAGTTGGCAGCGACATAAATTCCGCCATCGCCTGCTTCGCACCCTCAGGAAAGGCAGCGTAAAGAATTCCTTCAATCATTGCTGCAAGTCCGAGAGCCGTGAGAAGGTCAGTCCAGTGCATTATGACAGCCTGTATTCAAGAGGCCTAAATCCATCGCGGGAGCTTGGCCCCCGCGATGGCGGGCTTTGCGATCTATCGCTTGCTCGACGCGCCATTTTCATCTCGCAGATACTCGAAAAAATCTGAGTCTGGGGACATGACAATGGATGAGTTATTGCCATCAAGGGCGGTCTCATAAGCGATCAGCGAGCGATAGAAATTATAGAATTCGGGGTCTTTACCGAAGGCATCTGCGAATGTTTTCGCAGCGGCGGCATCGGCCTCACCCTGAATGATCGCCGCTTTACGGCGCGCTTCAGACGTAAGTTCTACGGCACGGCGGTCCGCTTCAGCTTGTTTGATCTGTTTGGCTTCTTCACCACGCGCCCGGAAATCTGCGGCTTCCCGTTGACGTTCCGTTTTCATCCGCTCGTAGGTCGCCAACAAGTTCTGTTGGGGCAAATCCGCACTACGAATGCGAACATCGACAATCTCAACACCGAATTCCTTAGCACCCACACCAACATCACTGGTGATCCGCTTCATCAGTTCAGCACGCTTTTTCAGAACTTCATCAAAAACCACATCACCAACAACCTCTTTGATCGAGGAAGCGAGGATCGTATCAAGGCGCTGCCTTGCAAGTGACTCAGTACGCACTGTTTGGTAGAATTTCAGCGGATCAGTAATCTTCCAGCGGGCAAACGCATCAACAACAAGTCGCCGTTGATCTTTGGCCAGAACCTCTGACGGATCGCTTTCAAGTGGAAGAATACGTTTGTCGAAGTATTCGACGTTATTAAAGGGTGGGGGTAATTTAAAATGCAATCCCGGCTCGGCAATAGCATCTTTGGGTTTACCAAAGGCTAGAACCAGCGCATGTTCACGTTGATCGACAACGAAAGTGCATGTCGCAATAATTAAGAGTACGACTGCGACGAGAGCAAGCAGGCCACGACCGAGTAAACTCATTGATCCACTCCCCGAATGTTAGGTTGAAGAGAGGCAGCAGGTGAACGCTGTGTACCTTGCTGAAGTTGGTTGAGCGGCAGATACGGCACAACACCGCTTCCGCTACCACCTTCATTTTGATCCAGAATAATCTTGTTCATGCCACCGAAGACACGTTCCATCGTTTCGAGGTACAGGCGTTTCCTGATGACCTTACGGGCCTCGTCCGATGCATCATATTGCTGATAAATCGACTCAAACCGGGCCGCTTGACCTTCAGCTTCGGCGACGACACGGGCACGATAGCCCTCAGCTTGCTCCAAAGTTTCCGCAGCCGCGCCGCGAGCAGCAGCCACTTTTTCGTTGAAGTACCGATCTGCTTGGTTTCGCAAGCGGTCCTGATCCTGTTGAGCCGCCTGAACGTCACGGAATGCGTCAATGACATCGGGCGGCGGATCGGCCTTATCAAGTTTTACGTCTGTAATCGTTACACCCGATTCGTAAGAATCAAGGGTTTCCTGAATGAGTACACGGACATCATCCATAACTTTTTGACGACCAGCACCGCGAATCTCTTCTGAACGGGTCGCTCTTACAGCAACCGGAACGACTGCCGCAATTTCAGCCGCTGCTGCAGCTCCGCTTTCTTCTTCCGCCGCAGCGACTGCTTTTGCAGCCTCTTCTGCTTCCGCTTTTGCTTTATTGGCCGCAGCAAACGCAGCTTCCGATGAGAGGGGCCGTCCGACCACTTCCCTCATGGCGCTTTCCGCAACAGCCTTCACTGTTTCACTCGGATCAGCAATATTAAACAAAAAAGCCTTCGGATCGTTTATCCGCCAGAAAACCGAGAAATGAATGTCGATGATGTTTTCGTCACCCGCCAACATCAGGCTTTCACTGGGGATGGTCCGTCCGTTGCCTGAAAATCCTACATTGGTTTGGTTGATCGCCTCAACCGGCACAATTTCTACTGTGTCGATGGGCCAAACGCGAAAATGCGCGCCCGATCCTTGGGTGCTCGAGTACTCGCCGAAACGAAGCACAACACCTTGCTCCCGCGCACCCACCTGATAAAAACAAAGATAGGCATAAAGAATAATCGCAACAAAACATGCCAGTAACAGCCCGGCCTTGCTGATGCCGCCACCAATACCGCCGCCGGGACCACCGCCGAATGTACGGCGTAAGCGTTCTTGGCTTTGCCTGAACAATTCGTCGAGATTAGGAGGCTGTCCACCGGGACCACCGCCACCGGGACCGCGACCACCACCGTTATTACCTCCACCCGGAGGAGGATTGCCCCACGGGTTGCGTCCACCGCCATTGTTGCCGCCGGACGGTCCTCCGCCCCAAGGGCCGCCAGAGTTATTGCTCCAGGGCATGTAAGCTCCTTTGAAATTCGCGCTTCGCCTTACGGCATTCTCGGTCTTTTAGGCGCGCAATTGATATCATTCAACGCGCGTTCGATGATAGGGTATGATCTGGGGCATAATAGGCACGTGTTCAAGCGCGTGAAGGCACTATCTGTGGCATCAATTTTCTTTATACACTGTTCGACCCAGTGCCTATTTGCAACAGTATTTTTCAAATTCAGCAGTCGAATACAAATCATTGAAAATATAAACTAGAAAAATCAATACAATAAAATTGTCATTTTTACTGAGAATATAATTCATTTTCATAAAAACTATTATATTTATTTTGTAAAAAATACTATATATATTTAATTATACTAAATATACACTCGGAATAGAATTATTTTTACTTAATACTTAATTTTTATTGCACGCCAATCGTCTTCAATTGCACGCAAGGTTCACAAATGGAGATGACGTGATGGAACGTATTCGCCTTCTGTCAAGTATCCGAAAATTCTGCCGTGCAGATGACGGAGCTATCGGAACTGTTCTAGCAATTGCCGCGCCAGTTATCATTGGCATCTCAGGCCTGGCTATTGATTACAACATCTGGAAAAAAGAACAAACTGCACTGACCCGCGTAGCGGACTCGGCTGCTGTCGCAGCAGCCTTCGCGAAAAGCAATGGAGCAACAGAACTAGAGCCTTATGCTCTGGCAGACGCTGAGAAAAACGGCTTTGATGCATCACGCGAGACGATGGAAGTATCGTTTAGTGAAGGCAACATAACGGTCGATATTCAACGCGAAAGTGACCGATTTCTGAGTTCTATCATTACGCAGGAGCCGGTTCTTATAAACGCCCGGGCTGACGTAGCGCTGGTCCAAAGAGAAATCGTTACCTCGGTAACCACTCAAAGCAGCGGATATCCGTGCATCACGGCACTTGACGCAAATCCAATCACCAGACGCGGTATATATATGCACAACACCGCGCATATCGACGCAACCAATTGCGGCGTTCACTCTAACTCCGAAGACACCCAAAGACGTCCTTGGCTTGAAACTGCCTCAATATACATGCGTAACGCGCATATCGAAGCAGACTTCATTCGCTCTGTCGGCGAAACAGTCGTCAACTCAAGCAACGGGTTTACAACGACAAACGTGGAACCGGAATCCGGCGTGGAAGAATTCATCGATCCATTCACGAGCCTAACGCCACCCGTCCAAGGTTCATGTGATAACAATGGCCGGACAGTCAACTACGTCCCTACGCCTGCTGTGCTGCAGCCGGGAACCTATTGCGGTGACATCATTATCCAAAACGGCGGACAAGCGGGATTTGCGCCGGGTGTCTACAACATCATCAACGGAGATTTCCTTGTCCGTGGCGGTGCCCGTATTCATGACAGCCAAGACGTGACCTTCTACTTCGGCGGCAACAATCCCGGCAAGTGGATCATCGACAACGGTACGGATGTCAGCTTGAGCGCGCCTTCATCGGGCAACTCGGCAGGCATGTTGTTCTGGCAGTCTGACAGAGCGCGATGTGGAGCCTTTTACAACCAACAAAACAGATTCGCAGGCGGTGCTGATTTTGCTTTTGATGGTGTGATCTATGCCCCGAATTGTGGATTGGTGATCGACAACAACGCTCAACTCAGCCCATCACGGGAAAACGCACATATGTCGGTTCATGCTGCGTGGATTGAAATGAGAGGCAGCGCGCGCCTGACGCTTCACGGTGCAACAGCAGAGCAAGAACTTGTCAATGAGACAGGCTACACAACATCAACAGCTGTCCAAACGACTTCTGTTACGATCGAAACGGTCCCTCAACTTCGTTACAGCAACTAAGGGTGGGCATTATGAACAAGGAAAAGTTTTTTGGAGGAAAGGGGCTGCGAAAGCGCCTCTCCCGCTTCAAACGCGAAGAACGCGGAACGATCAGTCTTGAAATTGCCCTCGCGATCAGCTTTCTCGGGTTTGGTTTTGTCGGCTTGTTGAGCACAGCGAACAGCATTGATAACGACCATGCTGGAGAAAAAGCACTGAATGATATGGTCCTGACCGTCCGTGCATTGCCTGGCGTTGATGCGATGACGAATGCAAATCTCGAAGCGCTTTTGGGTCAGGTGGCGAAAGATCAACTTAGGTCAAGCCAACGTGTAGACGTTACTGTGACTCGCAATTGCGGTTGTCCTTTGGAAAATGCTTACAGTGCCAATATGTGTACGGTAGAGGCCTGTGAAGACGGATCAAGGCCGGGGCGTTACCTCGATATCGCGATGGTAGTTGAACCTGAAAAACAGTCCAGCAACAGCAAGGTCGTCGAGACGTTCCTGTATAACACGTCGGTACAATATGTAGAAGCCAGGGAGGAGCCGGATGATGATGAATAAGCTGAGACGTTGGAAAGCCGACCGGCGGGGTACTGCGACCATCGAGATGGGACTGACACTTCCGTTATTGTTCCTGGTGATGTTTCCACCGATGGAGTTTGCGCGGTACACATTTGCTGACCGGACCTTGAAAGACAGCGTGAATGAAGGGGCAAGATTTGCCGCTTTGACGCTGACGGTCCCGGGGTCAACTGTCACTGAGGATGACGTTCGTGACATCGTTATCCAAAATGCCGGCGGGTACGCGCCGGAACGTGATGCAATCGACATCACATATTTTCCGGCTAAAGTACCCGGCGCACGTGTGACAGTTACGGCAAATGCTGATTTTGGTGAGATCTTCAACGTATTCGGAGATCTTACACACCGGGTTGACGGAACCCGCACTCTGTTCTGAGAAGCGGATACACGAACCTAGCGCGAACGATCATTTCACGCTATCGGGGGCCTCCTGAAAGGGAGGCCCGTCGTGATTCAAGACCCTGTAAAAACACAGCTCTATCTAATGGCTCCGCCGCCAGCCGCTTTCGATGAAAGCATTTTGTCAGCCGTGCTCGCCGAGGGCGTTGCGTGTCTGATGGTGGATATCTCCGATTTTACCAGCAACAATATCCCTGCGTTGGAGCGGATGATCGCGACAGCCGATGCCGCTGAATGCCCACTCGTCGCCTCCGGGGATGATGCCATGGCGCTGGACTTGGCGCGGCGGTTTTCGCTCGACGGTGTGCATCTTTCAGACGGACCAAAGCAGATTGAGTGGGCGCGCAAACAGCTCGGCGGGAACGCCATTGTCGGATATGGCGCGGGCACATCGCGCCCTGATGCTCTGCTCGCGGCGGAAGGCGGAGCCGATTATATCATGCTCGGGCCGCTGGAGGCGCTGGAGCCAGATTTGCTCGTTTGGTGGCAAGCCGTCATAGAGACGCCTTTGGTTGTCGATGCCGGAAACGATCTCAGCGCTATCGCGGGCGTCGCAGATTTTGCCTTGGTGTCACAGGTGTTTTCTCACGCAGAACCAGCGCAGTTTATCCGCACCCTCAAAACCGCGCTCTCAGCCTAACTCCTTCGCCATATCCTCCGGTGATTTGCCAGCGTAGAAACTGTGATAGCGCGCGGAGATTTTATCGGTTTCCATGACCAAACAAACATCTACGGTGTTGAAGTCTTTATCTATAAACGCGCCATCCCCGACATAACCGTTTAGCCGCAAATACCCTTTGATCAGCGCGGGCATCTCTCGCATCGCTTCGGGGCGGCTGACCTCATCGGCGGGCAGCAAGTTCATATCATTATAAAATTCCGACAGAACGCGCGGCCTCAGATTCTCGGGCGCGAGGCGGGTATGATGCAGATAAGAAAGCGGCTTCGCCAAAGCCTGCATATCCGAGCCATGAAAACTCGCGCAGCCGAATAAAAGCCGCAACTTATGGGTATAGATATACTGCGCCAAAGCCATCCACAGCAATTGCATTGCCGCCCCGCTTCGGTATTCCGCATGAACGCAAGACCGCCCCAACTCCAGCGTTTCATGCGGATAATCGGCAATCTTTTCCAAATCGAATTCGGAGGCGGTGTAAAATCCCGGCCCTGCCTTGGCGACCGACCCGCGTAGCAATCTATAAACACCAATCACCCGGTCGAGCGGATCGGTAACGGTGCTCTCGGTATCGAATAAAATCAGATGATCGCAATGATCGTCAAAATGATCGACCTCGCGGCGGTCGGCATGTTCCTGCGGCGAGGCGCTTGCGCCCATTTCTTCGACAAAAACCCGATAGCGCAGACGTTGCGCGGCGCTCACATCCTCCTGAGTCTCAGCGAGGCGAGCGGTAAAACGACCGGCAGAAACTTCCATGAGAACCTTTCAGATCGGGATGGTCCAGACACACATAATCCGGCGAGACATTAGGGACGCCGGCCCCTAAGCGCAATATCCCGATCCCATTGGCCACGCCTTGAAACACAAGCACGCAAAATTATCCCATCGGGCGCGCCGATAGGTTGATAAATAACGGATTTTTTTCATCTCAAGAGGTATCCGGCACAGCCAAAGCATGAAGTGCGAGCGTGTGACATTCCGCAAGAATCTCATCAATCTCGCGCCGTCCTTTTCCCTGATGTCCGGGGGGCCGGCCAGGGCGCATCGGGCGCAAAGCAGATCGTTTCACACCGCCGGAAGAGGCCAAATCAGCGCGGGCTTTACGCGCCGCTTCCGCCCGAACAAGCCGACGCGCCTGCCGCCCAATATCATCCAGTGCCGCCTTTAACGACAACAGCCGCCGCGTCAAAGCAGCGGCATCGACCGGATCATCGGGCGAGACAATCTTGTCTTCAAAAGCGTTGCGGCGATGCTCGTCAAACGAAGAAATTCGGGGACCGGAGCCACGCGCATACCGACGCCTTTGTCCATTGAGGTTCAGTTTCTTACGCGGATCAAACAGAGGAAAAGCCGGTACAGCCTTTCCCTTGCCACGTGGAATGGTTTTGCCAAGGGTGGCTCGCGCACGAAGCAAAGGCGCAACAAGCCCCCGCGCTTTGATCACGATCAACCGTCGCAGCGCCGCCTCCGACGGACGCAACAACCCAAGCACATGAAGACGGATAAAGCGCGGAACAGTCGAAACCGGCGTTTCCCCCTTCAGACCAATGGCGGCAAACATAACGGCAGCAAGGCGCAACAGCACCGCCCTATTCCGCTCAATCGCCACCTGCCAATCCATCCCGCCTCATACTTACATTTAAGAACAATACATGAACAAATAGACTGCAAATTTCCAGCTTGTCAAGAACGATTATAAATTTCGAGGGACGGCATTCCTTACGCGCACACTACACGACGGTGATTTTGAACCCACCTCACCAAAAAACGACCCTCATCCTGAGGAGGACCGCAGGTCCGTCTCGAAGGATGGCTTACAGCGCGAGAACCCGCAATGTCGTATCGAACACGATTACCACCAAGCGCCGGAAGTGTAATTACATTGAGCGTTGATGTTGAACCGATTACCGTCTGTTCATGACCAAAGCATTTGACAATCACGAACATAATTTTGAAGCAGAAATCACGATTTATCCATTGGGACCACAGACACGACTGAGTCATCCGCATAATGGAATTCGATGGGCGTTTGCGTATCTTGATGAGTTTGAATTGAACGGCTCGCCACTTCAAATAAGTGATATTTGGCCAGAATTTGTTGATCAGAGCGGGAACACGATAGCTGGCGATACTCCCTTGATGGGCAAACTGAACGCAAGAATGCACATAGTTTCCGAGGAGATGGTCGATTGGCATATGCAGCGGATAAAAGTCGGAACTAAATTCTACTGCATGGAAGGTAATCGCAAGTGCGCGGGAGGTATTGTGACCGCCATTTGACAGGTTAGTTGATTGTCCACTGTGAGCCAAAGCCGGACTCTCTGATAGCTAAACCGCAACGAACGCGAAGGCCCCGAAAGCTCGGCATTGACCAAAATCTGCCATTCGCACTTTCTGACGAGGCTAATTTTACTTGACCCTTCGGCTGTATCGCCTGAGCATTAGACACTCAATAACGTCATAAAAATAACGACGAATAGGAGGATACTATGAACAAGCAGCTTTTATCGGCTGTCGCGGCGCTGTCCGTGATGGCAACGGCGTCCGCTGCATGGGCGGACGGACATTCAGGGGGCATGGACGTTCCCAAGATCAAGTCATCGGTCGTGCTGGAAGGACTCGATGCGCCTTGGGACATGGCTTTCTTGCCGGACGGCACGATGTTCTACACAGAAAAATGCGACGGTCTTTCCGTAAGAACGAAAGACGGAACCGTGAATGCGCTCTACGGAATGAAGGAATCCGAGGGCTACGCAGCCAGCGGTAATGACCTTTTCTGTGACGGACAAGCTGGGATGCTCGGCGTAGTACCAGACAGGAATTTCGACAAGAACCGCACGCTTTTCGTCTACTCAACCTCATCCAAGTATCACGGCAGTGGTTGCAAGACCAATTTTGAAAAATGTGACGGCAACATCGTCATGAAATTCAAAGTCAGCGACGACCTCAAAAGCGTTTCTGACAGAACGGACATCGTTAAAGATATTCAATACAAGCCCTTCGACTCCGATCAACCTTTTGGCGGACCGGGCGCTCATAACGGCGGTAGAATCCGCATCGGACCCGGCGGTTATCTCTGGGTAGCGGGCGGTGATCGTCACAGAGGAATTTGTCCGCAGGATGGGTCACTCCTGTGCGGTAAAGTTCTCAGGATTGACGCGGATGGAAATGCTCACCCTGACAACAATCCCCCCGAAGGTTTTGATAAGCGCATCTACACCTACGGGCACAGAAACGTTCAAGGCATTGATTTCCGCCCGAGCGACGGGAAAGCTTTCACGGCAGAACATGGTCCATGGCATAACGACGAAATCACGGCTCTCGTGAACGGTGGCAATGCCGGCTGGGATCCTGCCGAAAACACAGGCGGCAGAGGTGCGTGTCCGGATAAATATTGCGGGTATGAGCCAAATCAGAAGGAAGCCGTAGATCCTGCAATTCGTGCTGCCTACACGCCGATGAGTGACACGCGCTTTGAAGATTTGATGCCGCCGACATGGAACAACAACGGGTTTTCTCAAGGAACCGGTTCTGCCGCCTTCATCAAAGGCAAAAATTGGGGCATCTACGAGGGCCGCTTGGCAGTCGGCATCATGGGCATCGCTTTTGGTGATACGCCGGAAGGTTCAAGAATTGACATGATTAGCGTCACGCCTGACGGCTTGGGCATCAATGGGATCACGCAGATGCCCCTCGGGTTTTCGGCAAGATTCCGGGGTCTGGTCATGGGGCCTGATAATGCGCTTTACGCCGCTGTTGATGGCGGAGAAATCTACAAAATAACCGCAGAAAGCGCCAAGTAGTTTTCCAAAATAAGCTCCCGCGCTGCGCAAGTGGCGCGGGGGGTCTTCCTCCAATGTCCGCGCCCAAGCCTCAACGCATCACACCGAGAGAATATCCGACATCAATTATCTGCAATCAGGATGTCCGGCACTTCATAGCGTTGACCGTCAACACGGATCATGTGCGTACCATCCTTGAGGCTCCAATCAGCATTCGTGCCAACACCGGACATTGTAACGCTTGCTTTCAAGAACTTACCCTCTTTGAAGAAAAGCCCTCGCTTAAAGCCATTCGCGAAGGCCACTCTTACCGTGACTTTCCCATTCTTGTCCCGTTTGATGCTGTAGGTACATTGTCCAAGCGCCTCGCCGCGCTCCTGAGCACAGGCAATTGTCTTCGGCGTGCCGTTGCCATCCGAAGCATCATCTGTGGCTCTTGCTTCACCTGCACCGACCAAAATGACAGCGCAAATACTGATTAAGATCGGCGTCTTCATTCAAACATTCTCCCCTTAACGCCTCCAAGAAGATCAATACGGCGTCAGATTAAGGCCATTGCCTCCATCATCCCAGTTCTCTCTCGGGTTTATCTCAACCTCTCATCCTGAGGAGGACCGCAGGTCCATCTCGAAGGATGGCTTACAAGACGAAAACCTACGCCTTATCCGCAAACAATTTTGCCATGCGCTGCATTGCCAGCGCGTATCCCTGCACGCCAAATCCGGCGATCATGCCTTCTGCGCGTTGGCTGACATAGGAAAAATGCCGGAACTCTTCGCGCTTATGGATATTCGAGACATGCACTTCCAGCACCGGCCCTTCAAACGCGGTCAAGGCATCCAAAATCGCAATCGACGTATGCGTGAACGCCGCCGCGTTGATAATGATCCCAAAGCCCTCGACACGGGCTTCATGTATCCAATCAATAATCTCGTATTCGCGGTTGGATTGATGAAAGCGTTGCGAAAGGCCCGTGCTGTCGCAAACCGCCTGACACTGCGCCTCAACATCGGCGAGCGTTTCATGGCCATAAAGATGCGGCTCGCGCTGTCCCAAAAGATTGAGGTTCGGACCGTTTAAAACGTAGACAACATTTTTCACGAGGCTGGTTCCCTTCTGATCACCAATCGCCTTCTCACACATGGGCAAAAGGTTCAACAGATTAGCGAAGCATCACGCGCTGTCCCGTCCGCGCGCTTTCCATCACGGCAACGGTTGCGGCCAGACTGCGCCGGGCGTCGTCGGCATCAATGCGCGGTGTTTCTACGCCCCGGATAACCTGCGCAAAATGGCGCATCTGAACCCTATAAGCATCTTCCGCTTCAAAGTTCAGCGCTTCGCTCACCAAAGGCTGTGTCCAGTCATGGGGTAAAGCCTCGTGCTTCCAAAGCACCAGATTGGGAAACTCCAGCGAGGCATCCCGGCCCATAAAGCGCATCGCATTCTGGTTGGTTTTCGGGATTGAGATATTTTCGCCCAACGCCATTTCCCACGTCCAGGGAGATGTCGTTTGATCGGATAAAATAAAGCTGCCCAGCGCGCCGCTCTCAAACCGCAACGTCAACGCCGCAACATCTTCTTTCTCCCACCCGAAAACCGGATTGCCCGTTTCGGCCATCACGCTTTGCACCTCGCCGCAGATATATCGGATGGCATCCATATCGTGAATCAGATTGGTGACGATTGGTCCCGCTTGCCATTTCTTGCGCCAATCAGGATCGTAATAGGTTTCGTGTTTGCGCAACGTCCATTGCCCGCTCACCGCCACAAGCGGCCCGAGGGTTCCGCCCTGAATAATCTCGCGCGCTTTTTCGACTTGCGGATAATACCGCCGCTGATGCGCGACAAGGACATGACGCTTTGTTTTGGCGCAGCAAGCGACAATTTGCGATGCCTCTTCAACGGTGGCGCAGATCGGTTTTTCCACAAGAACATGCGCGCCCGCTTCAAGAGCCGTCAGCGTCGGCGACAAGTGATGCTCTGTCGGTGTGCTAACGATAACGCCGTCGCACTTCACATTCGACAGCATCGCCTCCGTATCCATAAAGAGCGGAACATCTGCCTGCGTCTTGGTCGCCATCGGATCAGCAATCGCGACAAGCTCAACCCCGTCGCATTGGTCAATCGCCCCGATGTGCCGCGCGCCAATCACACCCGCACCGACCAAACCAAGCCGTACGTTACTCATCGACTGCATCCGGCATTGATCGCCTCAAACGAAAGAAACATCGAAACGGCCAAGCACACCAAAATCTGCCACAACATGCCCGCCCTTTTTGACGGCTTGCGGCGCGGTAATTGTGCCTGATAAAATCAACTCACCAGCGCCCAATGCTAACTTTCTTTTTGCAAGTAAGGTCGCGAGATTAGCAATCACCTCAAAAGGATCGCCGCGCAGATCACCGAATAAATTCGGCACGGCTGCGCCGCCATCAATCACCAGCGAAACCGAATGCCCTGCGTAGTCAAAGTCTTGCGCCCCCTCAAACGCCTCTCCGAAAACACCGGCGACACAAAGCCCATTGTCAGCGACGCCCATCAAGGAAAGCTCGTCCTTTGGCATCTCCGGCAAGTCAAACCGATTGCCGACAATCTCCAAGGCAGGGTGCAACGTCACCAGTGGCGCGACCTCCTCAGCGCTCCACGGCGCATCGCGCAAAGGCATACCCGCCTTCAAGCGAAACCCAAATTCAGGTTCAACCCGCGCATTCGGGCACGCACCAAGCTCGATAGTAACTTGCGATCCAAACTGAACGGTCGACGCGAACAGACGGCCGGGGATAATATCTTCATGCCCGCCTTGCTCGCGCGCCGCCGCTGTTGTCGCTCCGATCTTCCAACCGAGCGATTTCACGCCGAGCGTTTCCGCCATGCGGTCTTGGATGTGATACGCCTCGCCCCGATCACTTGGCCTATCAGCATCCGCAACAGCGCCAATCAAGCCTTTCACTTTCCATGCCCCGGCAAGACGATCCGCAAGACCGTTCAAGACAGTTTTTCGCTCACCGGAAATCGCGCTCATCACCCCAAAACCCGCGTGAGAATTTCGAACAGATCACGCGAACATTCCGGCCTGTCCACAAGGCGCTGCATTTGCTCGCGCATCTTTTGTTGGCGCGGCGCATCGAACCGCCGCCATGTCTCAAAGGCCGTTGCCATCCTTGCCGTCGTTTGCGGATTCATCCGGTCGAGCCATTCAAGTTGATCCGCGAAAAACGCATACCCCGATCCATCCGCCGCATGAAAGCGATGATGGTTCGCCGCGAACGCTCCGATCAGCGAGCGGAAACGGTTCGGGTTGCTCCAGTCAATCGCATCGGATGCACGAATGGCTTTTACACGCTCAAGCGTTCCTTCACCGGGCGCGCGGGCTTGCAGCATCAGCCATTTATCCAGCACCAGTGAATCGCTCTGCCAGCGATCATGGAAGGCCGCCAAAGCCGCCTCCGCCTCATCGCCTTCCAGCGAGACAAGCACGTTCAGCGCCCCCGCGCTGTCGGTCATATTATCGGCATTAGCGAAATGATCAGCGGCGAGCTTGCGAACCGCATCCGTGCCAAGATCACCCAGCCGTTCAAGCGCGGTCAGTTTCAGCGCGCGCTTACCGGCGCTCTCGGCATCAGGACTAAAATCACCCGGCGTTGCATTTTCCGCGTAGGCTTTGTTCAGCGCGTTCTCGCCCGCCTCGGCAACCGTTTTATTCAGCGCGGCTGTTGCCGCCGCAATCGCATCCGGGTCCACGGTATCCCCGCGCAAGGCAACATGATCTGCCAGCATTGAATCCGTCGGTGTCGACATCAACAACGCAAGAAATGCCGGATCACCGCCGCGCTCTAGGGCTGTCGCCAGCGCTTGTGGATAAAGCGGCGCAATCGGCTTGCCTTCCAAAGCATCATCGAGCGTGCGCAGCGCCAAATCGCGGCCCGCTTCCCAACGGTTAAAGGCGTCCGTGTCATGCGCCAGCAACAGCGCAAGCTCCTCAGCCGAGCGCTCAAACTCCAAAATCACCGGCGCTGAAAATCCGCGCAGAATCGAGGGGATCGGCGCAGCACTTGCCCCGACAAACCGGAAAGATTGTTCCGCCTCGGTCAGCTCTAGCACATGGGTTTCAGCGGCAACGCCATCCCGTTCAAGCGTCAAAGCCTCACCCTGAGCCGATAGGAACCCAACTGAAACCGGCATCAGCAACGGCAGCTTTTCATCCTGTCCCGGCGTCGGTTTGGTTTCCTGACGCAATGTCAAAACCGTCTCCGCACCCTCTTGTTCAATCGAGGCAGACAGACGCGGCGTTCCGGCTTGCGACCACCACCGCGCAAACTGAGTCAGATCGCGCCCCGTCGCATCCTCAAAACATTGCCGGAATTGTTCGATGGTGCTCGCCTGCCCATCATGGCGCTCGAAATAAAGGTCGGTCGCTTTGCGATAGGCTTCGGTGCCAACCAGCGTATGCAGCATCCGAATGACTTCAGCACCCTTTTCGTAGATCGTCGCCGTGTAAAAATTATTGATCTCGATATATTCTTCAGGCCGAACCGGATGCGCCAACGGCCCTGCATCTTCGCGAAATTGCCGGGCGCGCAACATGCCGATTTCTTTGATCCGCAACACATCCGCCGACCGCATGTCTTCGGAAAATTGTTGGTCGCGGAAAACCGTCAGCCCTTCTTTCAAGCATAGCTGAAACCAATCGCGGCAGGTAATGCGGTTGCCGGTCCAGTTATGAAAATACTCGTGCGCAATGACGCTTTCGACTGCGAGGAAATTCGCATCGGTCGCTGTCTCAGGCGAAGCCAGCACAAGGCGCGTGTTGAAGATATTCAGCCCCTTATTCTCCATCGCGCCCATGTTGAAATCATCAACGGCAACGATCATGAACAGCGGCAGATCATACTCGCATCCATAGGCTTCTTCATCCCATTTCATCGAGCGTTTCAGCGAGTCCATGGCGTAATCGCATTTGTCTTCATCGCCGGGACGCACGAAGATTTGCAGATCAACGTTCTTACCGCTCATCGTGGTGAAGGTGTCGTCGATCTTGACCAGATCACCCGCGACCAAAGCAAACAGATAACAAGGCTTCGGATGCGGATCACGCCACAGCGCCCAATGCCGTTCGCCATCTTCGCCATGCTGCAACCGCTCGCCATTCGATAACAACACCGGATGCGTTGCCCTATCCGCCTCGACCCGCACTTCATAAGGGGCCATCACATCGGGACGGTCGGGGAAGAACGTAATCTTCCGGAACCCTTCCGCTTCGCATTGCGTGCAGAACATCCCGTTCGACAGATAAAGCCCTTCAAGCGCTTTGTTCGATGCCGGATCAATCTCAACCTCTGCGGCCCAGACAAAAGCATCCGGCAGCGCATCTCCGCTGACCGTCAAGCCGGTCTCGTCCACCGTGGGAGAAACCGCGTCGCCATTTACACTCGCCGCCCGAAGGATCAGCAATTCGCCATCAAGCCGTAAATCGCGGCTCGCATCCGGCGCACGATCCGGGTTCAGCCGAAACGCGACCTCAGAAAAAACCTGCGTCTTCCCGGTCCCCAACCGAAAATCGAGCTTCACGTGGTCAATCAGCCAAACCGGAGGCGTGTAATCTTTCAGGCGGATCGTCGTGTGGCGGGCGGGTGCAGCGTCGGGGCGCATAGAAGGCTCCTGTCATAAACCGTCAATTCCTGACGAGACGTAGAGCGTTTTCAGCGTTGAGGAAAGGACCGAGAGCAAACAACACCGCGAACTATGCGTGTAGTTCTAATTTCTATTCAACCGCCTTAGCTCTATGCAAGAATATAGTAAGAACTTATGATCCGCTACGTTTGACTACCAGCGGAGAAGACGATGCGTCGCGGAATGGTTTACGGACTCTCTCTATGGGCGATTTTGACGCTTGTTTTCAAATTGCTGGTTGATGGCGATCTCATCGCGTTGAGCGCTTCAACATTGCAAATTCTCCTCCCGATAGGCGGCGCAGGGCTGGCCATTCTCATCGCTATCGTGATGCGGGTTCTATATTCGCCCTTCGATGCAACCCGGATAGGCATGGGCCTCGCAATTTCAGGGATGATTTTAGCGGCGGGAACGTTGCTGTTCTATGGCCGATTCTCTGCGCGTCCTTTGATGGAACATGGCATCGTCTATGCCATCTCAATATTGTGGACATACGGCCTAATTCTTCTCGCAATCGCCCTGTTTTGCGATGAAGGCACGCAGTAAGTGCGTAAGTTTGATGTCATATCATTTAAAAACAGCAAAAAGTTACCTTGTAAGCGACTGTTTTGCCTAAGTTTTCAAAATCGATCCTAAATTCAACCGTCAATTGCAGGCGATGTTGACGGGTTTTTATGAATTTTGACAGCATTATACAGGCGAGAAATGCGCGTTGTGCTGTGATTGCCCTATGGCGATCACATGTATGGATGCGTCAACCAAAACCTTCTAGCGCTCTCAACGGACTGCTTCGGTCGGCAGAGTGATCTAGTTTGAAAGGGCGCAAAATGGCGGCTGGACATCGGTGGCGACAGGGCGGCGACGAGCTGCTCAAATATCTTGCAGCGGCATATCAAGAGAACGGTCAAGTCCATTGGCCGACACTTCTCGCAGCGACTGCGGGTATTGCGGGCGAAATGGCGCTGCTCGCCAAGGAAGTTAACCTTCCGGACAGCGGTTACGTTCTTGGCAGGAATATTTCGCCTTTTCTATGCGATGATGCTCACTCGCCAAAGAGCCTTTGGGGTTATGCCCTCCTCGTCGGCAAAGAAGCGTTCGGTCTAAAAGAATCGTCCCTTCCGGATTTTCGCGAGACGGAAAGCCGGATTACAGCAAGCCTTGCAGCGAACCCGACTTTCGTTCCTCTCAGCGTACCGGCGCATCTTGCTCCGCGCCACAACGTCCTGAATGCGGGGCCACGCCATCGCCGCCAGATTTGGGCGATTGCGCAAACCAACCAGCTCGATAATGCGGATGCCGCTTTTGCCTTGATCACGGCGGCAATGAAGGTTCTCGGCTTTACCCGTCACATTGGGTCGGCTGGTATGATGACACTTGTGATGGAAGCGATGATCGGCTGCGCCCGTGTTGTTCCGCTCGAAGAGCCTCTGACCAACCCGAGCTTTGGTTTGATCTCCGATATTTTGCCGAAAGGCGCTAACAGCCCTGCCGATGCACCACCACCACAGATGAAGCCGGATCTTTGGGGCGGAGATGAACCGAAGCTGGAGCCGGTCCCGGAAGACCTCACAGCGGACGCACCGCGCAGGCCGCGCCGCACCGCAAATACGGGTTTTGGTCGCCGAAACTAACCAACCCACATGGTGTCAGCGGGCCAAGGTCTCTTCAATCCGGGCAACCAGCTTGGGCGAGTCTGGCCGCGTGGTCGGCCCATAATGCTCAAGCAAATCACCATCAGGGCCGATCAGGAATTTATTGAAATTCCAGTTCGGCACTTTCCCGTCTTCCGCCATCCAAGCGAACAGAGGATGCGCGGTTTTCCCCGTGACAGGTTCAATTTCGGTCATCGGAAAATCAATGCCGTAGTTCAATTCGCAAAAATGCTGGACCTCTTCTGAACTGGCGAGTTCCTGACGAAAGTCTTTCGACGGCACACCGAGCACCACCAGACCTTTTTCCTGATACTGTTCGTAAAGCGCCTGTAGCCCTTCATACTGGCCAGTAAATCCGCATCGCGACGCGGTATTGACCACCAGAACCGTCTTACCGGCATAACTCGCCATATCCAGCGCATCCCCTTCAATCAAGGTAAAGCTGAAATCATGGGCGGAAGGCTCAGCGGCCAGCGCAGGGGTGACCGCCGTCAGAAGTGCGGCAACAGCGAGCGACTTACGTGAAACCGGCATGAGACAAGCCTCCAGAAAATCCAGAACAGCTCTAGGCGTTGTTTCTCAATGAGGCGAAGTCAAGATTGCTTTGAAAAGATCGGTCTTGCGCCGATGGGTGAACACGCAAAGGCGCAAGACACGATTACCCGTTTATCTCAAGCCGAAGCCCCCGACGACAGGCAATGGCTTCGGAGTTACGCAACCGCGATGGCGGTTACTTTCATATCGATATGGTAAGCACCCCAGCCGCGAATTTGCTTTCCGCGAACAGAGGGTTCGGCGATTTGCGAAATCGTCGCCTCGCGCGCGCCGCCACGTTCCAGCGACCATGAAACCGCAGCATTATGTTTGCGTGGGACATACCCGATGCGCTTAAAATTCGAAGTGTAGACCGCGACGGCCTCTTCATCGAATCCGTTTTGCGCCTCGCGCACCAGCGTCACTGTGTCACCGATTTTCGGTGTCTCAACAAAGCTGTCGATCATGTGGTATTGCGGCCATGCCAGAGGCACAGATTTCAGTTCCAGAATGGTCTCATCGCGCGGCTGACGCACGGCGGCAGAGACAACACCCGGAGCTGCAACGGCGGTGGCAGCAATCATGCCCCCAAAAGTCCGCCGCGAAACAGTCGTTTGGTTAGTCATGGTGCGGATGATACGGTAAAATGTGGCAGAAATCTGTATAGTGAAAGCCATTTAAAAAAACCAACCGAAATCAATTCAGTCCTATTCATCTGACTTCGATAATTCCGCCCCAGCTTCTGGATCGATAGAAGGCTTAAAAACAAATTTTTTCAAACCAACAAACAAACTACCGCAACCGTGTACGGGGTTACATTTAATGCAAAATCAAATACAGCATCCGCAAGCCCACCAGCACCACCAAAGGTCAAAAAAACAGCGGTATCATAATGAGACTTCAGTATGTCCTTGATATTTTTTTCCATAGTGTTTTTGTGTCAAACCATATCAGAATACGCCAAGTACGTAACACCAATGCCAACTAAAAAGCCAAGCTCATTTCCTAAAATTGCACCGCCTATTAGTCCGAAGATTAAGCAAGACGCTACTGGTTCGTTAGCTAGCAACGAGGTCACATAGGACGAATGACGGCGTTTTTCAGGAACAAAACTCTTAACAATACTTTTCAGAAATTTGGAGATCGTCCGCCCGAACACAATTGCGATCATCTTTCCAAATGATCTGAATATCCATGCAAATAAGAACGCAATAATCCCGTTCTTCGCACTTCGGCCTTCGTTGGAATCGCCCATAGGATGATTGACCTCCATCAAGAAATAATCTCAAAGCATAGACCGAAAACCCGATGCTGTCAGCATGGGATTTTCTTGCATATATCGTGAGAACCAAAGCATTAAGTTGCTTCGGGTGTAATTAAGCGCTAAATCTTCACCCGAACACCCGTGCGAAAATCGTATCGACATGCTTGGTGTGATACCCGAGGTCGAACAACGCCTCGATCTCCGCATCAGACAACTTAGCCGTCACATCGGCATCGTCTTTCAGCTCGGCCAAAAAGTCCGCGCCCTCTTCCCAGACCTTCATCGCATTTCGTTGAACCATGCGATAGCTGTCCTCACGGCTTGCACCCGCTTGGGTCAGTGCCAGCAATACCCGCTGTGAGTGGATCAGCCCTTTAAACTGGTTGAGGTTCTTCATCATCCGATCCGGATAGACCAACAGCTTGTCGATCACGCCTGTCAACCGCACCAGCGCAAAGTCCAGCGTCACCGTTGCATCCGGCCCGATCATGCGTTCGACCGAGGAATGGGATATATCGCGCTCATGCCATAGCGCCACATTCTCCATCGCGGGCAAAGCATAAGAGCGCACCATCCGCGCCAGACCTGTCATATTCTCGGTCAGGATCGGATTGCGCTTATGCGGCATCGCTGAAGACCCTTTTTGCCCCGGCGAGAAATATTCTTCGGCTTCCAAAACTTCCGTCCGCTGCAAGTGCCGCACTTCGACCGAAATCCGCTCGACCGAAGACGCGATCACACCGAGCACCGAGAAAAACATCGCATGACGATCACGAGGGATCACTTGCGTTGAGATCGGTTCCGCGCTCAGGCCCATCGCTTTGGCGACATGCTCTTCAACCGAGGGATCAATATTGGCGAACGTGCCGACCGCACCCGAAATCGCACAGGTCGCAATTTCTTCACGCGCCGCGACCAGCCGCGTCCGGTTGCGCTCCATCTCCGCATACATCTGCGCAAGTTTAAGTCCGAACGTCACCGGCTCCGCGTGGATGCCGTGTGAGCGCCCGATACAGACATCATCTTTATGCTCGTAAGCGCGCTTTTTAATCGCCGCGAGCAGCTTATCCATATCCTCAAGCAGAATATCAGCGGCTTTCACCAGTTGCACATTAAAGCAGGTGTCGAGCACATCCGAAGAGGTCATCCCTTGGTGGACAAAGCGCGCCTCGTCCCCGACCAACTCCGCGAGGTGAGTCAGAAACGCGATTACATCATGTTTGACCTCGCGCTCGATCTCATCAATCCGGTCAATATCAAAGGCCATGTCCTTCGCAGTCCAAGTCTTGTCCGCCGCCGCTTTCGGTATCACCCCAAGCTCGGCTTGCGCATCCGCAGCATGGGCTTCGATTTCAAACCAGATGCGAAATTTGCTTTCGGGGGACCAGATGGCGGCCATTTCAGGACGGGAATAGCGGGGGATCATGCAAAGCTCCTTGAGAGATGTTACCGCTGCTATAAGCCCCCCCGCCCGAGTCTGAAAGAGCAGATCATCGCCGGACATGCCTCAACCCGGCCTAACCCCGTTGAAAAAAGCCAGCCGCCACCGCAGGCTTACAGTATTCTTGGCGTCTATGGCTGCAAAATTGACAAATTATACTTTTTTTAGTATAATTAGGTCATGTGGTCTGTAGAATTCCAAGACGAAGATGTGCTTGCTGAGATGGAGGCCCAGCCCAAAGATATTAGGGCGAAATTTGAACACATCGTTCGGCTGGTACAAGCCAATGGGCTTGAGCGCGTGCATGAACCTTACATCAAGCACCTTCAGGGCAAGCTCTGGGAAATGCGGATGAAGGGCAAAGATACGATTGCCCGAGCCATTTATGTGACCGTTGTTGGTCAACGTATCGTGGTTGTGCGTGTCTTCACCAAAAAGGCTCAGAAGACCCCGCGCCGCGAGATTGAAATCGCCCTTGAGAGGGCAAAGGAGGTAGACCAATGACAAAGGAGAAGAGGAAAACAATCCCCGTCGAGATGGCCTTTGATGAATGGCGCAAAGACCCTGAATACGTTGCGGAGTTCGCGGCGCTAGAGGACGAATTCGCGCTTGCCGATCAATTCATTAAGGCGCGGGGTGCGGCGGGGCTAACACAGCAAGAGTTGGCGGAGCGTATGAGAACCTCACAATCCTATATTGCGCGGTTGGAAGGCGGCAAGGAAACGCCATCCACACGCACCCTCAATCGCTTTGCAGAGGCCACGGGACACCGCGTCGTGATCAATTTCGAGCCGCTCGCAGCACGTTAAATTCCCGCGCAATGCCAGCTCAGGATTGATTTTCAGAAACGCCAAACGATGCAACCGCCATCGCGCCCTCATTCGCGCAACGACGCCACAGTCTCTTCCCATAGCGCCAAAGTCGCGGGGTCAATTCCTACGGCTTTTTCGATTCGATCCGTCAGCCGGACAAATGATGGAGAAGACCAATGTCGTTCTCCATCCGGGCGTTCCGCGCTGCTAAATGCAGACGTTGCATCAATGATTGCATCGGTAAAATCACGGCGCGCATCGTCAATACGATCCAATTGACTATGGGCAATGCCCCGCTCAAACAACATACTCGATCGGACCCAAGGTCGATCCGATCTCGACGCATTTACATGCATAGCGGCATTACAAAAAAAGAGTTTGTGCGAAGGCTTTCCATTGGGATTGAAGCAAACCATGGTCAGGAAAGCCCCCGCAAATAAATACGTCCAGAAAACGAGAAATAACGGGAAGACGATGAGGAATGCCTTCATCAATGGCCCATAGGGAGATTTTGTCTTATACCAACGGCATTTGAGTGGGACTCTTGAGGGATTCCCAACAGGGTGATTGTCTGATTCATATGTGGCAAAGGAGTTTTGCCATGTCTGCCAGTATTCCGCTTCGTCCCGATTTTTCAGCGTCTGATCTGCGTACTCTCGCAGGGCGTTGTACTGATGCCAGTCAGGCTCGGCGCTTACTGTCTCTGGCAGCGGTGTATGACGGCATGGACCGGGCGCAGGCGGCGAAGATAGGCGGCATGGATCGTCAAACGCTGCGAGACTGGGTCCATCGGTTCAATGACGAAGGTCCCGATGGCCTGATAGATCGCAAGGCCCCTGGACGGGTGCGTTACCTCAGCGATGCACAGATGGCCGAACTTGGTGAGATTGTCGAGACTGGCCCTGATCCAGAAGTTGATGGTGTGGTGCGCTGGCGACGTATCGATCTGCAAAAGGTGATCAAGGATCGCTTCAATGTCGACTACAGCGAGCGGGCGATCAGTGATCTTCTGAAAGTGCTGGGCTTCTCCCATATCAGCGGGCGTCCACAGCATCCGGCGCAAGACGTCGAGGTGATCGAGGCATTCAAAAAAACTTCGGCAAAACGCTCGCTGCACACATAGGCGATTTACCGAAAGGCACGCCGGTGGAAATCTGGTTCCAGGACGAAGCCAGGCTTGGCCAGAAGAATGGACGTGCCCGGCTTTGGGCAAAGACCGGCACGCGGCCCCGTTTGCCTGCTGATCAGCGCTATAAGAATGCCTATCTCTTCGGAGCCATCTGCCCGGCGCGAGGAAAAGGTGCGGCACTGATGATGCCACTCGCCAACACCGAAGCCATGCAAATGCACCTCAATGAGATCAGTCGCCAAGTCGCCCGCAAAGCACACGGCGTTATCCTGATGGACCGGGCCGGATGGCATACGACTGGAAGACTCAACGTGCCCAAGAATATAACCATCATTCTATTACCGTCTCGATCACCGGAATTAAACCCGGTCGAAAACATCTGGCAGTACCTTCGGCAGAACTGGCTCTCCAACCGCGTCTTCGATACCTACGACGCCATCCTTGATGCGGGATGCACCGCTTGGAACAAACTCATCTCTCAACCCGCTATAATCACATCAATCGGTATGCGCGATTGGGCGCACATCGGTCATACTTAAATGCCGTTGGTATTATCTCTCGCCATTCTTGTTCCTAAGCTCTCTTTTCCTCGCTGTGCATCAACAAACGCATAACTTGCACTTGAGAGCATTACCGCATTATACGAAATTCATGTTATTTCGTATCGCACCCATTATCGCCGCTATTTTGATTTATACTGCGCCCGCTCATGCGCTCGATATGCGAACAAGCGTCACCGTAAATCCCACCGAAACCGGTTTCATCCTACGCAACCGGAAAATCCTACGGACACTCACGCCGGGGCAACACGCGAAATATCCCATTGTTGAAACTGGTGTAACCGTTCCAAATCTTTATATTTTCAAAAAAGAAATCGAGCTGACGACACCCCTCTCAAATGGCACAGATTGCTCAATTAAAGCTGAGGTCAATTATCAGCTCTATGACCCCGAAACCGTTGTCAGCAGTTATCTTGCGGCGGGCCATCCGATTCCAGAAGATAGAACAATAAGCGCCAATGATTTACCCGATCTACAAGCGCTAGACGGCATCGAGGAAACCATAAAAGCTGCCGTCACGCAGACATCACCGGACAAAGCGAAAGATAGAGCCATCGAAACATGGCTTGCCGGCCAAAACTTAGATCGCACCGTCCACCCTGACGGGACAAAACTTGTGGACGCCCATGCGACTCATGTTTCTTGTTCCGATCCAAAACCAAAGCACCGGATAGCCTGTGGGACGTTTTGGAGCGACCTGATCGCTTTCAACAACACACATAACTGGCGGGATGAAAGCAAAAACATTCGAATAAATACCATTCCAGTCACCGCTCGCGAAATGCTGGCAAATGACCAAACTCGGATAAAAGTGACTCCTCCTAAAGTCACCGTGACCTCGGACAGAGAAATCTCCCCCTCACAGGTAGAACATGCAATTCACATATGGATGCGCATCGTTGTTGGCCGCTCCCCCTACGATCAGATTGATGCACTGGCACAAGAAAGTTCAATCGTTGAACTCAAAGAGATATTTAAAGTACGGCTAAAAGACGTAACGCTCATTAGCGTCGATTTTAGTGAAAGTGGCCATCAAACCATCGCCGGATACAAAACCGACTGCGATTAACCACGCATTACCACTCGCGCCTGACAGAAACACCAACTCATCACAACTTACAAAATAGCGCTCAACACATTTTCCCAGAAATCCCTCGTTTTCTGCTCGCATCGGCCAACAATCGATAAATTATGCTGTAAAAGTCTGCTCTCAACGCTTCACGGCATCTTGCATCGCAGCAAAATCATATGCTAGACGTGCGCGCGCTTGATAAGCGAGCGGCTTGTGATAACGGATTTCCGGTCACATCTCCTACCGCACGCCGTCATTATGAAAGGGTCGCTGTGTCCACGTCTGCTGCCTCTGCATCCGGTGCTGCCGGTCGTTATGCCTCGGCGATTTTCGACCTTGGTCGCGAAACCAACACGCTTGAAGCGCTGGAAACCGACTTTGCAGCCCTGACTACAATGATTTCAAGCAGCGAAGACCTGCAGCGTCTTGTTGGCAGCCCGGCCTACAGCCGCGACAGTCAGCTCAAGGCAATGTCCGCTCTTATGTCTAAGGCCGGATCGTCCGATACAACTGCCCGATTCGTAAAGTTGATGATTTCCAAAGGCCGACTCGGTGTCCTACCCGGCGCGATTCAGGGCTTTACCGATATGCTTGCGGATCACCGCAGCGAAACCGTCGCAGAAGTTACTTCCGCCACGCCTCTTACAGATGCGCAGCGCGATAAACTGGCTGCGAACCTCAAATCTTCCTTCGGCAAGGATGTTAAGATTAACGCCAGCGTTGATCCATCTCTGCTCGGGGGTTTAATCGTCAAAGTCGGCAGTAAGATGATCGACAGCTCGCTCAAGGCGAAGCTGGCCGGTCTTCAACTTGCCATGAAAGCATCTTAACTCTGGGGAAAGTCACCCGATGAGCATCCAAGCTTCGGAAATCTCTGCGATTCTTAAAGAGCAGATTCAGAACTTCGATCAAGAGGCGGAAGTCTCGGAAATCGGTCGTGTCCTCAGCGTCGGCGATGGTATCGCCCGCGTTTATGGTCTCGATAACGTACAGGCCGGTGAAATGGTCGAATTCCCCGGTGGAATTCGCGGCATGGCGCTGAACCTCGAAACCGATAACGTCGGTATCGTTATTTTCGGCACCGACCGGGACATTAAAGAAGGCGATACGGTCAAGCGGACCGGCGACATCGTTGACGTCCCTGCCGGACCCGAGCTGCTTGGCCGTGTGGTCGATGGCCTCGGTAA
Organism: uncultured Neomegalonema sp.; assembly: GCA_937995735.1. GTDB lineage: Bacteria > Pseudomonadota > Alphaproteobacteria > Rhodobacterales > Rhodobacteraceae > JAHDDY01. Next base: position 211,370 of record CALKIZ010000003.1, on the reverse strand, counting down.
CCCGCTCGACGGCAAAGGCCCGATCAACGCGAAACAGCGTATTCGTGCCGAAGTCAAAGCTCCCGGCATCATCCCGCGTAAATCGGTGCATGAGCCAATGGCAACCGGCCTCAAGGCGATTGACGCTCTGATCCCTGTTGGCCGTGGCCAGCGCGAGCTGATCATCGGTGACCGTCAGACCGGCAAGACCGCTGTGGCGCTTGATGCGATCCTGAACCAAAAATCCTATAACGAAGCAGCAGGCGACGATAACAGCAAAAAGCTGTACTGCGTTTATGTTGCTGTTGGCCAAAAGCGCTCGACCGTGGCGCAGCTGGTGAAGAAACTCGAAGAAGAAGGCGCGATGGAATATTCCATCGTTGTTGCCGCAACCGCGTCGGACCCTGCGCCGATGCAGTTCCTCGCACCGTACTCCGCTTGCGCGATGGCCGAGTATTTCCGCGACAACGGTATGCACGCCCTCATTATTTATGATGATCTGTCGAAACAGGCCGTTGGCTATCGCCAAATGTCCCTGCTTCTGCGCCGTCCACCGGGACGTGAAGCCTATCCGGGTGACGTTTTCTATCTTCACTCACGCCTGCTGGAGCGTTCCGCGAAGATGGATGATGCGTTTGGCGCGGGGTCGATGACCGCTCTGCCGATCATTGAAACGCAAGCCGGTGACGTATCGGCCTTTATTCCGACGAACGTGATTTCGATTACCGATGGTCAGATTTTCCTTGAGACCGAGCTGTTCTATCAGGGTATCCGCCCTGCGGTGAATGTCGGCCTTTCGGTGTCTCGTGTGGGATCATCCGCGCAAACCAAGTCAATGAAGTCGGTTGCCGGTTCGATCAAGCTGGAACTTGCCCAGTACCGCGAGATGGCAGCATTTGCCCAGTTCGGTTCCGACCTCGATGCATCGACGCAAAAGCTGCTGAATCGCGGCGCGCGTCTGACCGAGCTGCTCAAGCAAGCGCAATACTCGCCGCTGACCAACGCCGAGCAAGTCGTTGTTCTCTACGCAGGAACGAATGGATATCTTGACGATCTTCCTGTCTCGCAGGTTGGACCGTTCGAAAAGGGCCTTTTGAACCATATGCGCGGTGCGGGCAAAGATGTCCTCGACATGATCAGCAAAGACGATCCTAAGATCGCCGGTGATGCCGAAGAAAAAGTCAAATCCGCCATCGAAGCGTTTGCGAACACGTTCGAAGCCGCAGCCTAATTTTACAAATTGGAGTAGCGGCGGATGCCGAGCCTCAAGGACCTAAAAAACCGGATTGAGTCGGTCAAATCGACCCGCAAAATCACAAAGGCCATGCAGATGGTTGCTGCGGCGAAACTTCGCCGTGCGCAGGAATCTGCCGAGGCCGCCCGTCCCTATGCCGAGCGCATGACCGGTGTTCTCTCGAACATCGCCGTCAGTGCAAAGCATAACGACGATGCGCCAACACTGCTCAAAGGCACAGGATCGGAAGAACGCCACCTGCTGGTTGTTTGTACGTCCGAGCGCGGGCTGTGCGGCGGGTTCAACTCTTCCATCGTCAAACTCGCAAAAGAGCATATCGCTAAGCTCAAGAGCGACGGCAAAAAGCCTACGTTGCTTTGCGTTGGGAAAAAAGGCCGTGAACAGCTCAAGCGCGATTATGAAGATCTGTTTATCGACCCGATTATCTTCGAGGGCGTTAAACGCATCACCTATGGCGAGGCTGAACAAGTCGCCGATGTCGTGCTGAAATCCTTCGATGCCGAAGAATATGACGTCGTGACGCTGTTCTATGCCGAGTTCAAATCGGTCATCTCGCAAGTGCCGACCGCTCTGCAACTGGTTCCGGCCTCGATTCCCGAGGTTGAGGGCGATGCGGCAGCGGCGACTCAATACGAATACGAGCCGGACGAAAACGCCCTGCTCGCTGATCTGTTGCCAAAGAATGTAACGACGCAAATTTTCCGGGCTTTGCTCGAAAATGCTGCGTCTGAACAGGGCGCGCGGATGTCCGCAATGGACAACGCGACCCGAAACGCGGGTGAAATGGTCGATAAATTGTCGATCCAGTACAACCGTTCTCGTCAGGCCGCTATTACCAGCGAGCTGATTGAAATCATTTCGGGCGCCGAAGCCCTCTAATTCACCGCCCGTCCTCGGGACGGCGCCAGTTAACTGGGGAATACACCATGAGCGACGCCAACGTCGGAAAAGTCAGTCAGGTCATCGGGGCCGTTGTCGACGTCAAGTTCGACGGCGATCTTCCCCCTATCCTGAACGCGCTCGAAACGGACAATAACGGCAACCGTGTTATTCTCGAGGTCGCACAGCACCTTGGCGAAAACACAGTGCGCACCATCGCGATGGACGCGACCGAAGGTCTTGTTCGCGGTCAGGACGTCACGGATACAGGCGAAGCGATCTCGATCCCTGTCGGGAATTCGACGCTTGGCCGCATTATGAACGTGACGGGTCAGCCTATTGATGAAAAAGGCGACATCCCTGCGAATAAAACGCTGCCAATTCACCGCGATGCTCCTGAATTTGTCGAGCAATCAACCGAGGGTGAGATTCTCACCACGGGCATTAAGGTCGTTGACCTGCTCGCGCCCTACTCTAAGGGCGGTAAAATCGGCCTCTTCGGTGGTGCCGGTGTTGGTAAGACCGTTTTGATCATGGAATTGATCAACAACATCGCAAAGGTTCACTCCGGTGTGTCCGTGTTTGCCGGTGTTGGTGAGCGGACCCGTGAAGGCAACGACCTTTACCACGAGATGATCGAAGGTAAAGTGATCGACGTCGAGAACCCTGAGAACTCCAAGATTGCTCTGGTTTATGGTCAAATGAACGAGCCTCCGGGTGCGCGCGCCCGTGTTGCCCTGACCGGGTTGACGCTCGCTGAGGAATTCCGCGATGCGGACGGCGCGGATGTGCTGTTCTTCGTCGATAACATCTTCCGTTTCTCGCAGGCTGGTTCCGAAGTGTCCGCTCTGCTGGGCCGTATTCCTTCTGCTGTGGGCTATCAACCGACGCTCGCGACTGACATGGGCGCGATGCAGGAGCGGATTACGACCACGAAAAACGGCTCGATTACGTCTGTGCAGGCCGTTTACGTCCCTGCCGATGACTTGACCGACCCTGCACCGGCCACGACCTTTGCTCACCTTGACGCAACGACGGTTCTGTCGCGCGCGATTTCAGAGCTGGGCATCTATCCGGCTGTTGACCCGCTCGATTCAACCTCGCGTATTCTCGATCCGGCTGTTGTCGGCGAAGAGCACTACGCCGTTGCCCGTCAGGTTCAGGAAATCCTTCAGCGCTATAAGGCTCTGCAAGACATCATCGCCATCCTCGGCATGGACGAGCTGTCGGAAGACGACAAACTGGCTGTTGCGCGCGCGCGTAAAATCCAGCGCTTCCTCAGCCAGCCCTTCGACGTGGCCGAAGTCTTCACCGGCTCGCCGGGCGTACAGGTTCCATTGGAGAAAACCATCGACGGCTTTAAGCGCCTCGCGAATGGTGAGTTCGATCACCTTCCGGAAGCTGCCTTCTACATGGTCGGCGACATGGACGAGGCCATCGAAAAGGCCGGTAAACTCGCAGCGGCGGCTTAACCCATGGCGATGCAAGTCGAACTGGTCTCACCGGAAAAGAAACTCGCGTCGATGGAGGCCGAAGTCGTCGGTCTTCCCGGCAGCGATGGCGATTTCGCAGCGATGCCCGGTCACGTCCCGACTGCAACGTCTCTGCGCCCCGGCGTCGTGACGATCAAGTCGGGCAGTGAAACGACGGAGTATCTGGTTGCCGGTGGATTTGCTGAGATCACCGCTGAAAGCGTCTCGATCCTCGCAGAATACGCGGCCATCCGCTCTGAAGCGACCCGCGATATGTTCGACTCGGTTCGCACCGCAGCCCAAGCCAAGGTCGACTCGACCGAAGGGATGCGCAAAGCCGAGGCCGAACGCGATCTGGGCGAAATCGACGGATTGATGAAAGACCTAAGCGCCTAAAAGCTGGCACTCTCGACGACGACCCAAGCCCCGGTCCTGCCGGGGCTTTTTTTGTGGGTGCTTTAGAACACCAAAAAGCTGCATTCAAATAGACAGCGAGCATCGCCCGTCCCCATTCCAATAAAACGTTTCAGTTGCAAGTGTGTCCTTCCCTTCCATAGTATCGTGGTAGCAATGATGCCAGGATACAAAGGGAAGCCAATGCCCAAACTTACCGGAAAGTGCCTCTGCGGTGACATCTCATTCGAGGCGGATGGCGAGGTGCCGATTATGGCGCAGTGCCATTGTACCGATTGCCGCCAATCTACGGGCAGCGCCTATGCCGCATTGATGTTTATTAAACAAGACGATGTGACAATCACAGGCACGCCGAAAACATTCCAACACAGCTCAGATGCCGGCAGCACCATGACCAAGCATTTCTGCGGCACATGCGGCACGCCGATGTTCACGCAGAATTCGTCCCGCGAAGGAATGATCGGTCTGCGCGCCGGTCTTATCAACGAGCAGGAACAATTCGCGCCGATGGTGAATGTCTACACATCAAGCAAGATGAACGCGACCGTTCTTGACGACGGACTCAAAGCCTTTGAGAAGATGCCGGGTTAAAGCAGTTCTAGTGGATTGGGCGAGACGAAAGAACCCCAAGCCGATACGCCGTAACAGGCTGATAACACGATTATTTACGTGCTATATCACGGTTTTTTATGGATGTTCTTTGTTCGATTCAATCCACTAGATTTGTTGATTCAGGTTTCACGCCAAAAGCCACGTGGAGCCTGAGTCTGGGACTTCAGCGTTATCTCAAAATGCTGTAAACATACCTTTTGGCTTAGAGTTAGCCTGTCGATTCTCGTCAAATAGGTTGTTCCGGTTTAGAGATCGGATTATGCCTTCTACGTATACTCGGTAAGTATATCGAAAAATTATTTAATTCAGTTCTGATTATGAGACTCTGATTACATGGTACCACGGTACACGACACTACACGATTTTAGGGATCATCATCGGACTTGTTCCGATGATCCAGAGCGACAGACGCCGGTGTTTCCGGCTCCGGATTGCCCGAACAAGTCAGGCAATGACGATTACTGTCGTGTAGTGTGACATGGTACAAGACGGTTATCATGCCAAGTTTGGAAGTTTCCAAAATGACTTCTAAGCGCATTCTCACAGTCTTCGGAACGCGGCCTGAAGCCATCAAAATGGCCCCCCTGATCAATATGTTGAAAAAAGACGCCCGGTTTCATTCGAGCGTCTGCATCACAGCACAGCATCGTACAATGCTCGATCAAGTTCTTGATCTATTTGATATACTCCCAGATTACGACTTAGACATTATGAGTCAAAATCAGACAATCCACGACGTGACATCGCGCATCCTCACGGGGATGATGCCCGTTATCGAAGAGGCGAAACCGGATTTTGTCTTGGTACATGGCGACACGGCCACAACCTTTGCCGGTGCTTTAGCCGCGTATTACGGACAAGTTTCTGTAGGGCATGTTGAGGCGGGATTGCGCACGGGATCGCTATATTCACCTTGGCCAGAAGAGGCTAATCGTAGACTGACCGGTGTGTTAGCCAATCTACATTTTGTGCCAACGGAGATCGCTCAGAACAACCTTCTCTCTGAAGGAGTCCCGCCGGAGGCAATTACAATCACCGGCAATACCGTGATAGATGCCCTGATTTCCGTGCGCGAGAAAATCGGCTCCGATGACGCTTTGCAAAAACAATTGGCGGACCGGTTTTCTTTCTTGTCACCGGATCGGCGGATTATCCTCGTCACCGGCCATCGTCGCGAAAGTTTTGGCGACGGTTTTGAACGTATCTGTCAGGCGCTTCAAAATATTGCCGCCCGCCACCAAGACGTTGATATCGTCTATCCTGTCCATCTCAATCCAAACGTACAGGAACCTGTAAGGCGATTGCTCGCGGATCATGACAACGTCTATTTGATCGACCCGTTGGATTATCTTCCTTTCGTGCATTTGATGGGCCTCTCGACCATAATTCTGACCGATTCCGGGGGAATTCAGGAGGAGGCTCCGTCGCTCGGTAAGCCGGTTCTTGTCATGCGTGATACAACGGAGCGGCCCGAAGCAGTTACTGCGGGAACCGTCCGCCTTGTGGGAACAAATGTTGATGCGATCGTCGAGGGAACTCAAACACTTCTGGACGATGCAAAAGCATACGCAACGATGAGCCGGTCCCATAACCCCTATGGCGACGGACGGGCCTGTTCCCGTATTATAGACGCCCTCGCTAAGGCATTATCATGACTGTCTTCAATACAGTTTCTGTTATCGGGATGGGTTACATCGGCTTGCCCACGGCTGCTATTTTTGCGTCGCGCAAAGTAAAAGTGCTCGGTATCGACATCGACGAGCGGGCGGTCGAGAAAATCAATCGTGGTGAGATTCACATCGTCGAGCCGGACCTCGATATCGTTGTACGATCAACCGTCAGCGAGGGTTGGCTGAGAGCAACGACGACACCCGAGCCTGCGGAAGCCTTTCTCATTGCGGTTCCGACGCCATTTAAGGGCGATAATCATGATCCTGATCTGCGCTATATTGAGGCCGCATCAAAAGCCATCGCACCGGTTCTCGCGCCCGGTAATCTGATCGTTTTGGAGTCGACGTCACCCGTTGGGGCAACGGAAAAAATGGCTGAATGGCTGGCCCATGCCCGCCCTGATCTGACATTCCCCCAGACCCATGGTGGAGACTCCGACATCCGCATCGCTCATTGTCCGGAACGGGTTTTACCCGGTCATGTGATGCGAGAACTGGTCGAGAATGACCGTGTTATCGGCGGCATGACTCCGAAATGCTCGGCACTGGCCGTTGATCTCTACCGGACTTTCGTGGCGGGCGAATGTGTGGTTACGAATGCACGCACAGCCGAAATGGCCAAGCTGACCGAAAACAGCTTTCGGGACGTCAACATCGCCTTTGCCAATGAGCTGTCCGTGATTTGCGATGAATTGGATATTGATGTTTGGGAGTTGATTGCGCTTTCGAACCGCCATCCGCGTGTCAATATCCTCCAGCCCGGACCCGGCGTGGGCGGTCACTGCATTGCGGTTGATCCGTGGTTTATTGTTTCCCGCACACCGGCGCTGGCGCGCCTGATCCGCACAGCGCGCGAAGTCAATGATGCCAAGCCTGGATGGGTGCTGTCGAAGGTCGATGAAGCTCTGGGCGGTTTCCTGCGTGATCATCCTGAGCGCAGTGCCGCCGGGGTCAGCATCGCTTGTTACGGAGTCGCTTTTAAACCCGATATTGACGACTTGCGCGAAAGCCCTGCGCTGGGAATCGTGACCACTCTGACTGAACGCCACCCCGGAAAGGTTTTCGTGGTGGAACCCAATATTGAAAGCCTACCGGATGGACTGAACGCAGAACTTGTCCCCCACGGCACTAAAGCAGATATTCACGTGCTACTGGTCGATCACCGCGAGTTTAAAGCTGCCCTCCCCGACGCTGGGCTTATCATTGATACGAAGGGCATCTGGAACCGATAAAGTGCTTCCGTTGACCTCCAAATTCTAGAGACATCTATGAAACAACTTCTTCAGGATCTTTCCAAAGACGGACCGGATGTCGTTACCGCACCGACCCCAGCCGTTACGTCCGGTACTTTACTGATAGATACGACCGTCTCGTTGATCTCCACCGGCACGGAGCGGATGTTGCTTGATTTCGGCAAGGCAAACCTTGTTCAGAAAGCACGCCAACAACCTGATAAGGTGAAGGCTGTTCTGTCAAAGGTAAAGACGGATGGTTTGCTCACCACTGTTGAAGCCGTTCGTTCGAAACTCGCCGAGCCAATTCCGCTGGGATATTGCAATGTCGGTACGGTACGCGAGGCGGGAACGGCTGTTTCAGGTTTCAATGCTGGTGATCGTGTTGTTTCTAATGGTTCTCATGCCGATGTAGTGCGCGTCCCTCAGAATCTTTGCGCCCGTATTCCTGACGGCGTAACCGATGAAATGGCCGCGTTTACTGTCATGGCGAGCATTGGTCTACAGGGCATCCGTCTGGCCAAGCTAACTCTGGGTGAATGTGTAGCTGTTACAGGAGCGGGGCTTATCGGCCTGTTGACAGTACAATTGCTGCGCGCTCAGGGTTGCCGGGTTTTGGCACTGGATTTTGACGAGGATAAACTTGCCCTCGCGCGCAGCTTTGGTGCTGAGACGTGTAATCCGGCCAACGAAGACCCTATTGCCGCCGGTATGGCCTTCAGCCGGGGCGCAGGCATGGATGCGGTGCTGATTACCGCCTCTACCAAGTCGAATGATCCTGTGCATCAGGCCGCGCAGATGTCGCGCCAGCGCGGGCGTATCATTCTCGTCGGCGTCGTCGGGCTGGAGCTGAGCCGTGCTGATTTCTACGATAAGGAACTCAGTTTTCAGGTGTCGTGTTCTTACGGTCCGGGCCGCTACGACCCTGCTTACGAAGAGGGCGGGCAAGATTACCCGCTCGGCTTTGTGCGCTGGACTGAACAGCGCAATTTCGAAGCGGTGCTCGATATGATGTCTGCGGGGGCGATTGAGACAGACACCCTTATCAGTCACCGGTTTGATTTTGAGAAAGCACCAAAGGCATACGAGGTACTCGGCAACGATAAAAGCGCTCGGGGGATCGTGCTCAACTATCCCCATGACATTGAGAGCCGCCATGTGGCTCAAGTCGATCTCGCTGGGAAAGACGGCGCGACGCCCGCCGCTGGCAAGCCGGTTTTGGGTATGATCGGCGCAGGTAATTACGGCTCGCGCATTCTGATCCCGGCTTTTGCAAAAACCGGCGCAACGCTGCATACGATTGCGACCTCGGGCGGAACCAGCGGCGTGGTCCATGGTGAGCGCGGGGGGTTTGCTCATGCAACCACCGACACGGAGAGCCTGTTCGCGGACGCGCAGATCAACACCATCGCGATTGCCACACGCCATAACAGCCACGCTCCGCTGGTCACCAAGGCGCTCCAAAACGGTAAAAATGTCTTTGTGGAAAAACCGCTGGCGATCACGCGCGAAGAACTCGCAGCGGTCGAGGCCGCTCATGCGGATGCAAATCGTCTGCTTATGGTTGGTTTCAACCGCCGGTTTGCGCCGCAGATTCAAACAATGAAGAAACTTGTCGATCAGGTATCAGAGCCGAAATCCTTCATGATGGTGATGAATGCCGGGGCAATACCGGAAGATCATTGGACTCAGGACAATGCAACCGGGGGAGGCCGGATTATTGGTGAGGCATGTCACTTCATCGACCTGATGCGCTTTTTAGCGGGCGCGCCCATCATTTCCGTTCAGGCGCGGCGCATGGGCAATGCTGCGGGTGTTGCCATTACCGAAGACAAAGCGGCCATCGTGCTTGGCTTTGAGGATGGCTCTTTTGGCACAATCCATTACCTCGCCAATGGTGCATCGAGTTTCCCGAAAGAGCGTGTCGAGGTTTTCGCAGCGGGCCGCACCCTTCAACTCGATAACTTTCTAAAGCTGAAGGGGTTTGGATGGCCGGGGTTCAAAAAGAATTCACTGATGCGCCAGAATAAAGGGCAAGCGACCTGCCCGGAAATCTTTATGCAAGCGGTCGAGGCAGGCGGTCCCGCACCGATCCCGGCAGAAGAACTGTTTGAAGTCTCCCGAGTTACTCTTGAGGTTGCGGAGATCCTGCGGGCTCAGAAATGACCTTACGCATGAGGCTCAGCACGTATCGCAATCTGGGCATTGGGAATGTGATACGTGTGGCTCTCTATCGGGTTGGATTACGCTCGGGGCTGCACCCTGTTCAGAAGGTGAAAGGGGTTCCGGCCCGTGGGCCGTTTTTTCATCCTCCCGCCAATCCTGCGCCTCAAAAGGCTGTGCCAAGACGCGCTTGGGATACCGAACCCGAGTATTTCGGACGAACGGCACAAGGGGCAACTTTCCCGCCGGATTGGTACGCGAATGTCTCTGTACCGGATGCACGCGCAGAGGCGGCACTCGACTGGTGGCGGATTTCAGATTTTGACCCGAGAAGCGGTGACATCAAAGCCGTTTGGGAAGCCTCACGCTTTGACTGGGTTATTGCGATGGCTCAACGGGCGGTTTGTGGAAGACCCGCTGAGGTCGCGCGGCTCAATGACTGGCTTTCAGAGTGGACCAAAGCCGTTCCACCTTATCGTGGGGCAAACTGGAAGTGCGGGCAGGAAGCCTCCATCCGGGTTTTGCACCTTGTCTTGGCGGCTCAGATTCTCGGGCAAGTGAAAGATCCGTTGCCGGGTCTGGTCGATCTGATCCGCCAGCATCTTGTCCGGATCGCCCCAACACTCGGTTATGCGATTGGCCAACAGAATAATCACGGCACGTCCGAGGCGGCGGCGCTTTATGTTGGCGGGTCTTTTCTCGCGCAACAAGGCGACAAAAAAGGCAAGCACTGGCAAAAACGTGGCGAGCGACAATTGGCCGAGCGCGCGCTTGCTTTGATCGAACCGGACGGAACTTTTAGCCAATATTCCGTTACCTATCATCGGGTCATGCTCGACACGTATAGTTTTGCCGAGGCGTGGCGGCGACACCAAAACCTGCCACAATGGTCTGAAGAAGTCCGTGAGAGGCTGGGACAGGCCGCAGACTGGCTGCATAGGCTTACCGATGTGCAGAGCGGCGACGCCCCCAATCTTGGGGCCAATGATGGCGCGCGATTAATTCCGCTGACCGATACCGATTACCGCGACTTCCGGCCCTGCGCACATCTTGCGCAAACCCTGTTCCGGGATCGTGTTGCCTATGAGGACGAGGGCGACTGGGATCAACCGCTGATTTGGCTTGGCATTGCACGGCCCGAGACTCTAGCCCAACAATCCGGCTCAGTGACGCTGGATAATGGTGGCCTGCATATCTTACGGATGAAAAAAGTGGCGGCCTATCTGCGTTATCCGCGCTTTCGCTTTCGCCCTGTGCAAGCCGATGCCTTGCATCTCGACCTTTGGGTGGATGGTGAGAATGTACTGCGTGACGGCGGAACCTATAGCTACAACGTTTCAGAGGCAGATGCCGCCTATTTCAACGGCACAGCTGGGCACAATACGATTGAGATGGATGGACGGGATCAGATGCCCCGCATCGGGCGCTTTTTGTTCGGTGATTGGCTAAAGGCGCAGGACGTTGAGCCGGTACGTGAAGAGGCGGGCGCTGTAACGGCTTCGGCGGGTTATCGCGATCGCTGGGGCGCATCTCACAACCGTCAGATTACCTTGGAAGAAAACCGGTTGATATGCATTGACCGGATCAAGGGTTTTGAAAAATCCGCTGTGCTGCGTCTGCGCCTTTGCCCCGGCGAATGGCGACAAGAAGAGGATACCGTGACCGATGGTGTGCGGTCTATTCGGGTGAAATATGAAGACGGTAAAGCCTGCCCGCTTTCTCTGACGACGGGACAGGAATCGCGTTATTACCTTCTCAAGACCCCAGTGCCGGTGATCAAGGTAGCACTAGAGCGACCGGGAACGGTAACAACGGAGATTCGGTTCTGATATGCGCGTGATTTACTTCCATCAGCATTTCTCAACGCCGAAAGGCGCAACCGGCATCCGGTCTTATGAAATGGCGCGGCGGCTCGTGGAACAAGGTCACACCGTCACAATGGTCTGCGGCAGCTTTGGCCCCGGAGTGACGGGCTTGACCGAACCCTTCAGATGGGGGCGTCGCCGTGGGTCGGTGGATGGGATTGACGTCATTGAAATAGATCTGAGCTATTCTAACAAAGATGGCTTCGCGAAGCGCGTGTTCTTATTCCTGAAATTTGCCATGACAAGCATCGGGCTGGCTTTGCGCGAGAAATATGACATCGCCTTCGCCACCACCACGCCGTTGACGGCTGGTCTACCGGGGCTGGCTGCGCGTTGGCTGCGCCGTAAGCCCTTTGTCTTTGAAGTGCGGGATTTGTGGCCCGAACTTCCGCGAGCGATGGGTGTGATTAAAAATCCGGTTATGCTGTGGATGCTCTCGGCGCTGGAATGGTCGAGTTATCGTTCGGCACATCGCTGCATCGGGCTTTCGCCTGGCATTGTGGATGGCATCGCTCGCCGGGGCGTTCCTCATGAGCGTATCGCGATGATCCCGAATGGTTGTGACATTGATCTGTTTAACGTTCCAGCAGAGACAGCTTGGCGTCCGGAAGGCGTCGCCGAGAATGACTTGATGGCTGTTTTCGGCGGGACTCACGGTCCTGCAAACGGACTAAGCGCCGTCCTTGATGCCGCCGCACAGCTCAAGGACCGGGGCAAGACGGATATCAAGATCGTGCTGATCGGCGATGGCAAGCTCAAGTCAGATTTAGTGGGGCGCGCAACGCGGGAAAGTTTGGATAACGTGATTTTCCACGACCCGGTTCCCAAGGCGCGGTTAGCGGGGTTGTTTCTAGCTGCTGATCTTGGCATTCAAAGCCTTGCGAATGTCCCGGCCTTCTACTACGGCACGTCACCAAACAAATTTTTCGATTATATTTCTGCAGGCTTGCCGGTTCTCAACAATTATCCGGGTTGGCTTGCGGGCATGATTGAAGAAAACGATTGCGGTTTCGCTGTACCCCCCGACGATGCGGCGGCGTTTGCAGATGCATTGGAGCGGGCAGCGGCGGACCGAGAAGCGTTGAAATCTATGGGTAAGCGCTCTCTTGCGCTCGCGGAATTGCATTTTAATCGGCGGGATCTGTCCAAAGCATGGTGCGGGTGGGTCTTGGACGGTACGCAGGTTCCCGAAACGATATGTGAGAAGGAAATTTAATATGTCGATGGTGTCGTATCTTGATCGGAAATTTTATCCAAATCACAAAGATTCCTGGGACAATCATCTATTTCGCGAAGAAGTTTTGAAAGAACTAAAACCGGATATGGTCGTCCTCGACCTTGGGGCCGGGTCAGGCTATCTGCCGCAGATGAATTTCAAGGGAATGGCCGCTAAGATCTGTGGCATCGATCCCAATCCGCTGATCATGGACAACCCGCATTTGGACGAAGCAAAGATCGGTCTGGGAGATTCGATACCATGGCCGGACGCGCATTTCGATCTGGTCATTTCAGACAATGTTATCGAGCATGTTGATAATCCTGATGCTGTTTTCGCTGAGGTTTCCAGAGTTTTAAAGCCGGGTTGCAAATTCCTGTTTAAAACGCCGAACAAAGCGCATTACATGCCGCTGATAGCCCGGATGACACCAACCTCGTTTCACAAATTTTACAACAAGCTGCGGGGGCGGCCCGAGGAAGATACTTTTCCGACCCGCTACCGCGCCAACTCGCGTTCAGCCGTGAAACGACTGGCGGCCGCGCATGGCTTTGATACGTGGGAAGTCGACCTCATCGAAGGTCGTCCTGAATATTTGCGCCTGACCGCGTTCACCTATCTTTTCGGGATCGTATACGAGCGTATTGTGAACATGACAGACGCCTTCTCAGGAGTTCGTATCCTGCTTGTCGCCCGCCTGACCCGCTCTAAAAGTTAAAACCGGATCAGGCGGCACTTAACGTAAGCGTCTGCACTTTCGGGAATGCCGGCCGGCACAATCCTACTTCGCTTTGCGCCAGATGCTCATTTCCGCGACGCTGTGCTGGAACTTGCGCGCGGTTTCGCGGATCACGAATGGAATGTCCTGCGGCTCGCCAACCTTTTCAAACTCAGGTGCTAGATGATCCGCCAAGCCTTCCAGCGTGGTAAAGTTCTCGCCGGTGAGTGCCTTAAATCCGCCAATCCAGTTTTCACGAGGAGTGAATTCTTCCAGCCATGTGTAAGGCGAGGTCAGAACCAGCACACCGCCGGGGCGGATGCGCGCTTTGATCTGCTCTAAGAAATCAGCGGGCGAATAAAGCCGGTCAATCAGATTTCCGGCAAAGACGAGATCATAGTCCGTGTACTTGCCAGCAAGGTTACAAGCGTCGCCCTGAGTGAACCACACCTTGTCTTTGATGGCGTCATATCCATCAAACTGCGACAGCTTCACTTCCTTATAGGTAACCAACTCGCCTTGGTCTTGGACCGTGTAGCGCTGCGATCCGGTTTTCTGCAACGTCGATGGTGCTTCGATCAGACGTGCGGAGAAATCAAGCGCATCGACGTGATCAAAGATCTTCGCCAACTCGAACGAGGACCGCCCTGTAGCGCAACCAAGATCAAGCGCGCGCTCGGTCTTAATGTCAGCGGTATGGGGTTTCAGCGCCTCGATACAGGCCACCGGAAAATTCGGTACGCCGTAATGTTCTTCGCCGAAATGGAATTCGATATATTGCGAAACCTGCGTATCGGTTTCGTAGATATTCATCTCTGGTGCTGGCAATTTTTCGCCCTCAATGTAGCGCAAGCCGGAATACTGGAAGAAATGCCTGCGGAATGCGTAACGGGAATTTTTGATTGAATAATTGCCGGTCGAAATCCAGCAACCGCCTTTGAAGACATTGTGCTTACCATCAAAAGTCGGCGCGGAGAAATCATCGTAGATCGGGTGGACATTATACCCTTCCAACCCGTCAATCGGTGTCTCGGTCCATTGCCAGACATTGCCGATAATGTCGTGGAAACCATCTTTGAATGCGTGACGGGTGACAGGGCAAGGGGACATCTCGTATTCGAGATTGATATTGCCCGGTGCTTTATCCCAATAAGGCTGATCCGCATCCGTGGTCAGATCGCGCAAGTGATACCATTCGGCTTCGGTCGGCATACGGATATGCTTGCCGGTTTCTTTTGATTTCCAGTTACAGAAAGCCTTGGCTTCGAGATAGTTGATATCGGCGGGCCAATCCCACGGCATGTCGATGACTTCAAGCATCGAGCGGTATTGGTAAGCATCGCCGTTTTTGACCCAATAGACCGGATGCTCGGCTTTTGCATATTGCACCCAGTGCCAGCCTTCGGAATCCCAGAACTCTTCGGTCTGATACCCGCCCGCCTCAACGAAGCTGAGGAACTCGGTATTGGACACCAGATATTTCGACGCCTTGAAGGGTTTAATCTGCGCTTCGGCGTGGCCGTATTCGTTATCCCACCCATAGAGAGGGTTCGTCTTCGATTTGCCATAGACGATATGGCCGCCTTCGACGGGCAGTAACTCATTCTCTGGTGCAGTTCCCGTCTCCGTGCAGATTTTGCTCCAAACAGGGTGAGATTTCACGCGGTCCAGCGGCAATTCGCGGATCAGGACGGCGGTAGTCTCCAGATGGATGCGCTCATGTTCGATTCCCATGATCACCACCCACATCGGATCATCGAAGGTAATCGGCATTTTGAAATCATAGGTGCGGATAAAGCGGTCTACAATTTCGCGGGTTTTGTCGCGGTGGGCTTTCACTTCCGCAGGCGTCGGCCAATCATAGTGATCTTGGTTGAGATCATCCCATGACATTTCATCGACACCAATTGCCAATGAGGATTCCAACTTTGGATCGACCCGCTCATTGATCAGCTTCGCAACGTTCAGTTTGTTGATGTAGAAAACCGAAGTGTGACCGTAATAAAAAATCAGCGGGTGACGCAGCGGATTGGCGCGGGCGTAATACGATTCATCATCGACAAGGCATTCGAAAATGCTTTCGTAGAGCGAGAAGGTGCGATGAAAATATTCGAGAATTTCTTCCCGTTTTTGCTCGACCAAACCTTCATTCAATATGGGTGTTTTGGTGACGACGGTATTGTAATTCGACAATTCCATATTTGACGGCGATACGTGGAGATTCATAGATCTTACCTTAACTCAACGAAGCGGTCCGACGCCGGTATCCACAGCGTGCAGTTCCTAGCGCATGACGTAAACCCCATAACTTTGCCTTCAAGAAAATTCATTACGGGTCAGTTCAAGATGTTGTGTTGATTAGTGATTTTCGCATCGAATCAAACCAGGGGTTGCATTTCAACCTGAGGTGATTGTTGCTCTCTTTAAGATGCGTAATTTTAACACACAGGCCTACAGTCTTTATGAGATCGTTTGCTGTCAAACCCCAGGCGCAATACCGGCATAAATTATTTTGATTATCGCTAAGAATCCAAGGCCCTATCGCGCTATTCGCTGTTTGGAATCCGTATCCGGTGAATAGTTGTGACGAACAGCGCCGGCCCAAGCGCTGTAATAATGAATATCAATACATTAAAACCCTTGCACAACCTCTTGCCTCGCAAGTATGGTTAAAAAATATTCATGGGGGCATTCATGATTGAACCAGTAGTTAATTTACCATCCGATGGATTACGCACTTTCTATTTAGACACTATGGCAAATTCAACGCCACAGGAAATTCCTAACTATTCTGAAGTTGATCAAAATCTTATACAAGAAACACGTCAGGCTTATGTTGCCGGCAGACTGACCAATGACGAACTTCGCCGCGTTTCTAATAATTTGGACGAAGACTGGGCCCGCAATTTTCTGCAAGAACTCGCTAGCAATTCTGACAATGCACAACTTAAACTTAACCTGGCACAAGACGGAATAAGCCTGCTTGATACTTCTGATGTCGGCGCAGGACGGCGTTTCGAGACATTTTCTGCGAAAGCTGCTTACGTTGCAAAACGTTTCGAACTCATGATGAATGTAATTACAATGAGTACGGTTTCTCCCGAGCTAAATTTGCCGGATACTTACGATTTTACCCAACCACCCCCTGATGAGAGTTTTAATAATCCGTCAAAGCGTGGTGCATCACAAGTTGATATTCCAACTGCTTTGGGCGGAACATCCAATGTTGTTATCGGGGTTGCAGAAACGTCAGTGGATGAATGGCGGCAACTGCTGGAAGAAGTACCCGAAGAAACCGAAACGTAAATGTGTCACGGATATGAGCTGACTGGCATAAAAAGCTCAGTCAGGATTAACAGCCCGATATTAACCCGGGTTACACGGCATAGATTAAAAGCGCGTGATACTTAGCTTAAAAGTTACATCTAGCGTATTGTAAAGGAGTATTCATGGCTGGACCGGTCAATAATTCGTTCTCAAACGAATTGCGTGATTTCTATTCAGGAACAATCGCAAAAGCCGCTTCTGAGGAAGTCCTCAAATACGAAGATGTCGATCAGGATCATGTCATAGAAGTTCGTAATGCCTACATCGCAGGCAAATTGACAAATGACGAACTGCGCCAGGTTTCAAACAATTTGAATGAAGACTGGTCGCGCGCGTTTTTGCACAACCTCGCTAACAATGCTCAAACGACGCAGTTAAAACTTGATTTGGCGCAAGACGGTATCAATCTAACCGACGATTCCGATATCGGTGAAGGCCTTAGGTTCGAGACATATTCTGATAAATTGATCTACGTCACGAATCGCTTCGATTTCTTGACAAATTTAATCGTTTCAAGCGTCGTTCTCCCGGATTCAGGATTTTCTGATTTGTTTGATTTTTCTGAACCACCGCCCGACCAGAGCTTTAACAACCCTTCGATACGAGACGCATTGGCCGTCGATGTTCCAACCGCTTTTGGGGGTACATCCAGTGTCGTTATAGGAGTTTCTGAAACCACGGTGGATGAGTGGCGTCAGCTCTTGGAAGAAGTTCCCGGAGAGGCGGACACTTAAGAAACCATCTGAACAGCTCAAGCTCGCGCGTAAGATACGCTCGGGCAAGATGTTTTATTCCGCCGCCATTGCTCCACACAGTAAAGTCGCTTCATCCCGAATAATGCGCGCGATTTGAGCGCAATCTTCAACGGTGAAAGTCAAAGGCACGCGAATATCGCATGTCGTTGACAGCACGGCTTTCGTACGCGGCAGATCAGGCAAATCGCCGAGATATTTCCAGGAATCATAGCGGCTGGTGAATGCCTGCGGTGTGTCCGCGCCGAACCACTTAATATCGACACCCCGCGCTGCACAGGCCGCAACAAGAGCAGGAACATTCCCTGCCATCCCAAGCGCTTGAAACTGGAAAGATGATCCAACAAAGTCTTCGTGCCCAGCGCGCTCCGCAACCCTAATCCCCGGCGCTCCCGATAAGCCTTCAGCCAGAGCCGCATACCGCTCATTCCAACGCGCAACATTCTTATCCAAGTTCGGCAGTTGCGCCCGCAAAATCGCAGCACGCAACATATCGAGGCGCGCGGAACAATTCGGACTGTCGAGCCGCACCTTTTGGAAAACGTCTTCCTCGGGTATCGCGCCATGCGATCCATAGAGCATGTACGAGCCTGACCCTACGACAGCACGCGCCGCAAGCTCGGGATCATCCGTGGTGAGAAAACCACCCTCGCCAGAATTCAGGTGCTTATAAGTCTGCGTTGAAAAACACGCGACTTTGCCGAAATTGCCGGAGCGTGTGCCTTTCCATTTTGCGCCCATCGTATGCGCGCAATCCTCGATCAATGTGATGCCGAACTCGTCGCAAATCGCGCAAATCGCATCCATATCCGCGATGTGCCCACGCATATGCGAGAGCATAAAATACTTCGCGCCGCTCGTCTGAGCTTTCGCGCGCAAATCAGCGGCATCCGTGTGCCAGTCCTCATCAATCTCGACCAGTACCGGCACACCACCCGTAGCAAAAATTGCCCCCGGTACAGGTGCGAGTGTGTAAGCGTTGGCGAGAACTTTCGTCCCCGGCTTTACTCCCGCAGCGCGCAAGGCAATCTGCATCGCTTGCCCGCCGGAGGTTGTTGCAAGGCAATATTTCGCCCCTTGATAGGCAGCATATTCTGCTTCTAACAACGATACTTCAGAGGGTTCCCCCGGCAACGTATTATACCGGTGCAACCGCCCCCCGCGCAGAATTTCTACGGCGGCGGCAATGCCATCATCCGGAATAGCTTCTTGTTGAGTGAAGGGCTTATCGAAGCGCTCTTTTGTCATCGTTATTGGCCCTCAACACAGGTTATTCCAAGTCCGCAATGCGCTGCGCCAGAAAATGCCTTCGCAATGTCCACGCGCGCGCATCTGTCATCGTCCGCTCAAAGTCTAGCGTCAAGACATTGCGCCTATATTCGTGTTTGAGCTAAGGTTGAATCCGGCGTATGATGCGTTGTGTTATCGTGATGTACGGCGCTGCAAATCCTGCTACCGAACTTTTTCAGGGCATCGAACTTGATTTCAGTCGCGTCCCGCCGTAACTGCGTTGGATGGCCTTGAGAAAAATCCTCCTTCACCCTGATCCGCGCCTGAAAAAGAAGTGCGAGCCTGTTGAGTCGGTTGACGATGCAACACGCATTTTGATGCAGGACATGCTTGAAACGATGTACGACGCGCCCGGCGTGGGCCTCGCTGCGCCGCAGATTGGTGTTCTCAAGCGTATTCTGGTGATGGATGTCGTCAAAGAAGAAGAGAACGCGCCGCAGCCCTTTATGATGGCCAACCCGGAGGTTATCTGGGCATCCGAAGAGATCAACACATACGAAGAAGGTTGCCTCTCTATTCCAGAAGAATTTGCCGATGTCCAACGGCCCGAGAAAGTCCGCGTCCGGTATCTCGACCAAAACGGGGAAACGCAAGAACTTGACTGCGACGGTTTGCTCGCAACCTGTGTTCAGCACGAGATTGATCACTTGGATGGTAAGCTGTTTATTGATTATCTTGGTCCCGTAAAACGCTCGATGATCACGGGGCGCATGAAAAAGCGCAAAAAAGAACGGGCCAGCGCTTAAGAGTTTTTCGCGCGGGTTGCGTTGACTTTCAAATAATGAAAATTATGTCCTGATTTACCCAAGCGTACTGGTCCGGCATCCTGCTGTATCGACGTGATGAGGACCGGAGATAAGACATGCTCACGCTGCTTTCCCCTGCCAAAAAGCTGAATTTTGACTCTCCTACAACGTCATTGGAACCAACGGCTCCGCGCCTGACGAGCGATACGGTCGAGTTGGTTAAAACCGCCAAAAAGCAAACACCCGCAGACCTCAAGCGCCTGATGCATATCAGTGATGCCTTGGCGGAGTTGAATGCCGACCGTTTCAAAGCCTTTAACGTAAAGGGCCAAAGCAACTCGGCGAAACCTGCGGGCCTGACATTTGACGGTGATGTCTATTGGGGCTTTGACGCCGATACATTGAACGATGATGACCTCAGCTATGCCCAAGACCATGTGCGGATTTTATCCGGTCTTTACGGCGTGCTGCGCCCTCTGGATGCGATTCAGGCCTATCGCCTTGAGATGGGCACAAAGTTGGAAACAAAGCGCGGTAAATCGCTCTATGATTTCTGGGGCAGAGCGATTGCCGATACGCTGAATGACGACATGGAGGGCCACAAGGACACCACCATCGTTAACCTTGCCTCGAACGAGTATTTCAAGGCCGTCGACAAAAAAGCACTGGGCCAGCCTGTTATCTCCGCGAAATTCCTTAACGTCAAAGACGGCGAAGCCCGTGCGTTAATGTATTACGCAAAGTTCGCGCGTGGCTTAATGGCACGCTGGATTGTGCAAAATCGGATCGAAAAGGCGGAAGACCTGAAAGACTTCAATGTCGAGGGGTACAAACTCGACAAGAAGGCATCCTCTGACAAAGAGCTGGTTTTCTCCCGCAAACAGCCGCCGCCGAAAAAATAACGCGGTACACATAAATCCACAGAATCACTGGCCTTTTTCTTGCTGATGACAGGCAAAAGCAAAGGAGTCAGTGATGAAACTGGGACACATGATTGGTGCGGGCATGGTGATGATGGTTGGCGGGATGCTCCTTGCCTGGTCCCTTGATGACCGAAATGCGCAGGCGAGCGTCAACCCTTCTGAGCAAGTCCAATCTTCAGAGCAAACCGTCGCGGGTTTTTCTGAGGGTGACAGCAAAATGGCGCGGTCGCAATCGGCGGCACGCGCGACATTTGACCAATTCTGGCAACGGGTTTCAACGGATGCCACCGGCTTGGACGCAATCAGCATCAAAGTTGCGGTCCCGCATCAGAACGGCCCTGAACATCTATGGATGACCGGATGTAAAAGCGCCGACGCGCAGGCGTTCAATTGCTTTGTGAGTAATAAGCCTGTTCGCGTGTCTTTGGAGCTTGGCAAACAATATAGCTTCGAGCGCGGCGCGATCTCTGATTGGATGTATCGTCAGGATGGCAAAATCTACGGTGGATACTCGATCCGCGCATTGCTTCCGACACTACCGGTGGACCAAGCCGAAGCCATGACAGCGATGCTCGCGCCATTGCCACAATAATCATTGCCGCACCGGAGGGGAGAGACATTTCTCCTCCGGTGCGCTCAGGATGTAAAGGCCGTAAAAGCGGTCTTACCGCTGCCGCCCTTACGAGCAAGCCACAGCACAGTGCTTAAAAGCATTAGCCGCCTGTGAGTTTTGCCATGATGTCTTCGACCGAGAAGCCGAGGCCCTCTAGCATCGAGAGGTCAATGCCTTTATCGGCCAAAAAGGATGTCACGCCCTCAGCATCAAGCCCTTCAATTGCAGAAGCGTCGATGCCTTTTTCACTGAGCATACCCATAATATCACCGCCACCGGCAAGACCGCCGAGCATATCACCTAAACCCATATTTTCTCTCCTAATATCATATACGGAGCACTGCTCCTGTATCGGCGGTAGAGCATATTAGGTTAAGGGGGTGTTAACAGGGTTTGCACCGCGTGAAACCTGACCCTGATGATTTAAGCCATTCTCCATACTATACGGCGCTTCAAAATATTCTGTGCGTCATAGGGCTTGCCCCGGTGATCCAGTGCATTAGGAACGGGATTTTCAACTCTGGATTGCTCGAATATTTTGAAGCGTCGTGTGGCTTTGTTCGCGTTCGGATTGAGGCTGGACGAATTTGCTTTCCTGTGGCGTCGAACTACTCGGCTCTCAGTGATTTTTGCTTGCCCTGTCATTGCCTGCGGCAATGGGGAGTGCAAAAATACATCTGCCGCTGCTGGTTTTGTGTTCACATTACACGACGGTAATTGTCATTGCCCGACATGTTCGGGCAATCCAGAGCCAAAAACACGGGCGTCCGCTGCCCTGGATCATCGGAACAAGTCCGATGATGACCCGGATAGTTTGAAGCACCATGTGGTTTGGTTCGCGCTCGGATTGAGGCTGGGTGAATTTGCTTTCCTGTGGCGAAGATTGCTCTTGGCTCTCAATGATTTTTCTTCGAAAAATGCATCTGCCGCTGTTGGTTTTGCGTTGGCGTCGAGGTTGTATGAATTTGCTTTTGCAAATTCATCTTGACAAATGTTCATATTTAGTTCTTGTTGCTGTCGTTGATTCAAACGAGAGGCAAAAGACGGCGTGGACTTTGAACGGGCAATAGAAACTCAGCGGCTCAAACTGCTCCGCCTTGTCGCGGGGCTGGTCGTTTTGGTTGGGGTTTTGTCTCTTGGTCCGATCTCGCGCGGCTTCTCAATCTCGGTCTGCCGCTTTGTTGGGGCGATGCTGTCCCGCGCCGAAACTGCTGCACAGTATCTGGTGATTGCACAGGCCCGCTTGATGGAATCCCGCAGCGGCTCGGCTATCGGCCAAAGCCGATTGTCAGAGTCTCTCGCCCGTGCATTTGTGGTGGACGAAAAGGCTGTCTCGCTGTCTGACTGCCGCGAACGGCTCAAGGCATTGCTTGCCGTCCTGACGCATCTGCCGCGTCATGCCGCGCGCCTGATACGCCGGATCGAAAAGCAAATGCGGGGCGTAATCTCCCCGTGTCGGCTTTTGTTTCGCTTTGAAAAACATCCGTCACCAGCGCTTCGCGACCGGCAATTGGCCGGACCCCGCATTGAACGCCCGCCCGACAAGGGCTTGCCCGTGTCACCGTTCCCTGACCTCCCTCCGAAATTCGGGCGGGAGGCACAGGTGTTTGGGCTATGGGTATCTCAACAGATATCGCCGCTCAGACCGTGGAAACCCTCTAACTGCGGTTCGCGCTTTCGCATTGCGGATGCCACTGGGATTGCGCAAGACCCCAACGGCTATTGAGCGGCGCATGAGGATCGGAAACAAGCCGACCGCCTTCAATCGCGCGCCAAATCTCGCGCAAACTCATCTGACGCCCGCCGCGAATATCAAACGGAACCGCGCAAAAGCTGCCAATCTCTTGCTCTGACACATTATTTGCCGGATCAAAAATCGCCTCAATAGCTGGCTTCACGCCGAAATACTCAGCATTCCATTCAGGATCTTTCATCAAGGAGCGCAGCAATTTGAATTGGCCCGCGAGCTTTTTATCCCGACCGGGGGTCGAATGCTGTGCGTATTCACCAAAGGTCATGCATTGGCGGCCGGAATTGTTCTGCATATTGCCCAAAAAGCTCAGGCTTTCATTAACAATATCAACCCGTTGCGTGGTGTAATCGCAGAGCGAGGCAAACAAACGGTCGGCTTTCGCGCCAAGCGGTTCTTTGATGCTGGCCAGCGCGGTTTGGGTGGCCAGCTTGAACGCCTCGCGATCCCCGCCAAGGGATTTCGATATCTCCCATTGCTCCGCCGATGCGCCGGGAACGCTCAGTGCATTCTTTTTCAGGTATTTATGCGGCTTAAACCGGCGATACCCGTCACGCATACGCTTGTCTTCGGGGACTTCAGCAGGAAAATCATTGATCTCCGCCATAATCCGCCAAGCGCGCGGCGAGGAATGCGACAGGGTTGTCATCGCGCCGGTCGGGTCGATGTCCTTGACGATATAAGCGTGATTGCGGGGCAGCAGGAACATATCCCCCGGCTGCACATCCTCCAGCGCCACCGGATAGGTGTCTTGCGCCAAATTGATCGTCGAGGTGATGTCCCCGATAAAATTGATGAACGCGCGCAGCTTGTCCGTCTCGGTATATTCCGGCCCCTCATAAGTTGACCACGTGCCATCATCGTTTTCATGGCGGCGCTTTTCGCGGAACCCGTCCCATTTATCAAACTCATTGGTGAGGATGCGGCCATTGCGGGGGTCATTGATCTCAAAGGGTAATTTGTTCTTATACGCATAGATTATGCGCATCGCATATATCGCATCCGAGCAATCCAGCGCCAAGCCGAACAGCGCCTTATCTTCCGGCTTATGGAACGCATCCTTGTCGAAACCCGACCGCACCCATTCGGGGAAGCCTTCCTCGTAAGCAGCGGTCCATTCGTTCTCAGCGGTCCATACCGCTGCATTCGCGCCCGGAGATGCAAACAAAGCGATACACGAAGAAGCCAACAGGCGTTTCACGAAACGGGTCATGACATAATCCCCAGGGTTGATACTGCCGTCTTCTCTCTATCTGGCGCACCGAAATGAAATGCAAGGGACTCAAGCAATTGTGTGGCAATTCTGACTTTGCCGCAGAGGTCCAAAAAGAAAAAGCGCCCTCAATGCGATTAAACACTGAAGACGCTTTGATTTTTGAGGGCTTGGCGCTATCGCGCTTCGCTCTAACCGACGATTTCGTCTGCCTTGAAGAAAAAGTCGATTTCGATTTTCGCATTCTCAAGGCTGTCCGACCCGTGAACAGAGTTTTCACCAACAGAATCAGCAAATTCTGCGCGGACCGTACCTGCCGCTGCATCCGCCGGGTTGGTTGCTCCCATCACATCGCGGTGCAGCGCAACAGCGTTTTCAGCCTCAAGCACCTGAACCGAGACCGGCGAGCGGGACATGAATGTCGTCAGCTCATCATAGAAAGGACGCTCGGCATGGACTTCGTAGAACTTGCCAGCCATTTCTTTCGACATATGAAGACGCTTTTGTGCGACAACGCGAAGGCCGGCATCTTCAAATTTTTTGATGATCGCGCCAGTGACGTTCTTTTCGGTGGCATCAGGTTTGATAATGGAAAGCGTGCGTTCAACCGCCATTGGGATAACTCCAAATATTAAGAATAAGCGCAATATATGCGCTGGACTTTGGTTCTGGCGGCGCGCTTACCATGCTGCGCTGCAATAGGGAAGAGGCTCGGCGAACAACTGCGGACCTTATCGCGCCGTAAAGCCCCCATCTACCATCAGGACTTGCCCGGTGACATAATCCGACGCAGGCGAGCAAAAGAATAAGGCGGGACCGACAATATCATCCATCGTCCCATTGCGGCCAATACACGTCAGGCCGGCATTACGCGCGGCGCGCTCTTTATCCTCAAAGACCGGCGCAGTCAGTTCCGTCGGAAAGAACCCCGGCCCCAATGCATTCGCGGTAATGCCATCTTTGGACCAAGCCTCGGCCATGGCTCGGGTCAGTTGCCCGATGCCGCCTTTAGATGCCCCATAGGAAAGACCACCGGGGAAGGCTCGTGTTGTTTGCAGCGAGGCAAAATTTAACACCCGTCCCCAGCCTTTTGCTTTCATGGCGGGCACAAGAGCTTGCGCCAAAAAGAAAGGGACGGCGAGGTTGAGGTCCAGCGTAACTTGCCAACCTTCAAGTGTCACATCATCCGCCGCTTGGCGCGTATTGATACCCGCAGCGTTAACCAGAATATCCGGCGCGCCGAACGGTTCGGCAATCTGTGCGGCCAACGCCTCAACCCCCTTCGGGTCGGAAAGATCAGCCGCCAGAACTGCGGTCTCGCCTTGCGTCTCCGCTGCCCAAGATTCCAGCTGTTCCGTCCGCCGCGCCACACCAACAACCTGCGCGCCTTTATTAGCCAAAGCCGATGCGACAGCACGCCCCAGCCCACCCGATGCGCCGGTTACACAAGCGATGCGACCCTCGACAGAAAACCCGGTCATTGCACGCTCCAAATTAAATCTACGGGGGCCAAAGCCGGCCCCACCGCATCAATTATTATTGGGGAACGCCGGGGATTGGCATAATCGGCGCTCCGTTAATATTGATCATGCCGCTATCGGTTTTGATATCGAAGATCAGTTCCCCGTCATCGCCTTCTTTACCGAGTTGGCCGGCCATGCCTTCAATAATAATCGCTTGCTGATCAGCTAGCAGGCCCGCTTTTTGAGCACCCGCAACAAACCCGCTAAGTCCTTTGAGGGAAATAAAGGCTTTGCCCTCCGGCTGAACGCCATTCATTTTACCTTCGCCACTTGCATCCAGCACCAAACCAAGGCCATCGAAGGCGATGCTGTTGATTTTTGCACCCAGCGGCAGCAAAGGCGGCACACCAGTCGCCTCAATTTCCGCCATCGCTTCCGGATCAAGGAAGGACGCCGTAAGCATTGCCTGCATTTCCATGTCAATGACGATTTTGTTCAGCTCGCGCTTAAACGCACCCGCAGGGTCCATCATTTCCCAAATAAAGTCGTCTAATACGATCTTTTCCGCACCAATCAGATATTTGATATCCTGAGGCTTTGGCGACGGATCGGTTGGCATCAAAATTTCAGATGTCAGCCTTCCAATGGAGGCAGCAATCGGCAAAGGCTTGGCAATATTAATCGCCATGTCATTGGCAGCGGTTATGCCTTCGATGCGGCCTTGTCCGATTTGCCCGCTCGCAAGGATTTTCGCCGCAGTCCCGGTTAACTCGAATTGTTGACCGTCTTCTTCATTCGTAGCGATGGCATCATATAAGATTTCATCCATCGTGTAATCATAGCTGATATCGAGATTTTGGATGTCATTCCAGTCTTGTTCGGCAGCGCCCCTGCCGTTGATATCAAGACCTTTGCCGCTCATCTTGAATTTGAAATCAACACCATTCTCTGTGGCTTGTGGTGATGTGATTGACATCGCAAACGCATCAGACACACCGCTAAAGGCCATACGGCCATCATTACGCTCGAAGGTCATAACCTGATTTTCCGAGACGCCGTTTATGTCGAGCTGGACCTGTTCGGATTGCGGTCCCATGACCATGGTCACCGAATAGTTTTCAGGGAAGATGATTTTGACTTTATCGTCGCCATCTTTCTCGACTTCGAGCATTGGCATGGTCACGACATAGCTGATTTTTTCCGTTTCTTCTTCAGGAAAAGACAGTTCTTGTTCGAATGACATCCGGACATTTTTGGTCACCCCCTCTTCCAAATCAAAAGGGAAGTCCTTGAGGTCGATTTCAGTCGGTGTTTCTTTGACGAGAATCAGACGCGATCCCGCTTCGATATCGAGCGGTCCCTTTGCGAATGCAACGTTCTGATCAAATACCAATGCGCCGCCCAACGCGAACGCCACAGCCGCAAGTTTTGTGGTTTTCATCACTCTAATCCCTGAACAAAGTAAAGATTTCACTCTTCATAGCCTGTGATGTCGTTTCAGCACAGACAGAATATGCGATATGCAGGGTCTACCGATGCATCATGGCGAGATTATTAACGAAGCGACAATTCTTTTCAGAAGTTGGAGCTTAGAGCGAGGCCTGCTTTATCCCTCAACTGAAAGATCGAAGTTCTCTCCGGGGAAGTATTTAGCAAGGCGCACATCGCCAGTACGCGCATGACCTTCCATGCCTTCAAGACGAGAGATCCGAGCACAAGACTGTGCGATATCGCGGTTTGCTTCACGCGACATGCGTTGCCATGTCACAGTCTTCATGAACTTATGCACCGAAAGGCCGCCCGAGTATTTCGCCGCGCCTTTTGTCGGCAAGACGTGATTTGTTCCCGAACATTTATCGCCATAAGCCACTGTGGTTTCTTCTCCAAGGAAGAGCGAACCATAATTGCGCAGGCTTGCCAGCCACCAATCGAGGTCATCCGCTTGAATTTGCAAATGCTCGGAAGCGTATTCGTCAGAAACTTTCGCTGCCTCTTCGCGCGTGTCGCAGACAATAATCTCACCGTAATCGCGCCATGCAGCCTCGGCGTTCACACGGTTTGTCTCCGGTAAAGTCGCGATGAGGGTTGGTACGATGTCAGCGACCTTTTCAGCCAATGACTTGTCGAGCGAGACCAGCCATGCCGGTGAGTTATACCCGTGCTCCGCCTGGCCCACTAAATCAGCGGCAACAATCTCCGCATCCGCATTCGCATCGGCAATCACCATAGTCTCTGTTGGTCCGGCGAACATATCAATTCCGACACGGCCATAGAGGATACGCTTTGCCTCAGCAACAAACTGATTGCCGGGGCCAACAAGAATATCCGCAGGCGGAGTTCCGAACAGACCGAATGCCATCGCAGCAACACCTTGAACGCCGCCAAGATTCAGCACCGTATCCGCACCGCAAAGATTCAGCGCATAAAGAATGGCCGGATCAATGCCTTGGCCGGGCTTCGGCGGCGAACAGGCCGTGATGTGATCGACTTCTGCGACTTTCGCAGTCGTCACAGTCATAATCGCCGAGGCAATATGGGCATAGCGGCCACCGGGTACATAACACCCCGCTGTTTGCATAGGGATTTGCTTTTGCCCTGCGATCAGGCCGGGGCGTAGTTCAATCTCACAATCAGCAATCGTCGCTTTCTGAGCTTCCGCGAACAAACGAACATTCTCATGCGCGTAGGCTATATCGTCTTTCAGTTTTTGATTGACCTGAGACGCCGCCGCCGCGCGTGCTTCTTCGGAAACAACAATTGCATCTTCCCATTTATCGAACTTTGCGGCGTACTCGATTGCTTTCGCATCACCACCAGCCTCGATCTCGTTCAACATTTCCTGCACCGTGGCGCGCACGTCTTGTTCGCCTGTTGCTGAGGATTTGTCTGCTTTTTTGAGATAGGTGACGGACATGAGCGCGACCTCTTGTGTGTGATTCATATATAAGACTCGTCACAGACACGAACTCATCCTTCGGGTCAAGAGGGGTTGAGGCAACTTTCGTCAGTTCTGCGTCAGGTTTCGCACTGGTATCGGACAACAAACACGGTATTGTGCCACCGGGGAGGCTTTTCATGCCCACAAAATCCGAAACCGCTAAACGAACCCTTTTGTTGACCGGCGCGAGTCGCGGGATTGGTCACGCGACGGTCAAGCGGTTCTCTTCAGCGGGCTGGAGGGTGCTGAGTTGCTCGCGCCATCCCTTTCCGGAGGATTGCCCTTGGGAAGCCGGAGAAGAAGATCACATTCAGGTCGATCTCAGCAGCCCCGACGACACAATCCGGGCGATTGATGTGATCAAGGAAAGACTGAATGGTGCTGGACTGGATGCTCTCGTCAACAATGCGGGCATGTCACCCAAAGGCGAAGACGGTGATCGCCTCAACACGTTGACCACTGACTTAAGGACATGGGGCCGAGTCTTTCATGTGAATTTTTTCTCGTCGGTGGTGCTGGCGCGGGGGCTTTTCTCTGAATTAAAAGCCGCTGGAGGGGCCATCGTCAATGTGACCTCCATTGCCGGAGCGCGGGTGCACCCGTTTGCCGGAGCAGCCTATGCAACATCCAAAGCCGCACTCGCCGCATTGACCAGAGAGATGGCAGCGGATTTTGGTCCTCATGGCGTGCGCGTCAACGCAATCGCACCGGGGGAAATCGAAACAGCGATCCTCTCTCCGGGAACCGAAGACATCGTGAAAGACATCCCACTGCGCCGCTTGGGGCAACCCGAAGAAGTCGCCCGCACCATATACTACCTCTGCACAAAAGAGAGCAGCTATGTGACAGGCGTAGAGATTGAGATTAACGGCGGACAGCACGTGTAAAGTTAGATTTCCCAAAACGGCTCAGCAAACAAATATGCCGCTTTCTATGCGCATATCGCATTTATGGCAGCGATACTTCACTTCACGCATCTTGCTCCCGTTGTTGTATTCACGCTTACCCAGATACATATTGAACGCAGCTTGGCAATTTCCACAACGCGCCTGAAGGGCGACCTTAAAAAACTGCGTAATCAGCCAGTCAAGAATGAGAGCAATGACGACAATAGAGGCCACAGTTACATAAATTGATGGAAACCAATCAACTTGGAATCCCATAAAAATTAACGCACCAAGAACTAAAAAGCGCGTCCCGGAAAAAAATATAGCGTGAAGTTTCGTATTCATGATGACCCTATGAATTAATGGTCAAAGTTTACCAGCTCACCGTTTAACTTCCGGATAACTTTTCTTAGGGTCGTAAATTACTGTTAGCCTTCGTCTTCATCACTTCCGCCACCGGGCGTAACAACATCAACGGCAGTTCCTACCACGTCAGTGGTAACATCTACCGTGCCAACGACCACATCCGTTGCGATGCTGGCCGTCCCAACGACGACATCAGTGGCAATTCCAGCCGCAGTCCCTACGATACAACCTGACAGAGAAACTGAGATCAACAACGCGATACCAATACGAAACATGAGGGCCCCCCTAAAATGTATTTCATAGCTATCTTACGTCCAACATACGAAGAAACCTTCAACCACAGCGCAAATACATTTAATTGTGCGTATTTTTAACAAATTAGTATAAAAGACGATGCTGTTGAAACTCTTGGTCAGTCCAGTTCTATCGGTGCAATGCATCGTAAAGAGAGTGCATGAACCGGTCCTGCTAATTCATCCTTGAGGGCATCGAATACCAGACGCTGCCGCGCCACCCGTGATACCCCGTTAAATGCATCAGAGACAATTTCCATATCAAAATGACTTTCACCTCCTTCGCGATACCCGCCATGTCCCCGGTGGCTTTCACTATCATCAACAATCTCAAGACGTATCGGAGACAACGCCGTTTCCAGCTTGCTCCGCATTGAATCTGCAATTCCCGGCATTTTTACCTCCTGCGCTGCACTGACACCTTGGCCTTTTGCACGGAAACAGTCATTATGGAAATCTTCAAACGATGAGCCATATGCCGCTTTTTGGAATTCGGTTTGGTAACGTCACCTGGAATGGACGGCAAACGTCCGCAATATTGATTTGGAGTGAGTGGTTTGGACGACGACTGGAAGTCTATTCTTGGTGATATCAGCGTCGGTGCCGACAAGAAAAAGCGCGCGCGAAAGCGTGGGTTTACGGGCAATTTTGAGCATTCGCAACGAATATGCGAATGGCCCGAATGCGAGGAAAAAGGCGATCATCGCGCACCAAAATCGCCGGACTTGCTAGATGAGTATCGCTGGTTCTGTGCAGCGCATATTCGTGAATACAACAAAAGCTGGGATTTCTATGCGGGGATGAGTCCTGCTCAGATTGAGAAAGCGCGTGAAAAAGATCGGCGCTGGGACCGCCCCACTTGGGAAATGAAAGGCGCAGGCCGTCAAAAAGGAGTCGCCTCGCAACCTCATGCAGAAGGAAAGGCCTGGGAGCGCTTCGGGTATACCGACCCGCATGAAGTCCTCGGTGAGAATGCCACGATTAATCCCGGCGAATCGCTTGCCAATGATGCCCGCAAAGCCCGCCGACGCTTACTGCCGAAGGCTGATGTCAAAGCGCTAGAAGCGCTTGATCTGGATGTTATGGCAACAGCAGAGGAAATTCGCGAACGTTACAAAACGCTGGTGAAAGAACTTCACCCCGATATGAATGGCGGTGATCGCAGCGAAGAAGAGCGCCTGCAAAAAGCCGTTGCTGCATGGAACCACATTAAAAAGAGCGCGAGTTTTAAGCGTTAAACGAACAAAACGTATCATAGGGTATCAGGTTTTGTGCGACTCGCCGGATAAAGTTTGACGCTATGATGCGCTGAACACGCATCGAGCAAAATAATCAGTGAAAATTCGCCTCCAAGACTTCTGGCTCTATACTTTTTCACGCCGCCCCCTTGCGAGGGCGGCTTTGCTGCGTCATGACTGCGCAAATTTCGAGATTTTGAGGACTCCCAATGCCTGACGGAACAGATTTCAGCGCGATGCCTGTCGCGCCAGACACCGAAGTTTCGGTTCGTGATACCTTTGGCATCGATTCAGATATGGTGGTCCCAGCCTTTTCAGCGTCGAACAGTCACGCGCCTGATCTGGACAGCAGCTATGTATTCGACCCGGATACGACAAAAGCTATCCTAGCCGGTTTTTCCCATAATCGCCGTGTGATGATCCAAGGGTATCACGGCACGGGAAAGTCGACTCACATCGAACAAGTGGCCGCACGACTGAATTGGCCCTGTGTGCGAGTAAATCTCGATAGCCATATCAGCCGGATCGACCTGATCGGTAAAGATGCGATTGTCCTGGAAAACGGGCAACAAGTGACAAAGTTCAACGAGGGTGTGCTGCCTTGGGCTTTGCAGAATCCGGTTGCACTTGTTTTCGATGAATATGATGCGGGCCGCCCTGACGTTATGTTCGTTATTCAGCGCGTGCTGGAAGTTGAAGGCAAACTGACTTTGCTCGATCAGAATAAAGTCCTGCGACCGAACCCGAATTTCCGGCTCTTTGCCACCGCCAACACGGTTGGTCTCGGCGACACGACAGGGCTTTATCACGGAACGCAACAGATCAACCAAGGCCAAATGGACCGTTGGTCGCTTGTGGTCACGCTTAACTACCTGCCGCATGAACAGGAAGTGAAAATTGTCGGCGCAAAATGCCCTCAAACCGATCCCAATACACTCAAGCAAATGGTGACCATCGCGAATTTAACCCGTCAGGCCTTCGTGAATGGTGAATTGTCGACCCTGATGTCGCCCCGCACCGTCATTTCATGGGCGCAAAATGCGGAAATCTTCAAAGACAATGCCTTTGCTTTCCGTATGAGCTTCCTGAACAAATGCGACGAGATGGAACGTCCTACTGTGGCCGAATTCTATCAGAGGTGTTTTGACGAGGAACTGCCGGAAAGCGCTGCAACGATCAGCCTCGGGTAAGTGCGGACAAAATCAGAAAAAGGCGGTGAAAGCCGCGTTTTCTAATCTTAGACAGACGAAATCAACCACCCTTCCCGCCGGTTTCACCGAAACGTCGTGAATAAATTGTGCGGCGTTAAGCTAACCGAAAGGCAAAACGGGCATTCTACAACCAGCTCATAAACCATGTGACTGACTTGCGGAGTACCAAACGATGTTGAACCAACCCAAAAGCCCTCCTCTGCCCACCAATGCGTCGAAAGCGCCCCATCCGAAGGCCGGCGCGGCAAATGAGAGTGCAGATAACAAGTTCGATCAACTGCAGGCGATGTTGTTCGGCGATACCCGTCAGGAAATGTCTGACCGCGTTGACCACCTCGGAGACCGCTTTTCTGATTTCGAACAATTCGTTCGCGGCGAATTCCGTAAAGTAGCCGAAGACCTGCGCGCCACCGAACGCCGTCAGGAAGACCACCGCCGCCAAGTTCTCAAGGAAATTAGTGCAGCGATGGAAATGATGGCTCAAAACGTGCGCCGCCTTACCGAGGGTTGATCCAAAGCACTTTTCGGTCTGAGAAAGCTCTTAATATTTTCCGATAAAGGCGTTCCGGCAGAAGTTGGAGCGCCTTTTTTCTTGTGAATCGGCGTCCGCAAGCCCTATCTCAGCGTTATGAGTGATAATCCTGCCGATCCATTTAAACAGGCTCTCGCCGAATCCGCCCGCACGATTGCGGGATTGCCGGAAATGGAAGTGACCTACACCCCTGATCCCTCCGGTATGAGCGGACAACGGATGCGCCTGCCCCCGGTTTCCCGCCGGTTAAAGCCCGAAGAGGTCAAGCTCGCGCGCGGCAAAGCAGACGCGCTTGCGCTGCGCCTGCGCTATCATGACGAGATGGCTCATACCCATCGGATGCCTCAGGGCGACATGGCGCGCGAGATCTATGGGGCACTCGAAACCGCACGCTGCGAAGCCCTCGGTGCGCGCGCGATGCCGGGGGTCGCCGCCAACCTTGACGCCACTCTTGCTGAACGCGGCGATAAAGCGAATTGGGCAGGCATGGACAGCGCAGAGGATGCCCCTCTCGCCGAAGCCTGCGCTCTTGCCCTACGTGCTGCCGCGACGGGACGGCCTCTGCCAAAGTCCGGCGCGAACCTAATCAAACTCTTTGCGGATAAATTTGATGCGAACAGCGCACAATCCATCGCCTCGCTGATTGCTAATCTCGACAATCAGGACGAATTTTCCAAGCAAGCGTGGGATCTTATTGACGCCATGGGCTATGGTGAAGAGCTTGGCGCACCGCCCGAAGAAACCGATTTCGACGACAGCCCTCCTGAAGAAGACGAGGACGATTCTGAAGACGAACAAAGCGGCGAAGATCAACAACAGGACGGGGAACAAGACGACTCCCCTCCCGAATCATCCGATGAGGATGCAAGCGGCGACGAATCGAGTGCAGATACCACGGCGGTCATGGTTGATGAGGACTCGGACGATTCAGCCGAGAGCGACGATCGCCAACAGGCTGAGGGTGATCCGCCGCCCTACGTGCCGCCAGGCATTCCCGACAGTGAAGCCAGCCCGGATTACAAAGTCTTCAACAAAACCCATGACGAAGAAATCAAAGCGGAAGACCTCTGCGATACCGAGGAACTCACGCGGCTGCGCAATTTCCTCGATGCACAGGTTGCCCCGCTGAAAAGCGCCGTGGGACGGCTCGCAAACCGGCTGCAGCGTAAATTGCTGGCACAGCAAAACCGTTCTTGGGATTTTGATCAGGAAGAAGGCATCCTCGACGCAGGACGTCTTGCCCGCGTCGTGGCGAACCCGACCACACCTCTGAGCTTTAAGGTCGAACAAGACACCGAATTTCGCGATACTGTCGTGACGATCCTTTTGGATAATTCCGGCTCAATGCGCGGTCGGCCAATCACCATTGCCGCTGTTTCAGCGGATGTGCTTGCGCGCACGTTGGAGCGATGCCGCGTGAAGACTGAAATCCTCGGCTTTACGACCAAAGCATGGAAAGGCGGCTCGGCACGGCAAGAATGGATCGAGAAAGGTCGGCCTCAATCCCCCGGTCGCCTCAACGATCTGCGCCACATCATTTATAAAGGGGCCGATGCCCCATGGCGGCGCGCGCGGCGCAATCTGGGCCTGATGCTGCGCGAAGGGCTATTGAAAGAAAACATCGACGGCGAAGCGCTGGAATGGGCGCACAGGCGTCTGGTGAACAGACCAGAACAACGCAAAATTCTGATGGTGATTTCCGACGGCGCGCCGGTTGACGATTCGACTCTATCTGCGAACCCGTCACATTATTTGGAAAAGCATCTCCGCGATGTGATCAAAATGGTTGAAACCCAGCGCCGTGTCGAACTTGTCGCCATCGGTATCGGCCATGATGTGACCCGATACTATCGCCGCGCCGTTACGATCACCGATGCAGATCAATTGGGCGGCGCGATTACGGATCAGCTTGCGGATTTGTTTGACGTAAACGACTCGCCGAAGGGCCGGAAGCGGTTTGCGGCGTAGGAGTAAAGTGACCGGCTCTGACAAAACTTTCGGTTTCACGTCATGACAGGCCGGTTTTTTCGCGGGCCAATCCCTTGGGATGAGTACGGACAGCATCTTGAGTTCATCCCACCGGACGGCATCGAACCGCCCGAGCCGCGTTATAATATTCCACCGATGTCTTGGGTTCCTGTGATCCGCTCCCGACTCTTTCACGAACCGGGGCAGGAAATGGCCCTGATGATGTGGAATCTTATTCCAATGTGGTGGAACAAGCCTTTATCAGAAAAGAAGTGGACCAGCTTTACGGCACAATCAGAAACAATAGAAGACTCGCCAACCTTTCGCGGCGCGTATCGCTATCGCCGCTGTCTCGTTCCGGCGAGCGGCTTTTTCGTATGGTCCGGTGAAGCGGGAAAACGGACACCCTTTGCCATCGGCCTGACCAATCAGTCATGGTTTTGCTTTGCGGGTGTCTGGGAGACATGGGGGCATGATGGTGGCGAGATCGACACTTTTGCAATCCTGACCACAAAATCGAATGATCTTGTTGGCCCTTATTCAAGCCGAATGCCGGTCATTTTGCGCCCGCGCGACTACACCACGTGGTTCGATCTACCGGGAAGAAACACGCACCGATTGCTCAAACCGTTCCCTGCTGAAGATATGGAAGAATGGCCGGCTGATCCATCCGTAGGGAACATCCGCAACCAAGGGGCCAATCTTATCGCGAGATAATACTCCTCTAAGCAGACGGATCAAAACACTCTCGTCATACAGCCCACCCATTCTTTCCGAAACATCTTCAAGCTCTTGCGAAACCGGTGCAAAAGAAGCAAACTTACTCTCATTCTCAGTGAAAGACGGATTCCTCCATGAAAACCGCTATGTTCCGCTTGTTCCAAGTTGGTTTCGCCATTCTTTTGTTGGCAGTCGCTTTCTGGCCGGGATGGGGACTGGCTTACGCTGCGTTTCGTAATGCGGCGACATCACCGATTATGGTTGTCATCGGAGGCGCAATTTGGATTTTGCTAATGGCATTGAATCTGCCTCTGACGCGGCGGCAATTTCAGATGACAGGGGCCGTCTGTTTTATCGCTATGATCGCAGCATTGTTGTTTTATCTCAGTTCCAATGGCCTGTTTGATGCGACAAACCAAAACCAATTAATCATCACCGCGATTTTTAGCGTCGGTTTCCTAATCGGATGGTTCACGATCTCGTCTTATATCTGGCGGGGATATCGCGGCGTTTACGGTGTCGATGACGCAGACACCGGCGCCGATGGCGAATAGTGATAGACAGATTATCCTCAGAAAGCCCAACCAATGAGTGATACTTCCACCACGCGGCACACGCCCCGTGTTTTCTCCGGTGTTCAACCAACCGGAAATCTAACGCTCGGAAACTATCTCGGTGCTGTTCGAAACTTCGTTGCTTTGCAAGACGATGACAATTTCGAGCGGCTCTATTGTGTGGTCGATATGCACGCGATCACTCAACCTTTCAAACCGGCAGAGCTAAAAAGCGCAATTCACGAGGTGGCTGCAGCTTTCATTGCGTCTGGACTCGACCCGGCCAAATCGATCCTTTTCAACCAGTCGCGTGTATCCGCTCATGCAGAGCTTGGCTGGATTTTTAACTGTGTCGCGCGAATGGGTTGGTTAAATCGCATGACACAGTTCAAAGAAAAAGCCGGTAAAAATAAAGAGAATGCGTCCGTCGGCCTTTACGCTTACCCGAATCTGATGGCTGCAGACATTCTGGTTTACCGCGCAACGCATGTACCTGTTGGCGATGATCAGAAACAACATCTGGAGCTGACCCGCGATATTGCCCAAAAGTTCAATAATGACTTTGAAGCCCCGGATTTCTTTCCGCTCTGCGAACCTCTGATTCCGGCAGAGTCCGCGCGCATTATGTCTTTGCGCGACGGAACGGCCAAAATGTCGAAATCTGATCCATCCAACAATTCGCGCATTAACCTCTCGGATACTGCGGATCTAATCGCGCAGAAAATCCGCAAGGCAAAAACCGATCCTGAACCGTTACCGAGTGAAATTGAAGGATTGGCAGAACGTCCGGAAGCGCGAAATCTTGTTGGAATTTTTGCTGCCCTCGCCGGGACAACGCAAGATGCCGTACTCGGAGAATATGGCGGGCGTGGATTTGGTGATTTTAAACCCGCTCTTGCGGATCTGACTGTCGAAAAGATTTCCCCCATCGGAGACGAAATGCGCCGCCTGACCGCTACACCGGATCATATTGATGCCATTCTCTCTGAAGGGGCAGACCGCGCGGCGGCACTTGCCCGCCCTATAATGACCGAAGTGTATGAAATCCTCGGGTTGCAGGGTGGCGGCTCTGCACGATAGTATCCACACACCTCTTGCTAAACCTTCTTGAAGAGCCTAGTTTAGAGTCATTCTAAACTAGGCTGCACCAAGAGGATCGCGCCATGTTCATTCAAACCGAAGCTACGCCGAACCCGTCAACGCTGAAGTTCCTTCCGGGCCGCACGGTTCTTTCCAATGGAACTGCTGATTTCCCAGATGCGAGTAAAGCAGACAGCTCACCACTTGCTCAACGCATTTTTGCGGTGGATGGTGTCGAAGGGTTGTTCTTCGGACCGGACTTCATTTCGGTCGCCAAAGGCGATGTAGACTGGGCGCATATTAAGCCCGCGATTCTCGGCGCGATCATGGAGCATTTCACCTCCGGTGATCCGGTCATGAAATCTGATGCTGCTGCCGATGGCGGTCACGCTGAACATGACGGACCCAACGGTGAAATCGTAGGACAGATCAAAGAATTGCTCGACACCCGTGTCCGCCCTGCGGTTGCGCAAGATGGCGGTGACATCACATTCCATGGATTTGAAGAAGGTATCGTTTACCTATCAATGCGCGGGGCCTGTGCGGGTTGTCCGAGTTCGACGATGACATTGAAAATGGGGATCGAAAACCTTCTTCGCCACTACATTCCTGACGTTACGGAAGTGCGCCCCGTCGCCGAAGCCTGATTTGCGCGTTCTGGGGATAGATGTCTGCACCGGGTTCTGCTCGGTGGCTGTTGTCGATGGCGGCCTTACCACCATGAAGCACGAACCCATGACACGCGGCCACTCTGAACGGCTCGCGCCTATGGTTGCTGAGGTGCTCGACGATGCAAAGGTGAATGTTGCCAACCTTGATGGTATTGCCGTTACGACAGGACCGGGCAGTTTTACAGGATCCCGCCTCGGGGTTTCCTTTGCCAGGGGATTAGCGCTGGCAAAGGAAATACCCGCCGTCGGCGTAAGTGTATTTGAGGCGATGGCGCATGTCTTCGATGGCAATCAAGTTGTTGTTTCTCTGACAGGCAAAAACGGCGCTTTGATGCTGCAATGTTTTGAGCGAAATTCACCAACGACCGAACCGCTCGAATTACCCGCTTCAATCGCTTGGCAAACCCTTCCCATGGCAGGTTTCTATGATGGCATCGGTACGGAATTTGATTTATTGCTCTCCCATGCACCTGAAGGTGTAAAAAACCGTGGCACCGCAAAAGAATGTCAGCCTATAACAAGCGAAATAATTGCCCAAATCGGATTAAAACGCTTAGGTCAAAGATCGCCACTCCCCACACCACTTTATTTACGCGCTGCTGATGCAAAACCTCAAGCTCCGGTCATGCTGAACGGATGAAAGTCGACTGCCTGCGACCCCCAACTGCAAAACAGTTCGCATCTGAATGTGCGGTAATTCATACAACCGCATTTTACGCCTCAGGTGGGCGCGGTTGGGCCGCCGAAGAGTTCGAGAATCTACTTGAGCGAAAAACAATAATGTTGTTGAGAACCGGATATTCTTTTCTGTTGGCCGATATTTTTCAGAATGAAGCAGAAATTCTCACTTTAGCCGTTCACCCTGACAAACAAAATCAAGGCTCAGGCGGCTATTTGTTGGAAATCTTCTTTGAAGAGTGCATCAGGTCCGCAGTGAACCAGTGTGTTCTTGAGGTTGCAGAAGATAATATCGCAGCTTTAAGACTTTATCGCGGGTTTAATTTTGAGACAATTTCAATCAGAAAAGGATATTTTAAACGGGATAACGGATTTTCATCCGCATTAGTCATGAAAAAGTGTATTTTTGATCAATAATTTTAAACGCGGGGTCATAGCATCATTTACTTACTATAAATTTTTACCTAGGTATTATTTTTTTCATTGCTCTTTCGGCAATATTGTCTATCTGTACGCTACATAATATCCAGTAATAGTGTATCAAGGTGGAGTTCTTGCACTTATACGCGGTTTGACTGGCAGTATTATCCCTACTAAAGGTATTAAAATGAGCGACATCGTTATTGACAAAACAGAAATTCTCGATCTCACTTCCCAAATTGTTGCAGCGCATGTCTCAAATAACGTTGTACCAACCGGAGATCTGCCGGGTGTAATTCAATCGGTATTTGAAGTGATGTCCGACCTTGCAAACGGCCCGGTTGAAGAGCCTGTTGAAGAATTGAAGCCTTATGTGTCGATTAAAAAGTCTATCACACCGGATTATCTGATCTGCCTTGAAGATGGCAAAAAGCTCAAGATGCTAAAACGCCACCTTAAGACATCATACGACATGTCCCCGGATGATTACCGCGAGCGTTGGGGCCTGTCACCTGATTACCCGATGGTAGCTCCTAACTATGCAGCAAAACGTCAAGAGCTTGCGAAGAAAATCGGCCTTGGGCGCAATCGTAAGAAGAGATAAGTTGATCTTTCCCCACTGGGAAAGATACTGATTGAGGCGCACCCGCAAAGGTGCGTCTTTATCTTTTTTGGACAGGTCATGACCGCGCAGACGGATACACAAACGGAAGCCAAAACACCTAAAAAAAAGCTGTATGTGAAAACATATGGCTGTCAAATGAACGTCTACGACTCTGAGCGCATGACCGAAACATTGGCTGGGCAGGGTTATGAAGCTGTCGATACGCCTGATACCGCCGATCTCGTCCTCTTGAATACTTGCCACATACGCGAAAAAGCCGCTGAAAAAGTTTATTCGGATTTAGGACGTTTGCGAAAACTTGAAAAGCAACGCGGAACACCGATGCAAGTCGGTGTGGCGGGCTGTGTTGCACAAGCCGAAGGCGAAGAAATCATGCGCCGTATGCCGCAAGTCGATTTGGTTGTAGGGCCGCAAGCCTATCACCGCTTGCCCGAAATGTTGAATGCCCTCGAAGAAGGCAAAGGCGCGCAGGTTATTACTGATTTCCCTGTCGAAGATAAATTTGCCGATCTACCAAAAACCCGAAAATCAAGCGGGCCAACGGCCTTCCTCAGCGTACAAGAAGGCTGCGACAAGTTTTGCGCTTTTTGCGTTGTTCCCTACACACGCGGGGCTGAATATTCGCGCCCTGCCGCTGATCTACTGACCGAAGCGCGTCGGCTTGTCGATTCTGGCGCACGCGAAATTACGCTGCTTGGCCAGAATGTTAACGCCTATCACGGGAAAGGCGAAGACGGAGATTGGAGCCTTGCGACGCTCGTTCGCGAGATGGCAAAGATCAAAGATCTCGCACGGATTCGGTACACAACCAGTCATCCCAATGACATGAGCGACGACCTGATTGCCGCCCATGCAGAGATCGACAGATTGATGCCGTTCTTGCATTTGCCTGTGCAATCCGGTTCTGACAAAATCCTAAAGGCGATGAATCGAAAACATGACGCAGATAGTTACCGTCGTCTGATTGAACGCATCCGTGCCGCTCGCCCCGATATAGCGATGTCTGGCGATTTCATCGTTGGCTTTCCCGGAGAGAGCGATGAAGATTTTGAAGAAACGCTACGCCTGATCCGC
Source organism: uncultured Neomegalonema sp. (assembly GCA_937995735.1). GTDB lineage: Bacteria > Pseudomonadota > Alphaproteobacteria > Rhodobacterales > Rhodobacteraceae > JAHDDY01. The sequence goes on along the minus strand of CALKIZ010000003.1, from coordinate 170,563 downwards.
GACATCCAATACGCTCAGGCTTTCTCGTTCAAATACAGCCCTCGGCCCGGAACACCGGCGGCTGGTGCTGAACAAGTTGCCGAAGACGTAAAAGTCGAACGGCTGGCGAGAGTGCAAGAGGCCCTCTTAGAAAGCCAAGCAACATTCCAACAAGCTTGCGTCGGGCAAACCATGCCGGTCCTTCTTGATCGCCCCGGAAAATTTGATGGGCAAATGATGGGGCGCAGTCCCTATCTGCAGAATGTTCATCTTACCGTTAATGCTGATCGGCGCGGAGAAATCGTCCCTGTGACAATCACTGAGGCCCATCGCAGCAGCCTAGGTGGAACTCTTGCCGCTAACACATACTAAACTGAGGAACCATTTGCCCAATACACCTGCGGACATTCAAATCGAAGATAATGCCATCGTCGCCGAACTTCTCGGACCGTATAACCGGAATATCGCCGAAATCGAGCGCGCCTTCGAAGTCCAGATCAATCAACGCGGCAATATCCTCTCTGTTGTTGGCGAGCCTGAAGAAGCGAAAATGGCAACCGACGTCATCAACCGCCTTGAAGCCCGATTGAAGCAAGGGCGTTCCGTAGAAACCGGTGATGTTCAGGGCGCGATACGGCTTGCGCGGGGAAGACCTGCCCCAAACGCCGCAACCAGCAACGATACCGCGCCGACGCGGAAAAAAGTCGAAATCCAGACCAGGAAGCGTGTCATCGAGCCGCGCTCGCCGACGCAACGCGATTACATCACGGCCTTGCAAGGCAACAATCTGATTTTTGGCGTCGGTCCGGCAGGCACGGGTAAAACTTATCTCGCCGTCGCAGCAGCGGTTGCGGCCTTTCTTGAACGCCGTGTAGAGCGCATTGTGCTATCACGTCCCGCTGTCGAAGCGGGTGAGCGGCTTGGGTTTCTTCCCGGCGACATGAAAGAAAAAATCGACCCGTATCTCAGGCCATTATACGATGCTTTGCACGATATGCTCCCCGGCGAAACAGTGACGAAAATGCTTGAAAATGGCGTTTTTGAAGTTGCTCCGCTTGCGTTCATGCGGGGGCGCACACTGGCGAACGCTTATGTTGTGCTGGACGAGGCGCAAAACTGCACGTCGATGCAGATGAAAATGTTCCTGACACGCTTGGGCGAGAATGCTCAGATGGCAATTACCGGCGACCCTTCTCAAGTCGACCTTCCACGCGGTGAAACATCGGGACTTGCCGAAGCCGTTCGTTTGCTCAACAATATCAAAGGTGTCGGGATCGTTGAGTTCACATCAGAAGATGTCGTGCGACACCCTCTCGTTGCCAAAATTATCGAGGCATACGCATCAGCATCGCGGAAACATGACAAATAACGTCATTCTTGAAATCGTCTCCGAAGATGATCGCTGGCGGCAAGCGCTGCCCGATGCTGAGGCGCTCGCGAAGCGCGCCGTTCTGTCAGGTTTTGCGCAAACAAGTTATTCAGAATCAGTATCTATTTGCGTGCTCTTGACCACAAATTCGCAGATACAAATCCTAAACCAAACTTACCGTGGGAAAGACACACCAACTAATGTTCTGTCTTTCCCGGCTCAGGAAATGCCACTGATTCCGGGAGAACCGCGCCTTTTAGGAGATATTGCACTGGCTTATGAAACGCTTGACCAAGAAGCGAAACAAGCCAACCTTGATCTGCGAGATCACTTTTTACACTTGATTGTACATGCTTCGTTGCATCTGATCGGATATACTCACGATGTTGACGAGGAAGCGGACCGTATGGAAGCCCATGAAATTGCCGCTTTGTCGGAGATAGGTGTTTCGAACCCTTACGAGGCTTCGACCGAAGCAACTGCAACTGATGGAACGCGAGAACCATGAACGATCCTGACAGTCCGTCTCGCGCCGCCACGGATATTCCCGTGGCTAAAGACGAGAACAGGCAACCCTTTTTCTCAAGACTGAAGGCCGCATATTCCGTGCTGCGCGGGCGCGGCTCACATCTCGAGATCGAGATGACACCCGGCACGCCCGAAAATGATGCCCAACAGCGTGCTTTGCTCGCCAATGTCCGCAAAATGGGCGAACAGCGTGTCTCTGATGCGATGGTTCCCCGTGCGGACGTCATCGGTGTTGAAGCGGATACCTCATTTGCCGAGGTCATGGAAATCTTCAGGACGGGGGGACATTCCCGCCTGCCTGTCTTCCGCGAGACTTTAGATGATCCTCTTGGCTTTATTCATGCCAAAGATTTGTTCATGGCCGTAGGCGCAAAAACAGCTAACCCATCGGTAATCGAGGGGTTCAAGACGATCAATCATCTCCGCCGAACCCTAACTGTTCCCCCCTCAATGCCCTGTGGAACATTGCTGCAAACAATGCAAGCACAGCGGATGCATATGGCGCTGGTTATTGACGAATATGGCGGCGTAGACGGGCTGATTACGATTGAAGACTTGCTCGAATTAATCGTCGGGGAGATCGAGGACGAACACGATACCGCCAATGGCGCGACGTGGCGGCTTGAAACGGATGGAACGTACATCGCCGCAGCACGCACTTATCTTGAAGAATTTGAAGCTGAAACCGGTGTTGAGCTGCTTCATGATAAAGATGAGGATGTCGACACCCTCGGCGGGCTTTTATTTATGCTCTGCAACCGCATACCCGTTCGCGGCGAAGTCATCCGCCACCCCGATGGTCATGAGTTCGAGATTCTAGATGCTGACCCGCGCCGGATCAAACGCTTGCGCGTAACACTTGGTGGTCCCGAAGCAATGCCAGAGGATGAGGCGCACGCTGAGGCTGCGCAATAGTGGGATCATCTCGCTGGGGTGCGCGTTTTTTAGCGCTATTGGCGGGGTTGCTCGCGGCTTTGTCTCAGCCGCCTATTTCATGGCCTCTGATATTGGTGGTTGCTCTTCCGGGTTTATTTTTTCTTTGGACAGAAGCTAAAACAAACGCACGCGCTTTCTGGATCGGGTGGTTTGCAGGGTTAGGATATTTCGGCTTTACCTTGCACTGGATCGCCGAACCTTTTCTTGTTCAACCCGAAATTTTCGCATGGATGATCCCCTTTGCCGTCACCGGCATGGCAGGCGGGATGGCGCTTTTCTGGGGAGCCGGATTTTGGGTCGCCAAGCGCCTGTGCGCCACCGGATGGGCAGCACCTTTTGCGCTGACCTTGGGACTAGCTGGCATGGAATGGCTGCGCGGTAATATCCTCAGCGGGTTTCCATGGAGCTTGCTCGGCTATGCGTGGGTCGAGACACACCTGATACAGCTAACCGCTCACATCGGCATCTATGGCCTTACATTGTGGACGGCCCTTGTAGGTTTCATGATCGGGTATTTATTGACGTTGCGCGGTATGCTGCGGCAACTCGGATATAGTGCCGTCTTACTGACGATCTGTGTTGGTTCATACCTCTATGCTATAGATCGTATCTTCATTGTTAAGCTGATGGAAAACAAAGGCGTCAAGCATGAGACGTCCGCACCACTCATTGGCCTTGTCCAACCGAATGTTGCTCAAAAGGATAAGTGGCAACCTCATCTGCGCGAGCAACACCTCAACGATCTGTTGACGAAAACCCGCGAACTCAGCGATCAAGGCGCAAATGTCGTGATCTGGCCCGAAGCGGCGACGCCGTATCAATTGGACAAGATTCCGCAACTTCGCGCGATGATCGCAGAAGCCCTTGAGCCGGGTGGGATACTTCTTGCGGGTGGTATTCGTGTCGAAGGAACGGATGCCTATAACAGCCTGATCGCCATCGATTCAACCGGCACTATCCTCGACACATACGATAAACAACACCTCGTTCCCTTCGGCGAGAAAATGCCGCTAGAGCCGCTCTTATCGAGGATCGGCTTGCGCGCGATGATCTCACTTCCCGGTGGTTTTACCACCGGCAAAGCCCGTGAACGGAGCATGAGCGTTGGCGAGTTGCCTCCCTTCGTACCGATGATCTGTTACGAGGCGATTTTCCCCGCTGAAATCATGCGCCGCGCCGCCAAAAGCGATTGGCTTGTGCAAGTGACCAATGACGCCTGGTTCGGAAATTGGGTCGGACCTTACCAACATCTCGCGATGGCCCGTGTGCGCGCCATCGAACGCGGCTTGCCGGTGGCGCGCGCTGCAAATACCGGCGTTTCGGCAATGATCGACGCCTTCGGACGGGTGCAAAAATCGCTCCCTCTCAATGTAGCGGGGACCGTTCTTGCACCACTGCCAAAACGACGTGCCCCGACATATTACGCTCGCTACGAAGACATCCCCTTTGGTTTGGGCTTGCTCATCTGTTTGGGGCTGGCACTGCTGGGTCAAAATCGCCGCCAGCAGAAAACGCACTAACCTGCTTTCTCGCCCGCCGGTTTTTCATCTGTACCAAGCGCATCCGCAAGCCGCATCTTTGCAGAACCGGGGCGAAGAGGTTGCTGTTGTGTTGATGCAGGTGCCCAGCCATGAAGAAACGCGACTTCAAATGTTGCTGTGACATTTCCTGTCGCATCAACTGATCCGGCATAAAGTTCTAACATTCGAGCAATCGTATCCCGGCGAAGCGGCGCTTTATGCCTATCGCGCATGACGTTGCTCTCACCCATTGCACGCAAATCTGTGAGCAGGCGAAACGGATTAGCATACCGGACCGGGATAATCTCACGGTCAGCGACAGGCAGTGCAAGTCCCGCACGCTGCAACAATCCGCCCAGATCACGCAAATCAGCCATAGGCGCGATACGCGGGCTTAAACCTCCCGTCGTCTCTACTTCAGCATGGGTTAAATGCGTTCGTAATTCCTGCAAAGTGCTTCCGGCAAAAAGTGCTGCCATCAGCAAACCATCAGGTTTCAACGCTCGGCGCATTTGGATCAAAGACCCCGGCAGATCATTGGTCCAATGCAACGTCAGCGGGGCGACGATCAAATCGAGACTCGCATCAGCCAACGGCAAGGCTTCTTCATCGGCAACTAGCGTAACAGCATCAGGAACCGCTTTTGCCGCCATCTGAGCCATCACGGATGACGCATCGAGTTGGAGCAATGTCTCAATCCCGAACCGGCCTTGCAAAGCCGTCGCCATCGCACCGTTACCCGCACCAATCACCGCTGCCGAAGGAAAGCTGCGCTTAATGTCTTCTAACCGCTCGATTGTGCGTTCTACGGTTTCAACCAACAAAAAATCCGCATCCGCAAAACGCGCGGCGGTACGGTCTCTGCGTTTTCGCCAAAGCGCGCGGTCGAACGGGCCGAGTGCATCAACGGTATTTTTAGGGGGGACTCTCATCCGACTTACGATAGTGTTTTTTTAACGAAAGGGGGAGGCGTCTTTGAGACATCTCGGGGGATTTGTCATACGGAGTGTTGCCGATGCGTTATATCCGCCCGGCTGCATGGCTTGTTCTGCTCCGGTAGCGGATGCGCGGATGCTTTGCGCTCCCTGTTGGAGTGATGCCCATTTAATTGATGGCACGTCCTGCGACGGCTGCGGAACGCCGATGCCTTTGGCTTTAGCGCGTGGGGACATAATTCGCTGCGATGCCTGTCTCGCCGGACCAATGTCATGGGATCGGGGACGTGCCGCCGCGCTCTATGCTGGCAGTGCGCGCTCTATGGTGTTGGCCCTCAAACACGGGGACAAGCCAGATATTGCCCATGCACTCGGTCGATGGATGCTGCGCGCCGCAGAAGATATTATCACCGAATCTGATGTGGTTGTTCCGATTCCCCTGCATTGGCGGCGTTTCTTAAAGCGTCGATATAATCAATCCGCCGAGCTTTCGCGGATTATTGCGAGGCTTTCCGGCAAACCGCACGGGCCGGACCTGCTGCGCCGGATACGCCCGACAGATATGCAGCTCTCTCATTCAGCGAAACAACGATTCGACAATGTAAGGGGTGTCTTTGAAGTTCCCGCCCACATGAGGTCCGTAGTTCTGGATAAAAAAATCCTGCTCGTTGATGATGTTTTGACCACAGGGGCCACGCTTAATGCCGCAACAGGTGCTTTACGCGAATGCGGCGCTGCACACGTATCCATTGTGGTTTTTGCACGTGTAGAGCAATCAACGAAGTTTTGATCCAAATTAAGGAATCACTCATTATAAAAGCGGGATAACCAAGGAGATCTCGATGGCGAACGTTGAAATTTATACCAAAATGACTTGTGGTTACTGCATGATGGCCAAAAGAATGCTGAAATCCAAAAACATAAGCTACACAGAATATCCCGTCGGCGGCGATGCAGCGAAACGCGAAGAGATGATTAAGCGTTCTAACGGAGGCCGCACGGTCCCTCAGATTTTCATCGACGGTCAGCATATCGGTGGTTTCGATGACATGAACGCCCTGAACAAAGCAGGCAAGCTTGATCCTCTGCTGGCAGCATGATCCTGCGTGCTGCGGTCGTTCAAACAAACGCAACGGGCGACGTCGCACATAACATTGAACGCTGCACCGCGTTGATCCGCCAAGCGGCAGCAGATGGTGCAACTTTCATCCAAACGCCTGAAGTCACAAACATGATTCCGGCAACGGGTGATGATCTATTCCGACTGATCCACGATGAGGATGACGATCCCGCCTTATCCGAGCTTTGCTCCTTAACCGCTGAGCTTGGGATTACGTTGCATATCGGATCGCTTGCGCTGAAATCCGAAGACCCGGACCGGGCCGCAAATCGTGGTTTTCTGATAGACTCCAAAGGCCGGATTACCGCGCGCTACGACAAAATCTATATGTTCGAAGCCGATCTCGGCGACAAAGGAAAATACCGCGAGGCCGCTCGTTACCGCCCCGGCGATAAGGCGGTCTTAGCCGAAGCAGCGGGTATAAAGATTGGGATGGGCATTTGTTATGACATGCGGTTCCCTCAACTTTTCCGTGACTTAGCCCAAGCCGGAGCCTCCATCTTAACCGCGCCAAGCGCCTTTACAGTCCCGACGGGAAAGGCTCATTGGCACACATTGCTGCGCGCTCGAGCCATTGAGAATGGCTGTTTCATGATTGCGGCGGCACAATGGGGACCGCATGGCGGGAAAGACGAAAGCGCAATGCGGGAAAGCTATGGCCATTCGCTCATTGTAAGCCCTTGGGGAGAGGTGTTGGCCGATGCCGGAGAAGGCGAAGGGATCGCAATCGCAGACCTCGACCTTGCGCATGTTGATAAAGCCCGCAAACGGATTGGGTCGCTTACACAAGGCCGTGACGTGACTGTCGAGATTGCGTCAGCATAATAGAATAAAGACCGCCGGTAAGATCAAAACACGTCTTATCAGGTAGACTCAAAAACAATTTCCTGACCGGAGATGACCATGCCCCGCCGTTTTATTCGCACTGCTGCTGTCGTTCTCGTATCCCTCGCTGCTGCGGCCTACACTGTCGATATGGTCGGCGCGAAAAGCGACTCGGTCAAAAAAACCGTGCTGGAAACTTTTTCAAAGCCTTGGGCAATGACGTTTTTACCCGATGGCCGCGCCTTGGTGACGGAAAAAGGCGGCACGCTATGGCTCGTTGGTCAAAACGGCAAAAAATTTGGCCGTATTTCCGGCGTTCCAAGTGCCAAAGTACGGGGCCAAGGGGGTCTAGGCGATATTATTTTGCACCCCGATTATGCAACGAACAATGTCGTCTATGTGTCTTTTGTCGAGCCTGATGCGACTGATTCATCACTCAGCGGAGCGGCGGTCGTACGCGCCAAACTTTCGCTGACCGAAGCCAGTGGCAATCTGTCGAATTCTGAAATCATCTGGCGTCAAGTTCCCAAAGTCACCGGAAGCGGCCATTTCGGACATCGCATGGCCTTTGCACCCGATGGTCATTTGTTCATCACCTCTGGCGAGCGGCAAAAATTCGATCCCGCGCAAGATATGTCGATGAATCTCGGCAAAATCATTCGCTTAACCGATACTGGCGGTATTCCGGCGGATAATCCGTTTGTCGCGCAAGGCGGCGTTGCGGCGGAAGTCTGGAGCCTTGGTCATCGCAATCCTCTGGGCATTGCTTTTGCGAAAGATGGACAGCTTTGGGCGCATGAGATGGGTCCGCGTGGAGGCGACGAGCTGAACCAAATTGTTCGCGCCGCAAATTACGGCTATCCCGAGGTGTCCGAGGGCAGCCATTACAGCGGCATTCCGATTGCGCCGCATAGCGCCAACGCCAGTCATAAAAAACCTGCGATTGCTTGGGTTCCCTCGATAAGCCCCGCCGGATTAATCATCTATGACGGTGATGATTTTCCCGATTGGAAAGGCAATATCCTGATGGGCGGGTTATCAGGACGGGCGTTGCTTCGCATTATCCCTACTATAACAGGGGCCACCGAAGCTGAACGCATCAAATGGGGAAAGCGCATCCGCGAGGTCGAGCAAGGCCCTGACGGTTCGCTTTACGTACTTGAAGACGGCAACGGTGGACGGTTGTTGCGCTTAGACCCGCCCGAATAGAATTAAGGCTGCATCTTCCCTTTTGGGAGCACACCGTCCTATAAGTCAGCGTTGCTTTCTGACGGAGTTCTCATGTCCTTCAATACTTTCGGCCACCTCTTCCGCGTTACGACTTGGGGCGAGAGCCACGGCCCGGCGCTCGGCTGTACTGTGGATGGTTGTCCTCCGGGAATTGCGATTGAAGAGGGTGGGCTACAACACTGGCTTGATCTCAGAAAACCGGGAACCAGTAAATATGTGACCCAAAGGCGCGAACCCGATCAGGTCAAAATCCTCTCCGGTGTCTTTGAAGGACAAACGACCGGTACACCCATTCAGTTGATGATCGAGAATGCGGATCAGCGATCAAAAGACTATGGCGATATCAAAGATCAATTTCGGCCCGGCCATGCCGATTACACCTATTTCACCAAATATGGCATTCGTGATTATCGCGGAGGGGGCCGGTCCTCGGCGCGCGAGACAGCAGCGCGTGTCGCAGCCGGAGGCGTTGCAAGGGCGGCACTTACGACGATGCTACCTGCGCTGAAATTGCGCGGAGCAATGGTTCAAATCGGCGGGCAAAGTATCGACCGTAGCCGATGGGATTGGTCCCAAGTGAATGAAAACCCGTTCTGGTGTCCTGACAACATCGCGGCGACCGAATGGGAAACTTATCTTGACGATATACGCAAAGACCATGACTCGGTCGGTGCTGTAATCGAAATCGTTGCTGAAGGTGTGCCGGCAGGTCTTGGCGCTCCGATATATGCCAAGCTCGATACCGACCTTGCCGCTGCAATGATGTCTATCAATGCGGTCAAAGGGGTGGAGATCGGAGATGGTTTTGCTGCCGCTGCTCTGCGCGGGTCTGCGAACGCCGATGAAATAAGCATGGGCAATGACGGTCCGCGCTTTGGGTCTAATCACGCGGGCGGTATCTTGGGCGGCATTTCATCGGGGCAAGATCTCGTGGTTCGCTTTGCAGTCAAACCGACCTCATCCATTCTGACACCGCGCAAATCTATTGATCGGTTCGGCAAGGAAGTCGAAATCGTCACCAAAGGCCGCCACGATCCTTGCGTCGGCATTCGCGCCGTTCCCGTGGGTGAAGCGATGGCCGCCTGTGTGATCCTCGACCATGTTCTCTTGCACCGTGGTCAGATCGGAGAAAACCAAGGAACCATTACATCCTGAGTATGGAAATATACCCGCTATGAAGCTGCTTGCCGACAGCGAAAACACACTGCCAAACCTACCCGACGGGCCGTTAATCGTGTTTGATGGCGTATGTGTTTTATGCAGTCGGTTTGCCCGGTTCGTCATTGAGCACGACCCGGATCGAACCTTTTATTTCACCACCGCACAAGGTGAATTGGGACAGGCGCTCTATCGGCATTTCGATCTCGACACAACGGATTTTGAAACGAATATCGTGATAGTGGATGGCAACGCTTGGGGGGAATTGGATGCTTTCGCCCATGCGATGGCGCGACTCCCGCGTCCCTATCGATGGCTGAAAATTGTTCGCTGGATACCGGAGCCACTTTCCGGGTGGCTCTATCGCCGTATCGCGCGCAACCGTTATCAATTATTTGGAAAAACCGAGACATGCATGATCCCGCCAACGGATTGGCAGGATCGTTTTATAAGCTAGGCTTGGATCTGTTTCAGGAAAGCTGTTTTGCCTGATCGACCCAACGATCGCGGATTATCCGCCCCTTAAAGCGCAATTTGCTATCGACCCATGCAATATCGGTAGAAGAAAAGTCGCTGATCTGGCGGAAATAATAGATACCGAGACTGTTCAGCAAATCTTCCAGTTTCGGCCCGACACCTTTTATCCTTTGCAGATCGTCTTTTGCGCCTTCTGAAGCTGAACTGAGCAAGCCAGCAGGTCGGTTGTTATCATCAGCAACAAACTCGCCGGACTCGATAAGGCGCATTGCCTCGGCTTCTCCGGCTGACATCTCACCGAGTTCATCACCCTCAGACATCGTGTCAAGTTCACGCCCTGCATCTGCGAGCGCCCCGACACGGGCAGCGCGTCCTCCGGCAGAGGGAGAGTTCATCAAATCTCTGGCTTGTGGAATCCAATTATCGCGCTCAACTCTCCCCGGAAATCCGAGTGTCTGGTTAGCCCACTCCTGATCGCTATCAGTAAAATCGGCAATCTGACTGTAATAATAAATGCCTTTGTCGTTCAGTTGCTTTTGTAGAACGTGGCCAACACCTTTAATCGCGGTCAGATCATCTGGATCGCGCCCTTCGATGGGCTTCGACAACAGACCAGCCGGAGCCGCAACAGTTGGTTCATCTCCGCCTGCCCCTGATGCAGCCGCAGCATCCATCAAACCTTGCGCTTGAGGAACCCAACGATCACGAACGGCGCGACCTTTAAAGTCCAGCTCGCGGTCAGCCCAAGCAAGATCGGAACCGGAAAATCCGGCAATCTGATCGTAGTAATAAATACCCTGATCATTGAGCTTGCCATTGATCTTAGGGCCAATCCCTTTGATCTTTGTCAGATCATCAGGAGACTTTCCTGAACGCGGAGCCTCCAATCGGCTGGTAGGTGCAGCAATCTCTTCACCGGAAGCAAGCAAGCGTTCGGCCTCAACCTCTTCGGCGGACAATTCGCTTGGTACATCGACCAGTAACGCTGAGTCATCGTCGTCGCTACCATCCCCTTGGGCAGGAGCGTTTTCTCTGACATCCCCTGCAAGCAGTTTTGCCTGAGGAATCCAACGATCGCTTACAACACGACCTTCGAGGTTTAGCGTCCGATCAGCCCACGCAATATCCGGCCCTGTAAAGCCAGCAACCTGATCATAGTAATAGATGCCGTGCCGGTTTAAACGCGCTTGTGTAGGCTTGCCGATGCCTCTGATCTTGGTGAGATCGTCATTATCGTAACCGGGCGTCGGCGCATCAAGCTTGTTGGATGGACCTTTCGGGATTGTGCCCGATGCCAACAAGCGTTCTGCTTCGGCTTCTTCACTGCTTAACCCACCGAAATCTGTATCGACAGCTTCCGTTGTGTCAGCGCCTTTTTGATCAGACGCATTTTCAGCAGCTTGTTCTTTTGACCATAAGTCCTGACGTAACTTACTGGCTTCTTCTCGTGATGCGGCCAGTTTTTGATCAGCCGTCATGCCGCTTTCATCTGAAGCATCATCATCGCTCAAGCCGAGACGTTTGCGTAGCGCACGAACTTCCGCACGCGAAGCCTCCAACTCTGCGTTTGACGCTTCTCCCGCAGGTGATGTTCCTGTCGTTGAAGCCGCCGCTGCGCCCGCAAGGGCTGCGCCCCCGACTCCGGCGGCAGCCACGCCTGAACTGCCTGTGCTTGCATCTGTTGATCCTGACGCGCCATTACTGGATGATGCATCAGCCGTTTTCTCAGAGGGAGACGCCGCCGCCCCTGTCGCCGCACTTTTATTGTCAGTGCCATCATTCGAACCGGAAGAATTTTTATCCGTCGCAGCAGCACTCGACGCAGATGCTCCGCTACCCGACCCAGAAGTACCAGTGCCGGCACTTGAGTCCTTATTTTCTGCAGAACCAGACGCTCCTGATGCGCCACTGTCCGACATGAAGCTCGTAGCATCAGCACCGCTTGCCTTATCATTTTGGGAAGCCGCACGATCATCAGGAGCGCTCGTTTTTGTATCTGAGCGACCCGATGTCAAAGGCGCCGTAGAGCTGGTCTGTGCCGAAGTTCCCGTATCCGGACTGCCACTCTTCGTATCGGCGGAAGCACCGGATGCTCCTCCGTCTGAATTTTCCGACGTAGTATCTGAGTCTTTTGCGACACCGCTTCCCGAAGCTTTATTGCCCGCTGCACCTGACGAAGATGCCGCCGCCCCAGTAGACGCAGCGGATTGACCGACACTTCCAGATGCACCGCTCGTCGTTGCAGCATGATCAGCGCCGCTTGTACCACTAAGGCCAGCTGTCTTCTCAGTGTCTAAAAGATTTGAGCGCGCATTATCATCTTGCCCGCCTTCTGCATCGCCATCGTTGTTCGCGTAACGCATTGCGGCGGTTCCTGCCGCGAGCGTCCCGATTGCACCTGTCGCCAAACCGCCATTGTTTGACGCATCTTTCGGCATCGGATGCGTCTCAAGAGAACCGCACCATTCGCCCCCCAGCCAGTAGCGTCTGGCTAACCAGCCAAGAATCATACCTCCCAGCACAGTAAAAAGTGTGAGCAGCAGCATCGCAAATTTTATCATGGTGTCAGTTCCCGTTACTTCGGATCGCCGACCTCGCCCCGATCGATCAATTCAATATCATTCCCGAATCCAAATTGGTTCGCGCGGGCGAGCCAGCCCAAAATTGCACCACCAAGCGCGACAGCCACAACATAGACAATCATAAGAAATGTCGTCATTTTCCATGTCCTCTTCGTTTACCCCGAACATTGCCCCCAGAAATTTGAAGACGATTTCATACTCAGCTTAGAGCGCGTGGTCAGCAAAGTACGCAGGGACGGCATCAAGCTGCAAGTACCCTTAACCTTTTGACCGCACCAAATTGGCACATCTTTTTAGGCAAAAGCACAAATATGTTCGTATTTTTCATCTCTCGCAATCGCAAAGTCACCGGTTTAAAAAAGGGATTTAAGATCATCTCTGTAAATTTTATTGATTTTTTTCAACTAGATAGAGAAAAAATTTATATGTAATGTGACCCGTCAAAATCGCACATTCTATCAAAACTAACGATCAGCAGACGGAAGAAATTACATCGAAAGAGAAGCACCTTCGAAGGGTATAAATAGGCTGAAAGAGCATTGCTGACGGGCTTACGCGCAACCATAAGCAGTCCAAATTCGACAGGTCACGATATGAACTGCCCGATCAGCATTCTCGTATCTGTTGCGGTTACACTTTAAATCTCAGGCGAATTCGCCCGAATAGTGCTGTTCTTTGGATCATAAGGGCTATCTTCAACGACCTCGCAATCCCATAAGTCGTTAAGCATCCGTACTTTCAGTTTTGTGCCCACCGCCTCATGTTCGGGTTTCACGTAACCCAAACCAATTTGCTTGCCGAAATGCACAGAGTATCCACCGGACGTCAGACGACCTACGCGAGTCGTACCATCAGGCAAATACAGCGCCTCACGTCCCCACGGATCGGCATCGGATGGACCATCAATCAACAGGGTCACGCATTTGCTGCGAATACCTGTTTTTTCCATCGCTTCCTTGCCTTTGAAGTCTTTCGATAGATCAACAAAACGATCAAGACCTGCTTCTAAAGGAGTCGCATCGCGCCCGAGATCAGTACCGAACGCACGGTAGGATTTCTCGATACGAAGCCAGTTTTGCGCCCGTCCTCCACATAGTTTAAGGCCAAGCGGCTCGCCCGCCGCAACGATGCGGTCATAGAGATAGTTTTGCATTTCGATTGGATGGTGCAATTCCCAACCCAGTTCGCCAGTATAGGCAACGCGGATCGCATGGGTCGGGCACATGCCAAGGTCAATTTTCTTAGCGGATAACCAAGGGAAGGCTTTGTTTGTAAACTCGGCTTTCGGGTTCTCTGCGTAGACAATGGCTTCCATCAAATCGCGCGATTTCGGTCCGGCCAGCGCGAAGACACCCCATTGAGTCGAGACATCCTGAATCTCAATCCAGCCCATTTCATCGCGCTTGGACGCCGCCATTTTACGCAGGTAATCACTGTCATATTCCTGCGCCGCCCCCGCAGACACGCAGTAATACTCGTCATCAGACAAACGAACGATGGTAAATTCCGTCCGCACGGTCCCGGCCACCGTCAAAGCATAGGTCAGGTTGATACGGCCAATCTTCGGCAGCTTATTACAGGTCAGCCAATCGAGGAAAGCGGTCGCGCCCGGCCCTTTGACCATATGTTTGGTAAAGGCTGTTGCGTCGAACAGCCCGACCCCGCCGCGCACTGCATCGGCCTCCGCTTTGGCGTATTCCCACCAACCGCCACGCCGGAACGAGCGCGAGTCGTGATCAAAATTATCAGGCGCGTCCTTTGGTCCAAAATAGTTGGGACGCTCCCACCCGTTTGCCTGACCAAACTGTGCGCCTTCTGCTTTCATGCGGTCGTAAGCTGGAGCTGTCCGAAGAGGCCGCGCCGCAGGGCGTTCCTCGTCAGGATGGTGCAGGATATAAACGTGCTCGTAGCTTTCTTCGTTCTTTTTGACCGCATAATTGCGGTTGACCCACTTTCCGAACCGGCGCGGGTCAAGCGACCACATATCAATCTCGGCTTCGCCCTCAGTGATAAGCTGTGTGAGGTAATGCCCCGCGCCACCCGCAGCGGTAATCCCGAAAGAGAACCCTTCCGCGAACCAGAAATTCTCTACATTCGGCGCAGGACCAATCAGCGGATTACCATCCGGCGTGTAGCAAATCGGGCCGTTGAAATCGTCCTTCAAGCCGCACTCTTCAGAGGATGGGATACGGTGGATAAACGACGCATATTCTTCCTCGATCCGTTCCAGATCGAGTTGCAGCAAATCTGCACGGAAATTCTCCGGCACACCCCATGTCGCCCATGCCGGTGCATTGCGTTCGTAAGGGCCAAGAATCCAACCGCCGCGTTCCTCGCGCACATACCATTTTGCATCAGCATCCCGCAGCACCGGATGCTCGCCGTTCTCTTTGCGCCATTCCTGCAAAGCCTTGTCAGGTTCGGTCACGATATATTGGTGTTCCACCGGAATCGCCGGAATATAGGTATTGACCATCGAAGCGGTGCGTTGAGCGTGATTGCCTGTCGCGGTAATGATATGCTCACAGCGGATTTCGAACGTCTCTTCCGTGCCGATCAACGAATTGCCGCGCTCGGCCATAATCCGGCCCATCACAACCCATTCATCGCCCTCACGACGATAGCCATCTACCTGAGCACGGCGCACAATCTCAACACCGTTCATCCGTGCGCCTTTGGCCATCGCCTGAGAAACATCGGCAGGGTTTATATAGCCATCAGTCGGGTGATAAATCGCACCCTTCAGGTCTTCCGTGCGGACCAGTGGCCAGCGGGATTTGATCTGCTCAGGCGTCAACCACTCATAGGGGACATCGCATGTCTCAGCCGTGGTCGCATAGACCATATATTCGTCCATGCGCTCTTGTGTTTGGGCCATGCGCAAGTTGCCAACGACCGAAAAGCCAGCATTCAAGCCGGTTTCTTCTTCCAGCGCTTTGTAGAGCTTGATCGAGTAATCGTGGATATGCGTCGTCGCATAGCTCATGTTGAAATACGGCAGCAAACCCGCTGCGTGCCATGTTGACCCGGCGGTCAGCTCATCGCGTTCGAGCAACACCGTGTCTGACCAACCAGCCTTTGCCAAATGATAGGCAATCGAACAGCCGACCACGCCGCCACCAACAACCACCGCCCGTGCATGAGTCTTCATCGCCAATACCCTTGATCAAGTTTGAGCAGAGAATGAAGGATGCGCCGCGCCAAGGGAAGATTTTCAGCGACCGGGCACGGACGATTTGCGACTTACGGCGTTTTCCGTTCACTGGTTAGCATCCAAATCCCGGTGGCAACGACGATCAAGGACCCGAGGATCGTCCATTGATCCGGCTTTTCCCCTAATAGCAGATAGGCCACCAAAAAAGCCGCAACCAAACGTGAATATCGAAACGGCGCGACTGCGGACACTTCGCCTAATCGCATGGCTTGCGTAATGGCGTAATAAGCCACTGCCCCACAGACGCTCGACGCGATCAGCACAATATTTGTCTCAAGGCCGAAATCGAAAGGCACATCCAGCATGTTTTGGATCAACCAACCGAGCGGCAACAACAAGATGCAGGCAATCAGGGACACCGCCGCCGAAGAATGGCTTGGGTCAAGAACTCTCGTGGCCACGTCGCGAATCGACAAACCGATAACAGCCATCAGAACCAGCGGCGAGGCAGGATGAAACGAGTCCAGTCCGGGCCTTACGATGATCATAACTCCCAAGAACGCTATCCCGACGGCAACCCATCGACGTAAAGTTACCTTCTCTCTCAAAAACACCGCTGCGCCGAGCATGACGATAATCGGTTGAATTTGCAGGATTGCCGATGCATCGCCGACCGGCATCTTCGTCAGCGCAGATGTAAATCCGACAACACCAATGAGATCACCAACCGTCCGCAGCACAACAACGCGATCCAGAACTGTCGCTCGGGTCAAATGTTGACCGGAATAGAGCATCATCCCGCCAAAAAGGACCAGCCCACTCAAACCGAGATAAAGAATAATCTGCCCCGGCCCCGCACCGCCTGACCCCGTTTCCGAAGACCACTTGATCAGCGTATCCGCAAGCGCGAAACCAAACATCGACGCGATCATAAGCAAAATCGCCAAGCCGTTGCGTTCAGGTCTTGGCGTCATAAACGCCGCGCCCATCGAATAATCATCTTGTGATTCTTACGCACATTCGACGTCATGGCATTCCTTATAAGGCGAACAAACGCCAACCCGATCTCGACCTGCTGTGAAAGTCACGGCATACTGCCTCTGATGTAACATGCATTACACAGCGGAACGAGGCCGGGAATGACCAATCAAACAAGCGTCAAATTGCTCGATGATGGTGCTGCGATACAGGTTGCATGGCCGGGCGGCGGTGCGCGGTTTCATGCGGTGTGGTTGCGCGATAATGCCCTCGATGAGCAGACCCGTTCCGCAACCAATGGCCAGCGACTCATCACTTTGCAAGATATTCCCGCTGAAACCCGCATTGGCGATGCCACAATCACCGATACTGCCCTCGATATACGTTTCGAGCCGGAGGGCAAACAGACGACCTTCCCGCTCGATTGGCTGCGCGCCCATGCCTATGATCGCAGTGACCCCCTGCCCCTAGGCCGTATGGCCCCCGGTATCGAACCGTGGAACGGAACACTCGATCTTGCCAATGTCTCCGGCGATTTCACCGCCGTTGAAACATCATCAACAGCCCGTCGCGACTGGCTCGCCAGCGTCAATCGTTATGGCTTTGCGACACTCGCAGGAGGCCCGGTGGAAAGCGGCGCTTTACTCAGGGTGGCTGACCTATTCGGCTATGTGCGCGAGACAAATTACGGCAAATGGTTTGAGGTTCGCACCGAGGTCAACCCGAGCAACCTCGCCTATACCGGCCTCGGGTTACAGGCGCATACCGACAACCCGTATCGCGATCCTGTACCAACGCTGCAAATTCTTTACTGCCTCGAAAACTCAGCAGAGGGCGGCGAAAGCCTTGTGGTTGATGGATTCGCCGCTGCCGAGCGCCTGCGAAACGAAAGCCCGCGCGGGTTCGATTTGCTGTCCCGCTATGCCGCCCGGTTCGAATATCGCGGGTCAGCGGGTGTGCATCTATACGCGCGCCGTCCGATGATCGAAGTCTCTGCTGATGGCGAATTGACCGCCATCCGCTTCAACAATCGAAGCACAGCGCCACTGACGGATATTCCCTATGAGGACATGGCAGATTACTACACCGCCTATCGCCTTTTCGGGGACATCATTGAAGACCCCGCAATGGCTGTGACCTTCAAACTCGAACCCGGTGAGTGCTTTATCGTTGATAATACCCGTGTTTTACATGGCCGCAAAGGATATGCCGCCACGGGCGGGTCGCGGTGGCTGCAAGGGTGCTATGCAGACAAAGACGGCTTGCTCTCGACCCTTTCAGCGTTGGAGGCGGCATGAACACCGATCTCACGCGCGAGACCATCGTGCCATTTCTGGCCGACATTTTTGAACGGCGCGGCGGCGAGGAATACCTCGGGGAACAAGTAACCATGGCCGAACACATGCTGCAAGGCGCATATTTTGCCGAGCAACGCGGGGAAGATGAGCAAATCATCGTCGCAGCATTGCTGCATGATATTGGTCACTTCACCTCTGAATTTGGCATGTTTTCGATGGACGATACCGAGGACCGCTATCACGAAGAAGCCGGCGCGAAAGTTCTGGAACGGTTTTTCCCGACCCTCGTGACCGATTGCGTTCGTTTGCATGTTGCCGCCAAGCGCTATCTCTGCGCCGCGCGGCCCGAATATTTTGACCGCCTCTCAGAAGCCTCAATCCATTCGCTGAACCTTCAGGGTGGCCCGATGAACAGTGAAGAGGTCGCAGAGTTTGAGGCAAACCCGAATGCCAAAGCCATCGTAAAAGTCAGATACTTGGACGATGAAGGCAAAGTTGCCGGACTCGAAACCCCGCCCTTCGCCCATTTTGCTCCGATGGTTCAAAATGTCGTCGATGCCCATTGCGGCGTTGACGCGAGCGCTTAACACACCGGCATAATCACATACCTTCAACCAGCGCTGCCGCCTCGGTTAAATCACTGACGATATGCGCAGGAGCCGACCCGACATAATCGAGCGGCGCACCGGCACGGTTCACCCAAATCGTCTGAAACCCATAGGCGCTCGCATGGGTCGCATCCCAGCAATTTGAGGAAAAGAAGGCCACCTCAGCAGGCTGTACGTCCATCCGTGCGCCAACAAGATCATAAACTTTGCGATGGGGCTTAAAGACACCAACCGCTTCAACTGAGATGCTCGCATCAAGCACGTCGCCGATCTTCGCACTGTCAATCGCCGCGTTAAGCATATCATCTGACCCGTTCGAGAGGATTGCAGTGCTGTAACCAGCGGTTTTCAACGCCGCCAACATTGCCGGGACTTCGGGATAAGCGGAAAGCTTTTGATAAAGACCAAGCAATGTCTCGCGCATTGCCGGATCGTCAATTTTCAACACAGCAAGAGCATAATCCAGCCCGTCCTGAGTCACTTCCCAGAACGGTTTGTAATCATCAGCCACCGCGCGAAGCCATGAATACTCAAGCTGTTTTAGACGCCAAATCTCGGCAAGCTGAGGCCAACATTCAGCCAGACGCTCCCCACCCGGCGCTTTCGCCGCTTCGCGCGCAGCAGCGGCGACATCGAATAGAGTCCCATACGCATCGAAAACGCAGGCCTTGATTGTCATGTCGGTCACTCCCGTTTAATAAAAGGATATTTGACCCCGCAGCCGCTTATGTCCACGATTAGATTGATTGGTTCAGGAGTTTATCATGATCACCCGCCGCACATCCCTTGCCGGCCTCGCGGCCCTTGCCGCCATGCCTTTGCAAGCCCGGGAAAGTTTGCCGCTCAAATCTATTCGCGTTGGATCAAAACGGGTTCGCTATCTCAGCCGGTTAGCGGGCAGTGCAAAAGCTCCGATGTTGCTTTGCTTTGGCGGCGGAGATGCTAATCAAGGCATCGCGGAATATTACGATCAGGTCTACACACCCGAAACCCTCTACCGCGATCACCATGTTATCTTGCCGATAGGACCACCCAGGCGGTTATTTCATCAATTCACCAACCGCGAAGCGCGTGAAATGATTTCAGCGCTTACCGCCGCAGAACCCATCGAAGGGCGCGGTTTGATTTCGGGTGTAAGCAATGGCGGTCGGGCGGCTTTTACATTCGCGCGCGCCGCGCCCGAAGCATTTCGGGGATTAGTCACAATGCCGGGCGCGCTTGGCGCTCGGATAATCCCCCGCGCATGGAACGATTACGCGGTGGTTCTCGCCTACGGGACGAAAGACCCTACCTGGGCCAAAGAAAGCAAACGTGCTGCCAACACTCTTCGGGGAAAAGTCGGCGCACTCGAGCAAGTTGCGCTTCCCGGACAAGGGCATGTTGTCGGGCCTGATTACGACATTGATCCAATCTATGCCCGCCTGAAAGCACTAGAGGCACGGCTAGGACGCTAAGAAGCCTAAACTGTTATCAGGTTTAAACCCCATAATGACATTAAATCTCAATAAAGCATTTCAAAACTTTGATGAATCAAGTTTCAAGCTAAGTTATAAAAACCGTCTAAATATTCTCCCGAGGGGTTATGTCTCAAACGCCAACAGATCACGCACAGCGCATCGCACTGGCCAACGAACTACACGCCCGCCCCTTTGCTCTGTTAAAGCCGCCCTGTCGAGTATCATCACTGGCGATGACATGTGCACCGGATCAAGTCGCGGCAATGCGCGCCCATCTCATTGCTCTTTGCGATAGATTTGGAACCCCTCACCCTGCTGAAAACGCACCGCAACTGCTCGCAGATTTTGGACGGTTTCAGATTAAGTGGGAACAGCATACCGAGTTTATCGCTCTGACGATAATGACCGGACCCGCTGACGAAAGCAGCGTGCCCTTTGACGCGCCTGCATTAAATTTGCTTCCCAAGGATTGGGTTGCGCAAATCCCCGGCTCTGTTCTCGCCGCTGTCCATGTTCATTGCGAAACACGTAATGAAGGCTTCAATCTTGAAGATAAGATGGTTCCGCGCCATATCGCCCCTCATTTCCACAAGCAAAGCCTCATCGGAGGGAGTGTGTTTGGAGATCAAGCTCGGTTTTGGGGCGATTTTCGTATTCACGAAGATGGCTTCATGCGCTTTGCCGTACAATGCGATGCCGGTTTTGAAGAAACATTACTGGGCCGGTTAATCCAACGCCTTATCGAAGTCGAAACCTACCGTGCCGCTTCGATGTTGGCAGTAACCGATGCACGTGGTGTATGGCCACGCCTTAATGAGATTGACAGCGCTCTGGCAAAAGCCACAGGGAGCATTGGCGGCAATGAACCCGAAGCTGAACGCCGTGTCCTAGACCTTATAACAAAGCTATCTGCAGAGATTGAACAAATCACTGCTGCAAATTCTTTTCGTCTCGACGCAGCGCGCGCTTACGCCGCTATTGTCTGGCGCAGGATTGATGTCTTATCGGCACAGCCCATCATCGGATTGATAGACCTCAAAGCATTTATGATGAGGCGCTATGATCCGGCTATGAATAGTTGCGAAGCCACCCGCGCGCGCCTCGCCACCCTCTCCGAACGTGCAACGCGGGTCGCCACGCTCCTGAGAACGCGCATCGACGTAGCATTAGAAGAACAAAACCGCGAACTCCTCGCCTCTATGAATGCCCGCAGCGCCACACAGCTTCGCCTGCAAGAAACCGTCGAAGGATTTTCCGTCGTCGCCATCAGCTATTACGCGGTCAGTTTGGTCGCGTTGCTTATCGCACCGCTAAGTAAAAAGATCGGCCTGTCATCCGATTGGACAAAAGCCGCCGTCGTCGTGCCGGTTCTCATCCTTGTTTGGGTTTTCATCCGCCGGGTCAAAGCAAGAGCGATGCGGGAAATGGAGTAAATCCCCACGGGTCGCAAATAAGCCAAGCAAGAGATACCTTGCGCAGCCAGTCAATTTTCGACAGGCTTAAGCGCATGTTACTCTCAATAAAAACAACCATCCTTGCCGTGCTTGTCGGCCTTCAGCTCATAGCAGCGGGGATTATAATCTCATCTTCGTTTGTCACCTCCGAAACAGCCGTTTTACGCCAAGCGGAACGGTTGATGGTCGAGACGGCGGAGAACACAATCCGTCACACTCAGAACTTTCTTCAGCACGCTGACCTTGCCGTCAATCTTTCGCAAGGGTTACAGCAAGAAGGGTTTTTCACCGAACCGGATCAATCAGATTTAGAACTTTTCTTTTTTGAGCAATTGAGAGTGTCACCAAATATCAGCGGGCTTTATTATGGCGACACCCAAGGCAGCTTTATCTTCGTCAATCGTACCATAGATATCGCTGGCGTTAAATTCAGAACCAAAAAAATCTCATCGCCCGGCGAGGGTGCAGAGCTTACATACCGCAGCAAGGCATTCAAAAACATCCGCTCTGATTTCGACCCTGATGATCCCTATGACCCCAGAGAACGCCCGTGGTATAAACAGGCTCTTGCCAAGGAAGCCACGACATGGACGTCTCCTTACATTTTTTATACCTCTCAAAAGCCTGGGATTACGATTGCGGCCCCTATCTATGATAATGATGAAGACATAATCGGTGTTGTTGGCATTGATATGGAAATTGCGGCCATATCGAGCTTTCTCGCCAATCTAAGTATTGGAAAATCCGGCACTGCGTTTATTCTGGAAACAAACGGCGATGTTATTGCACATCCTGATTTTACGAAAATCAAAAAACTCAAAGATAATGGCGAGACCGGTTTAAGATTCGCAAAAATTGATGAAATCGGTGATCCAATAGCAAGCGCGATTGTAGAGAAAATATCATCTTCAAGGGGTGATCTCGATTTTTCTGTGGATCAGTTTGCGCGCGTTACCATTGACAATCAGATTTATGATGCAGTCTTCAAGCCCTTCAATGTTGGAAACTTGGAATGGACAATCGCAATTTATGTCCCTGAAAATGACTTCCTTGGCTCCATTAAGGAAGGGCGAACCCAAAATATTGCAATCGCAGTATCGATAGGTTGTATCACGGTTCTACTGGGCTGGTTTATCGCGCGCCGCATAACATCTCCGCTTACATTATTGTCTCAATGTGCCGATCAAATCACACAGGGGGAAAATGCCAAAACAGACTGCTTGCCCGAAAATTTCATCGAGTTGAAGCATGTTTCTACTGCTTTTCGCCGAATGGCGCGATGGTTAGATGATTACAAAACTCAGAACACCGCAATGAATAAAGAGTTGGTCGCATCAGCGGAAAAACTTGAGATCAGAGTTGAAGCCCTCCGCACTGAAATCACAGACCGCAAGCGCGCCGAGGCGCAAAGCCAACAACTCCAAAACGAACTGGCTCATGTCGCGCGGTTCAGTACCACCGGCGAAATGGCTGCAAGTCTGGCCCATGAGTTAAACCAACCCCTGACCGCCATTACCCAATATTGTGACGCCCTTTTGAATGCCGGGAAAGCGAATAAGCCTTCCGATCATGAAATCATGGAATGCATCGAAGAAATGCAAAATGAAGCCTTCCGTGCCGGAGAAATCATTCGCCAACTCAGACAGTTTATCCGCAAAGGCGAAACGGATGCGGAATTGGTCGACCTTAGCCAGCTCATCGCGCAAACGATCCGACTCATTGATCCTCAAGCGCGCGAAAACAATATCGAAATCACAGTCGATACAGAACAAAATGCCCCTGAAATCACGATTAATCGGGTTCAGATCGCACAAGTCTTAGTCAACCTCTTGCGAAACAGCGTCGAAGCGATTGTCGCCAATGAAAGTAAAGAACGTATCATCACAGTTCAGACACGGATACTAAATGACAGCGCCGAGATCACCGTCGAAGATTCCGGCCCCGGCTTGAAGTCTATCAATCAGGCTTTCAAACCATTTGAAACCAGCAAACCCGAAGGCATGGGAATGGGCTTGTCTATTAGTCGCTCAATTATCGAAGCACATAATGGACAACTCATTGCAGATGCTAATGCTGCAAAAGGCGCACGATTCCGCATTATATTGCCACATGAAGTACGAAAGGCGTCTTGAATCTGCAAGCGGGAATAAACGCTCACCATCCAATGAGTTTTGACATCTCCATCAGTTCCGTCAGCGTGGCCGCACCCAATTTTTCCATCCCCCGCGCCCTATGGTGCTCGACGGTCCGGTGACTAATAGCAAGTTCTCTGCCGATCGCTTTGTTAGACAATTTAGCATCTGCCGTTGCCAATAGCCGCAATACATCGACTTCCCGATCCGTCAGGCGCGCAGCCCGTTCGCGGATGGTCGCCGGATCTTTATTAAGGTCAATCCGGACTTTTTGACTCGCGAAGGCCTCCTCAATCCGGTTGAGCAAGGCATCCTGGCGGAACGGTTTTTCTAAAAAATCGAGTGCGCCAGCCCGCAGCGCTTGTACCGACTGAGGTATATTTCCATGGCCGGTGATAAAGATAATCGGCAAATCGGGTGCTTGTTTTGCGAGTCGTGCCTGTAGCTCCAAGCCATCAATTTCGGGCATACTAAGATCAAGAATAAGACAACCCGGCCTATGAACCTCATAAGAATCGAGAAATGCTTGCGCGCCGGCAAAAGTCTCAACGTCATAGCCGCGCATTTTCAGTGCGCGCGGCAATGCCTTGCGTATTGCCGGATCGTCATCGACCAAAAAGACAACAGGGTCTGACATCTATCATAACCATTTAACGTATCAACGTCGGAGTAAAATCACTGTACACGAAGCGTGCCGCATTACACGAGCCGCATTATGACCAAGCAAATAATCACCTGTTTCTGCACTGCCTGAGCCGAGTAAAACAACATCTGCTTTGATTTCTTCAGCAGCGCCAATAATCTCTTTATAGACGGAACCGTGGCCAACTAAAGTTTTTTCCACAATATCCGAACCACCTTGATCCACAATAAAAGCGGTTAGAGTTTCAAACCCTGTTTTCAGCGCTTTTTTCTCAAAATCAGCAGGAAAAAACGACGCCACCATCGGCATGGAAAAATCCGGTACTACTGTGAGCACATTCAGCTTTGCATTCACCCCTGTCGCAAGTTCCCGCGCGGAAGCAAACAATGACCGGGCTTCCACCTCCTCACCCAGATCAAGCGGTACCAGAATTGATTTAAGAGAGGGCCGAAACGCAGGATGCGCTCACAAGTTTCTTGAGCATATCGTTCTCCCTAAAATTGTTATGAGTCCAGCTAGGGTCGAATTTTTGCTGAGGTCAACCGATCAAGTGACTCTTAGACTACCTAGGTAACCATACGCGGTAGATAATTTATGCGCGTTTTGGTTGATGGACTTGCTGGCGATGGTAACTCGAACGGCATGATGAGCGCGGCGCTCGAAGTCACACTTTATTTCCGACTGCCCTCGGAAGAGCACCGCGCTCATCGTCTTTCCCACGCTCAAGATGTTCTGCGACGACTGCCCTGTGCATTGATACGCAAGAACAAATGGCTTCAACGCACTCCCTGCGATAAAACTGCGATCCAATTATATAACGAATGGAGACCATTAGAATGATCGGCTGTATCCTTTACGGATTGAGCACATGGATATTTGTCGGCCTCCTTGTTTCCGGACTTGTGTCAGTCTTTCTTTTCAATGCTCATAAATCCAATCAGACGACAGGCATGAGCTTTGTTGAGAAATTTTATTGGGAGCCGGATGAGCAGGGTCAACGACTTCAAAAACAAATCCAACGACGCATTTGCTTTGCAATGATCCCATTCGGGGTAGCAGCTTTTATCGAGCTTTTCGGATTGCCTCTCGGCCTGCTAGCACCAGAGACAGTCTGCCCGGGTTGGGTCCAAACGCCCCGAGCGCTTCGGATGCTTAATTAAAACTGCGATAGCGTAATCGCATGAAGCGCATTATTTTTTCCTTCGGATGGAAGTACGAATACACACATCCAAAGTCACCCGCTTATCCACCAGACGACCGCATTCCTCCACCGTTATGCCCATTCAGGCGGAAATCCATTCATCAGTTCGCTTTGGCATCAAAGCAGATCCCTGTACGCGGCACTACGCTTGCGCTATTCTCGGGAATGACAATTCGTCCCCAACACCCTATCTTCTCCGTTAAAGGAGAACTGCGCTATGGATACCCCCGAACCGGTCATTTTACCCGAAGTTGTCCGCCCGGACCGTGAAAAGCTGGAAGGCGGTATTCGTTTTGAAATGGTTTCGGAATTTACTCCGGCGGGGGATCAGCCCACCGCCATTGCCGAAATCGCGGAAGCCGTAAATCAAGGCGAGCAGGACCAAGTTCTGCTTGGCGCGACCGGCACGGGTAAGACTTTTACCATGGCCAAGGTGATCGAGGCGACTCAGCGTCCTGCGATCATCCTTGCTCCGAACAAGACCCTCGCCGCCCAGCTCTATGGCGAGTTCAAGTCGTTCTTCCCTAATAACGCGGTCGAGTATTTCGTCTCCTACTATGACTATTATCAGCCCGAGGCTTATGTTCCGCGCACGGACACCTATATCGAAAAAGAATCCCAGATTAACGAGAACATCGACCGAATGCGCCACTCTGCGACGCGGGCGCTGCTGGAACGGGACGATGTGATTATCGTTGCTTCGGTGTCTTGTATTTACGGTATCGGCTCGGTCGAAACTTATGGCGCGATGACCCAAGATTTGCTCTCCGGCAATGTCTATGACCAACGCGAAGTCATGCGGAACCTGATTGCCCAAGCCTATAAGCGCAACGATGCAGGTTTTGCGCGCGGCATGTTCCGGGTGCGGGGGGACAGCCTTGAGATTTGGCCCGCGCACATGGAAGACCGCGCAATCAGGCTCAATTTCTTTGGCGATGATCTGGAGAAAATCACCGAGTTTGATCCGCTGACCGGTGAGACTTTTCAAGACATGGAAAAAGTCCGCATCTATGCGAACAGCCACTATGTCACGCCGCGTCCGACGCTGAATCAGGCGATCAAATCCATCAAAGAAGAACTTGCGGTCACTTTGAGAAAATTCGAGGCCGAGGGTAAATTATTGGAAGCCCAACGCATCGAGCAACGCTGTAACTTCGATGTTGAAATGCTGGAAGCCACCGGCGTTTGCCAAGGCATCGAGAACTACTCGCGCTATCTGACGGGCCGCGCCCCCGGCGAGCCGCCCCCTACCCTGTTCGAATACATCCCCGATAACGCGATTGTCTTTGCCGATGAGAGCCATGTCTCCGTGCCGCAAATCGGCGCGATGTATAAGGGCGATTACCGCCGCAAATTCACGCTCGCGGATCACGGGTTCCGTCTGCCGTCTTGCATGGATAACCGCCCGCTCAAGTTCGAGGAATGGGACGCAATGCGCCCGCAATCCGTGTTCGTCTCCGCCACCCCGAGCAAGTGGGAGATGGAGCGCACCGGCGGTATCTTTACCGAGCAAGTCATTCGTCCAACGGGCCTGACCGATCCTCCGGTCGAAATCCGTCCTGTGAAGATGCAAGTTGACGATCTGGTTGATGAGATCAAACAGACTACGTTGAACGGCTATCGCACGCTGGTCACGACACTGACAAAACGCATGGCCGAAGACCTGACGGAATATCTGCACGAGCAAGGCATCCGCGTGCGCTACATGCACTCTGATATCGACACGGTAGAGCGGATCGAGATTATCCGCGATCTGCGCCTCGGAGCGTTTGACGCGCTGATCGGCATCAATCTGCTGCGCGAAGGATTGGACATTCCCGAATGCGCGCTCGTCGCTATTTTGGATGCGGATAAAGAAGGCTTCCTGCGGTCAGAGACATCCCTTGTGCAGACGATTGGCCGTGCCGCGCGTAATGTGGACTCAAAGGTAATCCTCTACGCCGACCGGATCACCGGCAGCATGGAACGCGCCATGGCCGAAACAGACCGTCGCCGGGCCAAGCAAATTGCCTACAACGAAGCACATGGCATCACGCCCGCCAGTGTAAAGAAAAATATCTCCGACATTATGGACTCGATCTACGAAAAAGACCGCGTGACGGTGAAGATCAAATCGGGTCGCGGCACAAAAGAACTCGTCGGCGAAAACATGAAAGCGCATCTCGATCACTTGCGCAAAGAGATGATCAAAGCCGCCGAGAATTTGGAATTCGAAGAGGCCGCGCGGATCAGAGACGAAGTGCGCCGTCTGGAAGCGGTGGAACTCACCGTTGCGGGCGACCCGATGGCAAGACAAAACGCGATTAGATTGGCCGAAGAAGACGCCGCATGGAATGCGGGGCGGAGTACCGCCGGAAAGGGTGGCACGCGGAGTTATCGGGGGAAGAGTAAGAAGAAGATGCGGTGAAATAGCTTTGTCATTATCCGCGTAGGCGGACAATCCATTCCGCAGTTTGTTCTGACTTTCTCAATTGATGAGTGGATACTCCGCATTCGCGGAGTATGACAATTCCTACTGATGAATCTGATCAAGCGCGACAATCCTCGCTGGGATGATTTGTATGACAACCTGATTTGAGATGGCCTCAACCCCGGTCATTGTCCGCGAAGGCGGACGATCCACCCCGCAATTTGACGTGACAGTCTCAAGTAATCTGTGGATACCCCGCCTGCGCGGGGTATGACAATTCCTACTGATGAATCTGATCGAGCACGATAATCCTCGCTGGGACGATCACTATGACAGCCTGATTTAAGATGGCCTCAACTCCGGTCATTGTCCGCGTAGGCGGACAATCCATTCCGCAGTTTGTTCTGACTTTCTCAATTGATGAGTGGATACTCC
Source organism: uncultured Neomegalonema sp. (assembly GCA_937995735.1). GTDB lineage: Bacteria > Pseudomonadota > Alphaproteobacteria > Rhodobacterales > Rhodobacteraceae > JAHDDY01. The sequence continues at coordinate 142,134 of CALKIZ010000003.1, read as the reverse complement.
GCATTTGCGGAGTATGACAATTCCTACCAGAGTTATATTTGAGAAAAACTGGGGCCACGGTTTTTACTGGCGGTATCATTGCAAAATACTTTTAGCTACGACACGCGCCCGTTCGTCAGGTGATTGATCCAATGGATCAATCACTGATCCTCCTCACCCCCCAGGCGGGCGCGTTCTGCTTCGCAGACCGCTATATCCGCCCGGTCAGTCGCTTGATTTGCTTTGCGCGTCGCCGCTGCGCTGCTTCGATACATCCCGATTGCTCCTGTAAACGATGCCTGCGCGCGGTGCTTATTTTCTTGACAGGGCAGAATTTCCAAGGTTATTTGTTCGCTTATTGTTCTTTTATGGAGAAAGCAGCGACAGTGGATTTGGAACGGGCATTGGAAGCGCAGCGGGTCCGCTTGCTTCGTCTTTTGACGGGGTGGTTCGGGCTTGTGGCGCTGATGTCTGTTGCGCCGCTCGCTGTGCCGATGCCGCGATGGTTTCGTGCGTTTCTGTCGGATGTTGTGACCCGTGCCGAACTGGCCGCACATTATATGGTGCAGATGTCGGCGCGGCTTCAGGCGGCGGAGGTTTTGCCTGATTTGCGAAAGGATGCACCTGTCGCATCGACATGCAATCCTCAAGGCGAAGTGCCATCGACGGCTTCGCTGTTGCGCCGGATGCGGGCCTTGCGGCGAGTGTTGAAAGACTTACCGCTGGCGGGGCGTCGGTTGCTGTGGCGGCTCTGCCCGAAAGAGGCGGTGGTGCGGCCTGCATGGAATCAGTCTTCCGATGCACGTGCGTGTTCATTGGTGCCGAACAGCAACGTGCCAAAGATCGAGCCGCCACCCGGAACGCTGCTTTTTGGTCGTGTCTGTTTTTAGTCGTCTCGGATCGGTCCGAGGGGGCCTATTGGCGTGGAGTTATCGGGAAAAGAGTAAGAAAAAGATGCGGTGAAATAACTTTGTCATTATCCGCGCAGGCGAACAATCCATTCCGCGATTGGTTCTGACTTTCTAAATTGGTGAGTGGATACTCCGCATTCGCGGAGTATGACATATAGCGGATTGTGAGACACGGTGTGACCGGCAAACAATATTTCGTTTACATCCTTGCCAGTGGTCAAAACGGAACCTTGTATGTCGGGATTACGAGCGACTTGATCGGTCGAGTTTATCAACATCGCAAGCACATCAACCCAAGCTCTTTCACGGCAAAGTACAACGTTACCAGACTCGTCCATTTCGAAATTTTCGATAACCCGGAAAATGCTATCCGGCGGGAAAAGCGGCTCAAAAAATGGAACCGCGAATGGAAGATCAATCTGATCGAGCGCGATAATCCTCGCTGGGACGATCTCTATAACAGCCTGATTTGAGATGGCCTCAACCCCGGTCATTGTCCGCGTAGGCGGATAATCCATCTCTCCAAATATCCAGACCTCGCGTACCGGGGAATGGATACTCCGCCTGCGCGGAGTATGACGGAACGATAAGGGCGGGATGGAATTATGGCCGAAGAAGAAGCTGTAAAATAGCTTTGTCATTGTCCGCGACGGCGGACAATCCACGCCAAATTTTGACGTGACAGTCTCAAGCAATCTATGGATACCCCGCCTGCGCGGGGTATGACAATTCCGGCGAGAGTTACATAAGACAAAAATATGGGACTACGGTTTTTTACTGTCGATGAACGCCGCCAACGCCGGATTATTTAGCGCGGCCTCCGGGCCTTCTACAATCAACGCAGTGCCCGTCTCGTCATAAAGCCGGTCCGTAACGGTCAGTGGCAGAGCGGCGACCAATTGCTCCAGGGTGCTTGCATCAGAAAAACCCGCGCGAAGCCGCCGCGTGGCGATGCGATGCCATTCCACCAATCGCGCAACCGCCACCGCTTCCGCCGCTGCACCGCCATAGGCGCGGGCCAAGCCTCCGGTCCCGAGTTTCGTTCCGCCAAAGTATCGCACCACGGCGACACCGGCATCGACAATATTCGCTCCCACAAGAACCGCGAGCATAGGCCGCCCTGCCGTGCCGCCCGGCTCGCCATCATCGCGCGCGCGGTCATTGATCGAATTGTCCGGCGCAACTTCGCGGGTCGCCGTGCAGATGTGACTTGCCTTGCGGTGTTCTTCGCCCAACCCGGCAAGCCGTCTCTCCCATTCTGCCAAGGGGATCAGGTGCGCAATAAAGCGCGAGCCTTTGATGAGCGTTTGTGCAGAGATTTCCTGTGAGGGCGTGAACAGAGACATTCCAAGGGCATACAATACAGCAGAGGGATCGCAATAGGGCAGTTGATACGAGTGGCTGGCGATACATCTTTGCACTGATAACGACGCAAGGACCGTTCATGACCAAGCATCTGCCGAAAAAGGATTTATTTGCCTATGGCGGATTGGCCCTGCCCGTCGCGTTTGCGGGCTTGCCGCTCTATATCCATGCGCCCGACTATTATGCGACAGAGTTTGGTGTGTCCCTCGGGGCCATCGGCGTTGTCCTGTTGGCGCTTAGATTATTTGACGCTGTGCAAGACCCGTTGATTGGAACGCTCAGCGATAGATTTGCGGCGTATCGCCTGAAAATCATGATCGCTGCAAGCGCCGTATTGATTATCGCTTTTGCAGCTTTGTTTCAGCCGCTCGGCCCGCCGCTTTTGTGGTTTTGCATCATGATGCTGCTCGCGACATCGGCCTATAGCGTTCTGAGCATCTCACTGAATGCGGACGGAGCGGTTTGGTCTTCGGACGAGCATGAAAAAACACGGATCGTGAGTATTCGCGAGGCTTTCGGACTTATCGGTCTGATGCTGGCGGTCACTGCACCCGGTGTTCTGACGCAATCAATGTCTGCTCCGAGCGCGTTTTTCTGGGTCAGTGTCATGCTCATGGCCTTCATGGTTTGTGCGATGACGCCTTTTGCATGGTGGAAAAAGCGCACCCCACTCGGCAGTCAACCGAGCGCATCGAGCGGTTCTTTGTGGCAAATCCTCGAAACGGCTTCTGCCGAGACGCGGTGGTTCTTTATGGTGTACGGCGTCAGTATGCTAGCCTCGTCTATTCCCGCGCTGCTAGTGCTGTTCTTCATCCGCGACAGGCTCGACGCTGAGGCATATGCCGGGCTGTTCCTGCTGACCTATTTCATCGCCGGAGCCATCGGCACGGCAATTTGGCGCCGGGTCAGTACGAAAACCGGCAAGACCCGTGCTTGGGCTATCTCTATGGCTTTGGCCATCGTCAGCTTTATCTCAGCATCCCTTTTGGGCGCAGGCGATATAATTCCATTCGTCATTATCTGCGCGCTGTCAGGGGTTTGCTTTGGGGCTGATCTGGTTTTGCCACCGTCAATTCTGGCCGACCGCCTGCAAGCGGAAACGCGCGAAGATCGCGCGGCGGCTCATTTTGGCGTACTGGCGTTCGAGGCGAAAGCGGCGCTTGCGCTGGGTTCTGCGATTGTTTTCCCAATTTTAGGGGCGATTGGTTTTGTGCCAGCGGGTGATAATGACCGGACAGCTTTGATCGCTCTCAGCCTCGCTTATGCGACGATTCCGTGCCTGATCAAAATCATAGCCTTACTGCTGCTCTGGCGTGGACCGTTCCGCAATAATGCGCCGCAAACTTCATAACGTTTCTTCGCCAGATCACAGCAAGAGGACATCCGCGACAAAAACAGGTCGCTTTGGGGGTTGCTAGGTCTGAGGCAGTGGGGTCAGCTAATCTCAAAGATTTAGCGGAGTGCTCTCATGAAAAATACGGCTCAGGCAGTTGTAATCGGCGGCGGCGTTGTCGGGTGTTCGGTACTTTACCACCTCGCAAAAGGCGGGATGACTGACATCATGCTGCTAGAGCGCGATGTCCTAACGTGCGGCTCTTCATGGCACGCTGCCGGGGGTTTCCATACGATCAACGGTGATCCCAACGTAGCCAAACTCCAGAAATACACCATCGACCTTTATAAAGAGATCGAAGAGCTTTCGGGACAATCTTGCGGCGTTCACCAAACCGGCGGTGTAATGCTGGCCGCTGACGAACAGCGCATGGAATGGCTGCGCATGTCGCTTGCGCGGGGTAAGTATCTCGGCCTCGACCTGCGGGAAATGAGCCTTGATGAAGCCGCCGAAGTGAACCCGTTTTTCGATAAGTCAAAATTCGTCGGTGCGATTTATGATCCGCTCGATGGACACCTTGACCCTTACGGCGTCACTCACGCCTACGCTAAATCCGCCAAAAAGCTCGGCGCGGCCATTCATGAGAAGGTGAAGGTTGAAGATACCTATCCCAACGGGGACGGCACGTGGACGGTTGTCACCAACCAAGGCAATATTCACACGGAAAACGTCGTCAACGCAGGCGGCCTTTGGGCGCGTGAAGTAGGCCGAATGGCGGGACTGGAACTACCAATCCTCGCAATGGAGCACCACTACCTGCTGACCGACGCAATTCCGGGCGTGAAAGAATTCAATGACCGCACAGGCCGCGAAGTTGGTCACGCGGTCGATTTCTCCGCCGAGCTTTACACCCGCCAAGAACGCGATGGCGTGTTGATCGGAACGTATGAGAAAAACTGTCAGCCATGGATGCCCTCTGAAACGCCGTGGAACTTTGGCTCGGAACTGCTTGAACCCGATTACGACCGGATCATGCCGAGCCTTGAGAAGATTTTCGAACACTTCCCTGACTATGCTGAAGCAGGTGTGCGTCAGGCTGTGAACGGACCTTTTGTTTTCGGGCCGGACGGAAATCCGATGATCGGTCCAATGCGTGGAATGCCGGGATACTGGTGTGCGGTCGCGATCATGGCTGGTTTCTCGCAAGGCGGCGGTGTCGGTCTTTCGCTTGCGAATTGGATGATCCATGGCGATCCGGGTGCGGACATCTGGGCAATGGACATCGCCCGCTATGGCGATTGGACCACGATGAAATACGCCAACAAGAAAGTGCGCGAGAACTATTCCCGCCGCTTCCAGATCAAATTCCCGAACGAAGAACTTTGGGCAGCGCGCCCCGGCAAAACAACACCAATTTATGACAAGTTGCTGGCAGAAGGCGCGCAAATGGGCGATTCCTGGGGGCTTGAAGTGCCGCTATGGTATGCGCCCGAGGGCATCAAAGACGAGCACAGCTTCCGCCGTTCTGCCGATTTCGAGCATGTGGGCAAAGAATGTAATGCATTGCGCGAGGGCGTCGGCCTTGTCGAAGCGTCCGGCTTCGCAAAATATATCATCACAGGGGCAGGTGCCGAAGCGTGGCTCGATAAGATGCTCGCCTGCCGTATTCCAAAGCCGGGCCGCATGACACTCGCACCCATGCTGAAAGAAGACGGCAATGTCATCGGTGATTTCTCGCTCGCGAACCTGACCAAACCGAAAGCCGGTTCATCGGAAGGCAGCGCCGCGATTGGGGATGGCAATCCGCTCACAGCGGCAGATGAAGGCCCGCGCTTCCTAATTCTTGGTGCTGGTAATGCCGAAACGTATCATATGCGTTGGTTCCTGCAGCACTTGCCGGATGATGGCTCGGTTCAAATCGACGCATTGGGCCTTGCCATGTGCGGTCTTTCGATTTCCGGCCCGAAATCGCGCGATTTGCTTGCGGCACTGGCAGATGAAGATGTCTCGCATGACGCCATGAAGTTCATGGATATCCGCGATATGACGCTCGACGGCATCCCTTGTATTGTCGGACGGGTCAGCTTTACGGGTGACCTTGGGTATGAAATCTGGATGAAGCCGGAATACCAACGTACGATTTATGATCTGCTGCACGAACACGGCAAAGATCATGGCATTCGCAACGTTGGTTTGCGGGCATTCCTTTCCCTGCGCCTTGAGAAAAAGTTCGGGACATGGGGCCGCGAATACCGTCCGATCTATTCGCCAGTAGAATGTGGATTAGATCGCTTTTGTTCGACAAAGAAAGAGGCCGATTACATTGGACGGGCCGCTTTCGAAAAAGCAAAAGTTGATGGAGGAAAACTGCGCTTGAAAGCCTTTGTGGTCGATGCAGAGGATGCCGATCCTATTGGCGATGAACCGATTTATCACAATGGCAATGATACAGCGGTTGGCTGGGTTACATCTGGCGGCTTTGCCCATGCAGCGGGCAAATCGGTGGCGATGGGTTATGTGAATAAGAATGTTGCTGGGGACACTGCCGACGATGGCTTTGAAATCGAAATCCTCGGCAAACGCCGCAAGGCACGTATCGAAGAAACACCGCTGTTCGATCCGAATGGCTCGCGGATGCGCAGTTAAATCTCTATTTTTATTTATTATTCTACTGCGAGCACTGTTAGCTCGTGGTAGGATTTCACCTAACGTAACGGCAAGTAATCTGCTGCACAAGCACCCGACCGCAAAATTGTATGGTGAACAGCAATGAGGGCATATTGCGCCTTTACAGAACGTATGCGCATTACTCTTCCAAAAAACGTGATGTGACAGTACAGCTGATTTCGGCCACGCTGAAAAAATACAAACAAGGAGATTAGGCTATGCGGATTGCATTGCTTGCCGCACTCGTAGCGCTTGCCCCACTGGGAGCGAACGCTGCAACTGAAGGCAAAAAAGTTTCACTTAAGGGTGAGTTGATTGATACCTGGTGCTATTTTTCAGGCGTCATGGGTGGCCCTGAAGCCGTTGTCGGCTCAGCGCACCATACCTGCGCAATCTGGTGCGCAGCGGGCGGTATTCCGGTGGGAATGCTTGGCGAAGATGGCGATGTCTACATGATCCTCAAATTGCCTGAAGACGATGCTTCTGCAGGTGGGGACAGCTTCGTTGAATTGACCAATGACACCATCGAAGCAGAAGGCACTGTCTATGAGCGTGACGGGCTAAAATACCTTGTGGTATCCGAAGTGAAATCAAATCTCGGCGTGGCAAACCTCAACCACGAAGATTTCGGTATCGTTCCCGGCTTTGCGATCCCGAAAAAAGACCGTAAGGCACTGAAAGGAGAATGAGCATGAAACGTATTGCACTAATGGCTGCTTTGCTGGTGGCCCCTTCATTCGTAACCGCTCCGGCCTTTGTATCTTCACCGGCTCACGCAGCTGAGGAATGCGAAGCAAAAAGCTGGGGACTTTCCGGTCAGAAAAAAGAATGTTTCTCCGCCAAGGTTGTCGATCTTCTCTGCGAAGTAGCAGGCGATTGCCCTCCGAATTGCGGTGCCGGCAACCGTCAGCTCGGCTTATTGCGTGCCGATAACGGAAAACTGGTTTATCCCCAGAAGAACCTACAGCAATCTTTTAATGGTGCTGTTGCCGACCTTCACCCCCATTGCGGTAAAACTATTGACGTTCGCGGCTGGTTTGTCGGTGATGAAGACACTCTGAAGGGCGCGGCACAGCTTTATCAGGTTCAATGGATTCGTTCTGCTGGCGGAGATTGGAAAAAAGCCAGCAAATGGACCAAAGACTGGGCCAAGAAAAACCCCGGTGCTAAAGGTAAAGGTCCGTGGTTCCGCCGCGACCCACGAGTCAAAGCACAGATCGAAAAAGAGGGATTTCTCGGACTTGGACGGGCGGCTGATGTCGAATTCGCCAAGGAAGAGTATTGATGAGGGGTCCGGCACTTGCGCTGGCGCTGTTTACAACAGCGCCAGCTTTCGCTGCGTCGCCCTTACCGTTTGATGTGGGCGGACCGTTCGAGTTGATCGATCAGACCGGCGAAACACGCACGGATAAGAGTTTTCATGGAAAACCGGCTTTGCTGTTTTTCGGGTACGCCGAGTGTCAGGCAATTTGTACCGTCGCGCTGCCGAATATGGCTGACGCGGTGGATTTACTCGCTGAGAATGGTGTCGATATCCAACCAATTCTCATCACCGTTGATCCAAAGCGCGATACACCGGATGCGTTGAAAGTTTCTGCGCCCAAGGTTCACAAAAACCTTGTTGCCCTCACGGGCAGTGATGAAGCTCTCGCGGTCGCTCAAAAATCATACAAGGTTGAGAGCAAGCTGATCGGCGAAGACATCGACGGGCCGATTTATGCCCATGGTAGTTTTATCTATCTGCTTGGTGCTGACGGCGCTGTACAATCAATGATGCCGCCAATCCTTTCACCGGAGCGGATGGCCGAGATCACGCAAGGGTATCTCGAATAAATTATCGCTCCCATGGCGGGATGGGTCCGTACGCTTCGACAAGAAAGTCAATGAGCGCGCGGACCTTGGGTGATAAGTTTCTGCGTGTGGAATACACGGCATAGACGCTGGAACTATTATCCTCATGCTCGGGCATAATTCGCACGAGACGACCTGAAGCGAGGTCGGGTGCAATCAGATATTCGGATAACCGCGCAATCCCGATACCAGCTAGCGCGGCATGATACACTGCATCAGCGCTGTTTACCTCTATATTACTTGGGAGGCGTGTCGGGCGACCATCAACCTCGGTCACATGCCAATCGTTCCAGCTTTCGACCGTCGAAAGACGAAGGTAATTATGGGTTGTCATATCCCCGATAGATTTTGGCGTTCCATGCCCGGCAAGGTATTCCGGTGACGCACAAATAATGCGTTTATTATGGGCAAGCTTGCGCGCAACAAGCGATTGATCCTCGATTTGCTCACTGAACTGAATACCAAGGTCAATACGATCTTCGGTAAAGTCGCGCTTCGTGTCCGTAAAATCGACACTCATCTGAACGTCAGGATATTTTTTCAGGAATGCAGGTAGCACCGGCATCAGTTGCGCTTTGCCGAACGCGACCGTAGACAAAATATGTAGTCGTCCCTGCGGTTTACCGCTTAGCGAGACGATCATGTCTTCGGCTTCGGTTACGTTGCGGGCAATTTCAGCGCATCGTTTATAAAATTGTTCTCCCTCATCGGTCAGCGTTATGCCGCTGGATGACCGGTTGAGCAAACGCACACCAACATGGTCTTCCAGGTGCGAAACTTGTTTGCTGACTGCCGACGGCGATTGATTCAATGTGCGGGCGGCAGCGGATAAACTGCCCTCGTCAACGACACGGGCAAACAGCATCATTCGGCTGGAAAGTTCCATGCTACTACTCTCCTCGTGGATTTATCTGCGAGCAATGGTGTATTGTCCAATGTCCGATATGGTAAATCTACTGTACGCGCCGGTGTAAAGGATATTGCAGTGCAACAATGAGAGCAATGTGTGATTAGAAAACAGCTACATCAACAATGGTTATCGACCCCGTTTCGCTGATGATGCGCTAAGTACCAAGCACCTCAGAGGACGGTATCTCTGGTGGTCTTGGGACAGTAATCGCCTGCTCTGGCGGAATTCTTTCGGCCAGAAAAGCGCGAACTGCACCCGGATGAACTTCGACACGCGCGGCCATGGCTTGAATAGTCGGCCACCGGTCAATATTTGCAATCAGCGGCTCACCACCTGACGGATAAAGCTGCGCCCAACGCACAAGGGCAGAAAAATATATGTCCGGTAAAATGATCGGATGTCCAATCACGCGATTACAGACATAAGCCTCCACGAGATCGAAATGCCCCGCAATCCTACGGGCAATTCCTTCACGCAGCGCATGAATGCCATCCCCGCCGATGTAGCGATCTGTATAAAACGCAATGCGAAGATCCGCATGGACTGTGTTTGAAATATAGAACATCCACTTGAGCGCTGCGGCTCGCGCTTCGTCGTCGCTGAAAGTCGGACCTTTCGGCCCTAATTGGCCTGTCTTTTCCGCCAGATGCCAAAGGATGGCCCCTGTCTCGAATAAGACAAGATCGCCATCCTCCAGCACCGGGATTAGTCCTTGCGGATTTTTCTCCCGGTATGCCTCGGAACGATGCTCTCCGGCTGCGCGGTTCACGCGAATGGCTTCAAAGGGCAAGCCGAACAGTTCCAGCGCGATCCGAACCGGCAGGTTCGCACTATCCGGCGACCAATGAAGTTTAAGCGTCATTGTTCCTTGGGCAGCCGGATCGGAAAGCCTGCGCGCACGGCCTCGTCAATTTCCGGCGATAGCGCAGCCTTGGTTGGCATAGCAAGGATTTCATATTTCTTGGCAATCGCATTTTTGATTAAATCGGGTTTGCCGAGTTCCAACCATTCTTTGGGCGAGCTACGGTCACTCATATCAGGATAGAAATATTCGGTTTGCATCATGCTCAAGGTTTGATCCGACCCCAGATAATGCCCCGGCCCTCCGATACAGACCGCTTTGATCCTCTCGATATCGAGATTATCGTCCGTCACCTCGATACCCCGGACACAGCGCAAGCATTGGCCCAGCATATCATTATCGAGGATCAGGCCCTCCAGCGAAAACCCGAGCAATGAGGCGTACATTCCCGCGCTCTCATAGACCATATTCAGACCGGCAAGCCCTGCCATCACACTGGTGACGCCATGCTCTGCACCCGATTGTGCGTCTGGAAACTTCGCATCCGCCATACCGCCCGCTGCGCCTGTAGGCAGGTCATAATGACGGCCCATCTGAGCACATGCAGCTGTTAACAGCGCTTGCTCACCAGACCCGCCACACATTGCACCCGTGCGAAGGTCTGATACGAAAGGCCATGTCCCAAAGATTGCGGGTGCGCCCGGCTGGATTGACTGCACATAAACCAACCCGGCAAGACATTCAGCAACCGCTTGTGCCACTGTTGCCGCCAGCGGCGCAGGCGCCGTTGCTCCCGCCTGTCCTGCTGACAGAAGCAACACCGGCATACCGGCGCGAATGCAGGTTTCCATTACTTCGCACGACTCGGTGGCAAATTTCAGCGGAGGCACAACAAAGCAATTTGAGTTCGAAACGAAAGGCCGCGCCCGCCATGCCTCTTCGCCCCCTGCAATAACATGCAGCATCTCGATGCACTCGGCGGCAAAAACCTCTTCCGTGAAAGACGTTCCGATATGCTTTGTCGTACCCATGATCGACGCATAAAGGGTGTTGATATCCATCTCGCGATTATCGGTCAGATCGCGGGCAACCATGCAGCGTTGAAAGAAATGCACGTTGTCGAGGTGATCCGTGATCTTCGCGGCAGAGAACAAATCGGCCAACGTGCTTTCATCATATTCGCCGGTTTCGATATTCGCGACATGCACTGCTGCACCCGCCGTTCCATAATGAACACGATGCCCGCCGGGATGCAGGTCATGTTTCGGATCGCGCCCATGTAAAGTCAGATTGCGATTTGCGTCTTTCAGCGCCTTTTCGACCACAGCGCGTGGAAAGCGAATGCGCTCATCGTCCTCACTGTAGACCGCGCCATACGCTGTCATCGCCGCGATGCCGCTTTCAGGGGCAAGCGACAGCCCGATCTCATCGAGAATCTGCAAGACGGTTTCGTGAATGCGTTGGACTTCCGCATCGGTGAGCGGCTTGTAACGGCCTCCGGTCATGCCTGCGCGAATGGGGCGGCTATCTTCTGCAAGCGGCGCAGCGCGCAATGCTTTACGGGCTTCACGGCCTCCGGCGCGGCGGGAGGAGCGGGTTTTTGTATCTGTCGACATGATAAGCCTCGGTTTTCTGAAAGGGAAAGTGAGATCAGAAAGTTCGAGGAGGAGCTTGCCTAGGATGTGAAGGCGCTTCCGCCGAAAGCGTCGGTCGCACGGCTGCCAAGCGGCAGAAAAACCGTGAAAAATTAATATCGATTGGGCGCTTACGCATATCGCCTCAACTTGCTATTTTGAAATCAGATTGCCAGACCTCTGTGCGACTGGCAAGCGTTCAAAACGACATCAATGTCGCGAACAGGACACTTCCGTAAAGTCGTTTTGCGCGCCAAGAGTAATCCGCGCCACGATTTTATCGCTTACAAAATGCCCGGCATTGATCCTTCGCGGGAGGATTCCTCCAACCATTCCCATAGATAGTTCGCGTATGACCGGAAACAGATGATCTCAAAGACATCCGGTTCCGCACCCGATTGCCAGAATGCTGCTGCGATATGGCTGATGCGGGTACGGCGCAGATCACCGACCGCAAATTTGTCCCGCGCCAAATCAACCGGAGCACCTTTGGCAAGAACTTCGCGCGCCGCGCCGCCTTCAAGTTTAAAGAGGGATCGGGCGTCGGATACGTCAACAGCGAGATGATGTTCACCAGCTAAGGCTTCACCAAGTTTTGCCGCCACCGCACCGCCTTCACCGTAAGGCATCAGCAACAACAGCTCGTCTGTGGACATCCAAAGCACGTTCTCCGTTGCCTTACGGACATCCGGCATATCGGAACCGGTAACATCTTTGACGGCGGCGGCTACAGACGGACTCGACAGGTCAGCGCGCAAGGTCACCATGCCGCGCAGTAGCTGCACGAAGAGTTTCAGCCCATTCGCCCCTGTATCACTGACACCCTCAAGAATTGGGCGCGCTAGACTTAGATCAAGCTCAGACATCCTGACGCTCCCCTTTCTTGTCATAAAAGACAGGATCACAAATGACCGCACGTATCGTCTTTTTCTTTGCCGTAGAGATTTGAATGACTTCACCAAACCGCGCACGCCCACCATTGATCAGCGCCATTGCAATCGAGCGTTTCAGTGTCGGCGAAAAATAAGTCGAAGTGACATGCCCGATGGCTTTGCCATTCTCAACACCATGCGCTCCATCGGGCAGGACTTCGTTCGGATCTTCAGTCAGCAAACCGACAAGCTGTTTGCGGTCAGGCCGTGTCAGGTCAGAACGCTCCATCGCGCGCTTGCCGATAAAGTCTTCTTTCTTTTTTGAAACCGCCCAAGACATTCCAACGTCATGTGCTGTGACCGTGCCATCGGTTTCATCGCCGATCACCACGAACCCTTTTTCTGCGCGCAAGATATGCTGCGCCTCTGTGCCGTAGACACCGCCGCCAAGTGCTTCGGCTTTCGCGTGGAGTTTTTCCCAGAGCGCGAGTCCGAACGAAACCGGGACAGCAAACTCGTAGGATAACTCACCCGTAAACGAGATGCGGAAAGCCCGGACAGGGCATCCCTCAACCGTCCCTTCGGCCATGCCCATAAACGGAACCGCCGCGAAATCAATATCGCTATCGAGCGATCCGAGAAGCTCCAGCCCTTTCGGACCAGCAACCGCGATCTGCGAATATTGCTCCGTTACATTGGCGACATAGACCTTGAAATCAAACCACTCGGTTTGCAGCCATTCCTCAAACCAAGCATGAATGCGATCTGCACCGCCCGATGTTGTGTGACAAAGGAAGGTTTCTTCATCGAGGCGCACAACAACACCATCATCCATGAGAAAACCGTTCTCGTTGTTCATTAAGCCATAACGACATTTGCCGGGCTTCAGACTCGACATCATGTTCGTGTACATCATGTCGAGGAATTTCGGCGCGTCCGGTCCTTTGACAATAATCTTTCCAAGCGTTGACGCATCGAGAATGCCAACACTGTTTCGCACACGTAAACATTCGCGATGGATCGAAGTGTCGCGATCTTCATCGCCGCGCTGATAGCGATAAGGACGGCGCCAATCGCCAACCGGCTCCCAATCCGCACCATGAGCCGCGTGCCAGTCATGCATCGCGGTTTGTCGAACGGGTTTGAACAGATTGCCGGTTTCACGTCCGGCAATCGACCCGAATGAGATCGGTGTAAACGGCGGACGGAAAGTTGTCGTGCCAACCTCAGCCATCGTCTTGCCCAGCGTCTTACCTAAGATCGCATGACCGTTGATGTTCGACAATTTGCCTTGGTCCGTTGCCATGCCGAGCGTCGTGTAGCGCTTGGCATGTTCGACGGATTCGTATCCTTCACGCGCGGCAAGGGCAACATCCGCAACCGTGACGTCGTTTTGATAATCAAGGAAGTGCTTACCCCCAAGGCCCGCTTTTCCCGGTGAAGGCGTACACCAAACCGGCACGGTCGTTGTCTCGGTAACAGCCGTAACAGACGGCGCTACTGCGCTTGTTTTCATGCCAAGCTGAGACAGTGCTTCTGAAGCAATTTCAGCGGCCTGCGCGACAACCGCATCCGTGGTCAACTCGCCATTCGCGCTGCCCGCGACAAAGACCATCGCTTCAGCATCTTTCCCCCGTGGCGGGTTGGCCGGATCAGGCCGGTACATAACGGCGTCTTCATCCCAAAGCGCTTTGCCGCCCGAATGCGAGTAAAGATGGATGACCGGTGACCACCCGTTCGACATGGCAACACAGTCGCAATACATCGTTTTTCCGGGCGCTTCGGGCTTATCAAAGTTAACGGTTTCAATCTGTTCGAGCTTGTTGCGTTTGGCTTTTGCTTTTCCAATCCCGGTATTTGGACGGATTTCCAGCCCTGCCGCTCTTGCTTTTTCAACCAAAGGCCCCGACGGATCTTTACGGCTATCGAGAATAGCGCGGACTGTTCGACCGGCTTCATGCAATGCCAGCGCCGTGCGATACCCGTCGTCATTGGTGGTATAAACCACTGTTTTCTCGCCCGGAGAAACGCCCCACAGTTTGACGTAATCTCGGACAGCACTCGCCAACATGACGCCGGGAACATCATTATAATGGAAAGCAATAGGCCGCTCGATCATCCCTGTTGCTGCGATAACCCGGGCTGTACGAACACGCCATAAGCGATGGCGCACCTGTGCCGCCTCGCCACGATCCCCGCTGCGTTCATAAAGCAGGCAATAATTATGATCGTAAGCCGCCGAACAGCATGTGCGCAGGCGAATGGTGACGTTATCCATTGCCTCCAGCGCAGCAATCGTCTCCTCAAGCCAGACACGCGCAGGCTTGCCGTCAATCTCCGCATCATCATCGACCAACAAGCGCCCGCCAAGACGCTCGGTTTGCTCGGCGAGAATAACCCGCGCACCCGCCTCACTTGCGGCTTTTGCGGCAACCAGACCCGCTACACCGCCCCCTGCGATCAGCACATCACAGAACGCATAAGTATGTTCGTATTGAGAGTTATCAGGATGCGTCGGCGCTTTACCAAGCCCCGCGATTCTACGGATCACAGGCTCGAACAGATATTTCCACGCATGGCGCGGATGAATGAAGGTCTTGTAGTAAAACCCCGCCGGATAAAGCCGCGAAGCAGCCGCATTCAACACGCCAATATCAGCATCAAGATTAGGAAAGCGGTTCTGGCTCGTGGCATCCAACCCATCATGCAGCTCGATTTGAGTCATGCGGATATTGGGTTCATGCGTCGCGTCTGAACCAAGATTTACCAGAGCATTTGGTTCCTCAGGCCCCGATGAAACAATCCCGCGCGGGCGGTGATATTTGTACGAGCGATTGACCAGCTTAACCCCATTGGCAAGCAGTGCAGAGGCCAGCGTATCTCCCGGATGGCCGTTATATGGTTTGCCATCAAAAAAGAACTTAATCTTATGGCTCCGGTCGATCAAAACACCGCCATCGTCCAGTCGGTTAGGCTGAGTCATTTTACACGACCTTCTGCTCTGGCGGCTTCGACACGATCCAAAATATCCTGCGGGGGCGAGGTGACATCCGCCTTATAAACCCCAAAAACTTCAAGTGTTTGCGTAGAACGCACCATGTGGAACCACTTGCCGCAGCCAAAGGCATGACGCCAGCGCTCGAAATGAACGCCGCGCGGGTTTTTCCGGTCAAAAAGATAGCTCGCGAAGTCGGCATCCGAACTGCCCGGACCAGCCCGCACAATATGTGCTTCTCCGCCCGCAGCAAATTCAGTCTCTTCGCCAGATACCCCGCAGCACGGGCAATCGATCAACAACATGATAGCATCCTCGTAACGCTCACGATTTCTTGGCCTATTGCAGTTTATAATGAGTGCGTAAACCCGTCAGCATGTCGCCCCTTCGCGACCAGCTTTTGCGCTTGTTATCCCGAATGCACGACATATCTTTTGATAGTACTGCGTAGGAGACCAAATATGCCGGAAAACGTCAGAAGCATCGAATGCTGTTATTGCAGTGCATCGACATTGGTCAACTTACGCGAAGTAAACGAAAACTCGTTGAAATGTGGAGAATGTGGAGCCGGAATGTCCGTTAGCAGAATGGGATTTCTTTCCAAACCTGCTGTCGCGATTCCCAAACGCGAAATACCCGCACGTCCCGAGCCCGAAGATCGCTCAAAATCCAAACCCCGTGTATCAAAGAAGTGGGACGATAAACGCAAACGTCGTGATGACGATGACCGCAAGAAAAAATCTAAGCGTAAAAAGAAAAAGGGACTTTTTGATCGCTTAGAAGACCTCTGGGATGAAATCGAAGATATTTTTGATTGATACCCACAAATAGTTCTTAGAAAGTTCTATTTTTCACTTGTTCTTTTGATGTTCTCGAATTACGATTGGAACATCATAGCAACGGCGGTGATGGAAATGTACTATAATACTGAAGACAAAACCCAGTTTCTCAAAAGCGAGCTGCGCGCTCTACGCAATGCGAGAGGCAGTGCTGTAAAAAGCAGCACGTTCATTGAGCAAACATGGGATCGTGAAGAAGCGAATTTAACGCGACATGCGATGGCCGGAGAGGATCACCGAAGCAGTCCGGCTTATGCAGCCCGCGAACGATTTCGGCACTCTCATATAGAAGCAACAAAACTCAAAGATGAGGTTGCTGGCTTGGAATACGATCTTGGGATCGACGATGATGAATATGGCGATCTCGATGAATACGGCTATGCTGCGTAGTCTGGTTTAAGGATTACCGTCTTCGTCTTTCTCGCGCTCTAAATCTTGCGCGACATGAGGGTCCGAAAACATACGCCGTGTCTCGTCCATCCTGTCGAAACTGCGATCCAGTTCAAATTTCAAAGCTGGAGCAAATTTCAGCGTGAGACCGTTCATGACCTCATGACGCAAAGGTTTGGAATGAACACGCAGGGCTTTGAGCACCGCTTCTTCATCCTTCGCCCCAAGAACAGAAATATAAGCTGTTACTGTTTTCAGGTCCGATGAAGGCGTCGCTTCGCTGACAACAATCGACGCCCCCGCAAGCGCAGGATCATGCAGGTCACCCCGCATCAAGATTTCCGAAAGCTGACGACGGACTAACTCACCAACGCGCAATGCACGTTGGCTAGGACCGCGCGGGGATGAGGGTCGCGAACGCGCCATGCACTCTTCTTCTTAGAAGTTCACGAGAAATCGCCGTAGCCACAGTAAGCCGCCTGTTAATACAAGCGCTTACTCCAGTGTACGTTCGACTTCGGTGGTTTCATAAATCTCGATGACATCGCCTTGGCGCATGTCTTCGTAGCGCTCGAACGCCATGCCACATTCCTGGCCGGACTGGACCTCTTTAACTTCATCTTTGAAGCGTTTGAGTGTCTTGAGCCTGCCTTCATGCACCACCACGTTGTCGCGCAACAGACGAACACCAGCCGAGCGACGTGCAACGCCTTCGGTAATCCGGCAACCGGCAATATTTCCAACGCCTGTGATCTTGAAGACTTCGAGAATCTCCGCGTAACCGATAAAGTTCTCTTTGATTTCCGGCGATAGCAAGCCTTCAGCGGCCTTCTTCACGTCATCAACCAGATCATAGATCACCGAGTAATAGCGTAACTCGATACCCTTTTGGTTCGCAGCATTTCGCGCAGCAGCATTCGCACGGACATTAAAGCCGATAATCGGCGCGCCCGACGCTTCAGCCAGCGTAATATCGGATTCCGTAATCGCACCGACGCCGGAATGGAGAATGCGGACACGCACATCTTCGTTGCCGACTTTTTCCAGAGCCTGAACAATCGCTTCAGACGAACCTTGCACGTCGGATTTAACGACAACCGGCAGTTCGGCCATGTCGCCGTCGAGCTTGGCCTGTGCCAACAACTCGTCAAGCGAACGACCAGCACCGCGCGCGGCTTGTTTCTCTTTCGCCGCTGCCTGACGGTATTCGGCAACTTCGACAGCTTTCTTTTCGTTTTCGACCACGACCAGCGTATCACCGGCTTCAGGCGTTCCGTTGAGACCAAGGACCTCGACTGGAACCGAAGGGCCTGCGGATTTCGTTCGGCTACCGTGATCATCAATCAAGGCACGGACTTTACCCCATTGCTCACCAACGACGAAAATATCGCCAACTTTTAGCGTACCACGGTTGACCAGCACGGTCGCAACTGCGCCGCGACCAACATCAAGTTGCGCCTCGACAACAATGCCTTCACCCGGACGATCCGGATTGGCTTGCAAGTCTTGCAATTCAGCCTGAAGCACAATGGCCTCAAGTAATTTGTCCAGACCTTCGCCGGTCATCGCCGACACTTCGACGTCGAGAACTTCGCCGCCCATGCTCTCAACCTGAACATCGTGCTGCAACAGGTCGGTCCGCACTTTGTTGACGTCTGCTGCGGGCAGGTCGATTTTGTTGATTGCGACGATCATCGGCACTTCTGCCGCCTTAGCATGAGCAATCGCTTCAATCGTTTGCGGCATAACCTGATCGTCTGCCGCCACAACGAGGATGACAATATCCGTCACGCCCGCACCGCGCGCCCGCATTGCCGTAAAAGCGGCGTGGCCCGGTGTATCGAGGAACGTCACAATGCCGGAGTCGGTTTTGACCTGATACGCACCGATATGCTGCGTAATGCCTCCCGCCTCGCCAGCAACCACATTTGCTTTACGAAGTTTGTCGAGCAACGAGGTCTTGCCGTGATCGACATGGCCCATAATCGTTACGATAGGCGCACGAGGTTTTTTAGGTTCGTTCGGATCATCTTCAACGACGAGGTTATCTTCGAGTTCAGTATCCGAAACGCGAACAGGCGTGTGGCCAAATTCTTCAACGATTAGTGTCGCAGTATCCGCATCAATCGGCTGATTGATCGTCACCATCATATCCTGTTTCATCAAGAACTTAATGACCTCTCCAGCCCGCTCCGTCATGCGGTTCGCGAGTTCTTGAACTGTAATAGTATCGGGAATACGCACATCGCGGTAGACCTTAGCAACGGGTCCAGCATTTGCGTTAGCTTTGCGTTTTTCACGATCCTGACGGCGTTTCATAGCCGCCATGGAACGGCGACGCCCTCCTTCATCACCCGATGTTGCTTGCGCAATCGTCAAGCGACCCGAACGGCGCTGATTATCACCTTGCTTCGGACGTGCGGAGTCTTCTTTTTTCTTTTCGTTGCCTCGGTTTTGACCGGGCCGCGCATCCGGCGTTGTAAAGTTTGGACGGCCACGTTCCGGACGCGGCTGTTGAGCAGCAGCAGCCGGCTCCTCCGCCCGTTTGGGTTGTTCTTTGGGTTTCGGTGGAGCACGCGAGATAATTTTCGGTCCCGGCAGTGCAGAGGTCAGCGCAGAAATATCAACGGCATCTCCGGTTTTCACACCGTCATCAACACGTTTCCTAGCAGCTTTGCGTTCGGCAACGAGTTCTTCCTTGGCTTCAGCTTCTTTTCTACCCTCGCCAGCTGCAGCAGCGTCTTTAGCTGCTGTTTCTTCTGCTTTTTTGGCAGCTTCACTCGCCTTACGCGCTTTTTCAGCTTCTATTTCAGCTGCTTTTTGCGCTTCTTCAGCGGCTTTAGCGGCAGCCTCGTTCGCTGCTTGTGTCTGAGCCGCTTTCACGGCCTCTTCTTCTTGATCTTTCGCAGCTTTAGCAGACGCCTCCGCCGCCTCCGCAGCAGCGGCTTCCGCAGCTAGGCGTGCCTTTTCTTCTGCCGCCAATCGCTTGGCTTCGGCGGTTTCGGCCTTTTTACGAGCAGTTTCTGCAGCCTTCGCTGCATCAAGAGCTTTGACGCGGCGTGCATATTCTTCATCAGACAAAGATTGCAAAACCGCACTTTTACCACCTTTAGGCGATTTGGGTTTTGCCGCTGCCTGTTTCTTAGGCGCGGGTTTTTCTACAGGAGCTTCGGGCTTCGGCGCTACTGCTTTGACCGTAGGACGTTTTGCTGCCCCGGTCTTTGGCGTAACAACACGCTTCTTCTTTGTCTCAACCACAACGGTTTTTGACCGCCCGTGGGAAAAGCTTTGGCGCACACGCCCTGATTCTGCACCACGCGAGATGCTGAGTTTACCGGGCTTTTTAGCGTCTGTATCGTTGTCGCTATCGCTCATCAATCACCTTTCGAGTGGTTGACCCCTTGCCAACCCTCAATGTCCATATTCGTCAAGTCATCGCCGTCTCCAACGAAACTATGCTGCGCTCTCAGGATCGAAATCCCTCCAGACGCTGCGCCTCTCGGATGGCGCGAGTCGTTGCGCCTCCGTCCAGAAGTGCAGCGTGTATCACAAAATCACGTCCAAACGCCAAGCCCAATTCGCCAGAAGTTAACACGGAAATGATCCGTGCGCTTTCTGCCAACCCTCGTAGCTTTGATTTACCGTCTTCTGAACCGTCTAAAGCAGCGAAAAGCAAGCGCGTTCTACAGGACCAAAGAGCCTCTTTTGTACGCTCAAAACCGCAGACTGCCTTGCCGGCCTTCCGTGCGAGGGCGATAGAATCGATAAGTCTTTTTGTAAGCAAAGCCTCAACGCGCGTCAGAATATCCTCAGGGACATCAATCTTTCGTTTAAGCCCCCGACTGAACATGCTTTTCGTGACGGCCTTTTCTAAAGCGTCCTTCGTAGAACTCACCCAAACTCCCCGCCCCGGGAGCTTTTCTGCTAAATCAGGGGTCAAAACGCCCATAGGGTCAGCAACAAAGCGGATCAAGCCTTCGCGCGGCTGTGCCTCGCCCGTAGCGATGCAGCGACGATCGGTCCCGTCGAGGCGCTCTAACGTTTTATCTCGTCCACCGCGCGACATGGTAAGGCTCTCGCTCAGACTGTTTCCTCTTCTGTTACAGGCTCATCGCCCTCACCGGTTTCGTCTGCCTCTTCTTCATAGACGTCAGCGGCATCAACAATGCCAAGTTCAACACGAGCGGCCATGACAAGATCGCGAGCTTCTTCGAGCGACATATCGAACATCTCGAGAATACCGTCATCTTTCACACGTTCGCCATCAATATGGACAAAACCGCCGGCGAGTTCCCAATCAGCAAGCTGTGCAAAATCAGCCAATGAGAAAACCTGATCTTCCGCCAGCGCCTGCAGCATCGGAGCCGTCAGACCACCAAATTCAATCAAGTCATCTTGCAACCCAAGTTCTTTGGCTTTTTCCATGTGGGCTGCGTTTTTGGCTTCAAGATTATCAATCGCACGAGCCTGTAGTTCTGACGCGGTATCTTCATCGAAACCATCAATCGCAGTCAGTTCTTCCACCTCAACGTAAGCCACTTCTTCGAGAGACGAAAATCCTTCTGAAACCAGAAGGTTGGCAATCATCTCGTCAACATCAAGCGCGCCGATAAACAACGCTGTTTGTGCTTCGAATTCTTTCTGACGACGCTCGGATTCTTCCGCCTCGGTCATAATATCAATATCCCAGCCGGTGAGCTGAGAAGCGAGGCGTACATTTTGCCCCCGGCGACCAATCGCCAATGATAGTTGTTCGTCGGGAACAACAACCTCGATTCGCGCAGCATCCTCATCCAAAACGACTTTGGCGACTTCTGCAGGTTGCAGCGCATTCACAATAAAGGTCGCCGCATCTTCAGACCACGGGATAATATCAATTTTCTCCCCTTGAAGCTCACCAACAACCGCCTGAACGCGCGACCCCCGCATCCCCACACACGCGCCAACCGGATCGACCGAAGGGTCATTCGAAATAACTCCGATTTTAGCACGCGAACCGGGATCGCGGGCTACGGACTTAATTTCGATAAGACCGTCATAGATTTCAGGAACTTCCTGTGTGAACAGCGCCGCCATAAATTGCGGGGCCGAACGCGATAAAAAAATCTGCGGGCCGCGCACTTCGCTGCGCACATCCTGAATGAATGCACGAACACGGTCTCCTTGACGAAACATTTCACGGGGAATTTGCTGATCACGCCGGATAACGGCTTCACCGCGACCCAAATCAACAACAACATTCCCGTATTCCACACGCTTAACCGTTCCGTTGATGATTTCACCAACACGGTCTTTATACTCATCATATTGCTGTTCGCGTTCTGCCTCGCGGACCTTTTGCACGATAACCTGTTTCGCCGTCTGTGCAGCGACGCGGCCAAACTCCATCGGAGGCAAAGGATCAGAGATAAAATCACCGACCAGCGCTTCAGGGTTTTTCGTTCGCGCATCTTCCAGCAGAATTTCCACGTCCGGGTTTTCAATCTCTTCGACGACTTCCATCGCGCGGGACATCGCCAAATCGCCGGTCTTGGGATCAATATTGGCCCGAATATCATAGCCCGCGCCATATTTGGCCCGTGCCGCCTTTTGGATGGCCTCTTCCATCGCCTCAATCACGATTTCACGTTCAATAAGTTTTTCACGCGCAACCGCATCAGCGATTTGAAGTAATTCAAGTTTGTTGGCTGCAACAATACTCGCCATCGGTTAGTCCTCCGTTTCAGCGTTTTTAGGCGCTTCATTTTCATACTCAACATCATCCGCTTTCGATGCGTCGGGTATGCGTTTTTTCTTCAAGCTCTCAGCAATCAAAGCATCTGTAATGACCAGCTTTGCATCGGAAATATCATGAACGGGCAACTTCACAGGCCCAAGATCATCCAGCTTGAGCACAACAGAATCGCCCTCCAAGCCATTTAGATCACCGCGAAAGTTTCGACGCCCTTCGATACCCATTGTCATTTCGATCTTAGCGCGATGCCCTGCATAATCAGCGAAATCCTGCGAACGGGTCAAAGGGCGATCAATTCCCGGGCTGGACACTTCCAAATCGTATTCACGATCAATCGGGTCCTCGACGTCCAAAACAGCAGACATTGCGGTGGATAATGCAGCGCAATCATCAACTTCCATCGTGCCGTCGGGACGTTCCGCCATTATCTGAAGCGTCAAAGGCGTATCGCGCCCGCCCGATCCCATCAGGCGCAGCCGAACAACCTCGTAACCCATCCCCTCAACAGTAGGGACGAGCATCTCGACGAGGCGCTCCTCAACGGGCGTTTTCGCAACAAGAAGAGCTGCGCACATCTTAGGCTATGTCTCCAGAAACAAAAAAGCGAACCGAGCGGCCCGCTTGCATGTTTCGGTGGCCAACTTTGCAGTTAGACCGCTATTCAACCCGTATAGGTCTTCTGTTCTGAAGTAGCAAGACCTAAAGCAACCTGAATTTTTCATCGACGCTCCCTTAAAACAGCAGCTTCGAAATTAACCATTTATCATACCGAACATTTGTATCCCGTCACGCAATACGGAACACAAATGCCGATGGTCTGCATGGCTTATTTTTTCGCAGAGGTTTTCTTCGCCGCAGGTTTTTTCTTCGCAGCGGTCTTTTTCTTACCGCCGCGTGCAAGCGATTTATCGATCTTTTTACAATCAGCGAGCAGGCTTTCAACTGCCTCAGCCGATTTCGCGAACATCGCTTGCTCTTCGTCGTTCAGCTTGATGTTAACGATTTTTTCGACGCCGTTTCTGCCGATGACGACAGGGACACCAACATAGAGATCTTTAACGCCATTAAACTCAGTCGATAGATAAGCAGCGGCAGGGAGCACACGGCGCTTGTCACGCAGATAGCTGGTTGCCATCTGGATCGCGCTTTCAGCAGGAGCATAATAAGCCGAACCGTTCCCGAGCAGACCAACAATCTCGCCGCCGCCAGAACGGGTGCGCTGAACGATCTTGTCGATCTTTGCCTGTGTCGTCCAACGCATCTTAATCAGGTCAGGGATCGGGATACCGGCAACGGTCGAATAACGCACCGACGGAACCATCGTATCGCCGTGACCACCAAGAACGAAGGTCGTGACATCTTCTACGGAGACAGAAAATTCTTCTGCGAGGAAATGACTAAAGCGTGCCGAGTCCAAAACTCCAGCCATGCCGACAACTTTTTTCTCAGGCAAACCCGAATATTTTTGCAGCGCCCAAACCATTGCGTCGAGGGGGTTAGTAATGCAGATAACGAAAGCCTTCGGCGCGTAGGTTTTGATACCCTTCGCCACTGACTTAACCACCTCGAGGTTTTTGGCGAGCAAGTCATCACGGCTCATACCCGGCTTACGTGGAAAGCCTGCGGTAACAATACAAACATCGGCACCTTTGATGTCAGCGTAGGATTTTGTGCCCTTGAGCGAAACATCTTTACCGAAGACCGGCGAGGCTTCTGCGATGTCCAGACCTTTGCCTTTTGCCGGGCCGTCAAAAATATCGAAAAGAACAATGTCACCGAGTTCTTCGCGGGCCGCAATATGAGCCAGCGTTCCACCGATCATCCCGGCTCCGATAAGTGCAATTTTTGCGCGCGCCATTATGCGCTCCTCTTTTGTGGTGATGAAATTGACAGCGGGATACTTTGTTGCCGCGAAGAGGGCAAGAGGCGTCTCGATTGAAGCGTGCTCTGTGGAAATAACGAAAGTGAGATTTTTCCGCCGTATCTAAAATGTGTGAACCGTAGAAGACTTCAGGAAGGTCAACAGCGCAAGACAGATTTAAATACAGCATACCGTAAAAGCTTCACTGTTCATGACGTCACTGTGAGGCGTATTGCGAGCCGTCATTCTTCTTAACACAATTAAATTATGTGAACGTATCCCTCGCCTGATCAAAGGAGATTGCTATGACGCCGCATGAACAGAAAATCCGGAATGATGTAATCGAATTTGCAACCTTGTTGTTCGGTACTGGATGGCGTGAGCAGCTCGCGACAAAGCTGGGGACATGCCATCGAAATCTTGATCACTGGATGCGGGCAGATCAACCAATCCCACCGGCCATTGTGTTGGGGGTGATTAACTTGATGAAAACCCACATGAATGATCAGCGCCGTGAACAGGCTGAACTCGATAAGCGCCTGAAAGAACTAACCATGACGATTAAGACACCGGCCCGCCGTTCAAAGGTGATTGAAAAATCGAACTGGATGGAAAAGTCAGTTCCGAAATTTGGCGCGCAACTCTATGTCGTAGAAAAAGAACCCGTGACTGCATAACGGTCAAAGCGCGCTTCTGGACAAACAGACTGGCTGCTGTTCACTTGGATTATCGAGTCAGGCTTGCATGAACCTTGATGCGATGCCTGACCCGATAGATAATTGTAAAACGCATCAAATTGCGCTGTCACAGCGCGCACAAACGCCCTCATGCGAATGAGTGCCGACATCGGGCAGAATTTTCCAGCACCGCGCGCATTTCTCGCCGCTCGCTTTGTCGAAGATCGCTCCGATACCTGGTAACTCGGCACTTAGCGACGCGCCACTAGGGCATGGCTTGTCAAATTCGATCGAAAATCCGGACGTGATGCATACATCCGCCATATCAACGTCTTGTAGTGCATTCGCGGTCACCGGATCATTAACGAATACTATTGGGCTTGCTTCAAGCGATGATCCAATAGTCTTTTCCCTTCGGAAAATCTCCAAGTTGTTTGTGATTAACCTCCTGACTTTTCGAATTTGCGACCACTTCTTAGATAAATTTTCATCCTGCCAATCGGTGGGGGTGTCGGGAATCGTTTTAAGGTGCACTGAGTCCGTATCCGACGGGAATCGGTTTTGCCAGATTTCTTCCATCGTGAAGCACAACATTGGTGCGAGCCAGATCGTCAAGCGCTCGAACAGAATATCAAGCACCGTGCGACACGCGCGGCGGCGGATGCTGTCGGTCGCATCGCAGTAAAGTGCATCTTTGCGAATATCGAAATAATAGGCGCTGAGGTCTACTGTCGCGAATTCGAAAATCGTTTTGAACAGCTTTTGATATTCAAAATCCGCATAACCTTTGCGGACCAATTCATCCAATTCGGAAAGGCGGTGCAGGATGCTGCGTTCCAGTTCCGGCATTTGATCGACGGGCAAGCGTTCAGCCTCGTCGAAACCGTCGAGCGCACCAAGCATGAAACGGAAGGTGTTCCGCAAACGGCGATAGCCGTCGGCATTGGATTTCAGGATTTCCGGGCCAATCCGTTGATCAACGGTATAATCGGTCTGCATAACCCAGAGGCGCAAAATATCCGCGCCGTATTGCTTCACCACGTCTTGAGGGGCCGTCGAGTTGCCCAGCGACTTGGACATTTTCATGCCCTTCTCATCAAGGGTAAAGCCGTGGGTTACGACCGTCTCATATGGCGCACGGCCTTTTGTGCCGCAGGATTCAAGCAACGAAGAATGGAACCATCCTCTGTGCTGGTCCGTGCCTTCGAGGTAAACCGAGGCAGGCCATTTGCCGCCGCCATCGCGCAACACGTAAGCGTGGGTACAGCCGGAATCGAACCACACATCGAGAATGTCGGTGACTTTTTGCCAGCCTTCAGAGGCGCGCTCGCCCAAGAAACGCTCAGCGGCGTTATCCTCGAACCACGCATCTGCGCCCTCTTCGCGGAAGGCGGCGACAATAGCGGCGTTGATCTTCTCATCCTTTAGGATTTCGATCTCACCGGGTTTGTCGGTTTCGCGCATGAAACAGCAAAGCGGCACACCCCAGGCACGCTGACGAGACAATACCCAATCCGGGCGGTTCTCGATCATATTATAAAGACGGTTGCGGCCCGCTTGGGGAACCCAGCGCACATCGCGGTCGATAGATTCAAGCGCACGGGTGCGAAGAGTCTTGCCTTTATATTCGGTATCGTCGTCGATGGGTTTGTCCATCGCAACAAACCATTGTGGCGTATTACGGAAGATCAGCGGCGCTTTAGAGCGCCACGAATGTGGATAGCTATGCGTCAGACGTCCGCGTGCGGCGAGCTTGCCAACCTCGACCAATTTATCAATGACGGCGGTGTTGGCCTTGCCCTCTTTCCCCTTGCGGTCGAGGATGTGGATGCCGCCGAAGAACGGCAGATCTTCGCGAAACTCGCCCGCCGGACCGACATTATGGGTCATCGGCAGATTGTGCTTCACGCCGATCATATAGTCATCGGCCCCGTGCGAGGGCGCAGTGTGGACAAAGCCGGTGCCCGCCTCGTCGGTGACGTGATCGCCGGGGAGAAGCGGGACGGGGTAGTCCCATTCGCCGTTCGCACCGTCTGCGCCTCGGAAGGGGTGAGAAGTCGTACAACCTGCTATCAATTGGTGCGGAACTGCACAGATCTTTTCGTAAGCATCAACTCGAGCAGCCTTAAACACACTCTCTGCCAACCGATCAGCTAATACATAGGTTTCTCCAACAGCAGCCCAGTTCTCCGGGGCTGCATCCGTAACCTTATATATGCTATATGAAATTGCTTCACTGTAACAGATCGCTCTGTTCTGCGGGATCGTCCAAGGGGTAGTAGTCCAAATGACGAACTGGGCCGCACCAAGTTCATCTATAGCTTTTTGTTCTAAGTCCGCACCATATTTGAAGCCAGCGACAAGACTCTGGATTGGAAACTTCACCCAGATCGTGTGGCTCTGGTGGTCGTGGTATTCGACTTCAGCTTCGGCGAGGGCCGTCTTTTCAATCGGCGACCACATCACGGGCTTGGAGCCGCGATAGAGCGTGTCGTTCATGACGAATTTCAGGAATTCCTCAGCGATAACCGCTTCGGCCTGAAAGCTCATCGTCTCGTAGTGACCGGGCCAGTCGCCAACGACGCCGAGGCGCTGGAATTCCTCCATCTGCGTGCCGATCCACTCGCCCGCGAATTCGCGACATTCCCGGCGCAGTTCGTTGACAGGAACGTCGTCTTTGTTCTTGCCTTTCTTGCGGTACTTTTCCTCGATCTTCCACTCGATCGGCAAGCCGTGACAATCCCAACCCGGCACATAACGCGAGTTGTAGCCGAGCATCTGATGGCTGCGCACCACAACGTCCTTGAGGATCTTATTCAGCGCATGGCCGATATGCAGGTTGCCATTGGCATAGGGTGGACCATCATGCAGCTCGAACGGTTCGCGATCTTTGGCGATTTCGCGCTGTTTCTCGTAAAGCCCGATCTTGTCCCAATGGGCAATCCATTCAGGCTCGCGCTTTGGCAAACCGGCCCGCATCGGGAAGTCTGTTTTGGGCAAAAAGAGCGTGTCTTTGTAATCGGGACCGGATTTTTCAGGTGCGTCGGCCATGGCCGCCTCGCTTGGTGTTGGGACTGTTGCGAGGGGTATGCAGCGCAAAGCCGCGCGGGGCAAGGATTGAAGCGCATCGGAGAGCTTTATCCGATCAAAACACACCCGTTCAGTGACCTTTCGAGGCTATCCCGAAAAGCCGATGGACGTTCCGACGTGATCGTCTGACTTGTTCTTACCGTCGAACCTGTTCAGCCAAATGCTGCAATGCCGCGACAAACGGCTCTCGCACTTCTGTCGGCAGCGAGTCGAGCATCCGTCTTTCTGCCTCGACAACCTTCGGCGTTACGGCTTCGAGCGCGCGTAACCCTTCCGGTGTGATCGTAACGGAATTTGCGCGCTGGTCTTCCTCGGTCCGGCGCGAGGCAATCAGCCCCCGCTTACCAAGACGCGACAGCATATCCGCAAGCGTTGAGCGGTCAATGCCGGTGCGTCGCACCAATTCAGACTGCGTAACACCCTCATTCTGTCGTAAAGTCAGCAAAACCGCGAATTGACGCGGTGTCAGGCCATAGGCACGAAGCGCCTGTGCCGTCATATCAGCGGCGCGCTGTTGGGCACGGTGCAGTAGATGCCCCGGTGATCCATCCAGTGAAAATACGCCTGTCCCCTCGGCATTCTGCGCTGGGTCTTTCTCGAACATGAGTCGGCTCCCTTCATTCATCTTCCCCGCAAGATGAATATCATCGTCCCACAATAAGACGATTGTGCCATAAAGGCGAGCAAATATGTGCCGTATGCGTCGAATATATTAACGATTGCACAGAAGACACGTCTCACGCCCATCTTTGTTGTCTGAAAGAAACATATTCCGCTCAACGTTTTTGATTGCGCGACTTTCGCCAGATCATGAAAGCACAGATGGCAGCAAAAGCCGCCACCACAGCCACTATTGCGCTGGTAACAGCATACGCGAGCGCCCCTGACATCCTCGGATTATGACAACGTCGGGAAATAATCCTCACATTCTCCATCTCGATAAACGTCAGCCGTACAACAATGCAATCCACCGCCGAACGCATAGGCGTCGCGTAAGTCAACCGGCACAACTTCCACACCGAGCTTATCCAGTTGATCCGCTTGATAGACTTCTGATTTTTCGACACAAACCGTCTTAGGGTCCAGAACAAGCACGTTCATTGACAACCAAACCGACGAATAACAGAGCGGCGGCGGCTGGTTATGAGAAGGCTGTGCGGCGTCTACAATTTCCCATCCGTTTTTCTCGAACATCTCACGCTGGTCATCAGGCAGGCGACGATGGGGGTTGTTCAAAATCAGCCCCGGTCGAATCGGCGTAAAGGTCGCATCAATGTGGATCGGATAGGGATCACCGGGGAAGTTCACAGTGTGAACGCGGTGATCTGGGAAGTGTCGCTTGAGCCAATCAATGCCTTTCAGGTTCGTGGTAAAGCCATGCTGAACCACCAAATCCTTGCCAAAGCGCAACACATCCGCTGCATCGAATAGCGGCTCTTCTTCGGTTGTAACAAAGAATTTTTCAGCGGCCCATTCCAGCCGCTTCGCCTCACCAATTTTATCCGAGAGGTAATCGGGGTGATAATCCGCATCGGTAAGGCGAGGCTTTGGCGCTGCCTCATGCCGCATTTTGGGGTCTTCATTGTAATATTGCTGCAAGAGGGGCCGATAGCACAGATATTCAAACCAGCGGCAGCGATAGCTCATCGTGGCTTCGAGCATCTCGCGCCCGACTGTCAGCAACACATCGCGCGGCGGCATACAGCCGAAATTCGATTCTGTTTTCCAGTCCGGTGTCTCAGCGGGAAGCGAGAAATCAATCGGCGTAGGCCGATCCACGCGCACCCCGCGCTTTTCTAGCATCGAGGCGAAATTATCGAGCAGCTCGTTGGCCTTGTCGATGGTTTCCTGAGGGCGGCGACCCCATTGCCCGCGCATGTCCGAGTCTTCAGGAACCTTTGCATCCAGTGCCGGTTCAGGGGGCGGGATATGGCAATCATCGGCTTTACCGACAATAACATGGCGCAGGGTATCCCACTCATTCCAGCTTTTGACTTCGGTTTTATCGGGCGACCATGCCATGCAGTTTCTCCTCGCGAATCCTGCACGGAGTAGGACCTATCAGCTCCGCAAAATTCAAGTCCCAGTTGGACCCCTTGAGGGATTAAAAGCGACGTCCGTTCTCTTATGCGGAAAATAGGGGTTGTTCGCGGATAAACCGGCACGTATTCCCTGCGAAAGAGCCAAGAGTGCGAGCCACCAGTGCAAGGGGCGAGATCATCGAAAAACGAAGAATCCATGATGTAGAAGGATTGAGTGATCGCCTCCGCGAAATCACAAATCGCGCGCGCATTGACCTGCGGTTTTTGCACGAAGACCATTCACGGGAATTGATTGTCGAGCGCACGCGCGATGCAGGCACAATACTCGATGTCGGAGCGTCGATGCGAGATCACCTTGGATCATTAACCGGAGATGTTGAGACTCTCGACATCAATGATTTCGGTGATTACCCAGATATTCTCGGCGATGTTTGCTCGCCTTTTCCCGAAGAGATGCACGGAAAGTACGATGCAGTCATCGCGCTTGCCATTCTTGAGCATGTTTATGATGTGCCAGCAGCCATGGCGAATTTCCAACGCGCGTTAAAACCGGGCGGGTCGCTCTTTCTCTATGTGCCGTGGATGTGGCGGTATCACGGGCCGAAAAACTTGCTATTTCAAGATTACCAGAGGCTTAGCCGTGATGGTATGGCTTATCTGTTGCGCGATTTTGATGATGTCACGCTTTATCCTTTGCGCGGAAAATATGCAGCGCGGATGAACTTTATGAAACTATGGAAACGCAAAGTCGAAAAGCGTTTCGGTGGTCGCATCAACCGCTTGTTGGATAGTCAAGTGTCTGACTGGCGCAACACAGTTCAAGCCTCGGGGTATTTTGCCGAAGCCCGTAAGCCGCTGTAACAGCGCCTACTCTCCAACTGTGACAACAGCCGTCACAGGGTTGCCGCCCACCACATAAGTCCTGTGATCATTGGTGTTCAGCGTCACGCGAATGTTGTGTTCTCCAGCCGGTAAAACAGGCACGGTAGCGGTCGTGCCGTATACGCGCCCGATCTTCACCCCGCTCACATAAAGATGCCCGTGACCAACGCCTGCTTCATGCGGCCCATCCGCTTTTTCCCGTGAAAATTCGAAGCCTGTCGTCTCGATGCCCACCGCGAACCCACCTTCTGCGCGCGGCGAGACAGTCAACGAGAGAGTTGGCCCGACCTCGTCTTCAGGGACTGCATACTCAGCCCCGCCCATCGCGCTGTGATCCATTTTGTCGCCGCTTTTCGCCATTGCGATAACGCGGGCCTTGGCGCTCACTGCACCCGCATTTTCAAAATTCAACACAAGCGGAATGAGTCGGCCTTCTTCCAACTCGCCAGACAAACCGCCGATCATGACATGCGCGCCATCTGACGCGAGGCTCACGGTGCTCTGACCCGGCATTGGCAGCGGGTCCGTTTTTTCGGACATGATCATTGCCAGTTTCGCTCCTGCCGCTTCTACAGACAGCAAACGATCAGGCGCTCCAGAATTTCGGATCGTCATGGTGACGCCGACCATTGCCCCGCCATGGCTGGTGGCTTCGACATCTTCAAGCAAGATTTGTTGCTCTCCAATCATCCTGATGCCAACAAAGGCGGTTACGATAACGAACGCAGCCAGTCCCAACCGTACCCAAGCCCGCACATGGACCTCCCTTGCCAATCTGATCTGATCGTGTTCGTTTCAACGCCGATGATCAAGATGGCATGAACATGAACTTAGCAAGCCTTGCATTTTTCGCGGCCCTCGCGATCACAGTGCCTTCCGATGCAATGGCTCATGCATCTGGGCGCGGATTCGTGCTGCTGTTACCGACAACGACAATGCAATGGTCAGGGGCGGCGGCTGTGGCGCTGTCTTTCTTCTTGCTGCTTTTTATTCCCGCCCACGCCTTGAAAGCATTGTTTCGCGAACGGATCATAGCGCGCTTTCCATTCCCCCGAGTCGAGACAGTCATCAGCTTGGTAAGCCTTGGGTTTTGGGTCGCACTGGTCATTATCGGTTTGACAGGAGCGAGAGATCCGCTCGCCAATCCTTTGCCGCTGACCGTTTGGACATTGCTCTGGGTCGGATTGACAATCGCCTGCGCAGTTTTCGGCAATCTCTGGAGCTTGCTGAATCCGTGGAGCGGGTTAGTCCGGCTTATCGCGGCGCGCTCACCGCTCCTGCAATTGCCTGAGCGGATCGGTTATGCTCCCGCATTAATCGGGCTGCTGGCGTTTGGCTGGTTTGAAATCGTTGATCTAGCCCCGGATGATCCGGCGCGCGTTGCAACCGCCGTTTCGATCTACTGGGTCGCTACACTATTAGCGATGTTGGCTTTCGGAGAACGGGCATGGTTAGAGCGCGGAGAGTTCTTACATGTCTTTTTCGAGTTTATCGGCAGGCTCGCGCCGCTTCGGTTCCATCGAAATAATGGCGTCCGCGTGACACTCTCTTTCCCCGGAGCCGGACTGATTCATTCTCCTCCACCTTCGCTATCGGGGGCTTTGTTTGTCTTGATCGCTTTAGCAATCGTATCCTTCGATGGGACAAGCGAGACATGGTGGTGGCTCGCACAGCTTGGCATTAATCCGTTGGAGTTTCCCGGTCGATCAGCCGTTATAGACCAGAATACCAGCGGTCTATTTTTTGCTGCGGCTTTGTTATCAGGGGTCTTTATCTTCAGCTTGATGCTTGGGCTTTCGTTGACCAGAACACCACCTTCGCTACGCAAAGCGATATGCCGCTTGGCTCTTTCGATCATTCCGATTTCACTGGCCTATCATTTCGCGCATTACCTGATCGCGCTTTTGGTCAATGGACAGTATGCACTCGCCGCCGCGACCGACCCGATGGCAACCGGTGCTGATTTTCTGAACTTGGGCCAGTTTTACGTCACCACGTCGTTCTTAAACACTAGGGAAAGCGTATCATTGATTTGGCAGGTTCAATCGGGTGCAATCATCGCGGGGCATATCATTGCCGTTTGTGTCGCGCATCATATGGCGCTTGACCTCTGGCGAGACAGCCGACGCGCTGCGATAGGGCAAATACCACTCGCAGTATTAATGGTAGCTTACACATTCTTTGGCCTATGGTTGCTGGCGCAACCGACAGCTTAATTTTGCTGGACTTTCTGCGGCGCGCGCTCAATCCTTTTGCAAAAGATAGATGACCGGAGGATATTGCGATGACGGATCAAGCAACGCCAAAAGTAGCAGAAACACCTGTTGATGAAAATCGCCGCACCTTACTCAAAGGTGCTGCTGCGGTTGGCGCGTTCGCAGCGGGAACACAAATGCTTCCGGGTATGGTTCCATACATCCAGGCTCAATCCTCCGAGCCAATCAAAGTCGGTTTTCAAGTTCATAAAACCGGAATCGGTGCTGCCTATGGTCGTTGGTATGATCGCACCACACGCGCGGCGGCGAAGTTGATTAATGATGAAGGCGGCATCAATGGCCGTGAAGTCGAAATAGTCGCTGAAGATGATGGCACGGACCCTAAGCGTGGCGCAGAAGTCATCGAAAAATTTGCAACGCAGCACAAAACTGACGTCGCCTTTGGTACACTGTTCAGCCATGTCGTCATCGGGTCTTCGCCGCGTGCAGGCGAGCTGAAAATGCCCTATTTCGTTGTCTCCGAAGGTCACCATGTCGCCAGCGGCGGATTAAACCGCTATACACTGCAACCCGGCATTACCGATGTAAAATCGCAAGTGCAATCGATGGCTCCATGGGTCGCAGACAATCTCGGGAAAAAGGTCACGATGATCTATCCTGATTTTGCCTTTGGCCATGATCACCGTGATTTCTTCTCTGAAGCCATTACGAAACAAGGCGGCGAAGTCGTTGCCAAGATCGCGATTCCGCCGACGGAAAAATCCTTCACGAAATACTTCCCTCAAATTCCCCGCGATACGGATGTGCTGTACCACGTCATGGTTGGTCCGGCGGTTTTGACTTTCGTGAAAGAACTTGGTGAATTCTTCGGCGGCAGAGGACCTGAGATTTTCGGATTCTTGGACTCACTGGAAGCGGTCGACATCAACACCCCCGGTTTAGAGTTCCTTAACGGATCATACTTCTGGGAAGGCAATCCGCGCTATACCAGCGATATGTCATCAGAACACGATGCGTTTTATCGTAAAGCGGTGGGCGTGGATGATACCGGCGCGTCGATCACTGACAGCAAAGACATCGCAACCTATTCCCATATGTTCGGCTGTTGGGAGACACTGCATATCATTAAAGCCGGCATGGAAGCGGCGGATTATTCCGGGCCGGGCGACCAGGCCAAGCTGATCGAAGCGGTCGAGAATATCGGCGTCATGCCCCATAGTCGCGCGCACCCGCAAGGCGACAAGTTGTTCAATGGCCGCACCCACCAATCCTTCGGCCATCAGTTTATCTCAAAGGTTGAGGGCGGCAGATTAACCCCGGTCCATAAGACCTCGATCTTTGACGGCTATTACCCTGACGAAGTGGATTACACGACGCAAAAACTCTAACGAGATAGAATACTCTCGATGTTAGTCGAGAGTATTCGTTGAAGTATTCTCCTGAATTTCTAATCATGCCTCTTGCTTATGGGGCTGGAGTAATCTTTTTTGGACCTCGGCCCTCAACTCATGCTCGCCTCACTTGATGGTGCTGTCGGTGCTGCTGTGCTGGCACTCACCGCGCTTGGCTTGTCGCTGGTGTTCGGTGTGATGCGCGTTGTGAATGTTGCGCATGGCGAGTTCTTTATGCTCGGCGCAATGATCGCTTGGTTTGTTGCCAGCAATATCGGCGGACATCCGGCGATTGGATTTGTGGGCGCATTGATCATCGCCCCGCTGCTAGTCGGGGCGATTGCTGCGAGTGCCGATTGGTTGATCCTTAAGCGGCTCGATTATGAACCGGAAGCAACCATCGTCGCCACCATCGGCCTGCTGTATATTTTACAACAAGGCGCTCTGGTGACGTTTGGACCTGTTGCTCAAGCCGTCGAAGCGCCGTTCAATCACCGGATCGAAATTCCATGGTTCGAAGGCAGCAATGTCGGATGGGGTCTTTTCACCACCAGTTACAAACTGTTTGTCATCGCGGCGGCAATCACGATCCTGCTCGCTGTTTGGTTGCTGTTATCCCGGACGAAGATGGGCCTTGTCATGCGCGCAACACAGCTTGATCGCGAGACGGCACAGGCGTTCGGTATTCCGGTCGAGAAAGTCTATGCGCTAACGTTCGGTTTCGGTGCAGCGCTCGCGGCGTTGTCGGCGGTGCTGATCGTTCCCATTCAACAAGCCGATTACCTGATGGGCGGCGATCCGCTGCTGTTATCTTTCATCGTCGTTATCATTGGCGGATTAGGCAGTCTTCGCGGGACGCTCATCGCCGCGCTGTTGATTGGAATGAGCGACGGCATCATCTCGGTTTTCTTCACGCCCACGCTTGCAAAGATTATCGCGACGCTGGTTGTCGCCATGGTGCTTGTGTTCCGTCCGCAAGGTCTGTTCGGAGCCAAAGCACAATGAGGGTTGATCGCGCTCTTATCCTGCACCTTGCGGTGATCGCCTTGCTGTTCGCGATGCAATACGTGATGTCGCCCTATCACCAAGGCAACCTCGCAAGGATTATGGTGCTCGCGACCTATGCCACCGGCTACAATATTTTATTCGGATATACCGGCTTGCTCAGTCTCGGTCATGCGCTGTTCTTTGCGGCGGGGATGTATGGGGCCGGTATGACGATGCGATACTGGGATTTCCCGGCGATTGCGGCTTTCCCGACCGGCATCATTGCCGCCACCGCGCTCGCATTTCTGATCGGTGCGCTTGCGCTCAGGACGACCGGCGTCGCCTTTATGATTGTGACGTTGATGTTTGCGCAAGCAGGGTTTCTGACGCTGCTTTACTTCAACGAATACACGCGCGGTGATGAGGGTTTTGTCTTACCTCAAGCAGACCGCGCTATCGGTATGATAGATTTATCCGCAGACGATACCCGCTTCATTGCGGCGTGGATGATCTTTTCCGTTGGCTTATTGATTGCGCTGGCAATCGTGCGTTCTAAAGCAGGCCGCGTGTTGATTGCCATTCGCGAAAACGAAGAACGCACGAGAATGCTCGGCTTTAATCCCTTCCCTTATAAGCTCGGCGCTGTCGTTGTTTCGGGAGCGTTTGCGGGTGCGGCGGGCGCTGCCTATGCATTGCTGTTCGGATCGGTCGGCGCAAGTTTTGCGTCTATCCAATATTCAATCGAGCCTTTGCTCTTTGTCTTACTTGGCGGAGCAGGCGTGGTGCTCGGCCCGTTGGTTGGCTCCATCCTGATTTTCTATCTGATAGATTATGCCCGTGAGATCACAACAGCCTATCTGATCGTCGTTGGTGTCGCGCTTGTTTTGCTGATCCTCTTTGCGCGGAAAGGTGTTCTTGGCTCGATACGGCGGCGCACGGATGGGTGGTTACCATGACGCTGCTTTCCGCAAAAAACCTGATCAAAGACTTCGGTGGCTTGCGTGCCGTGAACGTGGGTGCGTTCGAGTTACCGCAAGGGGAAATACGCGCTGTCATCGGCCCAAACGGAGCGGGTAAGACTACTTTCGTCAGCTTGCTCTGTGGTCGCATCGCGCCCACGCAAGGCGCGATTCACTTTGAAGAAAGTGACATAACACGATTGCCTGCCCATGACCGGGTTGCGCTTGGCATTGCCTATACTTTCCAGATCACCAGCATCTATCCGAACCTGACGCTCTACGATAACGTCATGCTACCGGCCCAACGCCGCGCCAGCCTGAACGCAAGCAATGACGCAGCAGACCGCGCCATGGTCGCGCTGGAGCGGGTTGGTCTTAGCAGCCGCGCATTCGAGCGGGCCGGATCACAAGCCTATGGCCATCAAAGATTACTCGAAGTCGCCATGGGTCTTGCGCTCGCGCCAAAGCTGCTCATTCTTGATGAGCCGACGCAAGGCTTGGCAGAGGGCGAAATCGAGACCTTCAAAGAGTTGATCCGCGCCATGGCGAAAGACGCCACCGTTCTGTTGATCGAGCATAATATGAATGTCGTGATGGCATTAGCGAACCGCATCACGGTATTGAACTTTGGCGAAACTCTTGCGGAAGGTACGCCCGAAGAAATCAGAGCTAATGCCGATGTGCAAACCGCGTATTTGGGTGGGTAGATGCTAGAGGTCAAAGGCATCAATTGTTTCTATGGCGACGTGCAAGTCTTGCGCGATATGAGCCTGACGGCACAGCAAGGCGAAATTCTCTGTTTGCTCGGACGCAATGGTGCAGGGAAGACCACAACGCTCAAGGCAATCATGGGCATTGTTCCGGCCCGTTCCGGCAGCATCGCACTCAATGGAGAAAGCCTGAGCACTTTGGCAGGACATGAAGTCCCCAAGCGCGGGATTGGATATGTTCCCCAAGGGCGTCGCCTCTTTGCTGAAATGACCGTTGCCGAGAACATCGAAGTCGGGTTGCTGACGCGAGGCAAAGGAGAAGAAACACGCGAAAAAGTGCTGACGCTGTTTCCCCGATTGCGGGACCGATATCGCCAGCGCGCGGAGACGTTATCAGGCGGCGAGCAACAGATGCTTGCTATGGCACGCGCGCTCGCGATTGAGCCGAATGTGCTTTTGCTCGATGAACCGACCGAAGGTCTACAACCCTCGATGATTTCACTGATCCGCGATGTTGTTGTCAGCCTAAAAGAGCAGAACGTCGCGACCATCCTCGTGGAACAGCGCATTGATGCGGTGCTCTCCATTGCGGATCGTGTGGTTTTTATCGAAAACGGCGAGCGCCGGGATGAAGCCCTCGCTGCCGATCTGAAAGACAACCTCGATTTGATCCACAAATATGTCGGCGTAAGCTGACGATCTATTGCGTTTTGAGAACGAACTTTTTGCCGCAATATCCGCAGGACGCAGACCCTTCCGCGCCGATCTCGTAATAGGTCAGTGGATGCCCCAGTGGTCCACCGCCGCCATCACACGCGACAGACTTCGTTGCCACCTCAACCAAGGCGAGGTCACGCTGTTCTGGTGTTATGCGGGTTAATGTTCCAGCCATGTTATCCTCATGAGTCGTTTGCGCTCTTGGGTACACGATGATAGCCGTCTCGCGAACCGCTTTTTCCTATTCCCGGAGCCAGTATGACTTCTGAGGCCCCCAGCTTCGCTATTGATGCCCGCGATTTGCGCAAAACTTATGCTGCGCAGGGGAATGC
The DNA here is from genome assembly GCA_937995735.1 of uncultured Neomegalonema sp. Taxonomy (GTDB): domain Bacteria; phylum Pseudomonadota; class Alphaproteobacteria; order Rhodobacterales; family Rhodobacteraceae; genus JAHDDY01. The sequence goes on along the minus strand of CALKIZ010000003.1, from coordinate 103,988 downwards.
TCCTGAAAAACAGGCGCTTAAAGGTGTCTCTCTGCAAGTGCCCGTGGGGTCCGTCTTTGGTTTGCTTGGGCCAAATGGTGCGGGAAAATCAACGTTTATCAATATTCTAGCGGGTTTGGTCCTCAAATCTGCTGGCTCGGTTAGCATTTGGGGCTTCGATCAGGATGTTAATCCGCGCATGTCCCGCGCAAGTATCGGGGTTGTTCCACAGGAATTGATTCTCGACCCGTTCTTCACGCCCCGTGAAGCCCTTGAAATACAGGCAGGATTATACGGAGTTCCGAAACGAGAGCGACGCACGATCGAACTGTTGGCAGCGCTCGGTTTGGGCGATAAGGCCGATGCTTATGCACGGTCGCTATCGGGAGGGATGCGGCGCAGGTTGTTGATTGGTAAAGCGCTTTGCCACTCGCCGCCGGTTCTTATTCTCGATGAGCCAACCGCAGGCGTCGATATAGAATTGCGCAAACAGATGTGGGATTACGTGCGCGAGCTAAACGAGGGCGGTGTTACCGTGGTGCTGACCACCCATTACCTAGAAGAAGCCGAAGAAATGTGCGACCAAATTGCCATCATAAACCATGGCGAAGTCGTCGCCTGTGAAGATAAATCCGTCTTGATGAAACGGATGGATAGCAAAAGCGCAGTTATATGGCCGGAGACACCTTTGGATTCAGTGCCCGCAACACTCGACTCGCATGAGACACTGGATGTGCGTCTGCGCGAAGATGGGGCGTTGATTGTGACTTATCCGAAATCCCAAATGCAGTTGGGGGCCATTCTTACCGAGGTGCAATCCGCCGGAGTCGTTGTACGCGACCTTTCTACAGAAGAGGCTGACCTTGAAGATGTCTTCGTCGCGATGACAAGTGGATCGGCGGCATGAAGAAACCTTCCGTAATGACTTTCGTGACGTGTTTATTGGCTGCGCCGATCATTTTCGCGATAGTCCCTGCGCTTTTTACAATGGCAGGTCCGTATGCGGCGCGGTTCGGGTATGTCGGTAATCTGTCTCTGTTTGTGTCTTTACCAGCATGGCTGACCGTCTTCGCTTGGCTTACATGGCGCGCGGCAAAACGTGGTGAGACGGAGCTGCGTCCTTACGTCATGGCTGGGCTGGCTGCGAATGCAGCTTCACTGGTTATTTTCCCGGCATTGATCCTCATTGCCGAAGGGTTGGGCGCTGATCTGACAGGACAACTCGCGCAGTCTTTTCAAGAGGCGCAAGCAGCAAGCGATGCCGAACAAGACGAGTTTTCCCTGCCCATAGCGGCGCTGTTTTCAGGGTTTGCCGCGTTTTTTGTTGGGTTATTCGTTCTGCCAGTCTTGGCGGTTTTGTTTGGCTGGTTGGCGCGCACATTAGGATTGGTACGCGCCGAATGACCCATCAATAACTGTATTCAGCATAGACACGATCAATATCGCGGTTCCATTGGTTCTCGTATTTCCAGAACATCTCATCTGCGGGCGTCTCGCCCCGATCAACAACATCCCGCAGGGCATTGAGAAAATGTGCCTCGTCGCGATCAAAGGCTCCGGCTTTGGCACGATTGTGCAAACCTTGATCTGAAATCGCGAGCAGCTCTTTTGAAATATCAAGAACGCTGCGCCCTTGGATTTCCGCCTTGAGCGCCTTGGCCGGTACAGAATCCCGCAGTCCAATACGGTCTTCCTGTGTCCAGTTTTTTGCGATGTCCCATGCCGCATCCAGCGCGCTGTCATCATAAAGCAGACCAACCCAAAAGGCGGGCAACGCGCATATTTTGCGCCAAGGACCGCCATCAGCCCCGCGCATCTCCATGAATTTCTTGATCCGCGCATCCGGGAAGATCGTTGTCAGGTGATCCGCCCAATCTGAAAGCGTTGGAGTCTCACCGGGCAGCGCTGGCAGTTTCCCATCGAGAAAATCACGGAAGGATTGCCCTGCGGCATCGATATATTGGCCGTTGCGGTAAACGAAATACATCGGCACATTGAGCGCATAATCGACATAGGCATCAAATCCGAAGCCGTCCTCAAAGACAAAGGCCGGAATGCCCGCCCGCGCATTATCGACATCGCGCCAAATTTCACCGCGATAACTCAGATAACCATTCGGCTTACCGCCCAAAAACGGAGAATTGGCAAACAGCGCTGTTGCAATCGGCTGTAATGCCAGCCCAACCCGCAGTTTTTTCGCCATATCCGCTTCTGAAGAGAAATCAAGGTTCACCTGAATTGTCGTGGTGCGGAACATCATGTCGAGGCCCTTCGACCCGACTTGCGGCATGTACCGGCGCATGATTCCGTAACGGCCTTTCGGCATCACCGGTAAATCTTCGCGCTCCCACTTGGGCAATGCGCCAAGCCCCATAAAACCGACACCGCATTTATCAGCAATCTCCCGCACTTCAGCGAGGTGCTGATTTACTTCTTCGCATGTCTCGTGGATCGTCTCCAGCGGTGCGCCCGAAAGCTCAAGTTGTCCTCCCGGCTCTAATGAGACATTGGCCTTGCCTTTGGTTAGGCCGATGAGAGTGTCGCCTTCCAGCAGTTCATTCCAACCGAACGTGTCGCGCAGCCCTTCCAACATCCCTTTGATGCCGCAAGCGCCCTCGTATCCGATAGGTTTGAGGTCGGCTTTGCGGTATCCGAACTTTTCGTGCTCCGTACCAATGCGCCAATCCTGACGTGGTTTACAGCCGGATTCGAGATAGGCCGCGAGTTGGTCGCGCGACTCGATGGGACCACCGCCCTCTTGTGGAATGGACATAGATTTTCTCCGACCCTTTGGAGCCGCGACATTAAGGCCGCATGACGGGAAGGCAAGCGTAGGTGACTACCTTAGCGCTTTTCGACGCCAAAACGTGATAATTGGCGAAGAATTTTCTGCCGCTTTTTGTTCTGAAATTGCAGCACTCAAGGCGTCAAAGCGAAACTCCGGCAAGCTGCACAATGCATCGATAAAGGCGTCATGACCCTCTGCATTGAGCGGAATGGCCGCCGGTAATCCGCTTTCTGTATAAAGAAGCACACTCGCATTCGCGCTGTCGCCGGATTTAGAAACCGCTATATCCACGCGGTTCACATCCCTTAGCTCGATTTGGATATTTCCAAGGCCACCAACATAAAGAACCCGCTGTTCTTCAACAAAAACTCTGCCCGCACCAGCGGCGTCACCTGTTGTAAACCTGACCCGCCGGATTGCTTCTCTGACCCACAATCCACCGCTGATGATAATAATTGTTGCCAAAGCCAAAGAGAGCCAACCCCATCGCAGATTTGTTGCTCCCACAATCCAAAGAGCGATCAGCGTGCCGCCCAGCGCGATAGCCGGTTCTGCCCATCTGCGGAATAATGCTAATACTTCCGGACGGATCATTGGGGATTGCGCTCGAAAGTCAGATAGGCCGGTGTTCGGCCCTCCCGCAGGGCTTTGGCTTCATAGCGGGTTCCGGGCCAATCAGCCCAAGGTTCTCGAAATCCACTTTCGGGGTCCCCTAATAAGCTGAATTCTGTGCGTTCTGCCAAATGATCTAGCGTCCATTGAATATAGTCTGGAATGTCAGATGCGACGCGCAACACTGCCCCGCCGCGCATAATACGTGCAAAAGCATCCAAGTTGTCAGGATTGATAAAGCGCCGCTTATGATGCCGCGCCTTTGGCCAAGGATCGGGATAAAGCAAAAAGATCTTCGAAATTGAAGCATTAGGCATTTGATCCATCAGATCACGGGCATCACCGTTATGTAACTTTACATTTTTTATTTCATTTTTTTCCAAATGAGCAAGACAAGAAGAAACGCCATTTAAATAATGTTCGCAGGCCAGAAAACCAACGCTTGGATTTGCAAGTGCTTGTGCTGCAACATGCTCACCTGCACCAAACCCAATCTCGAGCCACAGCTCCTCCACAATACAAGGCAATGATTTTAAATTTATTTTTTGACCGGTACCGTCTGGCATAGCAGCATAACCGGACAGCCGCTCACGCATCATAACTGCCCGGTTATCCCTGAGTTTCGGGCCCCGGCGCCTTCCGTACAAATTACGCTTATTATTAGCCATATTGTTTTCTATTCATTGTAGCATACAAATTCTGCGTAAAACATTCAGTGTATACTTAAATTGCTTCCATCTTTAAGAAATATGTAACGAATTATACCTATTCTCAGAACATCAATTTTTGAACACATCGGGGGATTGTTCATGCCACCTACGACACCAAAGGCGTTAGGAAGAGTGCTACGCCGCTTCAAACGTGATCGCAAGGGTTCAACAGCTGTTGAATTCGCGCTCGTCCTCGTACCATTTCTGCTACTGACTGTCGGTACTTTGGAGATTGCTCTCATTCATCTTTCCCGCTCGGCATTGACCGTAGCGGTTGAAGACACATCACGTCAGATTAAAACCGGCGAAGGTGCATGTCTCACCGCAACAGATTTTATAGCTGATTTTTGCACTAATCTCGCATTCTCGACCGGGAATTGTAGCAATAATACGAAAGTTGTGGTGCAAGAACTTGCAGACTTTAACTCCACACCAACTTCTATCAATGACGATTTCGACGACATCGTAAGCGATGTGGATAACGGTACGTCAGACTCAATAATGGCACTGCAAGTCTTTCACCGGTGGGAAGTCATAGTTCCTCTGCTCGATAATGCACTTGGCGGGGATGATGGAGAACTTATTCTCGTCAGCAATCTAGCCTTCCGCAACGAACCCTTTGGATCTTCCAACGGTTGCGTATCGCCACCATCGCCTTGAGGAATTGAATCATGCTTAAGAAATTCAAAAAGTTGTATAAACATGGGACCTCTTCCCATTCTGGCTGCAAGAGACCCCTTAGTCATTTCTCAAAAAATGAAGAAGGTATCGCAGCAATCGAATTCGCCTTGCTCGCTCCGCTCTTGATCGCCGTGACACTCGGCTCGACAGAGATCATTCAGAGTGTATGGGCGGACGGGAAAGTTGAACAAGCAACAAGTACGATTGGTGATTTGGTATCGAGAACGTCAGTAATGACTGACAATGAACTTCGCGAACTCGGTGCTGCCGGTCCATTGGTGCTGAGGCCATATCCGGAGAATGATCTCAAATTTACCATCACATCAGTGATCGGTTGTTATGACGACGTGGCAAACAAAACTGATCTCTCATTTTATGTTTTGTGGAGCAAAGAATGGGAAGCCGGATCCATAAGAAACTCCAGCCATTCGTTGGATTCGGAGTTTAACCGGCTTCCAAGAAGCCTTGATATAGAGCAAGGCGACACCATAATCTTTACGGAGGGTACATATAGTTACGCTCCAACAATCGCCCGAAAAGTTGGAACAACATATGATATGGGCGGGACAATTTTCCACCAGCCCCGTACGTCGAACCAACGGGTAGCATATCCATCTGCTGAAAGTTCTACGCCCCGGTCTTGTGCAGATTTCTAAAGCACATGCCGAGCGCTAAGATGTAACGCCAACAAATTGAACGCCGGGAAATCGTAAGATTTAACGCTTACGATTTCTCACACAACGATTTTTGGCACTTCATACTCACAACACGTTTCGCCCATAGCGGCCCCCCGCTTGGCTATGCAGGCGAAATCAGGCGTTCGTAAATTGGCGCATAGCGCCGGGCGACAGCAGACCAGCTCCGCTCTTCGGTAACGAACGCCAAAGCGCGCTCGAGGATTCCCTGGTCCTCGGGCGTGTTTGCTTTTTGCAGTGCTTCGATTGCGGATACTGCAAGTGCCCCGACATCTCCCGCAGTGAATAACCTTCCGGTTTCACCGTGTTTGACCAATTCCTTATGTCCGCCAACATCCGATGCAATGAACCTTTGTTTCATCGCCATAGCTTCCAGGGGTTTGAGCGGTGTTACCAGATCGGTCAACCGCATTTTCAGCCTTGGATAAACCAGCAGGTCAATCAAGCTGTAATGGCTTGGTACGAACTCCGGTTCAACACGTCCCGTGAATTTGATGGCATCGCCGAAAGGCGCAGCGGCGACTCGTAAGTTAGCATCTTCCATCCCGCCGCCGACGAACAAAAGTTGGGCATCCGGAACCTCTTCAAGAATTTTCGGAAAAGCATCCAACAACAACCTCAAGCCTTCGTAGTGATAAAACGAACCGACAAACCCGATCACAGGGCCATCACCGAGGCCTATTTCCGCACGCAATTTTGCGTTGGGCTTGTCAACGGGCGATAGACGTTCCGGTTCGATTGCGTTCGGAGCCAGCGACAGTTTCGAAGATGGAATACCCCGCGCGAACAAGTCCTTCCGCAAACCTTCACAAATCGTAAACACATGATCGACATCGCGACACGCGCGTGTCTCCATCGCCCGGGTTATCCGGTAACGCAATGATCCTTCAGTCGTATTGCCAAGATCAACCGCAGCGTCTTCCCAAAACGCCCTAATTTCATAGACAGAGGGTAGACCACGTTTTTTCGCCACATGAAAAGCCGGGAGTGCATTCAAACACGGCGAGTGCGCGTGCAAAATATCCGGTTTCTCAGCTTCAATGACCTCGGCAAGACGCCCTGCGGTCGTAAACATCTCGGTAATAAACATCGGGCCGGGGACACGTTTTTTTTGAGGTGTTCCCGTGCGATGAAAACGAAAGCCCATGACCTCTTCGACATCTGTTTCCGGTTCTCCTGCATCCGCACTATGGCGAGGGGTTGTGAGACATACCGGATCGAAGCCAAGCTCTCGCTGGGCGCGTAGAATTCCCAAAGTTCGGGATACATATCCACTTTGCAAAGGTGCTGAATGATCAAGGATATGAAGAACACGCATCGGCTTACCTGTTTTTAGCTGTATCACTTCTTTTCGCGCGGTATGGTCAAAGGAGTCTTAACCTTGATCAATTGATCGCAACGGGACTGTAAAGGTTTATTAATTTTATATTGAAAGCGCGACCTTGCTATGACTTTTCGCCCGATGCAACGATATGCTGCCGAGTTTATCGGAACTGCTTTTCTGCTGGCCACTGTTGTGGGATCAGGAATTATGGCAGAGGCTTTAGCGGGCGGAAATGTAGCGATTGCCTTGCTGGGGAACACCATACCAACCGGCGCAATTTTGGTGGTTTTGATCACCATGCTCGGTCCCATATCCGGCGCGCATTTTAACCCGGCTGTGACGCTTATCTTTTGGCTCCGCAAAGAAATTTCGAGCTACGACAGCCTTGTCTATGTCACGGTCCAAATTATTGGTGGCATAATCGGTGTGTGGGCGGCACATCTGATGTTTGACGAGAGCTTATTTCAACTATCCACAAAAGTGCGGACCGGAGGAGCACAATGGTTTGCTGAAGCTGTGGCAACCTTTGGTCTTGCCTTCACGATTCTCGCGACGCTTAAAACGAGACAGGCTGCGGTTCCGATGGCTGTGGGACTTTATATTACCGCCGCATATTGGTTCACGGCTTCCACGTCTTTTGCAAATCCGGCGGTTACAATCGCGCGGAGCCTCTCTGATACATTTGCGGGGATTTATCCCGGCCATATGCCAATCTTTATTATTGCTCAACTGATCGGTGCAGTGGCGGCCTCGTATTTTTGTTTATGGTTGCTGGATGAGGAAAAGCCCCTGCAGTCATAAGCAAGGTTTCTGCCTATTTTGCTAATCCAGCAAGCGTCGTCCCTAAATCACCATATCCAGTGAACCTGCGCTCATAGCTCAGGCCAAGCCGCTTTGCAGCTTCTTCGGCTTTTGCATCCAATTCAGGATTCTCAGTCTGCGCCAAATACACAACGCGGGTGTAATGAGCGAAAAGAATATCCCGCATTTCAGGCGCTTGATCCAGTCCAAAGCCCCGCCAAATCAACGCATCAAATTGTTTTGCAAAAAAGTCGGTCAGATAGAGAGTGCCAAGCTCTTCTTCATGTCGGGTTTCAAATGTTTCGACCCCATCAAAGAAGGCATAGCAATGCGGGCCGGGAATGCGTTCAACGCCTTCTTGCGCACAAACCGCATCCAATGCGCCCCCCGTGCCGCAATCAGCATAAAGCACGAAAATTGAATCAAATCCGCGCGCTTTAGCATCACGGATTTTAACCCGGACGGCTTCAGCAATGTGTTGAGGAGCATTATGCAGCTTGGCAGGGAGACATTCCAGAACGGCATGATCCCAGCCATTCGCCTCATTCACAGCGATTATTTCCCGTGCCAGCGCGCCACAGGCAATTAGCATGACCTGCTCGGGGGTGGCTTTTACGCGCGGAGCGTCTAGCCCGTCTTCCATGAGACGGGCTTCGAGAGCAGCGGCGAAGTCAGGTTGTGTTGCACTTCCCGCGCCGCTGCGTTGCTTTTTTCCGCGACGCAAGGCTGCGCCTACGCAGTCTGGTTATGCTTGCGGTGTTCCATAAATTCTTTAGCGGTTTCAACCGCCACCGCTGCATCACGGCAATAGGCATCCGCGCCGATGGCTTTGCCAAACTCTTCATTGAGCGGTGCGCCACCGACAAGTACGACATAGTTTTCGCGAATACCTTTCGCCGTCATTTCGTCGATGACAACCTTCATATACGGCATAGTCGTGGTCAACAAAGCGGACATGCCAAGAATATCAGCGTCCTCTTTCTCTATAGCTTCGAGGTAGTTCTCGACAGGATTGTTGATACCAAGATCAACCACATCAAAACCCGCGCCTTCCATCATCATACCGACAAGGTTCTTGCCGATATCATGAATGTCGCCTTTGACGGTTCCGATCACCATCTTGCCTTGTTTCGGTGCGCCGGTCTCTGCAAGCAGGGGTCGTAGAATAAACATTCCGGCTTTCATCGCGTTTGCAGCAAGCAGCACTTCAGGGACAAAGAGAATACCATCGCGAAAGTCGATTCCGACAATGCGCATCCCTTCAACCAATGCTTTGGTCAGCACATCATAAGGCGTCCATCCACGCTCGAGCAGGATATTGACGCCTTCGGTGATTTCGTCCTTCAAACCGTCATAAAGGTCATCGTGCATTTGCAGCACAAGTTCATCATCGCTCAATGCGCTGAGGATGATGTCGTCTTCTTCGTCGGCCATATTACGCACTCCAAATCACGCCGGCAGAACCGGGCCGATTGCGACCATTGCCCGCATCAATTCAATTCTGTGAACTGGACGCGACAATTCAGAATCTTATTCCGACCCAAGCGATAAAACGTAAGCATTTGCAAGCCTGCATCGCTATTTGTTAACAGATGTTTACCCAAAGCCATGGAGCACGCTGAATGGCACTGAATAAAGACAGTCTGACTTTTGAGTTTCTCCGACCCATTTTCACCCTGTTGGCGATAATATGGGCTGCCCAGGTCGTGAATTTCGTCTTCGGATATGAATTAAACCAATGGTTTGGATTAGAACCAAGAGATTTCGGCGGGTTGATTGGCATACCTGCTTCGCCATTTTTACATGCCAGCTTCGGTCACATCATTGCGAATACTGTTCCTCTGGTCGTATTGGGTGGAATGGCTGCGATGGCGTCGCCAAAACGATTTTTAGACTCGACCATCATCATTGTGCTTTTGGGCGGTTTGTTGGTCTGGTTGCTGGCTCGGGGTGGCAATCGCGTTCATGTGGGTGCAAGCGGTTTGGTGTTCGGATATCTGGGATATGTCGTTGCGCTTGGAATTTTTGAGCGCAGTTTGCGGGCTATTGTGATGGCTGTGTTTGCAGGTTTGCTCTATGGCGGATTGATATTAGGCGTCTTGCCCGATCATCGCGTCTCATGGGAATCGCACCTCTTTGGCGCGATGGCTGGGGCTGCAGCAGCGTGGCTTCTTACACGCGATAAAGGCGCAACGCCCCATGTCCGCTGAAATGCGCAGTCTATGCCCGTCTGCGCCCGCGCCGTTCGCGTTTTGGAGCAGCGCTTTGATCGCCTGTTCCATCGTCTTGTGATGAAAAATCACCAATACGGGATCTGATTTTTTCCAGAGCCGGACGTGCGATCGGAACATGCGTTTCCATTGCGGCTCTCATTGCCACAAGATGCTCCGGTTTTGTGCCACAGCACCCGCCAATGATACGCGCACCTGCATCGCGGGCCAGGCGCGCATACTCCGCCATTAATTCCGGCGTGCCATCATATTCGATGACGCCATCAACATATTTCGGAATGCCAGCATTGGACTTAGCGATAATGACTGCATCCGGGGATGTTTCTGTAAGCCCCAGCACTGTACGCAGCAGATCAGGTGCGCCCGTCCCGCAATTCGCGCCAAAAGCAACGGGTAGGGACGGCAGCGATTGTTGCAGTCCGGCATAGCCTGTCGAGGTAACACCCATCATCGTGCGCCCGGCAGTATCAAAACTCAATGTTGCGCAAAGCGGTGCGTCAAGATTGGCACAAGCCTGAGCGATGGCAGTGATTTCTTCTTCGGATGAGATTGTCTCGGCCCAGATCACATCAGCTCCGCCCTCCATCAATCCTTTGATTTGCTCTTCAAAGGCGATGATTGCATCGGCAATTGAAAGTGTTCCAACAGGTTCGAAAATTTCTCCTGTCGGGCCGACCGACCCGGCAACAATAACGGGGCGGTTCGCTTTATCCGCGATTTCCCGTGCCAGTTCCGCTGCGCATCTATTGAGTTCAAACGCACGATCTTGATGGTTATGCAACTTCAAGCGGTATCGCGTTCCACCAAAGCTGTTTGTGAGGATCAAATCCGAACCGGCATCAACGAACCCCTGATGCAAGGCCCGGATACGGTCCGGGTAATCAACGTTCCAAAGCTCTGGCGGCTCTCCCGCTTCAAGCCCCATCGCAAACAAATTCGTACCCGTCGCACCATCGGCCATAATCCAATCGCGCGTTTCGAGGAGCCGGGATAAGGCATTGGTCATGACAAGCGCTCTATTCTGGTATGAAGATATAAAGAATTTATTATATCAAATTCCCATTAATAACAAGCACTGCTTTCAAACGTATGAATATTAGACTCCCGGTACGACGAGCCGTGAGTCTAAATCTGTTATTTTTTGCTAAAAAGTTGCGGTACAGTGTGCTGCGTCGTCAAAGTGTCAGGTATTTGCATCAAGTGCCGCGCAAAACCCGACACCCGATAATCCATCGTATACGCAATACGCTCTTGTGCCGGTCAAGCGACGTTGAATCTGTCCAACCGTTCAGGTGCCGCAGAACCGCTAACAACACGCGCAAGTTCGCGTAAGATATCAGAGTCCGTATGGTTATCTGCAATGGCACGGGCAACGACAGGATTCACATCAATGCGTGTTACCTTCGCACCCTCTTTTACCAACCAAATGGATGCCTTGATAGCATCGCGTTTCGCGCTTTCGTCAAAGCAATAGCGAAAAAACCAAAGCTCCAGCAACAAATCAATATTACGGCGGCGCGGTTCATCGCCCATTACTGCATCAAATGCTTTATCAAGCAGCGAAAGCCCGTCTTTACGTTTTCCCTGAACAAACATCGCATGGGCTGATCCACTCAACGCGCGCGCATCCTGTGGCTGATCGTCCAGGACTTTGCGGTACAGTTCTTCCGCCGCGCTGGTATCGCCCTTAGTTTCGGCCAAGAATCGTGCATAGCGGCGCAAAATCCGCTTATCTGCTTGGTCGGCAGCCATGGCACGGCGGAACATGTCTTCCGTTTCTTCGTGATTTCCGACGCGCTTACCCAAGAATTCAGCCAAATCGGCCAATGCTTGAGCATCAGACGGGGAAGCGCTGACCGCCCGGCGTAAATGGCGCTCGCCTTCTTCGGCATTACCACGTTCCAAAATCAGGAACGTTCCATAGCTGCGCAATGCCAGAGCATTACGCGGCTCCATACCAACCGCTTTACGCAAACGATCTTCTGCAGCATTGGGCTTGCGCCGAGAATACTGGAGAAATCGTCCGTAATGCGCCAAAACATTGGCGTTGCGAGGGTCAAGGTTGATGGCCTTTCGGAACAAGTCCTCTGCTCCCTCGTCATCCATCAGGACTTCATCGCGGAACAAGGCATATCCCGTCGCAATCTCGGCATTACCGGGATCGGCTTTGGTCGCGCGCTGGATCATCTCTTCCGCCATCACCGGATCTAAACGATGGACCTGCAAAAAGTGGGAGAATGCGAGCAACGCCTCAGTCGATTCAGAATCGACACTCAAGGCACGCTCAAACAGAGCTTCAGCGCGACTCAGGTCACCCTTATATCTTGCATAAAATTGGGCTGCCTTTGTCAGCGTCCCGACGGAATCGCCTTCGACCTCTAAGGTTTTCTCAAAAATCGTTTCAGCTTTTTCGACATCCCCGCGACGTGAAGCGGTAAAGTCTGCCAGCGCCACTGTCGCCGCCGGATCAGTCCCGCCGGAGGCCGCCGCGAGTTTCAGTAACGCATAGGCCGCATCATCGTTACGCTGAACGAGCTGCAGGAATTTCGCATACCGCATCAAAGATCCGGCATCGCGCGGCGCGGCATCCACCGCAACCTGAAAACACTCACCCGCCGTTTCAAAATCGCCGCGCGCGTGCCACAAGAATTCAGCGTAACAGCACATCGTCTCCGCGCTCTCGAAATTGGCACGAATTGCAAGACGATAACAATCCTCAGCGCGCTCGTGATCCCGGCGGATATCCGTCAGGAAACGGGCAAACAAACGGAGGGCTGCGTCATTTTGTGGATCAGCATCAATTGCACGGTTGAAATAATGCTCCGCTCCGTCGTGGTCCTGACGGCCAACCGTCAAAAACTGAGCGTAATCCGCTAAAAGCATTGCATCACGGGGATTATCCGCTAAAGCCGAACGAAATCTCGCATCCAAGGCAACAGCCTCTTCACGGCGCATCAAACGCAAGGGCACTGTCAACGGTCCGGTATCGACAGGGTTTTCAGCAATGTCGACAATCTCTGCATCTTTGGATCGGATTGGCGCGCCCACAGGACGATGCGGCAAAGGCTGCGCAATCAGGGCGTCCAGCGGTGGCGCAACATCGGCAACGTCGATATCAAGAGCGCCAAGAGGCGCTGTGATATTTTCAAGAGTCGCAGATGACATATCCACGGGCTTTCCGCCATCATGCTCCTGACTATCTGTCGCCATTGCCTTCACAGCGGCTGCAATCAGCGCATCAATCTTATGGCGTGACCCGTCTTCGGTATTTTCAACATGTGCGGAAGCAAGAGCGACAAAACTTGTCTCTTTTTCGTTGATATCAATTTCTGTTGCTTCGGTGTCTAATTCCAGGATGTCGTCATCAACTGACCCCGTACCATTAACGAAACCGTTTAACGGCGGCGCACTCCGGTCATCCAAATTTACAGAAAAGTTGGTCGCATCAATTGATGTTGCTTTAGAGGGGGCCTGCGTGACGGCAACCGCCGTGTCCGGAGCGCTTGCAGTAGCGTTATTAAATCCATCAGGATGAGTAAAAATACCCCCCCGGGGAGTCTCAAGTTCAACTGATGAAGCGGGAGAAGCAACCCGTTGAGCGGCGTCGAGTTTTTCACGCGCCTTCATCGCAATTGCCGCCGCGACCAAAGGCTCGGTCTTCAATGTATCCGGTGTTACAGGATCGAGCACTTCAATTTCAGGTTCAGGTTTTTTATCGTCATTACCTGCCTCAACCGGCGGTCGGGCTACTATACCCGGTTCTTGAATTTCAGGCTGTTTTGCCGGAACAGGCTCTGTGGCGACCGGCCAGGATTTAGCTTTTGCTGTTGCAGCAGCATATGTGTCGCTCACTGTATTTGTGGATTCTTTAGCCTGAGCAGTAGGCTCAGCGACAACCACTGGTTCCGGCACAGGGCCATTTGGCGGCGGCCCTGCATCATCGGCCTCAACAGGCTGCAAGGTTTTCTTTGAAGCCAGCGCACGATACTCGGCATCATATTTCTGAAGAATTTGGTCGAAGCGATCAATGCGCGGGTGGCCAAGTTGAAACTCACGGCGCAACAGATACATCAGGTCGTCAAAGCTATCGTTCAATGCCCAAACAGCTCTACGGTTTTCAAGCCATTCAGCCATCGACTTGCCGGGGGCTTTATCATTGACCCAATAGACACCGCCGGAAGGTGCGCCTTGAGGCATTTCTTCGAACAGGTCGAGAATGCAATCATCCCGCCCCCCGTATCCGACGAAAACCAATGTACATTCTGTCGCCAGCGCGCGAAGGCGGTTTTTCACATCATTCCGCAACAAGCGGCGATTGCCATCGAGATATTCCGAGCTGAGATGGGCATCGCCGTACAGCTTAACAATCGTCGGACGGGCATCGCTGATTTGAACGTGCCGGTCAAAAGATTCGTGCGTCAGCACCTGAGGCTTACGCTGGGAGTAGAAATAGAGGGCATCAGCCGCCAAATCATCGAAATTTGTCGTAATAACGGTGTTACAGCGGTCACCCCATTTCTCATGGGTTAATAACTGCGCCAGCGTAGCATATCCAAAACCGGGTTGCCCTTCGCTCGCCAATTCTTCCTGTTCGCGCTGCTGATCCTGATCGGTGTAAAACAGCGCTTCATGCACCTGAATATATGCTGAAGCAGGGTCATTGCGGTCATAGGTCGGGAAACGCGACTCGGCCCAATCCTCCAAATCGTCCTCTTCACCTGTCTCCAAATACATCAGCTCTTTCAGCCAGCGATTTGTGAGTGTTGCAGCATCATCGACGCCGGAACTTACAGAACACCCTGCGCCCAAAAACCAGACGACTTTACTGTCATGCGATACGATGCCGTGCTTTAAACGACGCACAAACTCCGATGGAGAAATAGTTCTCAATGCCGCCACGCAAACGCTCCCCGCGCCTCAGCGGGAGCTTCGCTCCACGCCTACCGAATGTGATCTCATCCCTCGACATCACTGCTCGGTTCGTTCCTCAATCACGACGCATCAGACAGATGCGCGCATTAAATTCGTTAACTATTTTCGGTCCCGAAAGATTACAGAATACACTCTGTTCTTCAAGGCCAAAGCCTGCTCCGTGGGCAAAGAATTTTAACCTTGTATTAAGTCGTGTCCCATGAGACAACAGGTCTTCAGCACACTGATTAACGGTCGGGGGACCCTATGAGCTGGGCAGAGCGATTAGTCGCGATTAATATTGGATTGTGTCTCGATTCGGGGATCGCAATCTTAGAGGCGACAGTAACGATTGACTGGGCGGCTTACGGATTCGTTTGAACCTTGGCGTACACGCGCGCCCAAGTGTCTCAAAATGGGTTAATAGGTTAACAGCTTATTAATGCGGAATGCCGCTGAGGGGGTTCCGGTCATTAACCAGCATATTTATACGTGCAAATGGTTAAGATTGCAGCTCTGCATATCCCCGAATCCTTCCCACCATTGAATTCAGACCATTGCTGCGTTGCGGGCTGAGATGCGCGGAGAGATCAAGTCGCGAAAGTTCTTTGGAGACATCAGTCTCCAAAATGTGTTGCGCGGTTTGCCCAGAAAATAATTTTTGCAGAACCGCAATCAGACCCTTGACGATGAAAGCATCGCTATCCCCTGAAAATTCGATGACAGCTTCCGGCCCTTCTCCGGTCACTTTTTCTTCGAGCCAGACGCGGCTAACGCATCCTTCAACCAGCGTCGCATCTGTTTTCAATGCCTCCGGAAAGTCCGGCATTTGTTTCCCGAGGTCGATGACGTAACGGTACCGTTCTTCCCAATCATCGAACAGTTCAAAATTCTCTACAAGCTCATCGAAAGTTTCTGCGGTCATGGATAAGCCTCCTCAATACAGAGGCTATCTAGTGTGGATGGTCCTTCGCGTCCATCCGCCCCGTTACCGTCGCCATTGCGCCCGTGCGTTCAGTAACCGCGCAGGCGTGAGTGTCAGGCAATATGTAGAGACCGATTTGCAAAAATTGACCGCTATGCGTTGGTCAAGACCATAAATCAACGCCAGGAAACGGCCATCACGTACTCTGCGTTCGACCCGAATCGTACCGCGTTGACGAAGGAGCCGATGGGCCGCCTGCAATCGTGTTTCCGCTGCTTGCTCTGAAATATGTGCCCCAATGAACACGCTCCATCCAGAAAGCGGTGGAGGGGCCAAAGGCTTGGGAGGTTCTTTTTTGGATAAAACGCGCGCAATAGACGGTCTAGGCAAGTTTGGCTCACCTGCTGCGCGCTGACGTGCCTTTGCCACTTCAGCAGCGTATAGCGCCTTTTCCTCTGGCGAAATATCTGTCGCGATTAGTTGCGTCGCCGCGCCGGAACACGCACCGATATCAGGAGGCAATCCCGCCTTGGCCTTTGCCGGGGTAAGCGCATCGCCGCCGTCTGCAATCTTAAACGCCGCTTCAATCAATCCGCGCGCTTCGCGCAAACGGGAGTTTTTGCTCGGATGGCCAAGCGTCACCGCGATAATGCGCCGACCGCTCCTCTCAACCAATGCCGCCACGGAATAACCGGCGGCGCATGTAAAACCGGTTTTCAGCCCTTCCGCACCTTTCACCCGTCCGAATAACGGATTGGTCGTCGAAACCCGCCGTCCCAATGCCGTCACCGAACGGCGCGACAACAGCTTAGAACGCTGTGGAAATTGAGTGAGCATAGCGCGCGATAAAAGCGCCATGTCGCGCGCGGTTGTTTGTTGTCCCGGCGCAGGCAATCCGGTCGCATTCGCGAATCGCGTGTTGCTCATTCCCAAATGCGACGCGGTAACATTCATACGCTCAACGAAGGCTTCTTCACTGCCGGCAATCGCTTCAGCAACTACAACAGCAGCATCGTTCTTTGAACCAACCACGGCAGCACCCAAAGCCTCTGCGAATTCAATCTTTGATCCGGCGCGCATCCGCAGCTTTACGGGCGGTGTCCGCGCGGCAAAGGCAGATACTGGAACACGTTCACCCTCGGCAACCTCATCAGAGGCAAGGGCTTCGAACGCAACATAAGCGGTCATAAGTTTGGCCAGAGAAGCCGGGCGGCGCAGGGCATCTGCTTCGGTGGCTGTCAAAATCATACCAGTGGCAATATCTACCGCAATATCTGCCGCGTATGCAGGCTGTGCCAAAAGCACACTCCCGATCATCGCCGCACGGAACCACCTAGCCATGATAAAGCCTTCCGTACGGTTGCGACTTCTGTGCCGGGCGCGGCGGGCCGGGCCACCATCACCACAGGAACGCCAATCGCTCGCGCGGCTGACACCTTAGGAACGGCGCCTTTCCCTCCCGCATTGCGCGTCACAAGCACGTCAATTTTATGATGGCGCATCAGGTTGATCTCTTGCTCGACGAGAAACGGACCGTCTTTGCCGGTTAGGGCAAATTGCGGCGGCATGACCGCAGCCATGCTCTGCCCGGTACGAACCAGATACCAGCGCTTATCATCCGCCATAAACGGCAAACGATCCACTTCACCGAGGCATAAAAATACCCGTCGCCAATCCCGTTGCAATACATCCGCTGCTTCATTTGCATTCGCAACGTCAAGCCAGGCATCCTCCGCCAACGGTTCCCAAGCCCGGCGGCGCAGACGTAAATAGGGAATATTCTGGTCGTCACAGCGCGCTGCGACGATATCGGGCGTATTTGTTTCGCAAGGGTGCGAAGCGTCAATCACACAATCAGCATCAAAAGCATCCGGCAGATCGTCACCATCAATTAAAGAGGCTTTGGATAACTGCGCGTGGAGGTGGCCGGCTTCACGCGAGCCTGTAATGATACTGACTCTCATTAGAGATCAACGACCTTCACACCATGCGGACCGGCAGACAACGCGATGTCACCTTTTTTGAGGCGAAGCGCATCATTGCCGAAAACCTCGCGCCGCCACCCCTGAAGAGCAGGCAGGTCGGCTGGATTATCTTCGACCGCGAGCCGGTCAATCTCTGCCGTCGATGCAATGAGCCGAGGGGCAACATCCGCTTCAGCCGCTTTCGCGCGCAAAAGCGTGCGCATCAATTCCGACAAGGCCGTTTGTCCCGCATTGGGGCGCGGGTTGTCTTTTGGACCAGGAAGGCCGGAAGACCCAGCTGCACCCGCTTTCGCTAAAGCTTCTAAAATGGACTTTGCGCTCTCTCCGGACCTGTTATCGCGCGTCAGCAAACGGCTTTTGTTCAATGTCTCAAGATCTTTCGGACGCGAGGCCGCCAACTCCATGATTGCATCATCTTTGATTACCCGGTTGCGGGGGACATTGCGGCGCTGTGCTTCTTCTTCGCGCCATGCCGCCAAAACGCGCGCAGATGAAAATAGTTTAGCTGTTGGGTTGCGCATTTTCAGACGCCGCCAAGCATCCGCAGGTTCGGTAATGTACGTCGCCGGATTCGTAAGGATGTCCATCTCTTCGGCAACCCAGTGCGTGCGGTTTGCACTTGCAACGCGCTCCGAAAGCGTTTCGTAGATCTGGCGAAGATACGTCACGTCACCCAGCGCATAATGCAGCTGCTTTTCAGAAAGGGGACGCCGGGACCAATCAGTAAAGCGGCTGGATTTATCCAGCGATGCATTTACGATCTTACGCACCAGCGTTTCATAGCCGACCTGATCGCCAAAACCGCAGACCATAGCGGCCACTTGCGTATCATAGAGGGGAGTAGGCACAGACCCCGCAAGATTGTGAAAAATTTCTACGTCTTGGCGGGCCGCGTGAAAGACCTTCAAAACGGTCTTATCGGCCATCAAAGCGAATAACGGATCCAGCGAAATACCTTCGGCCATCGGGTCAACGATAACAGCGCCTTCACGATTCCAGTTTTCGTCGCTTTCGCCGTCCAGTCTCGGTCTGCCAAGTTGAACAAGACACAATACCGGCCAGTAGGTCCGCTCACGCATAAATTCAGTATCAACAGTAACATAAGAAGCTGTTGCATAATCGCGGCAAATCGCGGCTAAATCATCTGTCGTGGTAACAACTTTATGGTTCATAAATGTCAGATGGCCCCAAAAACACGGGACAGCTTCCTTACGTAATCACAACTAAGCTGTGTATCGCTCCGTCAATTTTCGGCGACACACAATGCGGCACTATTTATTATTTTCATGCATCCGGCAATTGTACTTTATCGCTTTCATTTGAAAGACGATCCAATACATCAAGCCAAGCACTTGTTTCCTGAGCACCGACCAAAGCAAATTCCTTGCCAATAATAAATGTCGGTACACCTGAGACACCCATTTGACGTGCCATCATTTCTTCGTCGGTCAACAAGTCACGGTCAGCATCCTCATCATAAAGACGTGTGAGCACACTTGAATCCATGCCAACTTCTGCTGCGACTTCCATCAATACTGACCGGTCACCAATATCTTCACCCCGTTCGAAGTACCGGGCAAACAGCGAGTCAACGACGGTTTGTTGATGCCCGTCCGAACGCGACCAGCGGATCAAACGATGAGCGTCAAATGTATTCGGCGTGCGTGTAATTTTATCAAAATCAACGGTCAGTCCTGCCGCTATCGCAGCATCGCGAATTTGACCATAGATTGCACGCGCGCGCTCGGGACCGCCAAACTTCGTTTCCAGATATTCGGTGCGATCCATTCCTGCCGCGGGCATCTCGGGGTTGAGTTGATAGGGCCGCCAAGAAATATCAAGGCCATGCCCGGGCCGCTGTGCCAAAGCTCTATCGAGTTTGACTTTACCGATATAGCACCAAGGGCAAATCGGGTCTGACAGAATATCTAAACTTGCATGTGAGGCTTCCATGACTGACGCTTTGCTCAAAATATACGCAACGTCAACTCATCAATCAGGTCATGATGCAGCTAACACCTTCAGAGCGGGCTGTTCTTGCGGGAGAAACCGCTAGTAAAGGCACACGCATGGCGATGGAAATCGTCACAGGAGCCGCCCGCATTTTGGGAGCCAAAGCGCTGGTTCCGGTAACCTCCAGTCATATCGACGGATGTTTGTATCACGGCGACTCCGGCGTTCTCTATTGCGAGCAATTGGCCGAAGCTGGTGCGAGGGTTTCCATTCCATCGACAACCAATGTCGGCGCATTAAACCTGCTAAAGCCCGATCAAGTCAGGGTTCCTGCTGATCGCAGGCACATGGCCTTTCGGTTGATGGAAGCGCATAGCCGCATGGGGTGTCGCCCAAGCTGGACCTGTGCGCCCTACCAAGCCGGAGCAAGACCGGCGATGGGAGATCAAATCGCATGGGGCGAGTCGAATGCCGTTGCTTTTGCGAATACGGTGTTGGGCGCACGGACCAATCGCTATGGGGATTTTCTCGACATCGCCTGTGCCATTACCGGTCGCGCGCCGCTCTATGGTCTGCACAAAACAGAAGCGCGACAAGGACAACTTATTATTGATGTAAGCAGCCTTGATACAAACTTGCGGTGTGAAGATGCGTTTTATCCCGTGCTCGGCGCGTTGATCGGACGGCTTTCGGGAGAAAGTGTTCCGGTGATTGTCGGATTGGAAAACAGCAATCCACGCGAAGATCAACTCAAAGCGCTGTGTGCGGGGGCCGCATCCACGGGGGCGGCGGCACTGATCCATATTATCGGCGTCACCCCGGAAGCCCCAAATCTGAACGCTTTAGAAAGCATCAAAGAGAAGATTATCGTCACCTCCGGGATGATTACCAAAACCCGCGACTCTCTGAGTCTGGCAAAGGGCGAAGTCATCGACAGCATCGCGCTGGGCAGCCCGCATTTCTCAGTGGACGAATGCCGGGCCGTGCGGCGTTTGCTCAAAGGTCGCCGCAGCAAAATCCCGATTTTTATCTGCACGGGCCGGCATGTGATGGATGTTCTGGCGCAAGACAATAGCGATGCGAGCCTCGCATCCCACGGGATCGAATTCGTCGTCGATACCTGCGTCGTCGTCACTCCAATTTTGCCGGAAGGCGGCTCGGTGATGATGACGAACTCAGCCAAATTTGCGCATTACTCGAAAGGCAATACCGGCCATGATCCGGTGTTCGGCTCGCTCGGTGAATGCATCGAGAGCGCGCTTGCAGGACGGCTTGTCAGAGATGCAGCGCTATGGAGATAACAGCCGATGCTCTGATTGGTGGAACCGCAAGCGGGACAGTCTTGCGCCTTGACGCGCCGATCAGCTTTTGGGGCGGGGTCGATCCTGAAACCTCGGCGATTTGTCTCGCCGGACATCCGCAAGAGGGCGCGCGCCTGGCAGGGACAATTTTGGTAATCGAGAATCTTATCGGGTCCTCCTCATCCAGCGCGGTGATGCTCGAACTTTTGTATCGCGGCATCGGACCGGCAGCTTTGATCCTCGGCGGGCGCGATGCGATTTTACCCATCGGTGCGTTGGTTGCGGCACAAATGGACTGGAAAGCCTGTCCGGTTTTGGTTCTGGAAAACCCGCCCTTTCAGACGGGGGAAAAACTACAGATCAATGACGCGAATATCACCCGTCTCGAACCTGATGCCACACCGCCGCAAAGCTGAATTTCGCACAGGCACGACAAGGCGCCCCGCCGCGAGACAGCAGGGTAGAAATCTTATTAAAGCAGAGTCAGGGATCGGCCATCGCCCGCAGCGCCAGCCAATGACAATCGCGCAAAATCTCATCGACTTCGCTGCGCTTGTCCTGTCGCCACCCCGGAGGCCATCCGGGACGCATAGGCATTTTGCGCGCAAACCGTTTCGGGTTGCGTGCCTTTAACCGCATCATCCGTTTTGCCTGTTTCGGCAAATCCTCCAAAGCCTCCTTGAACGATAACAGCCGCATCCAGAGACGCGCCGAGTCAATCGGATCGTCGGGGGTCGGTTCAGGTTTTGGTTCAGGGGCGGGTTCAGGCCGCCAGTTGCTTGCGCCGATTGCGATGATATTTGGCGCGCGTTCCGCAAATTTGCGCTTTTTCTTTGTGCCGAACCAATCAAAATGTTTGCGTGGGTCAATCAAAGGAAAAGACGGAATGCGGTCACGCTGACCTTTTGGAATAGGCTTAGTCGGTGCAGCGCGTTTCGTCCGCTTTGGCGCACTATACCCCGATTGTTCCAATGCAGCGGCAAGCACAATAATCATACGCCGCAAAGCGGATTCGGCAGGCCGTAAAAAGTGGAAAATTTTCGAGCGCATATAGCGCGGCAAAACCACTATCCGCCCACCGTCAATCCCCCCGATTGACACAACCAAAACCGCCAGCATCCGCTGCAACGCCTTTTGCTGATAATCAATGTAGGAGGCGGGTTTCATAAGGCTTTCTGGTACTGTTGCGTGCAACTCGAAATTCGAACATACCATGAACAACAAATATTTGCAAGATGAATGTGACTTGCAAGTCTAACGAGTGCAGCACTTGAGTGGCCACGTTGGCTTACGTTAATAGTTGTCACGAACGATGGAGGAATTTCTCCCCATCACAGATTAGGATTTCAATGTCTGATACAGAGCAACCCGCACCGCGCGCCTTTATTTCCTACAGTTGGAGCAATTCCGACCATGAAAAATGGGTACTGGATCTCGCAACCGAGCTAAGGGAGTCAGGCGTTGACGTGACACTCGATAAATGGGATTTGCGAGAGGGACAAGAAGCCGCAGCTTTCATGGAATCGATGGTTACGGATAAGACCTTACAAAAAGTAATTATCATTTCTGACAAGCAATACACAACGAAATCTAACGAGCGACAGGGTGGCGCTGGAACCGAAGCGCAGATCATTTCAAAAGAACTTTTTGAAACTCAAGATCAAAGTAAGTTCGTCGCTCTGACAACCGAGCGCGATGATAAAGGACAGATGTATCTGCCAGCATATTATACCTCACGTATCTACATCGATTTCAGCGAGCAACCTCGCTCAGCCGACAGCTTCGAGCAACTGTTGCGTTGGTTGTTTGATAAACCTCTTCATGAGCGTCCAGCACTTGGTAAAAAACCTGCTTTTCTTGATAGTGAGCAGAATGTCAGGCTCGCCACAAATACGGAATTCACACGAGCACAATCCGCCATCAAAGAAGGGCGAACCAATGCTCTGACAGCCGTGCAGGATTTTTTCGCCAAAATGATTGAG
This sequence comes from uncultured Neomegalonema sp., assembly GCA_937995735.1. Classification (GTDB taxonomy): domain Bacteria; phylum Pseudomonadota; class Alphaproteobacteria; order Rhodobacterales; family Rhodobacteraceae; genus JAHDDY01. Next base: position 81,110 of record CALKIZ010000003.1, on the reverse strand, counting down.
CAACTGCCTTTGCTACGTTTTGAAGGTGACCCAAGGAAAGATTATGAAACTTTCAAAAATAATCTTGCTGCATTTATTCCTTATCGCAATCAGATTATTGAAATCGTCAATCTGATTGCACGCAGCAAACTCAGTATCGAATACTATGAGGCCATCCATCGCTTCATCGAAGATTTTATGTACCTCTTTGAGCCGCCGGAAGGTGTCAATCAATGGCGAGAGACCGACTTTAAAAATTTCAAATTTTGGGGTTACGAAACATTCCTATACATCGTGGCTATTCTGATCAAAGAACGAGAGTACGACGGCTTTGATGTCATTATAACACGACCTTTTTATATTCAAAATTCTCGGCGAAACGACAAGACAAGATCTTTATCAGATTTATACTTCTATTCAGAAACTTTCGAGTATTGGAATAAAGCGAAAGAATTAAGGCGGGTTTCGCTCTCTACTGATTTCATACATGAGCGTTCTACAGGATCAGGTGTACGATTTCATTATTTAGCACAAGCTGATTTTATTTTGTATTTCAGGGCTGAAATTAATCAAATGCGAGGTGGCAACTATGATACGTGGTTTCCCATGCTCATGATTTATCACGATAATCATTCTGGCCCCTTTGAAATTTTTGCAAGAGCGGCATCCGCTAAAGAACTTCCCGCAGCACTGAAATTTCTTGGATTGCAAGATAAGTCCGAGTTTGATGCTATGATTCTGCCTTTTGTGGATGGGACGCGCCGGGGACCAAGTTTAAGTAGTTATAGTTTTAGCCGCTTCGATCCTCCTATACTTGTAGGTTACGACAAACTATGCACACGGCCATAATCCATGCTGCCTGTGACATATTTTTCTCACTCCAACCGTTTGGTGGCCACCCCCGCTTTTCGGAATGACTTTGTCTCAACGCATGTTGAAATAGCGCGCTCTAAGCCTTCAAGCCTTTAACGAACTTGGCGTGAATGTCGGGGTTGCTGGCGAGGACATTGCCTGTGCTGAACACATTCCGTCCGCCATCAAGATCACCGACGAACCCACCGGCTTCACGCACCAAGAGCAATCCAGCGGCGACATCCCATGGGCTAAGCTCGCGTTCCCAATAGCCGTCGTAGCGGCCTGCCGCCACGTAAGCGAGATCGAGGGCCGCTGACCCGAACCGGCGGACACCGGCGCATACCGGCATCAGACGCACCAATTCGTTCATCGTATCGGGCAAGGTCTTTTTCGAGCCGAAAGGAATACCAGTCGCAAAGATGCATTCAGACAGATCGCGGCGCGCGGAAACGCGGATGCGGCGTCCGTTCATCCATGCGCCTTGGCCTTTTTCGGCGGTGAACATCTCGTCTTTTGCAGGATCGAGCACCACGGCGGCAACCACCTCGCCTTTGTGCTCCATCGCAATCGAGATCGCCCAATGCGGCAAGCCGTGCAGGAAATTCGTTGTTCCATCGAGTGGATCGACAATCCAGCGGCGCGTCTCGTCATCGCCGATGACTTCTTCGCTTTCTTCTCCCAGCCATCCATAGGCAGGGCGCGCATAGGTCAGATCCGCCCGGATGCGTTCTTCTGCTTTGACATCCGCATTCGAGACGAAATCAGAGACGCCTTTAATCGAAACTTGCAGGTTTTCGACCTCGCCAAAATCGCGGATCAATCCCCGCGCAGCATTCCGCGCGGCTTTGACCATGACATTGAGATTGGCGGTATAATTGGCCATTGGATTATCCACTAAATTGAGGGCCGGACTTCCCCTCATATTCAGGGACTCAGTCTACAAACAGCGCCCCCGTTCATAACGAGTACAATTTTTATTCTACGATGCCCGCGAAACGTAATCGCCCGTTTCGGTCATGACTTCGATCTTTTCGCCGACGCCGACAAAAGGAGGGATCATGACACGAACGCCGTTATCGAGCACAGCGGGCTTGAAAGAGTTCGCCGCCGTCTGGCCCTTCACGACAGGCTCGGTATCTGCGATCTCGCAAATAACTTTCTCAGGAAGCTGCGCTGAGAGAGCCTCTTCCTCATAATATTCGATTTCGACCATCATGCCGTCTTGCAGATACGCCCGGCGCTCGCCGAGGATGTCCGCTGGCAGTTCGATTTGCTCGTAGGTGTCATTATCCATGAACACCAGCATTCCGTCATTTTCATAGAGGAACTGCTGTTTCTTTTGTTCAAGACGAACTTTTTCCACCTTATCGGCAGACCGGAAGCGTTCGTTGAGTTTGGAGCCGTTTCGGAGGTTCTTTAGCTCCACCTGAGCAAAAGCACCACCTTTGCCGGGTTTGACGTGCTGGGTTTTCACTGCAATCCAGAGACCGCCATCATGTTCGATGATATTGCCGATGCGGATTTCGTTGCCGTTGATCTTGGCCATAGCCGGACTTTCCATGAGAACTGAGCTTTTGCCGGGGTATAGAGCATTTTAAGCGTCAGTGTGAAGCGGTTTCACTCCGAAAGCCGTTGTAAGGACAAAAATTCAAATGCTTGCCGGTGAAAAGCGCGTCTGTGCCTTGCATCACAGCCGTTCTGATGGTTTGCCGTCATGGTAGTCATGTAACCAATTTAGCGCTCCCGCGCACATTGGTTCCTCCCTGAACTTTAAGCGCCGTGCGAAAGTGCGGCGTTTTTTTATCAGCGATAAGATGCATCCGTAACGCTTTCTGTGCTCTGGTAAGCTGTTATAACCGCCGGATGGAGCGATACGAGAGTGATACTGTTGTCATCGGAGCGGGGGTTATCGGCCTTGCGTGTGCGCGGTCGCTTGCGCGGGCTGGGCATGAGGTCTTGGTCCTCGAAAAGAACGCGGTCTATGGCGAGGAAACCAGCGCCAGAAATTCCGAGGTGATCCATGCAGGCATTTACTACGCTGCGGGATCACTGAAGGCACGGTACTGTGTTGAGGGACGCCGCGCGCTTTATGACTATGCGGCGACCAATGGCGTTCCCCATAAGAAATGCGGCAAGTTGATTGTTGCGGCGGACGAAGCCGAACTTCCGATGCTCGAAAGCGTTGCGGAAAAGGCAACTGCGAATGGCGTTGAAGGAATGCGCCCGCTTTCCCGAACAGAGGCGCTGGCGATGGAACCTGAGCTGAATGTTGCCGGGGCGCTGCTCTCACCGGAAACGGGGATCATTGATAGCCACGCCTTGATGCTCGCGTATTTGGGCGAGGCAGAGGCGCATGGCGCACAGCTTGTTACCGGCTCAACCGTCACAGGCGGGCATGTTCGGGATGATGGCCGTATAGACCTTGAGGTCGGCGGGGACGAGCCTTTGTGCCTCACGGCGCGTCATGTGGTGAATGCGGCGGGTCTTTGGGCGCAATCAGTTTCTGGAAAGATTGAAGGCATATCTGTTGTCCCGCCTCTCGCCTTGGCAAAGGGCAATTATTTTTCGCTAACGGTTACGGCCCCCTTCAAGCGGTTGATTTATCCGGCTCCGGCGGGCGGCGGATTGGGGGTTCATTTGACGTTGGATATGCAAGGCCGCGCGAAGTTCGGGCCTGATGTGGAATGGTTGTCGTTGGATGATCCTGCCGCAATAGATTACAGCGTTGATCCGGCACGGGGCGACAGTTTTTATGAGGCGATCCGGCGGTATTGGCCGGGCTTGCCTGATGGGACGCTCGCGGCGGATTATTCCGGCATCCGCCCAAAAATTGCGGGGTCCGACTATCCGGATTACGTCGTTGATACGCATTTGCCGGGGCATGTTATGCTTTATGGGATTGAATCCCCCGGCCTGACGGCTTCGCTTGCAATCGGGGATGCAGTTGCCGAGGCGATAGGCGGGACTTAAGGGTTTTACTGCCCGGCGAGCGCTCTTTCGCGGAAGATAATATACAGCCCCGCCGCCATCGTGATGATAATCCCGAGCGCGGCGAGGCCGTTCGGCAGATCCTTGAAGATCAACCAACCGATCAGCGTTGCGAACGGAATTTCCAGATATTGCATCGGTGCGACGGTGGCCGATGGCGCAAAGCGCAGCGACCATGTCATCAACAGATGTGCAAGCGTGCCGATGGTCCCGACAAGTAATAACAGAACCCATTCCCCTTGCTCCGGGGCAACGACCTTCAACGCCTCAACGCTGTCACCCGGCACGGCAATGAAGATCAGCGATAAGATCACGGAGGCAATTACTCCGCTGGTGGCTTGTAAACTGATCGGGTCCATTTCCTTTGCGATGTGACGGGTGACGAGCATAAAAAGCGAGAACGACACGGCGACCACCAACGGCAACAAAGCGGGCGCACCAACAGCGGCAAAGCTTGGCTGGATAACCAGCAACGTGCCAATAAACCCAACGCAACACGCGGATAAGCGCCGGATACCAACTTCTTCATCGAGGACATATTTCCCCAAAAGCAACGAGAAAAACGGCATCACGAACGCAATCGCGAGTGCATCGGCGAGCGGCAAAAATCTCAATGCCGAGAACATCGCACCGATACCAATGATATGAAGAACGGCACGAAACAGCGTGAGGCGAAATAAGCGCCTGCTGATCCAAAGCGTTCCGCCAACCCACCACACAATCGGCAACAGCAAAACAGCCTGTGCCGCGAACCGTGTGAGTACAAGCTGTCCGAGCGGGATCGTCTCGCCCAAGACTTTTGCCAACGCATCGCCCAACGGCGCGAGGACGCAAAACCCGATCATGAGAAGGATGCCCGTGACGGGCTGGTCCGCTGTCATTGAACTCGCTTCCCTCGGAAGGCGTTTAGGGTTGCGCGGGCTTTCTCCATCATATCACATCATGGAAAAAGCCGGAGCTTCTACCTCACGGCATCGCCGTTCGTATCAGCCAGCCGCCGCCGCTTTTTTCTCAAGACGGCGCGCATGAAGGATCGGCTCGGTATAGCCGGAGGGTTGAGCAACACCCTTGAACACCAGATCACAAGCGGCCTTAAACGCGATGCCATCAAAAGCGGGAGCCATGGCTTCATAGAGCGGATCGCCTGCGTTTTGGCCGTCCACCTTTTCAGCCATGCGCTTCATAACCGTCATCACTTGGTCTTCGGTGACAATCCCGTGGTGCAGCCAGTTGGCGATATGCTGAGCGGAAATCCGCAAGGTCGCGCGATCTTCCATCAGGCCAATGTCGTTGATGTCAGGGACTTTTGAACAGCCGACGCCTTGGTCGATCCAACGCACGACATAGCCGAAGATGCCTTGAGCGTTATTCTCCAGCTCTGCGGTCAGGTCTTCGTCTGGCCAGTTGGTGTTGGACGCCAGCGGAATGGTGAGCAACCCATCAAGCGAAGCGCGGGGACCGCTTGAGATCAACTCTTCTTGGCGCGCCGCAACATCGACACGGTGATAATGTGTGGCGTGCAGGGTTGCCGCCGTCGGAGACGGAACCCACGCCGTATTCGCGCCTGCGTTCGGGTGGCCGACTTTCTCAACGAGCATCGCTTCCATCCGGTCCGGCGCGGCCCACATGCCTTTGCCGATTTGCGCTTTCCCGCGCAGACCGCAAGCCAAGCCGACATCAACATTCCAGTCTTCGTAGGCGGCGATCCACTCGCTGCCTTTCATCTCGGCCTTACGGATCATTGGACCCGCCTCCATGGAGGTGTGCATCTCGTCGCCCGTGCGGTCGAGGAAGCCGGTATTGATAAAGAAGACACGGCTTTTCACCGCGCGAATTGTCTCTTTGAGGTTCACCGAGGTGCGGCGTTCTTCATCCATGACGCCGACCTTGAGCGTGTGTCGCTTCATCCCGAGCAGGTCTTCAACACGGCCAAAGATTTCGTCGGTAAAGGCAGCTTCTTCAGGGCCGTGCATCTTGGGTTTGACGATATAGACCGAGCCTGAGCGCGTGTTGCGGAATTGATGCGTGTCCTCTTTCGAGAGATCACGAAGCGCAATCAACGAAGTGACGACGGCATCCATCAGCCCTTCAAATACTTCGTTTCCGTCGCGGTCGAGCATGGCGGGATTGGTCATCAAATGCCCGACATTCCGAACCAACAGCATTGAACGACCATGCAAGCGCACCGTCTTGCCTGTGGTAGATGTATATTCGTAATCAGCGCGAAGGCGGCGGGTCATTGTCTCGCCGTTTTTCTCAAACGAATCCGCAAGCTCGCCGGTCATCAAGCCGAGCCAGTTGCGATAGGCGAGGGTTTTGTCTTCGGCATCGACACAGGCAACTGAATCTTCGCAGTCGCAAATCGTAGAGACGGCGGCTTCGAGGATTACATCGGCAATCCCGGCATGATCGCGTTCGCCGATCCGATGCGCACGGTCGATAATCAGTTGGATATGAAGGCCATTGTTACGAAGCACCAACGCCGTCGGGCTTTCAATCGGGCCGTTATACCCAACGAACTGATCTTCATTTGCCAACAGGAGAGGCTGGCCGTCTTTGCCAAGGACGTGCAGCTTGCCGCCCTCAATCGCAAAGCCGGAGCGGTCCGCCCAACCCGCACCTTGAAGCGGGGCAACATCGTCCAGAAAGCCCATTGTCCAGTCGATCACGCGGTCGCCGCGACCCACATCATAGTCTTTGCTACTGGGCAAATCGCCCATCGCATCCGTGCCATAGAGCGCATCATAGAGGCTGCCCCAACGTGCATTCGCAGCATTAAGCGCATAGCGGGCATTTGTGATCGGCACGACCAGTTGCGGACCGGCAAGTGTTGTAATCTCGGTGTCGATATTCTGGGAATCGGTAGCAAAATCTGCGCCCTCAGGAACCAGATAGCCAATTTCCGTCAGGAAAGCCTTATAGGTTGCCATATCCGGTTTTCCGGGATTGGCCTTATGCCAAGCATCCAACTTGCTTTGCAGATCATCACGCTTGCCAAGCAATGCGCGGTTTTTCGGCGTTAAATCATGGATGATGGCTGAAAAGCCCTGCCAAAATGCGGCGCTGTCTATCGTCGTGCCGGGCAAAGCCTCGGTTTCGATGAAATCATACAACTCTTTTGCGACTTGTAATCCGTTTGCGTCGATCCGTTGCGTCATGCGATTCATTTCCCGAAAATAATCGTTATTCGAGCCGCACTCTACGCATTTCGCCGTTGGCTTCAACGCATGGCTTTGTGAGGGAGTTTTCGGCGATTTTTGTTAATCACTTTTCGTTGGCCGCTTCGAAAGCAAAATATTAGCGAGGCCGCGCGCAAACAACGAATAATGCTCCAAGACCCGTAAAGATTAGAATTGCCAATACAAGCGGCGTCGCCGTCCCGTCATAATAAGAAGCGACAGAATACGCACCGATTGCCGCGCCAAGGCTCTGACCTGCTCCGAATAAGACACCAGCGGCTGCGCCATGCTGTTTCGACACATGCGCCAACATAACCAAAGGCGCAGCTGAGAATGTCAGGCCAAGACCCAGTGAAAACACAGACATTGCAAAGACAATCGTAATCGCCGAGATCATATCGCTGAGATCAAGAGCCAACATCAAAAAGGCTCCAATCAGCGATATAGCCACGCCAGCCTGCATAATCGCACGCGGCCCGGCTTTGTGGGCAAGTTGGTTGGCCAAGCCTGCGCCGGAAATATACGCAAGAACACCCACCCCGTAATAATAACCATATTTTTCAGTCGGAACGCCGAGATGGTCGATCAGCAGGAAAGGTCCGGCGGTGATGTAAGCAAACAAACCCGCAAATACGGACGAAATTGCCAATCCGGGAAAGACAAAACGGGGATCGCGCAAAAGACCGTAATACCGCCGTAGAGAGAGACGAATATCAAGGGGCGTTCGCCTGCCCGTCTCCGGCACGATGATCCATGCGGCCCCGGCAACGGCAACCCCTAGACCTGTCAGGATGAAAAAGTTCGCTTCCCAACCAAAATTAACATGGACCCAGCCTCCCAGCACCGGACCCAGAGCAGGGGCAACACCGATTGCAGCGCCATAGATGCTGAGAACACGCAAGGCATCCGGCCCTTGATAGAGATCGCGGATAATCACAACGCCCAACACCGAAACGACCGAGCCTGCCGCACCTTGAAAAGCACGCGCGCCAATTAGGAATTCGATTGTCGGTGCAAAAGCACAGGCAAGGCTGAACAGCGCGAAAAAGATCATACAATAGGAAAGCAACGGCCTGCGTCCGAACCTGTCGGATAAGGGTCCAATCGCAAAGGGACCAATCGCATAGCCGATAAAGTTTGCACTCATCGTCATCTGCACGATGCCCGCATCAACACCGAATACACGGGTTAAATGCGGAAGACTGGGCGTGTAGAGGTCTGTTGAAAGAATTGAAACGCACATACACGCGATCAACACCGCAGGAATAGTCCAGCGTGGCCTCTCGCCAGCACCGGAATTCGCAGGTGCTTGTGTGAGGGGGCGCGTCACGGCGGTCACTCTCCAACAGTCGAATTTCTAGGAACTACCTCGCTCTACAACGTAGTTTGGTCAAGGGATTTGAAGTCGCAATGCGCAGTAAAGTACGAAACTTGGCAAGTGTTGCACATAACAACAGGAAATTATTTTGCCATACGGAGCTTTTGCCTTGTTCTTTTTGAGCATTAGTTGGTTGTGATGCATAGTCTTTATCTACGTCCCGCCAACGTAACGCGGTGATCCCGAAACACTGTGATGCGAATTTTAAGCGCATGATCGAAATTATACCTAATTTACATAAGGATTTTTTTATGACTGATAACAGTGGGTTAAGTGCAATACGGAGCATGGATTACGTCATCATTCTATGCGATGATCTTGAGAGAATGCAGCGTTTTTACGCCGATACGTTTGGGTTTCACATCGAAGATGAACAGCCGGGCCGGTGGGTCGGGTTTCGGGTCGGGACTTTATTTCTCGGGCTGCGACCACGAGGGCGTCCTTATGATGGACCTAAAATTACTAATGAGTCAGCCGCTATTCAGCTTAGTTTCCGTGTTCCACCCGCAGATGTCGACATCGCCTACCAGACTCTAAAGGATAAAGGCATCGCCGTTATCGAGCCGCCAACAAATCAGGACTGGGAACACCGCACTTTGTTTTTCGCCGATCCCGAAAACAACATTATTGAAATTTACGCTGACATTCACCCGCGAGATACAGCATCGGCCCCTTCAGCCCTTCACCAGATTTCAAAATAAAAAAGCCCCGCTTACCGCAGGGCTTTTGAAGACATGGTTATGAGGGGCGATCAGTTATCAGCCGAGCCAGCGGTTTTGGCATCAACGATCTCACCGCGTTCCCGTGCGCCGAGCAAATTACTGAGCCAATCGGGGTCCATCTCAGGAACCGAAGACAGCAACAAGTCTGTGTAAGGGTGGTGCGGGGGTTGGAACATTTCGACTTTCGGGCCTTGTTCAACCACTTTACCGTGCTGCATCACGACAACTTCGTCGGCAATGGCGCGCACTGTCGCAAGGTCGTGGGTGATGAACATATAGGCCAGCCCCAAATCAATTTGCAGCTTATCGAGAAGACGCAGAATACCCTCGGCGACAAGTTGATCGAGGGCGCTGGTCACTTCGTCGCAGATAATAAATTGCGGGTCCGCAGCGAGCGCACGGGCAATCCCGATGCGTTGTTTTTGCCCGCCCGACAGCTCGCCGGGGAAGCGGTGCATGTAGGTATCCGGTTCCATCTCGATCAGGTCGAGCAATTCGCGCACTCTCTCGCGCTGTGCTTTTCCGCTAAGGCCGAGGTAGAACCCGACAGGACGGCCAATGATGTCTTCGATCCGTTGTTTCGGATTTAGCGCCGTATCCGCCATTTGATAGATCATCTGCGCTTGGCGCAGTTGGTCTTTATTGCGCTTGCGATACCCTGCGGGCAGGGCTTCACCATTGAAAAGAATTTCGCCTTTCGTCGGCGGCAGCAGACCCGTGATACAGCGCGCGGCTGTGGATTTGCCGGACCCTGACTCGCCAACGACTGCGACCGTGCGGCCTTTATGGATTTTGAAGTTCACATCGAACAGCACCGGCGTTGCACCATAAGCCGCATCGACATTGCGAAGCTCGACAATCGGAACTTCGTCTGCGGGTGGTTTTGGCTTGGCTGTCGCCTTGAAGCTGCGCACCGCCCAAAGGGATTTTGTATAGGCTTCTTCGGGAGACGAGAGCATCTTGCGGGTTTCTGCTTCTTCGATTGTCTCGCCGAGCTTGAACACCTGAATGCGGTCAGCCATCTGCGCCACAACTGCCAGATCATGCGTGATGTAAATCGCCGCCGTGCCGAATTGCTCAACCGCATCACGGATTGCAGAAAGCACTTCGATTTGGGTGGTCACATCGAGCGCCGTGGTCGGCTCGTCAAAGATAATCAGATCAGGACGGCAGGACATCGCCATCGCCGTCATCGCGCGCTGAAGCTGTCCACCGGAAACCTGGTGCGGATAGCGGAAGCCGATTTCATCAGGGTTCGGGAGTTGCAGGCGGCGGTAAAGCTCGGTCGCATCAGTTGCCGCATCAGTGCTCGACATGACACCGTGCTGAATCGGGGCTTCGGAATATTGGTCGATCAGCTTATGCGCAGGGTTAAAGCTAGCGGCGGCAGATTGCGCAACATAAGCGATTTTCTTGCCGCGCAGTTTACGGCGATACGCCTCGGATGATTTAACAAGGTCCGTGCCTTCAAAATCGACCGTCCCGCCGGAAATGCGACATCCGCCGCGCGTGTAGCCCATCGCAGCAAGGCCAATCGTGGATTTTCCCGCACCGGATTCACCAATGACACCAAGGACTTCGCCGCGCTTGAGGTCCATGTCGATCCCCTTGAGGATCGGCAACCATTCGTCTCCGGTCTTACCGTCGATCTTCAGATTGCGGATTTTGAGGATGGTATCGTCGGACATTGATATTTCTTTCTTATGTCACCGCCATGGGGCAGCGCCTTTGTCAGTCTTCAGGAAACCGGTCCGCAAAGGACCGGTTTCTTTAGCCAATTTACTCTTTGAGGCCACTGGAACGGTGCAGCATCCAATCAACGACGAAGTTGACCGCGATGGTCAGCAACGCAATCGCCGCAGCGGGATAAAGAGGAACAGGTTGCCCAAAAGTGATAAGCTGCGCATTGTCACGAACCATGGTTCCCCAATCCGCCGTTGGCGGCTGGATACCAAGGCCGAGGAACGAGAGGGCGGCAATGGTCAGGAACACGAAGCAGAACCTGAGGCCGAATTCGGCAATCAGCGGAGCCAGAGCGTTCGGCAGGATTTCCTTTCGGATCAACCACCACAGGCCTTCGCCGCGCAGCTTGGCGGCTTCGACATAATCCATCACCACGATGTTCATGCCCACTGCGCGCATCAGGCGATAAACCCTTGTGCTGTCGAGCAAGGCGATCACGAGGATCATATTAATCACATTTGCGCCAAGGATGGTCAGTAAGAGCAAGGCGAAGATGAGTTGCGGAATCGACATCAGAACATCGACGATCCGCGACAGGATATTATCCGTCCAGCCGCCGACAACCGCCGCAAGCATTCCCAAAAGGCTGCCCAACGTAAAGGACAGGATTGTCGTTACGAGCGCGATACCGACGGTATTCCGGGCCGCATAGATCATTCTGGACATCGTATCGCGTCCGATCTGATCCGTACCAAGTTCGAGAGCGTCCTCGGTAAAGTCGTGCGGCGCAAGATATGTTCTCAGTTCGCCGGCGAAAGAGTCGAATTGCTGTGGGGTTATTCCCCACTCGGGATCATCAACAAATTTCTTTACAAATATCTTTTCAGGCGCATCGGACGTTATGAAAATATCCCGCATATTTTCGGAGTTAATCTCCAGTCTTTCGATCACACCATCGAAGTGTGTCGTTAGATCTTTTTTAAACGCCCGGCCATCTTCAACCGTGTCAGAGGTGAACATCAGTGTTCCGGGTTCAAAGAAAGAATCCCCGACGACTTCTGTTTCGTCGTATGGTGCAATCAGAGGCGCAAAGATCGCTACCACAATATAAAGTACGATCACGACCATCCCGAACCAAGCTGTTAGCGGCGCGGAACGAAAAGCGCGCCGTACCGTCACCCAACGCGATTCCTGTTCAACGCGCGGAGCTTCGGCATCAGCGGAAAGGGCCATTGGATCATTGGTGACATCTGCCATCTGTGCGTCCTCCTTATTTCGGGTGAAGAAGACGCGGGTTCGTGGCAATGGCCAGAATATCCGCAGTCAGGTTAAGCAAAATATAGGTCGCAGCGAAAATCAAACAGCACCCTTGTACCACTGTAATATCGCGCTTCGACACCGAATCGACCAAAAGCTGTCCGAGGCCCGGATAAACGAACACCACCTCAACAACGACCACGCCGGTAATCAGGAAGGCCAAGTTGACGGCTATCACGTTGATGATCGGTGCAAGAGCGTTCGGCAAGGCGTGTTTGACGATGATCCGCGCCGGAGACATGCCCTTTAGCCGCGCCATCTCAATATAAGGTGACGCCATCAGGTTGATGATTGAGGCCCGCGTCATGCGCATCATATGTGCCGTCACCACCAAAGTCAGCGTTAATGCAGGCAAGAAACTGCGGTGAACGCGCTCTCCGAACTCTGCACCCGATGAAATGTTTGAAATGGACGGGAAGGCGCTGACCGCACCGACTTTGAAGTTCCACCATCCGAAGAGCGCATTGACGACCATCGCAAGGCCAATGATCCCGAAGATTGTACCGATCACCGAAAACCGGCCAATACGTTTGCCTTCTTTCACCGCGCCAAAACCTTCGACCAGCAGAAACAATCCGATCAATGCCAGGACCCAGCGCGCATCGAAACCGTAACCAACAGAAAGGAAGAGGATCAGAACGTAGGCGACGAAAAATTCCGGGAAGGAGATCGACGAGAGGGTCGATACGTTGACCAAGCGGTCAAACCATGTATTTCGGTAAAGTGCCGCAAGCATCCCAAGCGTTACCGCCAACGGAACCGCAATCACAGCGGCAAATCCGGCAAGGAAGAGCGTATTCCCGAGGCGCGCTGAGATAAGCTCGGAAATGGACCGTTTGGTTGCCAGTGATACGCCGAAATCGCCTTGCGCTACACCGCCCAGCCACGAGAAATATCGCTCAACGGGGGGCTTATCGAGGCCAACCTCTGCCCGGAATGCTGCAACGGCTTCAGGTGTTGCGGCTTGTCCTAAAATCTCTTGTGCCAAATCCCCCGGCAGGAACTCGACGGCCCCTGCAATGATGACTGAAACGACAAAGAGTGTGAAAATCCCCAAAGCAAGTCTTTGGAGCGCCATTTTTGATATTGGATGCATGTGGTATCGCACCTCCCTTTGACCTTCAGGTTATCAGGCACGTAGCGAGGTGCAACCGTCTTAACGCGGTTTCCTCGATTATGATTGCACTGAATGCACCATTAAAATCACACAACCTTCTCTTGTCCGGCCCGCCATGCCGCCCATGCTTCCGGTGTATCCAGGTCAATCAACACGCCATCACTCTGAGTTGGAATATCCAAAACGCTGTTTGAATGAGCTGCAATGATCGGTTTTGCTCCCGAATCGCCGGTTAAAGCCATGAGCGCCGGAAAGTGACGCTTGCCAAACAGAATGGGATTACCAAACGGCCCCGAAGCCGAGATCGGGCGCACGATATCTTTGCCTTGTTGCGAATCAAAAGCGGTGATGAGCGCATCAATCAGGCTTGTACTGACCTCCGGCATGTCTCCGAGCAGAATCAGAACGGCATCCGTATCAGTTGATACGTCGGCAATACCGGATCGAATCGATGATCCCATTCCGGTTTCCCAATCCTTATTCAAAGCATAGCGAACCGGAAGCGCATCCAGTACCTTTTGCCGGGCATCCGCCTGTGCGCCCAACACCACAATCATTTCTTTAGCGACGCTGTTATGCGCCGCATTAGCAACATGCCTAAGCAACGGGAGGCCCTGCACTTTTTCGAGCAGCTTATCCCGTCCGCGCATACGGCTGGATGCCCCCGCAGCAAGAAGAATGACAGCAATGCGATTATGGATTGTCATGGGCCTTTATATATCCGTCAGACTTTTGGCGATGAGTCTAATGCTTTCCTTATTAAACATCAAAATCCGGCGCGTTAATTCCAACTCAACAAGTTTCGTAGACCTTTAACCATGTCTTTCGAGGAAATTTTAGTCTCGACCAGAAGTAAGGGAATGAAAATGGCTGCCGCAACCGCACAAAAAATCGCAAATACAAATACGTCCAACGACACGAACACCAACGTTACGGAAGCAGAACTGGCTCAGCGTCTAAATACCGTTCAGACGCTGTTGTTCGGTGACGCACAATCTGCGACCTCAGATCGAATTGCGTTTCTGGAAGATCGTGTCCTTGAGTTGGAATCCTCGACCGATGATCGCTTCGAGAAATTGGCAAAAGCAGCTGATGAGCGCTTTGCGGCAATGGAAAAAGAGTTCGAGCAACGGCTCGCGCAGATGGAAAAAGACATCAATGTCCGCGACCGTCAGCAAACGCAAAGCCGCCGCCGTCTGGTCGCCAATCTCGGCGATACCATCAAGCTGATGGCCAAAGAAAACTAATTTCCGAACTGCCAAAACTTAGAGAGCGAGATTCATCGCTCCCTTGGTTGGGGCCGTGTCGGGATTTCCTTGAGCAACCCGCCGACACCCATTGCCGCGATGTCTGCGGCGGTTACGGGTAACCGCGCCGCCATCCTCTCCAGCACCCAATCCGCTCCGTTTAAGGCGAGGGATCGGGCGCATCCGGGCAAAACGATTAGAGGCTTGCCTCTGAATGTGCCCAGCACAAGAAGGTTGCCGGGATCGACCGGCATCCCGAAACGCTCGATGCTCCCTCCCGCTGCGGATACTGCCGCCGGAGCAACATCCCGCCGGTCTGATGTTGCCGAGCCTCCCAAAATCAAAACGAGATCAGCAGACGGTGCGCTTTGCAATGCATCGGCAATCTCTGTTTCCAAATGAGACACAGCAATACTAACCGGCGCGGGAGAACCAAGCGCGGCGAGGCGGGTGCTTACCGCTTCTGTACCCTTGACAATTATGGAGTCCTTTTGGCCTTCGGCCTGTGTGGTAATCAACACGGTTTTCATCGGCTGAAACGGATACAAAGTGAGCGCCTTATCAAGCAGGTCTGTGACCTGCTCTACCGAGCTGTTCAACGCAGCATACGGGATCACTTTCGCGGTCGCAGCAAGCTGGCCTGCGTTCAGGCGGGCATAATCTGGCGGTGTGGCAAGCGTAAGCGCTTCATCCACAGCATTGGCCGAATTTACCGCCTCCGCCTTAACACGCAGCACACCCGACGAAGCCGCGCGTAAATTGCACCGACCTGTAAAGGGCTTATCGCATGTAAGGCCGGTTCCTTGTGCCGCCATCGCGAGTGACAACGCCGCTTTGTCTTCGTCCACATCATTGGTGGACAGACGCGCAATGCAGATCGTTTCAATGCCGGAAGCCGTCAATTTAGCGATATGCTCTGACGTGAGCAGGGTTCCTTTTTTGAGGACAAAGCCGTCGCCGCGTAGGGAATGTGCGAGAATGCCACCCTCTGCAATGTCTAGTGTGACCGTTCCGAAATCCACTAGCTCAGCTCGGGTTTGGTTTGGGGTTTGCGAAGACGCTCCACAATCTGAGCCATAATCGAAACCGCAATCTCAGCGGGGCTTTTGGACCCGATGTCCAGACCAATCGGTCCAGCGATCCGAGCGAGGTCTTCAGCGGTATGGCCTTCGGCAATCAACCGGTCGTGCCGCTTTGCACTGGTGCGGGTAGAGCCGAGTGCGCCGATGTAAAAGGCGGGCGAATCGAAGGCGACTTTCAGCGCGGGGTCATCAATCTTCGGATCATGACTAAGACAGACGATTGCGGTGCGCGCATCAGGGGACAGCGCGCGCAGGGCTTCGTCCGGCCAATCGCGGGAGATCGTCACATCCGGGAATCGGGCTTCTGAAGAAAAGCTCTCACGCGGGTCAATGACCGTCACATCGAAGCCGGTCATGCGCGCCATCACCGACAGTGGCTGTGCGATATGGGCGGCTCCGATAATGGCCATTTTGAGCGGAGGATTATGGACGGCGAGAAACCATTCAGGATTTTCTCTGTCCGCAAAGCCCGATTTGTCAGAATTGCAAGCATCCCGCGAGGGTTTTGCAAGACCATCCAAGGGTTTTGCCTCTGAATCCACGGATATTACCTGACGATTTTTCGTGTTCAGATTGATTGCAAGAACAGTTCGCTCTCGTTTAGAGCGTGCCTCACAAAGAGCGCTGAGCATATCCAGCGGCAAGCCTTCGCCGATGCCAACCGGCTCGACCAGAATGCGGATCGTACCCCCGCAAGCCAAACCAACAGCGAACGCATCATCGTCAGAAACCCCGTATTTCAATAGCTTACAGGTGCCGTCCTCCATTGCCTCAAGGGCTTCCGCCGCAACCGCGCCCTCGACACAGCCGCCCGAAACCGACCCGGCCAGTTCTCCATCACCGGAAATCGCCAAAAGCGCACCGGGTTGCCGGGGGGCAGACCCCCATGTCTCGATAACAGTCGCCAGCGCAACCTTGCGCCCGCTCTTCGCCCATTCCAGTGCAATTTCAGGGATTTGGTCATGATTTGTGGTCATGTCATCCCCCATCTCGAGCGGTCTTCCCACCACCGATTACTGTAAGCTTCATGCGGCGGTGTCGCTTCATCGGTATCCATCTGCGCCAACTCCCGACGGTAGCGCGCCCGAACGCCCACATCATCAGGGCGCATCAAGGCCTCCGCCAAATCTTTGAGACTCGCAATATTATGCGCTGCGCGAAAGCTGTCGACCTCGCTCAGCAATGCCCGAACGCCGCGCGCTTTCGGTGAAAATTCTTCCCACCGTAACAATGGGTTAAGCCAGATTAGTTTGCGCGAAGACAGCCGCAGACGGCGCGCCTCAGCTTGCAATAAATCAGGGTCCGCACGGTCTAAACCATCGGTAATCAACAGCACCGTCGCACCGCGCCCAAGCACTCGGCGAGACCAATTCTGATTGAAGTCCGCCAGCGCCGGACCAAGCCGTGTGCCGCCTTCCCAATCCTGTGCTTCATGCCCCGCAGCCTCCAGCGCTTCATCCGGGTCACGATGACGTAAGGCATTGGAAATATTTGTTAATTTCGTCCCTATCGTAAAAGCATTGACCTTGCTCCACCCATCCCCCTCATGCCGCATCGCCGCATGGAGAAAATGCAGGAACATCCGTGAATAGTTGCTCATTGACCCCGAAATATCACACAAAGCCACAAGCGAGGGCCACATTTTAGAGCGTTGTTTTACCGGTAAAATCGGAACTGCACCGGGCTTCATGGCAGTTCGCATTGCACCGCGCCAATCAGGACGACTGCCCCGCTGTGCCTTGACCGTTCGTCGCGTGGGCAAAGGTTGAACGGGCAGTCTCAACGTCGCTATCATCGTTTCAGCGGCGCGGATTTCCTCATTTGTCATCTGTTCAAAATCGCGGGAAGCCAGCTTTTCCGTACCCGAAAACGATAAGCTGGCATCAAATTCTATCGTGTCTTCTTCCTGTTCGGCCGAAGGCGGCAAAGGCGGTTTTTCCGCACCATCCAACAAGGCTTCTGAAGCGCGTTGCTCAGCGGCTTGCTTCTCGCGGTTCGTCGGCGCTTTCATCTCTGGCATCAGCGCACCCATCATGCGCTCTAGGAATTGAGGGTCACGCCAAAACATGCGAAAGCATTGATCAAAAACAGTTATTTGGCTGCGTTTGGAAACGAAACAGGCTCGCAGAGTGTGATAAAAATCGATCTTCGAAGAAAAGCCGGCCTGTTCAACAGCATGGATGGCATCCACCAATCTAGCAGGCCCGAGCGGTATACCGGCTTTGCGCAGAGCACGCGCAAAATGTGCAATGTTTTCAGATAGTTTCGTGGGGGAATCGTAAAAGTCTGCTGTCACGTTCGGCCCTTTGCTTCAGTGCTTCGGCCTGTTAAATCTTGACGCGCTTCATCAAGAATACGGCTCGCTTCTGAGCCTTGCATTTTAGCGATGTCATCTTGGTATTTCAGGAGTGCGCCCAAGCTGTCAGAGATGGACTGAGGATCAAGTGCAACCGCATCGAGCGCAACCAGTGCTTTTGCCCAATCTAATGTCTCCGCAACACCGGGGTTTTTGAACAGATCCTCATTCCTAAGCCTTTGAATAAATGCAGCAACTTCACGAGATAACGTTTCGGATGCTTCGGGTGCTTTCGCCTGCAAAATCTCTAATTCACGCTCGAAATTCGGATAATCTACCCAGTGATAGAGGCAGCGGCGTTTGAGGGCATCATGGACTTCGCGGGTGCGGTTTGAAGTGACGATCACGATGGGCGGTTCGGGCGCTTTGATCACGCCAACCTCCGGAATTGTAACCTGAAAATCGCTTAGGGCCTCGAGCAGAAACGCTTCAAAAGGTTCATCCGCGCGGTCGATTTCGTCGATGAGCAAAACAGGTGCGCCGCCGTCCTGCGGGCGCATCGCTTCCAGCAAAGGCCTTGAAATCAAATGCTTTTCGGAGAAGACATCCGAAGCTATCGCATCGCGATCCTCCACCCCAACCGCTTCGGCCAAACGGATTTCGACCATCTGCGCAGCGTAGTTCCATTCGTACACGGCGGATGCCGCATCCAGCCCTTCATAACATTGCAAGCGGATCAATTTTCGACCAAGTAACGTACTGATTGCTTTAGCTATTTCAGTCTTTCCAACACCAGCCTCGCCTTCCAGAAAGATGGGTCGTCCGAGTTTTAAAGACAGGAAAACAACCGTCGCGAGGCCCCTCCCGCACACGTAATTGACCTCTGCGAGACGGCGCTGGACATCATCAATCGACTCGAAATCTCCGGCCATAAGCCCTCCCCTCGTTCAAGCGTTCAGAGGATCACATAGACCATAGCTTTGTCGAGGCATGGAAAATCGCGTAAAAACTCCTGCAAGATCAGGAACCCGACAGAGAAAACCAGCTAAAATGTCTGGTAAAATCCGTTAATCGGCACTCTTTTAACCCGTAAAACAGCACAAAGAGTGCCTCGAAAGTGCAAAATCCAAAATCAGAAAAATTCTGTCACACCGATCTCTTGACTCTGAGAGCCGCGCCCCTTACCTCAGTTTCTCGCAAGCATTAGCACTCGTCCGGATAGAGTGCCAACACACGACATCCGGGTCAGCTGATGCTTGAGGGGAACAAAATTTATTTAGCATCCAGGAGCGACGCTATGGCTTTTCGCCCACTCCACGACCGTGTGCTCGTAAAGCGCATTGAAAGCGACGAAAAAACTGCCGGGGGTTTGATCATCCCTGATTCCGCAAAAGAGAAACCACAGGAAGGCGAAATCGTCTCCGTGGGAACCGGCGCCCGCAAAGACAGCGGCGAGATTGCCCCACTTGACGTTAAAGCAGGTGACAAAGTGCTGTTTGGCAAATGGTCAGGCACGGAAGTCAAAATCGACGGTGAAGAACTGTTGATCATGAAAGAGAGCGACATCATGGGCGTGCTCAGCTGAGCCAATTCCATCTCGCTTTCCCGTAACAATCCAGAATTCTGAAAGGCACGCAACATGGCGGCTAAAGAAGTCAAATTTGAAGCAGATGCCCGTGAGCGTATGCTTCGCGGCGTCAACACGCTTGCAAACGCAGTTAAAGTAACGCTCGGTCCTAAGGGCCGTAACGTTGTTCTCGACAAATCCTTCGGCGCACCGCGCATTACCAAAGATGGTGTCTCGGTTGCGAAAGAGATCGAGCTTGCAGACAAGTTCGAAAACATGGGCGCACAGATGGTCCGTGAAGTCGCGTCGAAAACCAACGACGAAGCCGGTGACGGCACGACAACGGCAACGGTTCTCGCTCAGGCCATCGTTAAAGAAGGCATGAAAGCGGTTGCCGCCGGCATGAACCCCATGGACCTTCGCCGTGGTGTAAATGCTGCTGTTGAAAAAGTGGTCGAGCAAATTCAGGGCATGGCGCGCGACGTTGCCAACTCTGAAGAAGTTTCGAAAGTCGGTACGATTTCGGCAAACGGCGAAAACATCATCGGCGAGAAAATCGCTGAAGCGATGCAAAAAGTCGGCAACGAGGGTGTTATCACCGTCGAAGAATCCAAAACGATGGAATTCGAACTCGAAACCGTTGAAGGTATGCAGTTTGATCGCGGCTATCTGTCGCCTTACTTCATTACCAATCCTGACAAGATGATTGCAGAGCTTGAAGACTGCTACATCCTGCTTCACGAGAAAAAACTGTCCTCGCTTCAAGCGATGGTTCCGCTGCTTGAGACTGTTATTCAGTCGGGTAAGCCTCTGCTCATCATCGCTGAAGACGTAGAAGGCGAAGCGCTTGCAACCCTCGTGGTCAACAAGCTGCGCGGCGGCCTGAAAATCGCGGCTGTTAAAGCACCGGGCTTCGGCGATCGCCGTAAAGCCATGTTGCAGGACATCGCGGTTCTGACGGGTGGTCAGGTTATCTCCGAAGACCTCGGCATGAAACTCGAAGGCGTTACGCTCGACATGCTCGGCGTTGCGAAGAAAGTCCGCATCGGCAAAGACGACACCACGGTTGTCGACGGTGCCGGTGAAAAGGCTGAAATCGAAAGCCGCGTCACGCAGATCAAAGCGCAAATCGAAGAAACGTCTTCGGATTACGACCGTGAGAAACTGCAAGAGCGTCTTGCGAAACTCGCAGGCGGCGTTGCTGTTATCCGCGTTGGCGGCTCGACCGAAATCGAAGTGAAAGAGCGTAAAGACCGTGTTGATGATGCGCTCAACGCAACCCGCGCTGCGGTTCAGGAAGGCGTTGTGCCGGGCGGCGGCGTTGCCCTGCTCCACGCTTCGAAAGTCCTCACCGGCATGGAAGGCGCAAACTCCGACCAGACACGCGGGATGGAAATCATCCGCATTGCTCTGCAAGCACCGGTACGTCAGATCTCGCAAAACGCGGGCGTTGACGGATCGGTTGTTGTCGGCAAAATCCTCGAGAACGCTGACACCAACTTCGGTTTCGACGCTCAGGAAGAAAACTACGGCAATCTGATGGATATGGGCATCATTGATCCGGTGAAAGTCGTGCGCCATGCACTTCAAGACGCCGCTTCGGTTGCCGGCCTGTTGATCACCACCGAAGCCATGGTTGCAGACGCACCGGAGCCTAAAGGTGCTGGCGGCGGCGCTGGCGGCGGAATGCCGGACATGGGCGGAATGGGCGGAATGGGCATGATGTAAAGCGTTTCGATGGCGAAGCCGTCGAACGCAGGGAGTCAGACAAAGGCTCCCGACATCACAGCGGCAAATGGTGCGAAGCACTATTGAGAGTCCGCATGTTCATATCAAAGGCGGATGGTCGGCAATGTCGACCATCACATCTTAGAAGTTGAAGCCTGAATGTTTAAGGCTTTAGGAAAATTACTTCTAATAATTGTCGGGCTGATAGCGACAAAAATCCTATGGGATAACACCCGTTACGCCGGAAATTATTATTCACCTGAGTTAGAAATCGTTGAAACGCTCGCGAGTAAAGCGTGGCATTGGGGTTCAAGCCCTCTCAGACGCGGATGCACTTATGCAGTTGTGCGTTTCTCGGAAAATACTAAAAATAGAATCTTAGCAGGTGGGCTTGAGGCACAAACGTTTCGTCCCCGAAAAAGGCGACAACGACAATTTGGCGCAAGATGGCCATCACCTGAAAATTTCAAAAAAACACCGGTCTCTGCTGTAGAGGACGACGCCTATAACAACTGTAGAGATGAACTGAACCGCGATCTAAGAACCACATTAGATTTGATGTTGTACCATCCAGGTTCATGGGCATTCCGCGCATGGAACCGCGTTTTAATCGTTTCACCTGAGCATCAGATTGCTGCGGCATTTCGTTATGGCGATTGAACGAGACATCGCACTGCATGTTTAAAAAGTTACAAAAAAGCCGCCTCGTTTATTCGGGGCGGCTTTTCTGTTAGAGCCTTTTGAGATAAATTTGAGTTATAAGGATCAGGTTTCATGCGGTTCTTGGCGTGAAACCTGATTCAGCAAAATCCCAAAACGCTCAAAAATCAGATTTTTAAAATCTCAGACTTATCCGAGTGCTTTTGCACAAAGGTAATAGAACGCGGCGCGGTTTTTCATCCGGCTGCTTTTCATTTTCTCTGCAACTGCCTTACACGTCGCCTCGCCCTTGGCTTTGTCTTCAATGCCGAGCTTTTTCACGATGAAATTCTTACGCACGGTTTCCAATTCGCTCGGGTCCGTTCCGGCCACATAAAGCGCATCGCGGTTGTTCATGAGAACACGCAACGCATTACAGCGCTCGGTCAGCATTGCATCATCAATTTTTGATTCGCCTGACGCTTTCAGTTGTTCCTCAGCTTCGGCCTTATACTTGGCCAGCTTTTCTTTTTGTTCACTCATAAATTTGATCTCCCAAAACACTACTTGTTGCGGCGCAGAGCCTACGCCAAACGCGGGGAGAGTCAAAGTATCGCAACACTTGAGCCGAACCGTATTCTCCGCTAGGTCATGGTGCATTGCACAAAAGCGAGATTTCCATGACCGTAAGACCCTTAAAACGCGCACTGATCTCGGTTTCCGATAAGTCTGGGCTGCTCGAATTTGCGCAGGCTCTTCATGATGCGGGCGTAGAATTAATATCCACGGGCGGCACGTCTAAGGCAATTTCGGATGCCGGAATGCCAGTTAAAGATGTTGCCGAGCTAACCGGTTTCCCTGAGATGATGGATGGCCGCGTCAAGACATTGCATCCGGCTGTGCATGGTGGCTTGCTTGCCCTACGCGATAATCCCGAACACGCAAAGGCCATGGACGCGCACGGCATCGGCGGAATCGATTTGCTTGTGGTCAATCTCTACCCGTTCGAGAGGACAGTCGCGGGCGGGGCTGATTTCGATACCTGCATCGAGAATATCGACATCGGCGGACCGGCGATGATCCGCGCAGGGGCAAAGAACTGGCAGCATTGCGCTGTCGTTACCGAGCCGGAAGATTACGCAACCATTCTCGCGTCCCTTCCCGACGGATTGGATGATCCCGCGCGCAAAGCCCTCGCCGCAAAAGCCTATGCCCGCACCGCACGCTATGACGCTGCGATTTCCGGTTGGTATGCCGAGGCGCTGGGCGAGAAAACGCCAACCTCCGCCGCCTTCGCCGGAACATTGCGCCAGACTTTGCGCTATGGTGAGAACCCTCACCAATCAGCAGCCTTTTATGTAACGGGCGATAAACGCCCCGGTGTGGCTTCTGCCACCCAACTTCAAGGCAAAGAACTCAGCTATAATAATATCAACGATACCGACGCCGCTTATGAGGCCGTCGCCGAGTTTGATGACCCCGCCATCGTGATTGTCAAACACGCAAACCCATGCGGTGTGGCAACGGGTCCATCCTTAGCCGCAGCATACGAGAGCGCTTATAATTGCGACCGCGTTTCTGCATTCGGCGGTATCGTCGCGTGTAACCGTCCGCTGGACGGAGAGACAGCAAACAAAATCGCCGAAATCTTCACCGAAGTTGTCATCGCCCCCGGCGCAGATGAAGAGGCCCGCGCCGTCTTTGCCGCAAAGAAAAACCTGCGCCTCTTGACCGTCGACGGCTTGCCCGATCCGGCGACCGCCGCGCGCACGCCCAAATTTGTCTCCGGTGGTTTTCTTTTGCAGGACCGTGATGGAGGCCATGTTTCTGCGAATGATCTCACCACGGCGACAACACGAGAACCCACAGCGGAAGAATTGCGCGATCTGATGTTCGCATGGCGCGTTGCAAAGCACGTCAAATCCAACGCCATCGTCTATGTAAAAGACGGTGCAACGGTTGGCATCGGTGCGGGTCAAATGAGCCGTGTCGACTCCACCCGCATTGCTGCACGCAAAGCCGTCGACATGGCCGAAGCAATGGGCTTACCAGAACCTTTGACGCGCGGGTCCGTCGTTGCCTCCGATGCTTTCTTCCCCTTCGCAGATGGCGTGAAGACTGCCGCAGAAGCAGGCGCAACAGCGCTCATCCAACCCGGCGGATCAATGCGCGACGAAGAGGTTATTGCGGCGGCTAATGATCTCGGCCTCGCGATGGTGTTCACCGGTATGCGCCATTTCCGGCACTGATTGTTGTCTGGTTCGTTTGGAGTCATTTAATGAAAATTTCTAACCTTGACGCACTGCTGTTGCCGCTTTGCCGAGAGGCTGGCGCTGCGATTATGCAAGTCTACAACACAGATTTTGAGGCCCGCGCCAAAGCAGACGACTCGCCCGTAACCGAGGCTGACCTCGCCGCTGATCGGATCATTGTCGCCGCATTGGAAAATGCTTTTCCGGACATTGCCGTCGTCACAGAAGAGCGCGCGGCGTCCCATGAAGGCGAACGCCCGGATCAGTTTTTCCTCATCGACCCGCTCGATGGTACAAAAGAATTCGTCAAACGCGGCGGAGATTTCACGGTCAATATTGCACTGATCGAAAACGGCGTTCCTGTGCGCGGCTATGTCTATGCGCCCGTGCTGGACCGTATGTTCTGGACCGCAGATGATGGCAAAGCGATGCTGCAAGAAGGCAACGCCGCCCCTCGGCACATCACGGTAGCCAAGCCCGATAACAGCGCCCTGCGCGTCGTCGCCACAAAATCACATAAGAACCCTGAAACGGAAGAATACATTTCCCGCTATCAGGTGTCAGATTATAAATCCGCAGGCTCCAGCCTAAAATTCTGTCTGGTGGCAACGGGGGAGGCTGACCTTTACCCGCGCCTTGGACCCACAATGGAATGGGACACAGGTGCAGGCGATGCCGTCCTTCGTGCCGCTGGTGGTTTCGTTGAACGGATGGAAGGTGGCCCGCTTTTATACGGAAAATCGGACCTCTACAATCCACATTTCGTAGCCTATGCTGCCGGTGTAACTCTGGCGTAAGTTCTCTTGTTTTATCGTACCGAAAGGCTTGGTTGCTTGGCATGATCCACCTTCCTTTTTATACAGAGATCGCCGAAAGAGGCCGCGCGGCTTATCGCGCTTCGGACTCAAACAAGCCCTTAATCCGTGTGGTGGTTTGCGGCTCTGACCACGCCAACAAGACGGCTTTGATCGAACAGTTAGTCGATGCAAACTCCGAAACACCACAATCGCATTATCGCTATATCGAAAGCGGGACCCGCCGCATTCTCATCACGGCAACCCCCTCGGAAAATACACTCACCGAAGCCTTGATACTCAGCATATCTTCTGCTGACATCGCGGTGCTGATGATTGATGCCCGCAACGGAGTGCTCTCGCAAACGCGGTGGGACGCGGTGTTGCTCTCTCAACTGGGCATCAAGAATATCGTGCTTGGCATCAATACGCTCGATTTGAGCGGCTATACAAAATCTGCCTTCGACAAGATCGTGTCAGACTTTAATGCGCTTGCGGGGGATTTGAATTTCAGCGCGGTCACCGCCCTTCCAATTGCGGCTTTTAAGGGCGGCAACATTGCAACAACAGCAACCGAGATTCCATGGTTCACCGGCCAAACATTGCTGACCGCGCTCGAAACTATTCAGCTCGATCAGACCGCACAGGAAAAACCGTTTCGGATGATCGTCGATTCGACAACCGACTCCGGCGCAACCGGTCGGATCGTCAGCGGCACAGTCGCGCCCAGTGATAAAATCAAACTATTGCCTTCGATCAAAGAAAGCAGCGTCACTGAGATCAAAGCCGGGCATGACCTCCTCGGGTCAGCAACAACCGGCCAATCTGTCACGCTTTCTTTTGCGGACCCGCTAAAAATTTCAACGGGCGAGATCATCAGCGCGGCATCCCATCCTAGCGAAATCTCTGACCAGTTTCGCGCAACGATTTTCTGGATGAGCGACAACGAGCTGCTACCGGGACGGACCTACGGCATGAGGCTCGGCGCGATGACAGCGCAAGCCACCATCGCACAACCCCGTCACGCACTCGATATTGATACGATGGATGAGCACGCGGCGCGAACGCTTGAGAAAAATGACATCGGCGTTTGTCACCTTTATCTCGATCGGCAAATCGCGTTTGATCCTTTTGCTGAGAACCGCGACACCGGACGTTTTACAATCACCGACCGACTGACGCATGAGACAGTAGGCGTTGGCCTCATCGACTTCGCCCTGCGCCGCGCCGCAAACATCCATATGCAAGCGCTCGACATCGACAAGAAAGCGCGCTCAGAGCTTAAAGGCCAACGCCCGGCAATCCTGTGGTTCACGGGTTTGTCGGGGTCGGGCAAATCAACCATCGCCAATGCACTGGAACAAAAACTCCATGCGATGGGGCGTCACACTGCAATCCTTGATGGAGATAATGTGCGCCACGGTCTCAATCAGGATTTAGGCTTTACCGATGCCGACCGCGTGGAAAACATCCGCCGCGTTTCCGAAGTCGGTAAATTGATGGTCGAAGCCGGGTTGATCGTGCTGGTTTCTTTTATTTCTCCCTTCCGCTCAGAACGGAAAATGGCCCGCCAGATGATGGGAGACGGCGAGTTCGTAGAGATCCATGTCGACACTCCGCTCGAAGTCGCTGAAGAACGGGATGTCAAAGGTCTCTATGCCAAAGCCCGTTCAGGTGAGATCAAAAACTTCACCGGCATCGACAGCCCCTACGAAGCACCGCAAGATCCTGAAATCAGATTGGCAACCACCAACCAATCACCAGAAGAGGCCGCTGAAGACCTGCTGATATTCTTAAAAGAAAACGGATATATCGGTTCTTAAAAATCACGATATTCGTTACGCATGAATCGTTTCGATTGGTCGCGAACGGGCAGGTTTTGACGCAAACGCGATAGCGGAAATCTTGCATGACGCGGAATCTCTTCATTAAATAGGAGACAGTCATGCACGCCATTGCACAGCAAAACATCACCCAGACATCCCTCGACGCGACCTATCAACGGGATGGCTTTGCGTCTCCGGTTTCTATTCTCTCAACTGATGAAGCCCAAGCTCACCGTGCGAAAATGGAAGCGGTAGAGGCCGAACACGGCCCTCTGCATTACATCACAAAAGCACATACGATTCTCGATTTCGCCGCTGAAGCCGTGACACACCCCGCCGTGCTGGATGCGGTAGAGCAGATGATCGGTCCGGACATTATGCTGTTTGACGTGACTTACATCGTGAAGGAACCTCGCACCGACAGCTTTGTAAGCTGGCATCAGGATCTCACATATTGGGGTCTTTCCAGCGATGATCAGGTGTCGATGTGGCTCGCTCTCTCACCCGCCAATGCCGACAGTGGGTGTATGCGGATGCTCCCCGGCAGTCACACGCAAGGCCAAATGGATCACGAAGATCATGCCGACGAAAATAATGTCCTCTTTCGCGGGCAATCTGTGAAAGGTGTTAGCGAAAGCGGCGCTGTGCTCTGTCCGCTTTCACCCGGCGAAGCATCGTTCCATCATGGCTGGACGCTTCATGCCTCGATGCCCAATGCCTCGGACGACAGGCGCATCGGTTTGAACGCTCAGTTTATCGCGCCATCGGTTCGTCAGCTCATCAATAAGAATGACACGGCGACCCTCGTGCGCGGCAAAGACGATTATGCACATTATCAGCCCGACATATTCGCCACCGGCGTTATGGAGCCAGCGGCGCTGGCGCGTCATGCAGAGTTAGATCGAAAGCGCAAGGAAACATGGGCCAACGCATAGGCGGCTATCCATGTGCCCTTTATATCAGACCGAATAAGAACGTATTTATCCGGTCTGATTGGAAGATTAGGCTGCCGATAACCGGATGATCGGATCACCCTTGATGTATCCGGTGAAAACCAGACCCTCGGGATCATCGGCACCGGCAAAACCGATAATTTCAGCTTCAAGAACCCGCCCTTCAGCAAGTGCAGCCAGCGGCGCACCCGTTGCTTTTCGCGGGATGTAACCAAGCTTTTCACCAGTGCCGTCGAGAACTTCAATGGCATTCGGGTCATATCGGTTGGTCGGCTCCGGGCGCAGAAACAGCCGGTCGCCCGCCGCCATGTTGTCGAGAGCGCCGCGCATACCGTAGTAAAATCCACCCGCTACGGCAAAGTTGAACAGAGGTTCCGGTACAGCCGACTTTGCACCGGATGCGCGCCCGAACAAGGCTGCAATTCCGCCGACCAACGCCGTCAGGCTTTGCCGTCTTGTCAATTGAATTGCCATAACCTGTCACTCCTTACAAAGGAGGCGCGTGGCTATAGCAATTACATCCTGGATGCAAGCACCCTATCGTCCGGCAAAACGCACGTTGATATAATTTCCAAGGAAAATCAGCACACCGCCAACCAACACATTCCACAACAGCGGCTCCGCATACGCCACCGCCCCAACAATGGCGATCACGGGCAAGCGCGCAAAATCCATCGGAGTCACAATGGTCGCATCGGCATAGCGGAACGCTTGGGTCATACAAAAATGCGCGCAAAGCCCGGCGACACTCAGGATTAAAACCCACATCCAAATCCATGGCGTCGGCGGTATCATCGGCAACTCTCCGGCAACGATCAACGCCATCGGCGTTTGCATAATCACCAACCAGAACAGCACACACAAAGTCGTCTCGGTCGATGTGAGTTTTTTTGTGCAAACCATGTTCATGGCAAACCCTATCGCGGCCAACATGCCCCAAACCTGCCCCCCGCTGAATTCAGAGACAAAGCCTTCGGCCCATACGCGCACGACCATCAAAACACCGGTAAAGCTGACAGTAATTGCCAGCGCTTTGATTGCCGTAAACCGCTCTCCCAATAAAAGTGGCGCGAACAGCGCGACCCAAATCGGCGCAGTAAATTCCAAAGCAAAAAGCTGTGCGAGCGGGATCAGCGTTACAGCATAATACCAACAATACTGTCCGAAAAAATGCCCGATATTCCTCAGCAGATGCAACGGCATCCGAGCGCTTTTGACTTCAGCAAATCGTCCGGTCGCGGCCAAAACCGCAACGATAATAACAATTCCGATAGCCCCCCGCCATGTCAGCAACTCAGCGGTTTCAATCACCTTGCCCGCTTCACGCCCCGAAACGGCCATCAAACTGAAAGAAATAATTCCGCCAACCATCCAAAGGGCAGCACGCGATACATTGGATGATTGGGCTTTTGTCACGGAGACACTTTCATAAAGTCAGGCCATCATGTTTCAATCACACCGGACAGCTAAAGCCAATCTCCGCACGACACGGAACAGCGAATTTTAATACTGTAAAGCATCCTTCAAGATTTGATCTATCCTCATCTTGAGGAGGTCCGACAGGGCCGTCCCGAAAGGTGCGAGGGAGGCTATTGCTGAAGATCAAGCATCCAAATCCACTGGTGCGCGTTCAGCCCAAACATCTCCCGGCCCCGGATTGCTTGACGCACAGCGACCGCCAAATTGAGTCATTACTCCCCAGACGGCATTCAGACCCGTTTGCACAGCACCCTCCGCCCAAGCGGGTGTCCATGACACGCCGTCTCCGGCAAGGAAAAGTCCGCGTTCTTCGGGGGGTAGCCCGGATTGCATAAACTGCGAAAACATCCGCCAATTATAGCGGTAATGCCCCGGTAACGCGCCCTTAAAGGCCCCCAGAAAATTATCATCCGCTTCCCAGTTGATGGTAACCGGATCACCAATAATATGACTTGCAATATCAATCTTGGGATAGATTTTTGACAGAGCCGACAGCGCCAATTCCACACGCTTTTCCACCGGCAAAGGCAGCATCTTATTCGCATCGGTCATCCATGAATAACTCAGACAGATGACACCCGGTTTGTCCGGTCCATTATCGAACAAATATGTCCCGCGCGTCAGCCGATCCGTCAGAGTCATCGACATCGTATCGCGCCCCGTCTCGGGGTCTTTGTCTTTCCAGAATGGACGGTCCACCATCACAAACGTTTTTGATGATTGCATATAGCGGGTCCGATCCAACGCTTGCCACAGCTTCGACCCGATAAGATTTTCTTCCGTCTCGATTGCAGTGGTCAGCAACCAGCTTTGGCAGGTCGCAATAACGGCGTCATAGCTCCGCATCCGCCCCCATTGATCGGTCACTGCAAGACGATCCCCCGTGCCACGGAATATTCTAGTGACGCCGGCTTTTGTTGCCCCGCAATGCAACGACGATAGACTCGTTCCGGCAGACCAATGCGCCATCTTTTCGGGCACGCGCCGCCATAGACCTTGCGGCAGTTGCTCGACACCGCCGACGATATACCGTTGATCATCATCTTGCTCGGTCGCATTCACGCGCAGGATTTCCAGCATCGAATTCGGGAAGTCCGAATCCCATCCCCCCGTTCCAAAACCAACCTGCCCGAACACCTCTCGGTGATGGAAAGACAGCTTGGCAAAGGCTTCCGATGTCGTCAGAAAATCATAGAACGAGCGCTCATCCCAAGCCCGCGTAATCGGCTCCCAAATCTCCCGCACACGTTTGGGATCTTTCGCACGAATGGCCGCTTTCAACGCAGAAAAATTTGCGCCCTCTTCCAGCGCATCATCCCAAGCTCGCATGACCTCTTGAAATATCTGAGGCAAGTCGGCTGCAGTTTCGGCGTAATAAGATTGACCCTCAATATCGATAACCGTCGATCCGGCGGCCTTCGTCAACGGGTTAGGGAAATCCTGCGCTTCCAGCCCCAGCTTATCAGCATAGGACCAAAAACATTGCGAGGAGAGCGGAAAGCGCATTCCACCGAGTTCAGCAATCACGCCATCCGCACCCTCAAAAGGTTGCGAGCGCAAGCGTCCCCCGAACTGACCCGATTCGTAAACGACAGGCTTGAGGCCCATTCGCATCAGCTCATAGGCACAGACCAAACCGGAAATCCCGGACCCGATGATCGCAACCTCGGTCCCATGTGCTTCTGCAGGGATTGATCCAATCCCATCGGGATGCGCGAGCCAGTCATCATACGCAAAAGGAAAATCCGGCCCGAAAAGAGTAATTTGAGGCTCGGTCACAGGCGTGATCGGATCATAGTTTTAATCCCCGTATAAATCCGCACGTCTGTCCCGCAGATGACTGATCTCAGCGCGCCTGCCGTGGAATGCCTGCTTGTCCAACTCGGCAATAACAAGCGTGTCTTCTTCTTTCGCGCTTGCGATAACCTCACCATCCGGTCCTGCAACAACGGAATGGCCGAAATACTGCGTGCGGCCTTCTGATCCGATGTAGTTTGCATAGGCCACGACAATCTCATTTTCTTCGGCGCGCGACGGGATCATCTGAGTCGCAACAGTCGTATGCGGTTTCATCGCAGCGGTTGGCACAAACACGGCTTCGGCCCCGGCGAGCGCATAAGCTCGCGTCACTTCCGGGAACTCGATGTCATAGCAAATCGCAAGCGCAATTTTCCATCCGAGGAAGTCCACAACTTCGGATAGAGATTCCCCTTGCGAGAATTGCGAGCGATCAACTTCGCCCCACATATGCGTTTTACGATAGAGCGCCACATGCTCGCCGGTGCGATCAAACAGCCGCACCGAGTTATAAACCGCATCGCCATCCCGTTCAGGGAAACCAACCAACAAGGCAACACCCCAGCGCTTGGCAATATCGGACACCTCTTGCATGGTCGGTCCGCTGAGCGTCAGTGCTGCTGACTGTACGGTTTCCACACCAATATCATATCCGGTCAGGTACATCTCGGGGGTAATCAGCAAATCGCACGTATGCCCTCCCGCTGTGCGGGTTGCATTATTGAGATTCCTGAGGGCCTCAGATACGCCGCCCGCCTGAGGTTCAGTCTGAAAAAGGGCGAGCTTCATCTTAGAAAAACGCCTGAAGACCAGTCTGCGCCCGTCCGAGGATCAGCGCATGAACATCATGCGTGCCCTCATACGTGTTCACCGTTTCAAGATTTTGCGCGTGACGCATGACTTGGTATTCTTGCTGAATGCCGTTGCCGCCATGCATATCACGGGCTTGGCGGGCAATATCGAGGGCTTTGCCGCAATTGTTGCGCTTAACGATAGAGATCATCTCGGGCGCCATCCGCCCTTCATCAAACAATCGCCCGACACGCAAGCTGCCTTGCAAACCAAGTGCGATCTCGGTTTGCATGTCCGCCAGTTTTTTCTGGAACAGTTGCGTTTGCGCCAGCGGCTTGCCGAATTGCTTGCGGTCAAGACCATATTGGCGCGAGCGATGCCAGCAATCTTCCGCTGCACCCATCACACCCCACGAAATGCCATAGCGGGCACGGTTAAGGCACCCGAAAGGCCCTTTCAGCCCTTCGACATTCGGTAGTAGAGCGTCTTCACCGACTTCGACGCCATCCATTACAATCTCGCCGGT
The DNA here is from genome assembly GCA_937995735.1 of uncultured Neomegalonema sp. Classification (GTDB taxonomy): domain Bacteria; phylum Pseudomonadota; class Alphaproteobacteria; order Rhodobacterales; family Rhodobacteraceae; genus JAHDDY01. The sequence goes on along the minus strand of CALKIZ010000003.1, from coordinate 48,914 downwards.
GGTGGACGCACGCAAAGACAGCTTTCCGCCGATCTTTGGCGCGCTAAGGCCTTTCATGCTCTTTTCCAAAATAAAGCCACGGATTTTGCCGTCATGCGCCTCGGATTTCGCCCAGACGACGAAGACATCGGCAAACGGCGCATTCGAAATCCACATCTTCGACCCGTTCAGCACATAGCCGCTGTCGGTTTTCTTCGCGCGCGTCTTCATGCCGCCGGGGTCTGAGCCGGCATCCGGCTCGGTCAGTCCAAAACACCCAATCCACTCGCCCGTGGCCAGTTTCGGCAGATATTTCATCCGTTGCTCTTCGGACCCGTAAGCATGGATCGGATACATCACCAAAGACGACTGAACACTCATCATCGACCGGTAACCGCTATCAACACGCTCGATCTCGCGGGCTACTAGGCCATAGGAAACATAGCTTCCGCCGATCCCACCATATTGCTCGGGTACTGTAATCCCAAGCAGGCCCATTTCGCCCATTTCCCGAAACGTTTCAGGGGCAGACGTTTCATTTTCGTAAGCATCTATAATTCGTGGCTGCAACTTATCTGCAGCATACGCAGCAGCAGAATCGCGGATCATACGCTCATCATCCGAGAGTTGATCCTCTAGGAGAAACGGGTCGGCCCAGTCAAATACGACGGCGGCAGATTTTGTTTCAGTCATCACATTCATGGCGTAAACTCCTGCGCGGCGGATGATGGATATATCTCTGCATCGCCAAGGTCGTTACTCAGGTCAAGGCTTGTAATCCACCGTCACTCATAAAGACCTCTAAAAAGACACGATCCCTTGCGAGCGCAGCTTCGGAACAACACGTCTTCATTAGATGAACAGTATACGGAGTAGTTGTTGCGCCGCCTTAGCCGTAAGGTTAATTTAGTCTTAACGCTGGCGAGTCTCGTCTGCATCTTATCTGGTGGTATACACATGAGCTTTTTGAAATCGGCCCTCGTACCTGCAGCGCTGCTTATTGCTGTTACCGGTTGTCAGGCCATTTATCCAACGCAGTTTGTTCCGTCTTCGCCGTTACTCGTTGATTTCAAAAACGATTCATACAATTTCAAAGTCGTCGATCTAACACCTTCTTCAGCGTTAGAAGCGAACAAACTTTGGAAATATACCCCGCGCGAAACGCCGAAAAATCTCCAACTTAGCTCCGCCTTTGTCGGGAATGCGCCAATCATACGCGCCTCAACACTAGGCGAATCGGATGGTTCTTTTCTCATTGCGCAGGTGTCTGAAAACGTAAGCACCTTCACTGGCACGGATGATTTGCGCAACCCGCCCCCTAGTCCGGCACGGCCATATCGTATCGGCGTAGGTGACATCTTCACTGTTACCGTTGAAGCTGTCACCGAGACAGGCGCATCAAGAGCGTTTCAACGAGATACAACAGTTGATTACGCTGGCAATATCTTTTTGACAGATGTGGGTGAAGTGAACGTTCTCGGCCAAACTGTTTCTGGAGCGAGACAAATAATCGCCGACCGCTTCAGAGATGCCAGACTCTCTTCTAATGCATCAGCGACAGTAACGGGCTTCGAAAGTCAAAAAGTTCTGCTTTCTTCGCCGGGTCAACCTACCTCATTTGTGCCAATCACCAGCACACCGATTACATTACGAGATGTCTATCTCCAAAATTCCAGCGGTATTGACACAGATGCACGGAGGCAGATTGTTGTTCTTCGTCGCGACGGCCAGAACTATTCCATTCCGGGACATGATATCCTTCGCCATACTTATGGTTATGACGTTTTTCTCCGTGATGAAGATGAGATTCAGATTTTTGATGAACTTGTAAACACTTATGCGACCGCCGCTGTTTCCAGTGATGTCCTTGCATTGCGAAGGGCAGAATTTGAGCGAGAGGAAGCTCAACGCGCGCAAGAGCGCTTTGAAGCAGAAGAACGCAGGGCTGATTTGCAAGATCAACGTGCCGCTGAAGCGGCTGAAATTGCTCGCCAGAATGCGCTCTTTACCGAGCAACAACTTGAAATTGCCCGCCTTAATGTGCAAATTGCAGAAAAAGCGGATGCCCGCGCTGAACTCGATGCAGCCCGTCGTGACCGTGAAGAAGCCCGTTTAGACGCAGCCGAAGCCAGAGCGCGCGATGCCGAAGCGCGGGCAGCTGCGGCAGAAGCGAGGGCCGCACGGCAATTGTCTCTAGAGGAGGCTGGCGGACAACGTGCTGCACGACAACTTGCTTTAGCAGAGGCAGGTGAACAACGCGCTGCACGACAACTTGTTTTAGCAGAGGCCGGTGAACAACGCGCTGCGCGTCAGCTTGCTTTAGCAGAACTTGATGGCACACGCAGTGACCGCGCAGCAGAATTAGCCCAACGTTCAGCCGACTTAAACGAACAAAATGCCGGTCGCGATCTGGCGCGCGCACGCATTGATCTCGGCGTCGAAGAGCAAGACCATATCTTTCTTGCAGGTGAAGTCGGCAGTCAGCAGACAATCAATTTGCCATTTGACCGTCACTTTACGCTTGCTGAAGCAATTTTCGGCGGGAATGGCATTGCACCGATTACCGGCGATCCGTCTCGCGTCTATGTTGTTCGCGTAAAATCCAGCGTCGCCGGAAGTGTTGAATCTTTTATTTTCCATTTTGACGGTCGAAATCTGGCAAATACGGCAGCAATGACCATGTTTCAGATGCGCCCGGATGATTATGTTCTGGTCATGCCGCGCGCAATTACGAACTGGAGTCGCTTCGTTACGCAGTTGGTTCCAACTCTTAACAGTGTCGTTTCCGCCGCTGCTATCGCAACAAGACCGTAAATCGCTTAAAGGTACGAAAAAACAACAAGGCATCTGCGAAAGTGGACGCCTTGTTTACATCTCCGTTACCATGCCGACTTACTCTGCACTCAAAGACGAAATTCGGAGCAGAGACATGACCAATATTATTCCCGCTATTTTGTGCGGAGGCGTAGGATCGCGCCTTTGGCCCATGTCTCGTGCCCTCTACCCAAAACAGTTGCTGCCTCTGCTCTCTGAGCAGACAATGCTGCAAGAAACCGTGGCCCGCGTTGACGATGCTGCGCGATTCGCCGCACCGGTCATGCTTTGCAACTCAGACCATCGGTTTTTGATTGCGGCTCAACTGCAAGAGTCCAACATTCAACACGGCGGCATTATCCTGGAGCCAGCCGGACGCAACACCGCACCCGCTGTTGCTTTGGCGGCACTTCACGCTGACACACCCGATGCGTTGTTATTGGTGCTCTCTGCGGATCATATGATTGCCAATACAGAGGCATTTCATGCTGCAGTAGATCGTGCCGCCGTTGCTGCGCGCGACGGATATCTCGTCACGTTCGGAATTGAACCAAACAGCCCGAGCACCGGATACGGTTATATCCGTGTTGGCTCAACGGACGTGGCTCCCGACGTAAAAAATGTCGAGAAATTCATCGAAAAACCCGATCTGGCAACCGCTGAAGGTTTTTTAGCTGATGGCGGATACCGCTGGAACGCAGGAATGTTCCTCTTCAGAGCTGACCGGTATCTTGAAGAGCTGGAGCGCCATGCACCGGATATTCTTGCCCAATGCCGCAAATCTATGGCCGAAGCATCGACTGACCTAGATTTTGTCCGTCCAAATGAAGCCGCGTTCCTCGAATGCCGCTCTGATTCCATTGACTACGCCGTTATGGAAAAAAGTGACCGCGCCGCCGTCGCGCCGTGTGACCTTGGCTGGTCGGATATCGGCTCTTGGGGACAGCTTTGGGAAGTTGGCGACAAAGACGGCGATGGCAATGTGACTGTCGGCGACGTGATGACCGAGGAATCGGGCGGGTGCTATATCCGCTCTGAAGACAAGCTGATTGCTGCTGTTGGCGTTGACGATCTGGTCATTGTTTCAACACCGGACGCGATGCTGGTAACCCGCAAGGACCGGGCGCAAGATGTCAAAAAGATCGTCGAACGCCTCGTCAAAGAAGGACGTGAAGAACACAATACGGGTAAGCGCTGTTATCGTCCTTGGGGCTTTTACGAAGGCATCCACATTGGCGAGCGCCATCAGGTCAAGCATATCTGCGTCAATCCGGGAGCCGCTTTGTCGCTGCAAATGCACCATCACCGCGCAGAGCACTGGATTGTCGTCAAAGGCACGGCTCAAGTCACACGCAATGACGAAGTTTTGTTGCTGACCGAGAATGAAGGAACCTATATTCCGCTTGGAGCGACGCACAGGCTCGAAAACCCCGGTAAGGTTCCACTTTCGATGGTGGAAGTTCAATCTGGCAGCTACCTTGGCGAAGATGATATCGTCCGGTTCGAGGATGTGTATAATCGGGTGGATGAGCCGGTAAAGTAAGCACCGGCTCTTGTTCAGAGTGAAGGGAAGGTTTTGAATACCGCATCAATCGACCCTTCTGAGCTGATTGCCTGTCCGAATTGCGATTTGCTCCATGCGGCAAGACAGATTTCCGAAGGCGAGCGTCTCCGATGTGCCCGCTGCGGTACAAAATTGGCATCGAGTCGTCCGAACGCCATAGACCGGCTCCTCGCCTCGGCGGTTACAAATGCCATTTTGATCGCCGGCGCGCTGTTTTTTCCCTTCATTCAGCTTGACGGTGGCGGCACACGACAAAGTGCCACTCTCATCGATGCAGTCTCGGCTTTTGGAGGGGGATTAACGACTCCACTTGTCTTGGTCGTGGCCGCTTTTATTATCGTGATTCCGTTTATGCGGGCTTCTGCCCTCATCTATACACTGTGGCCCTTACGCTTCGGTCGAGCGCCTTATCAGGGAGCCGCGAGGGCATTTCGCTTCGCAAACATACTGAAACCGTGGTCAATGGCGGAAATTTTTATCATCGGCGTCGTTGTCGCGTTGGTAAAGATTGCTGGCATCGCGCAAGTGTCACTCGGCCCGGCATTTTGGATGCTTACCGCCATTGTGCTCGTTCTATTATTGGAAAATCACAACTTTTGTAGATGGACAATTTGGCAAACCCTCGGAAAACATACGCAGGCTTAACGGCCCGCAAAGCCGGTTTGATCGCTTGCACAACATGCGGACTCGTGGAACATCCGCGCGAGATTTGTCAGCGCTGCGGCGCGGCGCTGCATAGTCGTGACCCGCAAAGTTTTCAAAAAACGCTCGCATGGCTGATCGCAGGGATGATCTTTTTTATCCCCGCCAATCTTTACCCGATGCTGATTACCAACACATTCGGAACCGAGCAAAAAAGCACCATTATCGGTGGCGTTATTGAATTGATCGAGTACAAGTCGTATTTCGTCGCACTCGTCGTTGGTGTTGCCAGTATCGTTGTTCCATTGGCAAAATTTGCCGTGATTGGCTTACTATTGGCCAGCATCCGGGGGAGATGGCAATCAAATCCGTACCAACGCCTTCATCTCTATGAAATAACAGAATTTATTGGTCGCTGGTCGATGATTGACGTTTTTGTTGTCGCGATACTTGCTGCCCTGATTCAGCTTAATTTTGTTGCGAGTGTAAATCCGGGCGTTGCTGCGATCAGCTTTGCGCTATCTGTTATTTTTACAATGCTTTCGGCGCAAAGCCTCGACCAAAGATTGATATGGGATTCCATGAACGAGACGAGCAACCATGAGTGATACCGACCGGATAGCAGAGCCAATCCGCGAGGATCATCGCAGACTGCGCCCTTCCCTTGTATGGTTGGCTCCCATAATCGCCTTAGCGATTTCGCTTGGGATCGCTTGGTCCAACTGGTCAAGTCGCGGACCTTTAATTCAGGTTATCCTTGAAAGTGCATCCGGCCTTGAAGTCGGTAAAACTGTTCTCAAGCATAAAGATGTCGAAATCGGCATTATCGAAGACATCGGTTTCACTGAAGGCTTGAAAGATGTTCGGGCTTCCGTTCGAATTGAACGTGAGTTTGCACCATACCTAAACGAATCCGCCCGATTTTGGATTGTCCGCCCCCAAGTCAGCGCACGCGGCATTACGGGCCTTGAGACAGTGCTCTCCGGCCCGCATATGGAAGTTTCTTGGAATGGTCAGACCGGAACACCGCTAAAACGCTATACTGCACTCACCGAGACTCCACTCGCGAAACCCAGCGACAAAGGCACGAGATTCCGCCTCCGCGCCAGTGACGGGGGGTCGATGGTTGTCGGCGCACCAATCCTCTACAAGCGGATTGAAGTCGGTAAAATTGAGAGCAAAGAACTCTCAGCAGATGGCGAGCGCGTTGATTTCAGTATTTTCATCAATGCGCCTTATGACCGCTTAATCACTTCAGGCACACGATTCTGGAATTTTTCAGGCATTGCCGTTGAACTCGGCGCTGATGGCGCAAAGCTTAAAGTCGATTCCCTCGCATCGCTTTTACAAGGCGGCGTATCCTTCGACAATGTGACAACAGATGGAACACCTGCCGAGCAACAACAATCTTTCGTCCTTTACGACAGCGAAGAACAAGCGCGCAGCAGCATATTCAATGACGATCCCTCATCACAATTGCGGTTTACCGTCGAATTTGAGGGATCTGTTCGTGGCCTACAAATTGGTGCTCCTGTCGAATATCGTGGCCTGCGCGTCGGCGAAGTCATCAATGTTGCAGCAAACCTCAATGCTAATGGAGAACGTGAGACAGATATCTCGCTGATCGTGACGATTGTGATTATCCCGGCTCGTTTGGGAGTCGGAACCATCCAACGCGAAGATTCGATTGAATTCATTAAACAGGGTGTCCGGCGGGGTTTGCGCGCGCAGTTAAAGAGCGCAAGCCTTCTAACCGGCGCTTTATTTGTCGAGTTGGTGGAACAACCGGACGCTCCAATCGCTTTGCTTGATGAACTGGCGTCACCTTATCCGCGTTTGCCAAGTGTTCCGTCGGACTTAGAGGATTTTACGGCATCGGCTGAGGGTGTGTTAAACCGCATCAACGGTCTTCCAATCGAAGAGATGATGTTCTCGGCAACAGAGCTTTTGCGAAACCTGAATGTGCTGGCAAGCTCTGACGAGACTAAATCAGTACCACTCAATCTTAATGGTCTTTTGGCAGATGCACGAAACATCGTCGGCGATCCTGCTTTAGAGGCCGCACCGAAAGACCTTGCCGCAACTCTCACTGCAATCCGCGATGTTATGGAAGAGATACAGGCGGCAGGCGCAGCGAAGGCTTTGGTTACCGCTCTTGAGAACGCGAGCACGGCGGCGCAAGCCTTCACCACAATGTCAATTGGTGTACCGGCGCTAATCACGTCCGCGACCAGCCTGTCAGACGACTTCGCTGACGTACCGATCACTGATTTGGTCACCGCCGCTACGACATTGCTGGAAGATGCAGATAAAGTTGTTACGGCTGAAGGCATTACTGAAATTCCCGCAAACCTTAATGCCAGCATAACAGCCCTTCGTGAAATCCTTGAGGGGTTGCGCGAGGTTGAAACAGCGAAAACCCTTCAAGCCGTTCTCTTGGCGTCACAAGAAGCGGCCAATCGCGTAACCGCTGCCTCGGAAAATATCCCCGGCATGGTTCAAACCATGACCGGCATTGCAGACAATATAAACCAACTGCCTTTCGAAGATTTGGTCCGCGCTGCAACAAGCCTTGTGGAAAGCGCAGACAGTCTCGTTGCCAGTGACGGCATACAAGCCGCCCCGAAAGCCTTGGCGGATACCTTAGACGCCGCCCGCGCCCTGTTGGTGGACCTAAAAGATGCAGGTGCAGCCGAAAACCTCTCTGATGCGCTGAAAGCCGCAAGGGACGCGGCAACAGCCTTTGCAGCAGCGGCAGAGGAAACACCGCAACTTATTGCCCGCCTCAATGGCATCGCGGCCAATGTCGAAAAACTCCCGCTCAATGACCTGCTCCTTTCCGTAAAGGCGTTGATTGACGATGCAGACGCATTGGTGGCGAGCCAAGGCATACAACAAGCACCGCAAGCCCTGGCCGATACATTGAATGCCGCGCGCGCCTTGATGGTTGACCTTCAACGTGCAGACACCGCGCAAAAACTATCAGATGCTCTCGTCGCCGCACAAGGCGCGGCCCAGAGCTTCAGCGGTGCAGTCGAAGGTGTGCCGCTGCTTTCACTTCGCCTAACCGAACTGGCCGAGAAAGCAAATGCAATGCCCATCGAAGGGCTGCTCGCATCAACCACATTGGTTATGCAGGATGCCGACCGCATTTTGCGTGCGCCGGGTGCAGAGCAAATTCCCGGCTCCATCACGGCGGCCCTCGATCAGATTCGGTCACTGGTCATCGAACTCCGTCAAAGCGGCACAGCAACCAATGTGAATGGTGCGCTCGTCTCGGTCGCGCAGGCAGGTCAATCCTTTCAGACATTATCGCAAAATCTTGCGGTCATGATTCCCAAACTTATCTCTGTCGCTGAAACAGCGGACTCGGTCTTATCATCCGTCGATGTTGGATCAGAGCTGAACTATGAAGCGGCGACCGCTTTGCGCGAAGTGCGCGATGCAGCCCGCGCAATCACGGCACTGGCCTCAACTGTCGAACGCCGTCCGAACTCACTGTTGTTGGGAAAATAAAGATGCGCCTTTCTAGTCTTGGTATGATTGCATGGCTTGCGGCGCTGAGTGGCTGCGCAACAACGCCAGAGCCAATCTATTATCTATTGCCCACGCCGGATGTGAAAGCGAGTGCCGAATATACCGGCGGCACAATAGCCGTTCGGGAACTGGCCCTGCCACTTTATGCACGGGCGCAACAAGTAGCGTCGCTAGCAGAGGATGGTTCCGTTTTCTTATCTGACGATCATCGGTGGGCAGATGAACCGGCACGTGCCTCAACCCGCACTTTTGTCGCCGCACTCAAACAAAGCACTGACGCACCCATTGTCGCAGAACCTTGGCCTGCCAGTGTCTCTCCCGCCGTTCGTATTGATGTTGCCGTTGATCGGATGATCGGCGATTTAAGCGGTGGTTCTCTCGAATTCACCGGACAGTATCGCATCGTCCGCACTGGCAGTGACACTGACAGGCAAGACAGTTTCGCCTACCGTATTCCTATTGATGGTGCAGGATATAAATCTCTCGCTGCGGCCCATTCCAATGCAATTTCAACACTGGCGGAAGAGATTGCATCCCGGCTCACGGACACTGGCACATAGGTCGCTGTGAAACAGCGAAAGCTATGCAGATAACAGATCAAAGCTTGAGGACGATATGGCTCGATTAATCTGGGTAGGAAGTGCCCTCGCTATCATCGGCTTGCTCATGCTTGGCTGGTGCATTTGGCGAGCCTTAGCCATTCGTCGCGCGGGCGACCCAGAGAGCGCCAAAGCCCAAATGCAGGTCTTGCTCGCGATCAACATGGCGGCAGTAGGCATTGCTGCGATGGGGCTTGGATGCATCGTAATGGGGCTTATTCTCTAGAGGCATCAATCATGACAAATTGCCACGTCAATCATGCGGAACGAGAAAGCCGTCGCTAACAATCGCGTATCATGCTATTAAAATATTCGCTGTAAGGCCGCTGAAGCATCGCGTGGGGGCCTACGAAAGTAGGGTGCGACAGCATTTTTGACGTTGATTCGAATGGAGCGACTGCAATGGCTACCGGGACGGTTAAGTGGTTCAACCCCGACAAGGGTTTTGGTTTTATTCAGCCGGATACAGGCGGAGATGATGTTTTCGTACACATTTCTGCGGTGGAGGCGGCTGGCCTCAGAACTTTAAATGATAATGCGAAAATCAGCTACGAGATGGTCGAAGACCGTCGCGGGCGCAGCTCAGCTGGAGAATTGCAGCTACAGGACTGAAATATATCCTATATTCGGAGGTATAGGCTTTTTTGCTCAGTACCTCATCAAGATGCACCGGCGTTTTGATAACTTCGGAGCGTTTCCAGCAACAAAAACGGCGCATTCTTAAGGATGCGCCGCTTTTCTTTTCTATCAATCGGCAACCAGAAAATTGGCTGCTGGAGGCATCTACATGCCTTCGCGTTGTGCCTTTTTACGGGCCAGCTTACGAGCGCGTCTAATTGCTTCTGCGCGTTCACGAGCGCGACGCTCGGACGGCTTTTCGTAATGCTGACGCAATTTCATCTCGCGGAAGACACCTTCACGCTGCATCTTCTTTTTCAGGGCTTTAAGCGCCTGATCGACATTGTTATCACGGACCAAAACCTGCACGGTTTTCACCACCCTTCGAGTGCGTTAGCGTCATGACAACCGCGAATGGGCCACATGACGGATAAATTCGAGACGCGCTCTATATCAATGGCCTGCGTCTTTGTCGAATCGTTGGAGCAAAAAATGCCGGATAAGCGTGAAGAAAATACCTCTCAGGCTGGATCAAGCGCGAAAATGCCCGATTATCTGCACAAAACCCGAGATTCAGTGCTTGATGCGGCGCTCCCGAATGTTGCGTTCGACGGATGGTCAGAGACTTTGCTCCGCAATGCGATCTCAGAAGCCGATGTCGATCCTGCCGAAACAAAAATGGCGTTTCCGCGCGGGGCCATCGATCTGGCCGCAGAATCGCACCGCCGTGACGATGGCCGTATGCTCGAACAGGTAAACAAAAACGCTGATGTGCTGCGGATGCGAGAGAAGATAGCAAAAGCGGTCCGCATCCGATTGGAAATCGCTGGCGAATATGAGGACGCCGTGCGGCGTGCCGCAGCGTTGTTTGCCTTGCCGCTCAACACCGCAGAAGGCGCGAGACTGACATGGGGCACGGCAGATGCGATCTGGACCGCCGTCGGCGACACCTCAACAGATTACAACTGGTACACAAAGCGCATGACACTCTCTGGTGTTTACTCCGCCACGCTGCTTTATTGGCTTGGGGACACGTCACTGGATAAAGAGGCGACTTGGCGTTTTCTGGATCGGCGCATTGACGACGTGATGCGGATCGAGAAAGTAAAAGCGATGGCGCGGAACAACCCTCTTGCTAAACTCGCTCTTGCAGGCCCACGCGCTCTTCTCAGCCGCATGAAAGCACCGGGGACGAAAACCACGCCCGATACTCTGCCAGTTGGTTTTCCGGGGCGGCGTTAAACGCAGTCAGACACGGCCTTGCATCTAAAAAATCACGTCTTCGGCGACAGGCTCGTGACATGGCCCATCTTCCGTCCGGGGCGTGCAGCTCCCTTACCATAGAGGTGAACCGCTTGTGCGTCACTGGCCAGCGATTGCCAATCATCGGCCTCCGCACCAAGCAAATTTGTCATCACAGCGTCTGAATGCCGCTCCACCGACCCGAGCGGCCATCCGCATACCGCGCGGATATGTTGCTCAAACTGGCTAATGGCACAGCCTTCCAAGGTCCAATGACCGGTATTGTGCACGCGCGGCGCAACCTCATTCACGAGAATAGAGCCATCCGCTTGAACGAACATCTCCACGCCCATGACGCCGATATAATCGAGTTGTTCCACAATCTTTTGCGCAATTTCCAACGTCGCTTGATGCGCGCTACCGGATATGTTTGCAGGAACGGTGGTGCGGCGAAGAATACCATCCTCATGAACATTCTCACCCGGATCATAGCAAACCATCGACCCGTCCACGCCCCGCGCAACGATCACACTGATCTCACGCTCAAAAGCAACAAAACCTTCAAGAATAGAGGGTGCGGCCTTCATGTCTTCAAAGGCAGCCTCCACATCGCTGGAGGTTTTAAGACGGATTTGCCCTTTACCGTCATACCCAAGCCGTCTGGTTTTGAGGATCGCGGGCAAGCCCAAAGCCTCCACCGCTTCGTGCAAATCATCCAAATTCGAAACAGCCCGCCACCCAGCCGTGCCGATGCCTTGATCATTCAGGAAAGACTTTTCCGCAACGCGGTCTTGCGCAATCTCCAACGCGCGCGCATGAGGCCGCACGGGAACAAATTCAGCAAGAATATCGCATGTCTTAGCCGGAACATTTTCAAATTCCGTTGTCACAGCATCAACGGATCGCGCAAAAGCACGCAAAACCTCCGCATCGTCATATCCCGCACATGTAAACGCCGCCGATACCTTTGCCGCAGGGCTGTTTTCTTCGGGAGCATAAATATGGACATCAATGCCAAGGCGCGCCGCTGCCATCGCCAGCATCCGCCCCAGTTGCCCGCCCCCGAGAATCCCGAGCGTACCCCCTGTCGGCACAATATTCATACCGGCGTCTCAGCAACCGACGCACTTTGTGCTTCACGCCACTCAGACAGACGCTCTGCAAGAGCCGGATCAGTCACCGCAATAATCTGAGCCGCGAGCAGACCCGCATTCCCTGCTCCCGCCTCGCCAATCGCAAGCGTCCCCACCGGCACACCCTTTGGCATCTGAACAATAGAGAGCAAGCTATCCAAACCGGAAAGCGTCCGGCTTTGCACTGGAACCCCAAGCACCGGCACAATGGTCTTCGCTGCAATCATCCCCGGTAGATGGGCCGCCCCGCCCGCACCCGCAATAATGACGCGCAAGCCACGTTCTGCGGCGCTCTCCGCATATGCAAACATTCTATCCGGCGTGCGGTGCGCAGAAACGATCTTCGTTTCATGAGGCACATCAAGCTCATTCAGCATATCCGCCGCCGCTTTCATGGTGGGCCAGTCTGATTGGCTTCCCATCACGATCCCCACAAGAGGCGTGTTTGTGTTCGTCACAGGCTTCGTCTCTCTTATGCAATAATATCGGGGTGAAGCAGATCATAGAGCCGCTCTATCTCGTCTTTCAGCGCCAGTTTCCGCCGTTTCATGCGGGAAAGAGCGAGCTGATCACGGATTGGTCCAAGCGTTCCACCAGAAATTTCATCATCAAGCGCGCGGTGTTCTTCTCGCAGCATTTGATAACGCGCCTCTATATCAGCCCTGTTATGATTTTCGTTCATTCTGCTATCCGGGTATCAAAGAGGGTTCTTGCGCTGAAAGACCGCGTTATAACCGAGGCATGACAGAGAAGAAAGCGGCAGAACACTTTTGGGCATTTGCCCTGTCAATTTATAACCGCGAGGTTGCGCGCGAAGCCTTTCTACGGCTGCAAGACCGGGATGGCGCTGATGTACCCCTGCTGCTCTGGTGTCTCTGGTCCGGCGCGAAAGGCCGATCCATTTCTGCAACGACCATGAAGGAAGCCGTTACATTCTCTCATGCGTGGCAAACTGCAGCGATTACACCTCTTCGTACGCTACGGCGCTCTCTTAAATCAGGCATTGAAAACATCGCACTAGCATTGAGCGAACGTGCCCGCAGCGAGATCGGACAAACAGAACAAGCATTAGAACGGATGCAAATGGATCATCTGGCAAGTTTTGCTTTGGAAAGCTCTCATACAGATGCAGAGACACTGATTGCCCTTTATGCCGAGCTTGCAGGTCTGAATTTGAAGCCCGAAGATGTCGCGATTATTACACAAGATATATGAGAGGCTCTTGTTCTGCCGAACAGCTTCCCTTACCTGCATCTCATGAAGAAAAGTAAATGGAATCCGATAAACTGGTTCAAACGCGGGCCACAGGTTTCGGTCATTAGATTGTATGGTGCCATCGGCATGGGTGGTCGGTTCTCGCAGTCCATCTCGCACGCCCCGTTGGAAAAATCGATTGACGCTGCGTTCGCATCAAAACGGACAAAAGCCGTCGCGTTGATTATCAACTCACCGGGCGGCTCCCCGTCGCAAAGCGGGTTGATTGCTCGACAAATCCGGCGGCTCGCGGATGAGAAAGAAATTCCGGTTTTTGCTTTCTGCGAAGACATCGCGGCCTCAGGCGGATATTTGCTGGCCTGCGCTGCGGATGAGATTTTTGTCGATGAATACACGGTCATTGGCTCTATCGGCGTTATCTCAGCCAGCTTTGGCGCTGTCGACGCAATTGAGAAAATTGGCGTAAAACGCAGGGTACACACCGCCGGAAACAGCAAATCGCTGATGGACCCATTCCTCGAGGAAAAACCGGAAGACGCCGCGCGCCTCGATACAATCCTCCAAGCAATCCACGAGCGCTTTATTACATGGGTCAAAGGATCTCGCAAAGATCGCTTAGATGAAGAAATTGATTACTTTCAAGGAGATGTTTGGGTTGGCCAGAATGCAGTCGATGTCGGCATCGCTGACGCTGTTGGCCATGCTGTGCCGATACTGAAGGATCGCTTTGGCGAGGAAACAGCTATTCGTGAGTTCAGCCCTAAAAAACCGGGACTATTATCAAAGCTAACAGGCGGCACTAACGCGGCATTAACCTTAAAGGCCGCAGAATCCGCCGGAGCCGGTGCAGCGACAGCAGCGTTAGAAGCTGTCGAAGAACGGGCATTGTGGGCACGGTACGGAAAGTAAGACGCCATGTTGATGAAAATTCTAATCGCAGGTGGTATCGTCATTGGCACACTGATGGCATTTCGCATTCTCGGACGCGCTGCTGATACCAAAATGACCCGTGAAGAAGAACGGGCGCGCAACACAGTTCATAGAAAACTCAAAGGCGAGGACTACGTGAAATGCGATGACTGCGGTGCATATACCGCACGCGCCGATGTTTGTGCCTGCAAATTCTAGAGCCATCGCGATCTTTTAATTGTCCAGCGTACACTCCTATCAAAAGAAACAAAAACTTTGAAAGTTTTGCACAAACATTCTTGACTCGTAATTTTGGCAGCGGGAATCATAATTAAATGCTTTTTGACACTTTCTTAACCTTTTGAATTTGTTTTATTTCATATTAAACAATAGCTTAACATATGTGCATATTTTTTAAGCAAATCGCCAAGAGTCTAGAGTCTCCCACGAAAGACGACTTTTCCACTCATGTTTCCAACAGGGTTATCCACAGGCGAATTGAATGGGAATAACATCATTTGCTAACACCCTATAACGTTAAGAATTTTAGGGTATTGACCTATAAATTGTACTGATTTCGATACAGAAATAATGCTCTTTTAGTCAGCCACAAAACCCCCTGAAATTTCATCAGACAAATTGCTTCCAATTCTAATTCAGCTCCGGGGCAACACGCTCTATAAGAAGTGCTATGACAAAAGCGCGCCGTCCCGACCACGCTCCTTCATTGCCTGAGCCATCATCACCGATTGGCTTTGAAGAGGAAGGCACGGCCTATGAAATTGATGCGCCCACAAGTCCGGCAGCCCGCGAGACGGGGCCGGATGTCATCAAATCTTATCTCTCGCGCTTGCCCGATGGTCCCGGAGTCTACCGGATGCTCGATACAAAGGGAGAGGTGCTCTACGTCGGCAAGGCACGATCACTGCGCAACCGTGTTGCCAGTTACACCCGTTACGAGGGCCACACGACGCGCATTCAGCGCATGATTTCTAACGCTGCATCGCTGGTGGCCGTTGTCACGCGCACGGAAACCGAAGCGTTATTGCTCGAAAGCAATCTGATTAAACGCCTGAAGCCGCGTTACAATGTCCTGCTACGAGACGATAAATCGTTTCCGTATATCCTGATCGAAGGCGGTCATGATTACCCTCGCCTACGAAAGCATCGTGGAGCGAAATCAGTTGATGGACGGTATTTCGGGCCTTTCGCCTCGGCGGGGTCAGTGAACCGGACGCTCAATCATCTGCAAAAGGCTTTTCTGCTGCGCTCCTGCAATGACTCGATGTTTGACGGGCGGACACGCCCCTGTTTGCTGTATCAAATCAAACGATGCTGCGCGCCCTGCGTTGATTATGTCTCACCGGAAGAATACAAAGAACTCTCTGACGAAGCCTTCGATTTTCTCGAGGGTAAATCAACGTCGGTGCAAGAGCGCCTTGCCGCAGAGATGAGCGCGGCAGCGGAGGATATGGACTACGAACGCGCCGCTGTCTTTCGGGACCGGATAAAGGCTCTGACGCAAGTCCAGTCCCATCAAGGCGTGAACCCGCGCGGTGTGGACGAGGCTGATGTGGTTGCTCTGCACATGGAAAACGGACAAGCATGTGTGCAGGTGTTTTTTTTCCGGGGCGGGCAAAACTGGGGCAACAAAGCCTATTTCCCCCGACTGGCCTCCGATGCGGACGAAGCAGAAGTTTTGGCGGCCTTTCTCGGGCAATTCTACGACACGCGCCCCCCCGCTAAATCAATCCTGCTCTCCCACGAACCCGGAGAAATTGACTTACTCCAAGCCGCATTAACCGAGGCCGCAGGACATAAAATCACGCTCGCAATGCCTGCACGGGGCGAAAAACGCGAATTGGTCGCCGATGCTTCCCGAAATGCCCGCGAAGCCCTCGCGCGGCGCATGGCCGATTCCGCCGCACAGGGAAGGCTGCTCGACGGATTGGTCGATGCATTCGATTTGAATGATCGCCCCTCCCGGATCGAAGTCTACGACAACTCACATATCATGGGCACGGATGCGGTCGGTGCGATGATCGTTTCAGGACCGGATGGCCTCCAGAAGAACCAGTACCGCAAATTCAACATCAAAGGCACGGACCTGACCCCCGGTGATGATTTCGGCATGATGCGCGAAGTCCTGACCCGGCGGTTTTCACGCCTAATGAAAGAAGACCCGGACCGCGAAAAAGGTAACTGGCCTGATCTGGTCCTGATCGACGGGGGCCAAGGACAATTAACCGCGACACTCGAAACACTGGGCGAGCTTGGCGTTGAAGATGTGGCCGTTGTCGCGGTTGCCAAAGGGCAAGAACGCGACGCGGGCAAAGAAATGTTCTACCGCGACGGCCACCGGCCAAAGGCACTGCCACACCGGGATCCGACGCTCTATTTCCTGCAACGCTTACGCGATGAGGCCCACCGCTTTGCCATCGGCACACATAGAGCCAAACGCGCCAAGTCTCAGATGGTCAATCCATTGGATGAAATCAGCGGCGTCGGTCCCGCCCGAAAACGCGCATTATTGGCACATTTCGGCTCTGCAAAAGCCGTCAGCCGCGCCGGTGTCACCGATCTAGCCGCAGTCGAAGGTGTCTCAAAAGCCATGGCGCAAAAAGTCTACGACCATTTCCATGGAGAGTAATCCGGTGCTCTAGGTGCTGGAATCTCTCCAATAATCGGGCAAATCATCACTTCGTACATTGCCGTCACAAGGTCTTCAGTCGAGTCAGCCGTCACGAATTGGCCGCCGGTGCTGTCCGCCAAACACCTGATCTCAGTATGCAGGCGCTTTCGCTCATTCGCCGTCAGTTCACTTTTTTCGACATAAGTTGTGTGGTCGGAAAACGCGAGCGTATCAAAAGGAAGCCTAAACCCGATCACATGTACCGTGACATTGGTTCGCGCTAAATTGGAGGCCAAAGCGCAAGGTTTCCCTTTGCACGTATCCGCACCATCTGTGACGAGCACCACAACACCGGGTTTACCCGTGCCTTGCAACAGGTTTGCGGCATCCTGCACGGCATTGGTCAGCGGCGTGCCCCCATCCGGCTCGATTGCATCAACTTCTGCAATAATCTGCGTCGCCGCATTCGGGAGCGGCAAAAGACGCAGGTCGATGTTGTCACAGGTTCCTCCCGGACCGGGACCATAGACCACCAGCCCGACCCGCCTAAAGGGTGCAATATCAGGCATCGATTCCCGAACTGCATCGCGCGCCTCTTCAATGCGGGGCACTGACAGCACGCTATTGCCAACACCTGCCATGGACGCCGAGGCATCAAAGACCAGCATCGCATCCGCGTTACAATTCGCGATGCTATTGCCAACCGCAGAATTCAACGTCAGCAAACAGGCGAGCGCAGTTGCTGAGGATCGAATCGAAAAACGTTTGATCGTAGCGGACATAAACGGCGTTCCCTTCGCATTGCTTACCTGACGATAAGACTGAAGTGATTTTCCTCCAATTCAACTTCCTATCACCGGAAAACGGCTTGCCCGTTTGTATTGGGGGTGACAGGTAGAGACATGAGCGAAAACACTCCGCATATTCTCGTCGATGCCGATGCCTGTCCGGTAAAGGAAGAAATTTACAAAGTCGCCTTCCGCCACGACACTCCGGTAACGGTGGTGTCCAATGGCGGTATCCGCATCCCTGATCATCCGTTGATTCAACGAATTGTGGTTCCCGCTGATCCTGATGCAGCAGATGATTGGATTGCCGAGCGCGCAAATGCGAAATCGGTGATTATCACTGCAGATATTCTGCTGGCAGAGCGCGGCGTGAACGCGGATGCCACAGTGCTCGCACCGACGGGCAAGCCTTTCACGAAAGACTCCATCGGGTCTGCCGTCGCAACACGAAACCTCATGGCAGAGCTGCGTGTCGGCGGGGATCAAATGGGCGGCCCCTCAGCATTTAAGAAAGAAGATCGCTCGCGCTTCCTGCAAGCCCTTGATACAGCGCTGGTGCGGTTGAAAACGGCAAGCTAAGGTAAGCCTAAACAACCGGAGCGACTGAATATGATCCCGACCGATGCCGTCTCGCGTCTTGGTACAGAGAGTGCCTTTTCCGTTCTTGCCCGCGCTGCCGAATTACAGCGGGAAGGCAAAGACATTATCAACCTTGGCATCGGTCAGCCTGATTTTCCGACGCCTGATCATATTGTTGAAGCGGGGATCAAAGCGCTGCGCGACGGACATCATGGCTACACTCCCGCGAAAGGCATTCTGCCCCTGCGCGAAGCCGTATGCGCCGATATTGCAAAACGGCGCGGAGTAGAGGTGTCTCCTGAGAACATCACGATCATGCCGGGCGGAAAGCCCACCATGTTCTTCTCGATCCTGATGTTCGGCGCGCTGGGAACAGAGATCATCTATCCCGATCCCGGTTTTCCAATCTATCGCTCGATGATCGAGTATTCCGGGGCAACCCCGGTCCCGATGAAATTGCATGAAAATCGTGATTTTGGCTTCAGCGCCGATGAAGTCCTCAATCAAATTACGACAAAGACACGGCTCATCATTGTGAACTCTCCCGGCAACCCGACCGGCGGTGTCACCCCGAAGGCTGAAGTTGAAAAGCTGATTTCAGGATTAGCCGATTGGCCCGATGTCGCGATCATGTCGGATGAGATTTACAGCCGGATGCTCTATGGCGGGCGTGAGCATGTCTCGTTTCTTGCCTATCCGGAAATTCGGGACCGCCTGATTGTTTTGGACGGCTGGTCAAAGACCTATGCAATGACCGGCTGGCGGCTCGGCTATGCGGTTTGGCCCGATAAGCTGATCGATTTGGCCGAACGGTTCTGTGTAAACGCTCATTCCTGCGTCAATGCCGCCACGCAATATGCCGGTATCGCTGCATTAGAAGGCCCGCAAGATGCCGTCGACACAATGATGAAAGCCTTTGACGAGCGCCGTGTTGCCATTGTGAAGATGCTCAATGACCTGCCCGGTTTTCGCTGTGCCGATGCTGCCGGCGCATTCTATACCTTCCCGAATATCGAAGGCACAGGCATTGACGCAAAGACAATGCAAACCCGCCTTCTGGAAGAGGCAGGCGTCGCAACGATTGCCGGAACCAGCTTCGGCGTGAATGGCGACGGGTTTTTGCGGTTTAGCTATGCCAATTCACTAGAAAACATCGAAGCCGCGATTGGACGGATCGGACAACTATTGGGGTCAAGACAATCATGATTTCGTATCATGGGAGCGATCGATGACTGCGCAAGAAAATGAGGCTAAAATAGAAATTTGTTTGCTTCATGTTATAAAAAGGTTCGGTCAGGCCTGCCGACATGCAGAATTCTTGGCAAAACCTCAACAAACTGATGGGGACACCAGCAAAGAAATCGAAACTGAGGACGTGTCCAATCATGAAATCCTGTTCGTCATTAGAATGGCTCAGACTTTAAACTGGGCAAACGCACTTCAGAAGGAAATTAAACAAACTGAATCTCAAGAGTTTTTGCTAGCTTTGAAGGAATTTAGAAAATGTTGCAAAAGGTCTTCAGAACTCAGAGATTTTCACGCACATGAAAATGAATATTGTCTTGGGGAAGGTCGATTTCAAAAGCAATATGAAACACGAGAAGATCTGCTACCGCTCATGAAGAGCAATGGGTTATCCAGTCTTAGACTAGAGAATGTTACTATTACACAAGATGATCTGAGCACTCCAGTGGAAGCTTTACATGTTATTGGTGGTGACGTTATTCCTCTTAAAGAAGTTTTGAGTGCAATGTCTTCTTTCCAAGTTCTTATGAGGCGTTGGCAGGAGAAATTTCCAAAACAGGTGGATTAGTTTTTGAGTCAATCGACTGAGTTTGTAGTCTAACTATTCATTAGAAAACATCGAAGCCGCAATTGGACGGATCGCAAAATCGCTCTGAGTAAAGAGCACGATAAAAGCCGATAATTCGACGTATAATTTTGCGGGTGCGCCAAGCTGTACCTTGCGCTGCGTCGTGCCTCTCCCACATAAAGATAACAAACAAGGATAGAGACATGCAGACCAATAATCGCATCTTCGACGATATATCGAAATTGATGACCAATGCCGCAGGCATGGCAAAGGGCGTCAAAGACGAGGCCGAAACCGCTGTGCGGGGCCGTGTCGAACGTCTTCTGGCCGATATGGATCTCGTCACCCGCGAGGAATTCGACGCTGTTCGTGCGATGGCACAAAAAGCGCGTGAAGAAAACGAAGCCCTCAAAACCCGACTCGCAGCGCTCGAATCAAAAAGCTGAGCCGACGCTAGGGCGGTATTTTTCCGGCAATACGAGTCCTTTTCACCGCTTGTGATCAGTATACCTACGTTAATAATTTAGCAAACTACATTCACAAATGGTTATTACCTCTTGATTTAATAGATTATTTACCACATCGTCTGTTCATAACAACGATCCGTTAAACGAGATCGACAGAGCAGGATGAGCAGGCATGGATACCGGAGTAAGCAGGGGGGCACAGACGCCCGACCTGTCATCACCATTATTGGTTGAGAGCGTTGAGCGCGCGACACAAGACTATGGCTGGCGCCTTTCAAATCATAACCCAGACGGGTCTATCACTTTGCGTGTCGCGGGTGATTGGAGCGATTACGATCTGACGCTCAGAACATTGCCCGACCATGACAGCATCGAGATTAGCTGTGTGTTTGCGCTGGCTCCGCCCCGCGAACGCTGGATCGAAGTTTCTAAACTCGCAGACAGCTTGAATCGCAACTTTCATCGCGGATTGCTGGAATTGCGTATCAAAGAAGATCATGGCACTTACAAAGACTGGGTGTCCATGGCTGCATCACGCAGCCCTTGCGATCTTGATTTGATCGAAGCGATGCGGTCGGCGGTCGGAACATGCGATATGCTCTTGTTCCCGGCGTTTCACTGCGTAGCATGGGCGGAAATCAACGCGGAGACTGCTCTTGACCGCCTCAACTTCGGACCAACAAGCCATCAGTTCCACTGATCTCTCTGTTTTTACCGCAGAGCAACCATTCCTATTGCTCGGATGCGGAAATATGGGGGGAGCGTTGTTGGATGGGTGGCTGGCCAACGGATTAGAACCGCGCGCAACCATCATTCTCGACCCTTATCCAAGTGACGCTCTCAAAGCGATTGACGGTCTGACACTCCTCACCAATGGCACGTATGATGGGCCTCCACCGCGCGCCGTTATGCTAGCGGTCAAACCACAAATGATGGATACAGCCCTACCAGCCGTCGCAGGCATGGCAAGTCCAGATACACTCTACATTTCCATCGCAGCCGGTAAGCCTCTCGCCTATTTTGAAGGGTTACTAGGTGCAGAAACATCCGTTGTCCGGATGATGCCGAACACGCCTGCCGCAGTTGGTGCTGGCGCATCCGCGCTGATTGCCAATGCAGCATGTTCCACGGATGACAAAGCCCTCGCGACGGCCCTGACGGACTCGGTGGGGGTTTCTGTATGGCTCGACAGCGAAGACCAGATGGATGCAGTGACAGGCGTGTCCGGGTCAGGCCCTGCATATGTGTTTCATATGATTGAAGCTCTAACCGCCGCTGCCGAAGCAGAGGGCCTGGCTCCTGAATTGGCTTTGGCTTTGGCACGGCAGACGATTGTTGGAGCAGCGGCCCTCGCTGGGGCATCTTCTGAGACAGCTGAAACGCTAAGAATCAATGTCACAAGCCCCAAAGGAACCACAGAAGCAGGCTTGGTAGAGTTAATGAACGATGAATCTGGCCTTACCTCGCTCATGCAAAAAACCGTAAAAGCCGCAGCAAACCGGAGTCGCGAACTCCGCACGTAGAAAAAATGTTGCACCGCACACAAACTTCTCTTGACGTTTTTGTTGCAATGCAGCATATATACTCCATCGAGAGGCAAACAGCCTTCACAAAATTTCACCGATGGAGCATCCAATGAGCACTGAAAAGAACTGGTTCGATCCAAACACCTACGTCGAAATGATGAAAACCGCCGACATGACCAAGATGTTCGAAGGTGCCCAGATCCCAGGCTTCGACACTGAAGCAATGACCGAAGCTCAAAAGAAAAACGTTCAGGCATTTGTCGATGCAAACCGCGTTGCTGCTGAAGGGTACCAGTCCCTTTTCAAAAAGCAGATCGAAGTTATGCAAACGAGCATCACCGAGATGACCGAAGTGATGAAAGAGGCTTCCACAGCGCCAATCTCGGCTGAAAACGCTGAGCAACGCATGGAAGCAGCGAAAGCTCAGTTCGAAAAAGGCGTTGCAGTCTTCACCGATCTGTCCGAATCCGCTCGCAAAGCAAACGAAGACGCTTTCGCAATTATCCGCGCACGCTTCACCGAAGGTGTAACGGAAATTCGTGAAATGACCGAATCAGCAATGAAAACTGCTGCTTAAGAACTCTATATCTGGCGCGCGAAATCCCTCCCTTTTCTTAGCGTCAGCAATAGATAGCCGTTCTCCTGAGATGGAGAGCGGCTTTTTTTATGGAAAGAATCCCTCTATCCCTTCCCCTGCAAGCAACAGGGAAACACAATGTCAGAGACAATTTCTTTCGATGACTTTCTGAAAGTCGACATCAGAGCCGGTACGATTGTTGAGGCTGTACCGTTCCCCGAAGCGCGCAAACCCGCCTATAAACTAAAGATAGATTTTGGCGATGAGATTGGCGTCAAGAAATCATCGGCCCAGATCACGGTGCATTACGAGGTAGACGCGCTTGTCGGACGACAAGTCATGGCAGTGGTCAACTTCCCGCCCCGCCAGATCGGACCCTTTATGTCTGAGGTCCTGACGCTTGGCCTTTCCGACGGAAACGGCGACATCGTTTTGCTCGGGGCAGATCAAGCCGTCCCGAATGGATCGCGGATGCATTAGATTTGCCGCCTTATACGTTGCATTTTACGGCAAATACTACCGATATACTCGCACTTCATTATTTAACCGGAGAAATCGTTTATGGGCCTTTTTTCAAAAAAGCAGCCGAAAACATGGATTGGGCGCTATATCGCTCATGTCGGATCTTTCGGAATTTTAGCTCTTATATTTGGCATATTTCTGAGTATTGGCTTCATCGGCAATGTCGTAAATTTTTTCACGTTAAGTACTGTTCAGGCTGAAATTATCGACTTTCGCGATGAGTGTAGTTTGGTTTGGGAACAAGAAGGTGACAGAAAAAGCCAGCCTGCCGAATCCTGTGAACAGGCGGAAAACACAAAAAATACGTCCACCGAACGGTTATTCAAAGTTGATCGTACCCGCTTCGCTATCGTCGAATGGATCGGGCCAGACGGCAAGCAGCATAAGCGCGAGCTTAGCCAGTCAGTGTCGTTACGCATTGATCATCTGGCAATTGGAGATCGTACGAAAATTGCCGTCGGAAGTGGGGATAATCCAAGAGTTGGTTCTCATGAAACACTCTCGTCACTGGGGATCACAGCAGCAATCCTTGTAGTTCTTGCGTCGTTTGCATGGCCACCAGCAAAAACTGCGAACAAACGTCCTCCCTTTCTTTATCTTAAAGAGAGCAATAAAGGCGGAAAAATTGGCGAAGCAGCCACCGGCTTCAGAGCATTTCTAGCACGATGGTCGTTTCACGGCGTTACTTTCGGCCTCACAGTAATGGCTATGGGAGCATGGTTTTCGTTTTCATCAAGCGGTGATGATATTGAATATATCAACACTAATGCAGAAATTATTGAAATTGAAAACCATTGCCGACTTTCACCCGTTGACGGAGGTCTCCTCAAATTTGAACTGAATCAAAAACTCCCGTGCACGCAAGCACGTGCGATTGCTGAAAGCCGCTCAGAAGAACAATACAAAATTGCAGAGATCACTGACTATCATCTAAAATACGACCATCCGGCAAAGGGGGAGCAAAAAACAGTGAGTTCTGCGAGCTTTTTAAACGCTCGCTCACTATCTGTGGGAGATCAAATTCCAATAAAAGTTGCTGCGGACAACCCAAAACGACTGATCGTCCTCAGATTGGAAAATGAAAAACTTAAAGACACTGGAAAAAGCATGAACATCTATCATTTCATGATTTTTGCTGGTGCTGCTGCAACAATATTATCCATAATAATCTTATTATTTCTTGGGGTTAAAGTTAACTGGTCCCGTTTCTCACGATTAAAGAAACCGCGTTAAAGGATAATGTCTTCTCGTGCTTGTTGCTCTATTCGCTCTTATCCTTGCAATGCGTAAAAATAGCGATGCTTAATTCCGTTGCAGCCACCCCTGAGCTTCATTGCCGATCACGTCGACCAACATATCGATGTGATCATCGCGGTCGTTCAGACAGGGCAGATAGGTGAAGCGCTCGCCGCCCGCCTCCTCAAAAGCTTCCCTGATTTCCTCGTTGATCTCTTCCAGTGTCTCAACACAATCCGCAGAAAATCCGGGCGCAAAGATCACCAGATCCTTTTTCCCTTCTTTGGCAAGCTCGGCGACACGTTCAACGGAATAAGGCCGCAGCCATTCTTCCTTGCCGAACAAAGATTGGAAGGTTGTCTCCAGATAGTCTTTGTCCCAGCCAAGATGCTCACGCAGCAAGCGCGTCGTTTTCTGGCATTGGCAATGATAGGGATCACCAGACATCAAATAGCGCAACGGAACTCCGTGATAAGAGGCGACCACAACATCAGGTTTGCCCTCCCCTTTGGCTTCACGTTCCGCCATGTGCTCTTTCAAAACATTCGCGAGCGAGCCGATATAACCGGAATGCTCATAATATGCAGGCACAGTCCGGATATAGGGCTGCCACCTTAGTTTTTGCAGCGCATTGAAAGCCTGATCATTGGCCGTACCCGTTGTTGGCGCGGCGTATTGCGGATAGAGCGGAAAGAAGACAATCCGCTCACAGCCTTTTTCCTGCATCTCTTTGATCTTATGAATGGTCGAAGGGTTGCCATAGCGCATACAGAAATCCACTTCGACTTGATCTCCATAAAGCCCGTGAAGTTTATCTTTCAGTTTTGCGACTTGATCCTTTGTGATCGTCAGCAGAGGCGACTCGTTTGCTTCCTCGTTCCAGATAGACTTGTAAGCCTCACCAGAGCTGAACGGGCGCTTGGTCAGGATGACAAGATTTAATAGCGGCCACCACAGCGCGCGATTCACATCCACAACACGGCGATCACTGAGGAACTCTTTGAGATAGCGCCGCATGGACCAATAATCTGTTCCGTCCGGCGTTCCGAGATTCGCGACCAGAATACCCACCTTACCGCGCGGTACAGCCGGATGGTCAGACTCCGCATGTTGCAGGCGTCCAACTTCGCCGGGGTGGTGCATCTCAAGGTTTGTATGGTTTGTGTCGTCTAGCATCCGAATCTCCGAAGGGGAACAGAATGCAAGCTAAGTTTTTGTTGCATCGCGTCAATGCCGCAGCCTTGTTAGAGGCAAACTGCATTGGCAAATCAACAAACTGTGGACCCAAGGATACTGAGTGTCTTCAGCTTCCGGTTTTCAAACCTTGCTTGCATTCAACAGGCGGATTCCCAGTTGATGAATACCCGGTGACACCGCATGTATCGCAACGATACTCACGCAAACGGCGCTCAGGATCACCAGTTGCGACCCATTTACAGTTGCGCTTGATCGGTTTTGGCTGACTGTTACCGAGTCCGACACCCCGCCGCCGATTGTAAAATACGACCACGGCGATCAATACAATCGCACCCAGTAAAGGCCCAATCATGACGCGACTCCATCAGCCTCGCGGATATAACGCATACCTTTGCGGAAATAATCCCAACCAGTGATCAGAGTCAGCGCAGCGGCTACCCAAAGCAAACCCATCGACAGATAGAAGACGTAACCACCGCCAACTCGGGCAATCTTCATCTTGCGCGTAGCAAGTTCTCCGGCAGTTTTGACATCCGCGACATCGAAATAAGTGTTCCAACCCGCAGCGAGGAACAAACCGCCAATCGCACACATTTGCGCCGTCGTCTTCCATTTCGCCAGATTGGTCACGTCGAGCTTAATATCACCAAGGTATTCCCGCAGCCCGGAAACCAACACTTCTCGCAGCAGAATCACTGTTGCTGGAATGGCAAACCACCAATTCACACCGTAGAGCACCGCGAGCGAGAAAAGCGCGATGATCACCATCGCTTTATCTGCAATCGGATCGAGCATCTTACCAAAAGCACTGGTGGCGTTGAATTTCCGCGCATACCAACCATCGACAAAATCGGTAAATGCCGCGCCCATAAACAGGCAAAATGCAAACCAATCCGCAAAGGGACGCTCGAACACCGCAAAGGACAGCGCGACGAAAGGCGCGGCGATAACACGAATAATCGTGAGGATATTTGGTACGGTCCAGATCATTGGGCCTTGATAGCGACAGAAACGCCTCATAGGAAGCTGTGATGAGCAGATTAGATAGTGTTATTCGCCGCCTTACCGCCCAAAGAGACTGTTTGGGCTGGGCAGTTGACCACGCACCCGAAGGACAATTCCTCGATATTGGCCTTGGAAACGGGCGGACATACCATCACTTGTGCGAAATCGCGCCCGACCGTGACATCTGGTCAATTGATCGTGCGATGAAAGCCCACCCGTCTTCTATCCCGCCAAAAGAGCTGTATCTTGAAGGCGAAGCGGTCGCGATGATCGAACAGCTTGCGGAACGGGTCGGGAAAACCATATCGCTCGCCCATTATGATCTGGGCATTGGCGTCCCCGGGAAAGACCGTCCATTAGCGGATGCCGTCGGAAACGTTCTGCATGGTATCCTCGCGCCGGGTGCATTGATCGTCACGAACGCTAAATTTGAGGGGTTCGAGATGTTACCCACCCCTGACGGTGTGCCGGAAGGACGGTATTTTATCCAACGAGCTTAGTACCGTGATCAGAAATTAAAAAAACCAAGCGAACTCAGGATAGCCGCGATCAAATAGCATTTGGTCGCCAGCACGACCAAGAACACTCCGGCAGACCCTAGATCTTTTGCATCACGCGCAAAATCACTGCGTTCCGGTGAAATACGATCCACGATTGCTTCAATCGCCGTATTCAACGCTTCAACTGCCAATAAAATAAGAAACAGCACGGTAATGATAATCCAGTGCCGCAGCTCTGCACCGAAAAGAGCCAAAAGACCGAGCGCAATAAAGTAAGCGCCGATCTCAATCCGCGCCGCCATCTCGCGCACAAGCACTTGGACACCTTGCAGGGAATAACGGGTCGACCCAATTAAATGGCGAATAGGAGCAAGCATGTCGCGAGCGTGAACTTTTATGGTGAACGGATGGTTAAAGGGCAGACGATTAAATCAGAGCTTTAAGTCGATAGAGCGCATCAAGAGCTTCGCGCGGATTCATCGCATCAGGATCAAGCGACGATAGAGCTTCGTCAACCGGAGACGGGCCACTTTCCGCTTCAGCTTTAACGGCAGTCGCGGCAAAAAGAGGCAAATCATCCACAAGAGCGCGTATGCGCGCCTCACCGCCCTCGGCATCGCCCTTTTCCAATCGTTCGAGGACTTCACGCGCACGGGCAACGACTGAGGCAGGCAGACCCGCTTTGCGCGCCACTTGCACACCATAACTGCGCGTGGCTGCGCCGGGTTCAACCTCGTGCAAAAAGATTATGTCGCCCTGATATTCAGCCACTTTCATCGCCGCATTTTTTGTCCCATCCAACCGCGCCGCAAGCTCTGTCAATTCGTGATAATGCGTCGCGAATAGCCCCCGGCATTTATTGACATCATGCAAATGCTCAACCGTCGCCCAAGCAATGCTCAACCCATCAAAAGTCGCGGTTCCTCGACCAATCTCATCAAGGATGACCAACGCACGCTCGCCGGATTGATTCAGGATCGCGGCGGTTTCGACCATCTCGACCATAAAGGTCGAGCGCCCTCGTGCGAGATCATCCGACGCCCCGACACGGCTAAAGAGGCAATCCACAATCCCGATATGTGCCGCACGCGCCGGAACAAAGGACCCCATTTGCGCTAGCACTGCAATCAAGGCGTTTTGCCTGAGAAAAGTGGACTTACCGGCCATGTTAGGCCCCGTAAGCAACCACAGCCGCTCGTCCGAAAGATCGCAATCATTGGCAACGAACTGCTCGCCTCCGGCCTTTAACGCTGCTTCAACGACAGGATGCCGCGCGCCTTCTACGGCAAAGGTAAGAGAGCCGTCCACACGCGGGCGAATCCAACCTTCATCTGCGGCCAGCTCTGCAAGCGCAGCTGACGTGTCCAGCACCGCCAGTGCTTCCGCCGCTGCGGAGATCTGAGGCGCGCGACTCAAAATCGCCGCGCGCAATTCCTCAAACAAGGCAAGCTCCGCTTCGATGGCTTGCGCGCCTGCTCTTGAAATACGGCCATCCAGATCGGCCAACTCCCCCGTCGTAAACCGCACGGCACTTGCGAGGGTTTGCCGATGGATAAATTGCTCGTCCGTCATCTTGTCGGCATGGGCCGGAGGGACTTCGATAAAATACCCGAGGACACCGTTAAACTTAATCTTCAGCGCATTAATGCCGCTCTCGGTTTTTAGCCGTGCCTCCATGTCGCGGACAATACGGCGACTGTCATCACGCAAGCCGCGCAGTTCATCAAGGGCAGCATTCCAACCCGCTGCTATAAACCCTCCCTCACGCGCCAGCATAGGCAAGTCAGCGGCGAGCGCACCACGTAACTGATCTGTCAGAGCCTCATGTCCCTGCAAGGCGACACCCGCTTCGGCGATTTCAGCAGGCAGGTCATTCATCAATTCCAATCGCCGCGCTAGGGTCGCTGCTGCTGCCAATCCATCGCGCATGGCGGATAAATCGCGCGGCCCTCCCCGACCCAGCGAAAGACGCGACAACGCCCGCGCTATATCAGGAGCAGATTTCAAACTACTCCGGCAGGTATCCGATAAATCCGGATCATCACGCAGGCATGAAACCGAATCCTGCCGCCTCACAATCGTCGCAACATCCGTGAGCGGCGCAGCAAGGCGCGAGGCAAGAAGACGCGCGCCAGCCCCAGTGACAGTCCGGTCAATCGTCGCAAGCAAAGACCCCGCACGCTCTCCACCGAGAGTCTTGGTCAGTTCGAGATTCCGCCGCGTTGCTGCATCAATCCGCATTGCCGACCCAAGCTCTTCCCGCCGGGGAGGACGGATGTGCGGCAACGCCCCTTTCTGCGTAATGGCAACATAATCCACCAATGCGCCCATTGCCGAAAGCTCGGCCCGGTCGAACGCGCCATAAGCATCAAGCGAGCTAACTTTAAACAGCTCGCATATCCGCCGGTCAGCCGATGTGCTGTCGAAACTGGCCGCACCGAGCGGTGTTACCTGAGCGACCTCTTCTAAAACCGACAGCAATTCGGAATCTTCAAAGGCTTTTTCTGAAATTAAAATTTCCGAGGGTGCAATCCGCGCAAGCTCCGCATTTAATCCGTCAGCAGTGCGCGACACGGCGAACTCGCCCGATGACATATCAAGCCATCCGAGCGCCACCTCCCCGCGCACTTCTGCGTAAGCCGCGAGAAAATTATGAGTGCGAGCATCCAGCAACGTGTCTTCAGTCAAAGTACCCGGCGTTACGACTCGAACGACATCCCGGTGAACAACTGATTTTGATCCACGCTTTTTGGCTTCTGCCGGTGATTCCATCTGATCACAGATGGCCACCGTGAACCCTTTACGGGTCAACTGAGCGAGATACCCTTCGGCAGAATGGGCTGGCACACCGCACATTGCGATGTCTTCACCCTGATGCTTGCCGCGTTTGGTCAATGCAATATCAAGCGCTGCGGCGGCTTTTACGGCATCATCAAAAAACAGCTCGTAAAAATCGCCCATACGAAAAAACAGCAACGCTTTTGGATGCTGTTCTTTGACGGTGAAATATTGCTGCATTGACGGCGTGATTTTCTCGCCGCTGGTTTTAGTTGGCGCGCTCATGGGGAAGCATACACATATCGCATCACGAAACCCAACTCGGTTTCGTTTTATCAAAGAAAGCGGAGAGACCCTCCCGCGCTGCATCTGTTTCCCACGTGTCCACCAATCGATTGATAGTTCCTGCAATCACGTCATCATCAATCACCGGGCCTAAGCTACGGACCAGTGCTTTTGCCCGAGCCACGGCTTCAGGGGCGGCACTCA
This sequence comes from uncultured Neomegalonema sp., assembly GCA_937995735.1. Taxonomy (GTDB): domain Bacteria; phylum Pseudomonadota; class Alphaproteobacteria; order Rhodobacterales; family Rhodobacteraceae; genus JAHDDY01. The sequence continues at coordinate 18,553 of CALKIZ010000003.1, read as the reverse complement.
GATAAGGAACAATCTCTGTCTCCACCGCTGAGTCGAGATCCTCCTGAGTGACAACCTTCGCAATCAATCCCAGATCCTTTGCTTCATCCGCGCCAAATATTCGGGATGACATCATAACCCGCCGGGCACGCCCCTCGCCCATCCGCGCAAGCACATAAGGCGAGATTGTTCCGGGAATAATCCCGAGCCGCGTTTCCGTGAACCCGAATTTTGCGTCTTCAACACAAATTGCCACATCGCAAACACTGATAATCCCCAAGCCCCCGCCGAAAGCATTACCATGCACCCGGGCAATAAGAGGCTTTGGCATCTCGTTCAACGCACGCAGCATGTTCGCAAGCCGCGTGGCTTCGGCAATTCGGCCCGCTCGATCCGCCGCCACTTGCTCACGCATCCAACCAAGATCAGCACCAGCGGAAAAGCTCTTTCCTTCACTGGCAAAAACAACCGCGCGCACCGCAGGATCAGCCCCTAATGTTGCGGCAACTTGCGTTAGATCGGTCATCATCTGACCATTCATCGCGTTGTGCTTTTCACCGCGTGTGAGCGTGACTGTTGCAACACCGCGCGCATCACTGTCGATGCGTAAAGTCTCGGTCATGCTGCCGCGCTCCGTCGCTTATGCTGTTTTATCCGGCCCAAAAATGCAGCGCCATAGCGTTCGATCTTTTTCTCGCCAACACCATGCACATCGCGCAACCCGTTTTCATCCACCGGAGCAAGCGACGCCATTTCGATCAGCGTCCGATCAGCAAAGATAACATAAGCGGGTACATCGCGCTCTTTCGCAAGTTCCCGCCGCAACGACTTCAGATCATCAAACAAAGCCGAATCCGCATCACTCATATCAATGCCAGCTTCGTGGGTCTTCGCGGTTTTACCCGGTTTACGCAAGGTAACGGCTTGTTGCCCGCGCAAGACCTTCCAACCCTCTTCCGTCACGGTCCAACGGCTATAGTTTTCGACATCGACGCTGGCATAGCCCGCCGCATAAACTTGGCGAAAGATGCTGCGCCACTCTGTTTTTGGAATATCCGCACCCACCCCAAAAGTCGGCAAATCGGCATGGCCATGTTTGTCACACATCGGATTGCGCTCGCCGCGAAGCACAGTGATTAAATGCTCCATACCGAAAATTTCACGGGTTCGCAAAATGACGGACAACGCCTTTTGAGCAAGCACAGTACCGTCAATTGTCTCGACCTCGCCCCGACAAATATCGCAATTGCCACAGCCACCAGCCGCTTCACCGAAATATCCCAGCAAAGCCGTGCGACGGCATTGGGTCGTTTCGCAAAGGCCAACCAGCGCCGTGAGTTTTTGGCGCTCAATCCGTTTCTGATCTTCGCCCGCGTCGCTTTCATCTATCCATTGCCGGTACTGGCGCACCTCGCCCATACCATAAAGCAAATGCGCTGTAGCGGGCAGGCCATCACGCCCACCGCGCCCAATTTCCTGATAATAACCCTCAATATTCTTTGGCAAATCCATGTGAAAGACAAACCGCACATCAGGCTTATCAATCCCCATACCGAAAGCGACCGTCGCCACGACAACCACACCGTCCTCGCGCAAAAATGTGTCTTGTGTGTTGCTCCGCGTTTGAGGGTCTAACCCGGCATGATACGCCAAAGCATTGATGCCATTTTTGCGCAAATGATCCGCAGTATCCTCAACCCGCTTACGGGACTGGCAATAGATAATACCGCTCTCGTCTTTGTGCCGTGCCAGAAAATCAAGCAGCTGTTTCCTGCCATTATTACGCGGAGTCATCGCTAGACTGATATTCGGGCGATCAAACCCACGCAGAAAGGTTCGGGGCTTTGCGGCGAATAATTTGTCTTCTATGTCTTTGCGGGTCAGTTCATCTGCCGTCGCCGTAAACGCCAAAACCTGCACACCGCCCAACGCATCACGCACCTCGCCGATCATACGGTATTCAGGGCGAAAATCATGCCCCCATTGCGAGACACAATGCGCCTCATCGACCGCAATCATCGTCACGCCAATTCGTTTGAGGAAGGACTTCATTCCATGCCGTGCCAACCGCTCCGGCGACAGATACAGCATATCGAGCGCACCATCCTCCGCCTCGGTCATCGCCAGCGCGTTTTCCTCGGATGTATTACCCGACGACAATGACCGCGCGGCAACGCCGATCTCTCGCATTTGCGCGACTTGGCCACGCATCAGCGCAATCAGCGGCGAAACCACCACCGTCAACCCATGACGAACAATCGCAGGAAGCTGAAAACACAGAGATTTTCCGCCCCCGGTCGGCATAATGGCCAACAAGTCTTCACCCGCCATTGCAGCCTCGACGATTTCTTCCTGACCGGGCCGAAAGCCGTCAAAGCCAAACGTATCACGCAGAGTCGTGAGGGTCTCAGTCATGCGAAACAAGGCATCAGGTTGCTCGATTATCGTTGTTTTCGCTACCTTAGATCACTCGTGCTTGTTTGTGAATCCCACAAGTTCCTTTGCAAATGTCGCAGCGGCAGAAACCGCCTCCATATCAACGCCGGTATGAAATCCTTTTGCCTCCACAAACGGGATGACAACTTCTGTCGCGACATTTCCTTGCGCGCCGGGCGCATAAGGGCATCCCCCTAAACCACCAACACAGCTATCAAAAACCCGCAATCCATGGTCCAAAGACACTCCAATATTCTCGAGGGCACAGCCTTTGGTATCGTGAAAATGCCCTGCGAATTTTTCTGCCGGGGCAACTTTCAAAACTTCAACCAACATCGCTTCAGTCGTTTCGGGTGTCGCATGACCAATCGTGTCACCGAGCGAAACCTCATAACACCCCATCTCAAACAAAGCATCGGCGACGCGCGCCACCACCTCCGGCTTGACGGGACCATCAAAAGGGCAATCGGTGACGACGGAAACATATCCCCGCACGGGAATACCTTGTTCCTGCGCGGCGAGGGCCACATCGCGAAACCGTTCCAAACTTTCCTGCATCGTCGCATTGAGATTTGCTTTAGAAAATCCTTCCGATGCCGCAGCAAAGATTGCCACTTCATCCGCTTTCGCAGCCATCGCAGCCTCAAACCCGCGCATATTCGGCGTCAACACTGCGTAAGAAACACCCGTTGCTCTTTTGATTTCCGCCATAACATCGACAGCATCAGCCATCTGGGGAACCCATTTCGGCGGCACAAAACTCGTCACTTCGATCTTAGAAAACCCGCACAAGGACAGACGATCAACCAACGCGACTTTATCCGCTGTGGCGATTTGGCGCTTTTCATTCTGAAGTCCGTCACGCGGAGCCATTTCGAAAATAGTAACATGCTCGCTCATAGATCGAATACCAAACAGGTGGTTGTCCCGGTTGCGTAGACTTTCCCGTTCTCGTCCACCATTTCGCCAGTTGCCGTCGCAATCCGGCGACCGGAAGAAACCACAGTTCCTATGGCCTGTAAGGGAGGCGTCGTGACAAAAGCGGGGCGCAATATCGTGATTTTGTACTCGACTGTTGTATAACCCTTGCCCTTTGGACAGGTGGTTTGAACGGCACAAGCCATACAGCTATCCAACAATGTTCCAAACCATCCGCCATGCGCGCCGCCAAGCGGATTGTAAGAAGCAAATTCAGGCGTCCCGGAAAACACAACACGGCCTTCCTCGACCTGAACCAATCTGAAGTTCAAAGTCTTGGCAATGGGCGGCGCCGGGTATTTCCCAAGCCTAATACCATCAATAAAATCAAAGCCGCTCATCGTGGACAAATCAGCCGGTGTCAGTAAATCGTCCGGCGATGTCGCAAATTTATGCTCAGTCATCCTTGATCTTTCCCATGCAATAGCGGGTCGCATCATACGCCATTTCGATCATTTTCGCGCAATTCTTGACGGATAATCTTTCCAGTTGTCGTCATGGGCAGAGCATCAAGGAACACAACATCGCGCGGGTATTCATGCGCGGCCAACCGGGTCTTAACAAATGTACTTATTTCTCCAGCCAGATTATCGCTGGCCTCATATCCTTTTGCCAACACAATGTAGGCTTTGACGATCTCACCGCGCAAACTATCCGGCTTTCCAATCACACCGGCCAAAGCCACCGCTTCATGTTTGAGAAGGCAATCCTCAACTTCGCCCGGTCCAATACGATAACCTGCCGAAGAAATCACATCGTCATCGCGCCCGATAAATTGGATCGCGCCATCTTCCGTCTGGACACCCCGATCACCAGTGATCAACCAATCGCCGTCAAACTTCTCGGCGGTTGCTTTTGTATTGTTCCAATATTCAAGAAACATCACGGGAGAACCACGCCTAACCGCGATGCGACCTTCGTTGCCGACTACTGGGTTTGCACCCTCATCCAACACTGCAACTTCATGCCCCGGCACGCGCCATCCCATAACGCCGGACCGTTGAATACCTAGTGATTGCGCCGATGAAACGATCATGTTGCATTCGGTTTGCCCATAAAATTCATTAATGGTCACACCCAGCGTTTTTCTACCCCAATCGAGCAACTCCGCACCAAGGCTCTCTCCGCCGCTGCCAACGGTCCTTAAATTCGGGCGAGGCGGATCGACAACACCGCGCATGATCTTTAGCGCAGTCGGCGGCAGAAACGCATTCCGCACTTGTTGCCGGATCAACAGATCAAATGCCGCCTCCCCTGTGAACTTAGCAAAGCGGCGTGCGATCACCGGAATACCGTGATGCAAGGCGGGCATTAAAACGTCCAGCAACCCGCCGATCCACGCCCAATCCGCAGGCGTCCAAATTTTATCACCCGGATGGGGAAAAAGATCATGGCTCATTTCCACACCCGGCAGGTGGCCTAGCAAAACACGATGCGCATGGAGCGCGCCTTTGGGCTTTCCCGTTGTCCCAGAAGTATAAATCAGGATCGCTGGGTCGTCCGCCGCAGTATCGTGGATCGAAAAATCTTCTGACTGCGATGATAAAGCCGCACCCACCCCATCATCGACATTCAACACAGTGGTTAACGCGGGCAATTGGTCACGCATCCCCGCAACTTTCGCTGCCCCTTCATGATTGGTGACAATCAGTTTCGCTCCGGCATCTTGCAAGCGATGGCCTAAGGCTTCTTCACCAAACAAAGTAAAAAGCGGGATCGTAATTGCTCCCAGCTTCAACGCCGCGATATGTGCCATTGCGGTTTCCAGTTGTTGCGGCAGAAGAACACCAACCCGATCTCCCGGTTTTACGCCCTGTTCTTGGAAAATATTTGCTAACTGATTGGAGAGACACCGCAATTCGCCAAAACTGACTGTGCGGTTTTCTTCATCCAGGATCAGCGCAACACGGTCTGGTTCCACCTCAGCCCATTTATCGCAAACATCCCAACCAATGTTATACCAGTCAGGGATTTCCCATGAAAAAGTCCGGCATAATTCATCATAGGTACTGGCACGGGCAAGCATATGGCATTCCTCTATGAGAATGTTTCGCTATAAACACCGCATAACAAAAATGCGTGAAGGCCGTTTCGCTATCGACCATCCCGTATCTAGCATCGAACAATCATAACGTGAAAGGCATTGCTATGCTCAAACACCTCATTATTGGCGCCATATTGTCAATTCTTCCATTCACCGCTTTTGCTGATGATCGACGGGAAGGTTATTACTATCCTAAAATCACATCCGAAGAAGTGTTTGATCGCACCGTTGCCAAAGCACCGAAAGCAATCGCAGCGGTCAGGACAGCGTTTATTACCGAGATCACAAAAGGGCAGTTGAAACAGCCTACCAAACCGCGCATTGCTGTTTTTGGAAAAGGTGGGGAAACGCAGCATCTCATCGTCATTGCATTAGATGATGAGATTTTCAGCACCCTCTTTCGTGCCCGTGCAGTGATGGCACAATTTACCTCTCATGCCCGCACAACGCCGTTCTTCAAGAAAAACGGGATCCAGTTCGCTGCCACATGGTATGATCTCGCTAAGATTCTTGGTTTCACTGACATCGTGTTAAGTGACGGGAAAACTTGGGCTCACAAAGTGAACATCCAATAACCGAAGACCTGATGAAGCCCGTAACAACGTTCTGAGGTTTTGTGAAATCAGGTTTCACGCCACTGACAGCATGAAGCCTGATCCTAATAACTCACGGCTACCCGAAAAGTACTCACTCAAATGGCGTGTACACAGGAGCAGCCAAACTCGCAGTAGCAATATCAATACAGCTCGGTTTTCCGGATGCCAGAGCTTCTGCCAATGCGGATTCAATATCGTCAGAGTTCACGACATGCGCACCATAGCATCCCAGCGCTATTGCTGTTTGATCGTATCGGGCATCCGGTAAAATTCCACAGCCATAGGTCCGCTCAACACCGTAATCCCGGATTTGGATTTGATGCTCGGCGTTCCAAAGCGCATCATTGCAAACGATGGTAACGATGTTTGCTTTCTCGCGCGCCGCCGTTTCAAATTCCGCAAGATGAAACCCTACAGTCCCGTCACCCATCGCCGCGATCACAGTCGCATCGGGGCGCGCAATCTTTGCGGCGATAGCATAACAAAATATGCCACCAATCGCACCGGATAGCCCGTTCATAAGGCGCGTTTTGGCATTTGTGCTGGACTGCATCCATTGACCGCATTCGCCGCCATCAATGCATAGAATCACGTCGTCCTGGGTTTCAACAATCCGCTGCATGGCTTCGCCGACACTGCGCGCATGAACACGATCTCCGGCGTCTGAATGTGAGTCGCGATGGTTTAGAGCGCTTTCTACTCGCGCCGACCATTCAGATCGGTCTACCGGCTGGGCCGCCGCTGTTAATGTGGTCATTGCAGAAACAGAATCCGCCTGAATAGAACCAATCAACCGATCACCACATAGAAACGCCGCACGCTCAAGCGCCGCTGCCTCCGGATCAATGGCAATGACAGGGACATTTTCGGATAAAGCAGGAGGACGGGCAAAACCGGCAGAAAAATCCAGAACCTTCCCGATGCTCAAGATAAAATCAGCTTCTTTCAACACGACCGGGAATGCGCCCAAAGCCGGATCACGCAATCCACGGGGGCTTTCTATTGGCAGGACAGGCGCGCCCGTGGCGTTGCGCAGCGCCTCCAGTGCGGTATGAGCGCGGCTATCGGTCAATGTCGGCCCGGTAACAATCAGCGGACGCTTTGCATCATTCAGCTTTTCGAGAACCGCTTCAGCGTCATTGAAAGATTGAACGACCGGAGCAAAATCCGTTCCGGCAATACCGCCATCGTTTTTCAAGACATCGAAAGGCAAGGCAACATGGACCGGACCGGGGCGGCCTGATTTTGCGATACGAATGGCTTCCGCAATCGTTTCGCCCATTGTTTCGGCGCTCGTCGCACGAACCGCATGTTTGACGACAGGCGCGGCAATCGCAACTTGGTCAAGCTCTTGGAATGTACCCGTTCCATCGCCGTTAGCGGGCGAATCTCCACTTAGAAACAAAACGGGTACTTCTTGCATTCGCGCCGTATAAAGCGCCGAAATCGCATTTGCGAAGCCCGGTGCAGCGGTCACCAATGCCACGCCAAGCTCGCCCGTCACCTGCGCCCAGCCGTCAGCCATATAAACCGCTGCCGCCTCGTGGCGCGTATGCACAATGCGCAGGCCGGAATCGATTGCCGCATCATAAACCGGCATAATCTGATTACCTGACAGGCTGAATACGGTGTTTACCCCTGCGTTACGAAGGGTTTCGGTCAGGATAGCAGCTCCGTTCATCGATCTCTCCTCATTTGACACGATACAGGTGCGTCACCGATGAGGGGAAGGCAACAGGGAAAGCACAGTTTCACAGATTTACGTCTCAGCGACTTGTTGCAAAAGCACCATGTACCCATATAGTCAGCGAAATTTTGTAACCATGCGCAACCATGCGCAAAAGATCTGGAAAACCGCAGATGTTTGTAACTCCCGCCTATGCGCAGGCCGCTGGCACACCGCAGGTCAGCCCTCTGATGCAATTCCTGCCGTTTATTCTTATTTTTATCATCATGTATTTCCTGCTGATCCGTCCGCAACAGCGCCGGATGAAAGAGCATCAGGCGATGATTAATGCGGTCAAAAAAGGCGACCGTGTTGTGACCGCCGGGGGAATGATCGCGAAAGTAACAGGAATAGGCGCTGACGACACTGACGAAATCACTGCTGAAATCGCATCAGGCGTTAAAGTTACCTTGCTGCGCTCAACATTGACGGCTGTTTTGTCAAAGCCAGAGCCTGCCAACAAAAAATAACGCTTAAATGCTTTAAATTTTGAAAGACTGCGATGCATCGCTTCACTGCCATCCGCAATGTTATAGCCGTCATCACAATGACGGTTGCTGCACTATGCGGTGGCGGCAAAGCGATGGCCGCTCAGAACAGCATATTTTCTACTGTTGAAGTTCGGAACGGCGACACACTCCGGCAGGATCGCGACAAAGGCCAAACCCCGCCTGATCCTGCCAGTGTAGAAACCGCTATTGCTTCCGATAATGTTGCCGTAAGCGAAAAAGGCGTCTTTGAAGCGCCGTATGCACCGCGTGCTAAAATCTCTTTTTCGTTTCAAGATCAAAAAGCACTGCTGTTCGCTGGTGAAGTAACTGCTCAATTCAGAAAGCTGGGCGCTTTCATCCGCCCTCCGACCCGAGCGCCCCCCCAAATATCCGGAACAGACTAACCGCATCAACGGGTTGCTTAGAGGGCAACAGGGATGGCGGTGAGCCATCCTTCATTTGCCCTGCGCTTTTGCGCTATCGTTTTAAAGAGATATATTATGCTTCACTTTTCTCCGGTGAAAAAGGCGATGATTCTGCTGACAGTTTTGTTCGGTTTTATCCTCGCTCTTCCAAACTTTCTTGACCAAAACACACGTAATTCGCTGCCGTCATGGGCACCCAGCGAACAAATCCGCCTCGGCCTCGATCTGCAAGGGGGCGCTCATGTTCTTGTTAGTGCCGAGATGGATGCCGTTTTTCAAAAGCGGATGGATACGCTTGCCCAAGATGTTCGGCGCGTTCTGCGCGAGGCCGGTAACATTAAGCGTGGCACGCCAGTTGTAAAACAGGACTCCGTGACCATCCGCATCAGAGATGCAGCAGACCTTGAGCGCGCGCGCGTCGCGCTAAACGAATTGCCACAACCTCTGCAAAGCGGTGCGATTACAGGAATCAACAGCTTTGACCTTGAGATCACCCTGGACGAAGCGAAACAGGCTTTCCGCCTTCAGATGACGGAACAAGCCAAGGTCGAACTATCAGATCGCACGCTCATCCAAGCCCTCGAAGTCGTGCGCCGCCGTATCGACCCCGAAGGCATCAAGGAGCCAACAATTGCCCGTCAGGGCGCGGACCGCATTTTGATTCAGGTACCCGGTGCGGATAGTGCGCGGGAAATTCTGGATGTTATTGATGAAGCCGCCGTTCTGAATTTCCATGTCGTCACACCTTCCGGTCAAGGCGATTTGGTTAAAGGCATCAAAAAACCAAATCAGGAAATTTTCCCCGATATTGTAGAGGGCGGACCGCTCTGGCTCGTTGATAAAGTGCCCTTGGTTCGTGGTGAGCAAGTTGTCGACGCCAACCCCAGCTTCGATCAGAACGGCGAACCTGTTGTGGCATTCCGTTTTAATGCGGCGGCGGCACAAGCCTTTGGACGCTGGACACAGCAAAATGTTGGCGAGCTTTTCGCAATTGTCGTTGATGATAAAGTAATTTCTGCCCCGGTAATCCGCGAACCTATTCTTGGCGGTGTAGGTCAGATCAGCGGCAACTTCACTGTAGAAAGCTCCAGCCAGCTTGCCATTCAAATTGCATCCGGCGCGTTGCCGGCCAAATTGGTTGAAGAAGAAAGCCGCACGGTTGGCCCGGAACTTGGCGCGGACTCAATCCACGCGGGCACAATCGCTTGTATTGTCGGCTTCATCGGCGTGATGATCTTCATGGTCGCGATTTATGGTCGCTTCGGTGTGATGGCTGATGCGGCTTTGCTCGCAAATATGGTGCTGATTTTCGGTGCTTTATCGGGGTTGGGCGCAACGCTGACCTTACCGGGCATTGCTGGTATCGTGTTGACGATTGGTATGGCCGTTGATGCCAATGTGCTGATCTTTGAACGAATACGAGAAGAATTAGAGTCCGGGAAAAAACCGCTGAAGGCCATCGAAATCGGTTACGAAAAAGCCTTTAGCGCAATCATTGATGCGAACGTCACCACCTTGCTTGCGGCGGCGGTTCTCTATGCAATGGGTTCCGGCCCGGTAAAGGGCTTCGCCGTAACGCTGGGTATCGGTATCGTCACCTCGGTCTTTACAGCTGTGTTCCTGACACGCCTCTTGCTATCGATCTGGTATGATTGGAAACGCCCTAAGGCGATGAAGATCACACTGCTCGAGATGGTCAAGAGCGGCACGAAAGTCGGCTTCATGAAAGTGAAGAAGATTGCCGCGATTGGTTCGATCATCGCGGTCGTGCTGTCCGCCGTCTTGTTTGGAACAAAAGGCTTGAATTACGGCATCGACTTTCAGGGTGGCTCGATTGTTATGGTCGAAACACCGGATCAGGTTGACCCGTCGGAATTCCGCAGTGCCTTGAGCGACCTTGATCTTGGCGATGTGCAGGTTCAGGAAATCTCAGACCCCGGTAAAGTCATCGAGGGCGATACGACCTCGACTGTTGTGGTTCGTATCAATCAACAAGATGATGATCCCAAGATTCACCGCGAAGCGATCAATGCCGTTGAGTCCGCTATCCCAAGTAAGATCGAGGGCGCAAAGATCATGGCGTCCGATACCGTCGGCGCGAAAGTCTCTGGAGAGTTGGTGACTGCTGGTATCATGGCCGTTGTCCTCGCGATTGGCGGCGTGCTGATTTACATCTGGCTCCGGTTTGAGTGGCAGTTCTCCGTCGGAGCTGTGGTTGCACTGACGCACGATGTAGCGCTGACCATCGGGGTGTTCTCGCTCTTGAACCTCGAATTTAACCTCAGCATCATCGCCGCGATTCTCACCATCGTCGGGTACTCGCTCAACGATACCGTGGTCGTCTATGACCGCATGAGAGAGAATTTGCGCAAATATAAAAAGATGCTGCTGCCGGAGTTGATCGACCTGTCACTCAACGAAACCCTGTCACGGACCTTGATGACATCGCTAACAACTTTGTTGGCGTTGCTCGCGCTTTACGTCCTCGGTGGCCCGGTGATGCAAGGCTTCACATTTGCCATGATCTGGGGTGTCCTGGTTGGCACGTACTCGTCAATTTTCGTAGCCTCGCCAATTCTCGAATACCTCGGCGTAAAGCGGGATTGGTCGAAAGTAACAGGCGAAGGTCCGGCGGGTGTGACGTTCGGAGAACCGGACGCCCCCTAAAGCACTTTGCGTTTACATTGAGATACCAACGGATCGAAAGGCATGCACTCTTGGCATGGCTTTCGATTCAACTTTAACGCAATGTGCCTTAGCTCCCGATCCGAGGTCTTAGCTTTAATACCGGCTCCGGGTTACCGCTCGGAGCCGAATTTTTTGGAGAGCAAGCCATGGCGATTGAACTACGCGAAGTTCATTTCAATGCACCGACCGCCATTGACGGGTACGGGCCGGGCGGTTTTCGCATCGGGGGACATTGGATTGATGGCTCTGTCTTTGTCACCAGCGAACGGATGACGCCTTGGACAGTTATTCCGGGCGGTCCGACACGCGCGGAAGCCGAAGCATTAAGCGAACACATCACCGGCTTGGATGTCATCCTCATGGGCCTCGGGCCTGACCAAAGAATGATCGCGCCCGAGGTTCAAGCCTTTTTCGATGAACGCAATATCGGTGTAGAGCCGATGGCCACACCGGCGGCGGCACGAACCTTCAACGTCTTACTTGGCGAAGGACGGCGTGTTGGTGCGGCCTTGATGGTGGTCTAGCTGTCAGCTCTTTTCTTCGACCGCTCCGCCAGCTTTTTTCCAGCCGCCGAAACCGCTGACGATATGGCTGACATTCTCTAGCCCCATATCCTGTGCCGTTTTCGCTGATAGTGCTGACCGCCAGCCGGAAGCACAATAGAAGACATATTTTTTAACGCCTTGAAACTGCTCCTTGGCATAGGGGCTGTCAGGATCAATCCAGAATTCAAGCATCCCGCGCGTACAGCTAAACGCACCGGGGACCATCCCCTCACGGGTCAGCTCACGCGGATCGCGCAGATCAACGAAGAGAACATCGTCATTCCCATGCAATGCCATTGCTTCTTCCGCCGTAAGGCATTCCAATTCAGCGTTAGCCTCTGCCACCATGTCTTTAACGTGCTTCATTCAGTCAATCTCCAATGCAACAGCGGTTCCCTCACCGCCTCCGATACAAAGCGATGCGATACCACGCTTTCCGCCCGATTTCTCTAACGCATGAAGCAAAGTTACAATAATCCGCGCACCCGATGCCCCAATAGGATGGCCCAATGCGCAAGCGCCGCCATTCACATTCAACCGATCCCGTGGAATGCCAATCTCGCGCTCCGCTGCCATAGGAACAACAGCGAAAGCCTCGTTCACTTCCCACAGATCAACATCATCGAGCGGCCAGCCCATCCGGTTCAAAACAGTCTGCATCGCCGGAACAGGCGCGGTGGTGAACCAACCGGGTTCCTGAGCATGAGAGCCATGCGCGAGCAACCGCCCCCGGATCGTCAACCCTTTTGCCTTCGCATCCCTTTCGCGCATCAACACAAGAGCCGCCGCACCGTCTGAGATGGAAGACGAATTTGCGGGCGTCACTGTGCCGTCTTTCTTAAATGCAGGTTTGAGCGTCGGGATTTTATCCGGCCTCGCATTACGCGGCTGTTCATCTTCGCTGATCGTGATGTCGCCTTTGCGGGTTTTGACCGTCACCGCAGCAATCTCGTCAGCAAACCGCCCTTCGCTCTGTGCCGCCAAAGCGCAATCAAGAGAGCGCAGCGCGTATTCGTCCTGTTCGGCTCGGCTGAACTGATACTTCTCCGCGCAATCTTCGGCGAAAGTACCCATCAATCGCCCTTGATCAAAGGCATCTTCCAAACCGTCAAGGAACATATGATCGACTGCACCGACATGCCCGAGCCGTGCGCCTCCGCGCATTTTAGGCAGCAGATACGGCGCGTTGGTCATCGACTCCATGCCGCCCGCAATCACGACCGACCCATTCCCGGCGCGCAGTTGATCCATCGCCATCATGGTTGTCTTCATACCCGAGCCGCACATTTTATTGACTGTCGAGCATGGCACGCCAAGCGGCAACCCTGCCCCGAGCGCAGCTTGTCTTGCAGGGGCTTGCCCTTGTCCGGCGGGCAGAACACAGCCCATCAGCACTTCGTCAACATCTTCGGGCGCAACACCCGCACGCTCTACCGCAGCACGGATTGCGGCTGCTCCCAATTCCGGGCAAGCGGCATCAGATAACTCGCCTTGAAAGCCTCCCATGGGTGTGCGCGCAGCGGAAACGATGGCGATGGCTTCGGTCATGACGGTTTCCGTTAACTTGAGTGCCCAATTTTCTGTTCCGTAAATACAGAGCATCAATACATAAAATCAAGCCGATTGACTTTAACGTCCCTTACGCAAACTGTATCCCTGACAAGACGATAAGAGGGTTCCGATGTTTCACGCCAGCATGAATTTCGCCTTGAGCGAAGAGATCGAAGCCTTGCGTGAGATGGTGCATAAGTTCGCGCAAGACCGCATCGCGCCGATGGCCGCTGATATTGATGCGTCAAACGATTTTCCGTCCGAGCTTTGGGAAGAAATGGGCGCGGTCGGCCTTCATGGAATTACAGTCGAAGAAGAGTTCGGCGGCGCGGGGCTTGGGTATCTCGCCCATTGTGTCGCGGTCGAAGAAATAAGCCGTGCATCGGCGTCGGTGGGCCTCAGTTATGGCGCGCACTCAAACCTGTGCGTCAATCAGATCAGGCGCAACGGCTCGCAAGCGCAAAAAGAAAAATACCTGCCAAAGTTAATTTCCGGCGCGCATGTGGGATCGCTCGCGATGAGCGAACCGGGGGCGGGGTCCGATGTTGTCTCAATGAAGCTGCACGCGGAAAAGCGCAATGACCGTTACATTCTGAACGGCAGTAAGATGTGGATCACCAATGGTCCCGATGCGGAAACGCTTGTCGTCTATGCGAAGACCGATCTCGAAGCAGGGCCACGCGGGATGACAGCGTTTCTCATCGAGCGGGACATGGCCGGTTTCTCCACAGCGCAAAAGCTTGACAAGCTGGGGATGCGCGGCTCGAACACCTGCGAGTTAGTATTCGAAGAGTGCGAAGTTCCCTATGAGAATGTCCTTGGCGAAGAAGGACGCGGCGTCAACGTGCTGATGTCCGGCCTCGACTATGAGCGCGTGGTTTTGTCCGGCGGTCCCGTTGGGATCATGGCCGCGTGTTTGGATGTGGTGATGCCATACGTGCATGAACGCGAACAATTCGGGCGACCCATCGGCACATTTCAGCTCATGCAAGGCAAGATCGCGGATATGTACGCCGCGATGAATTCCGCGCGGGCTTATACGTATGCGGTTGCGGCGGCGTGTGATCGTGGAGAAACCACCCGCCAAGACGCCGCAGGCTGTTTGCTCTATGCCTCAACCAAAGCCACGGAATGCGCGTTAGAAGCCATCCAAGCGCTCGGCGGCAATGGCTATATCAATGATTACCCAACCGGACGCCTGTTACGAGACGCCAAACTCTACGAGATCGGCGCAGGCACACAAGAGATAAGGCGAATGCTGATCGGACGGGAATTATTTGAGGTGACGGGGTGAGTTTAAGACTTTACTATTGTCTGTCCGCTCTCGACATCCCGTTGAGCCGCTTCGGAAAGAGCATCAGTGATCCATTGATTGACCGATTTTGCTTTCGCACCGGCGGCATTGAAAACCTCTTTGTGGAGTTCAGAACTCATTCTCAGCGACAGATTGCCGGAAAACGGTTTCTCCGGCTCGTCGCCGCGCTCGATACAATCTTCCAGATAGTCATCGACACTATCACGAAAGGCTTTCAACAATTCCTCAGCAGTTTTTGCTTCGTACATGACGATGCCGCGAATGCCCACGATCTGACCATGAAAGACGCAATCATCTTCGTCAAACTCTATCGTACCGGTAAATCCCTTGTATGGTCTCAAGGTAAAATTCCTGCTTGTTCCAGAAAAGCACGCACTTTCCGAACTAGGTGCCGTTTCGCGAACGGCGTCGGATGGGGTCGGTGAACATGGAGTGGTATATCGTTCAGTCTAAACCTCACACGAGATCCATTTCCTTCACGCCTTTCGCAACCTACTGCGATCAGGAGATTTTCTATGTCAGCCCACCGAGTTGATGGACTAGCTGGTTCCTCAAATACTTTAGCGAGTGTGTCGCGTTGCTTTTTATTCACGACGAAACCTCCAACCGCGAGTACGGTGTCAAACTACAAACGATAGGTCGATCATCATCGTGGTTGGTTGATATCAACATATGATAGTATTTGCGAGATGTCAAGAATGAAACTCACCTCCTCCCTCTCCCCGCGCTCCGACACTTATCGCGTCAACGAGGCAGCGCAGTTGGAACAGCTTTCTATTGTGGCTGAAGCTGCGGAGGTGGGGTTATCGGGCGGCGGGCAGAAAAACCGCGACCGGCATGTCTCCCGTGGAAAAATCCTCCCCCGCGAGCGTATCGCGCGCCTGATCGACACCGGCTCACCATTCCTCGAAGTTGGTCTTTTCGCGGCGCATGGTCTTTATGATGGAGCGGCTCCAGCGGCTGGAATGGTCGCAGGGATAGGGCGTATCGCTAACCGCGAATGTATGATCCTTGCCAATGATGCCACCGTCAAAGGCGGTGCGTATTTTCCGCTCTCCGTGAAGAAACATCTCCGCGCGCAAGAAATCGCAGAAGAAAACCACCTGCCTTGCATTTACCTTGTGGACAGCGGCGGCGCGAATCTGCCCCACCAAGATGAAGTGTTCCCTGACCGCGATCACTTCGGGCGCATTTTTTATAATCAAGCGCGCATGTCCGCGAAAGGCATCAGCCAAATCGCTGTTGTGATGGGCAGTTGCACGGCGGGCGGCGCTTATGTCCCTGCCATGTCGGACGAGACAGTCATCGTGCGCGAGCAAGGCACGATCTTTCTCGCTGGTCCACCTCTGGTGAAAATGGCGACAGGTGAAGAAGTCTCCGCCGAAGACCTTGGCGGCGGCGATACCCATACGCGGCTGTCGGGAGTGGCCGATCATCTGGCAGAAGATGACGCCCATGCCTTGGCGATTGCGCGCCGGATCGTTGGCAATTTAGGCGCGCCGACCCGTGCATCGGTCGAGCGGCTAACACCCGAAGACCCCGCCTATGACCCGGAGGAAATTCTTGGTGTTGTCCCGGCGGACCTCAAGACGCCCTACGACATCCGCGAAGTGATTGCCCGAACAGTTGACGGCTCCCGGTTCGACGAATTCAAAGCGCGATACGGCACAACGCTGGTCTGCGGCTTCGCTCATATTCATGGACTGCCTTGCGGCATCATCGCCAATAACGGGGTGCTGTTTTCCGAGAGCGCGCTGAAAGGCGCACATTTCGTACAGCTATGCAGTCAGCGCGGCATCCCACTCGTATTCTTGCAAAATGTCACCGGCTTTATGGTGGGCCGAAAGTATGAAGCAGGCGGCATTGCCAAGGATGGCGCAAAACTCGTTACTGCCGTGGCAACCTCGTCTGTTCCAAAAATTACGATGCTGGTAGGAGGGTCTTTCGGGGCAGGCAATTACGGCATGTGCGGGCGCGCATATCAACCGCGTTTTTTGTGGACATGGCCGAACTCGCGCATCTCGGTCATGGGCGGCGAGCAAGCGGCGGGCGTCCTCGCACAAGTCAAACGCGGCGGATTTAACAGCGCTGAAGACGAGGCCGCATTCAAGAAACCCATTGAAGATATGTTCGAAGAACAATCGCATCCGCTTTACGCCTCCGCCCGCCTTTGGGATGACGGCATCATCGATCCGCGCAAGACCCGCGACATACTCGGATTGTCCCTATCGGCGGCACTAAACGCGCCCATCGACAAAACAAACTTTGGCGTGTTCAGGATGTAAGGAATGCCGAAAAAGACTTTATTGAGCGCATACGAACGGCTCAACGATACTTTATCGGGCCTCTCGTTTGCGCGCGATGTTGAGATACCAATCTATCTCGTTCACAACAGCCCTCACCCTGAAGACTATACTTTTCTCATCGACTTCGAGCGATTCTTGCGTGAGGCCAAACTTGGTATTTTTGCCCGACCCGTTTTGAAAGTATGGGCAGGTCGCGCCGATTTTGATCGAGGTGCCTTCGCACGAAACTTGCGCGAAGCATTCAGCCACGAATTTGCGCGGATGCGGGCGGAGGCAGCGATGCCTAAAAAGGAAGGCTGGTTCTCATTCAAGTTCACCGATGTGTTAAGCGGCACATTGGCCGTCAATTTTCTAGGAACCGTTGTGCTCTATGTTGCCGTCACCGGCGGTAAGATGGCTTTGCGTAAAGCTGGCAGCGTGTTGGGAATTGGCCGTCTACTTTCTTTATCCAAAGGCAATGACGCATTGGATACTGTCGAAGCGGATATTCTCGAAAAACAACGTGTCGTCGATAGCGCGCTAGCGATGGTCAATGTAACGCTGCACCGCGAACTTTATGTTCATGCGTACCGAGGATCAAATCCCGGCTCAATGACAGGGATAGACCATGATGCGTGGCCACTGCCAGAGTATGTAAAGCTCCATCTGGATGATGGAAAAACAGGATCGTGGTGGTGATAAAGATCGGCTTCAATAGCGATCGGGCAACGCCCTTGACGGCACCATCGACCAACCGCCTGTGCCTCCCGCCCGGAATTCGGGGGGAGGTGGAAGAACGACGACACGAGCAAGCCCTTATCGGGCGGGCGCTCAATGCGGGGTCCAACCAGCCTCAAGCCATCAAGCACTCCTGAAAGGCACTCATCCGAGTGGGGCGAAAGCGGATATGTGCGAGCCGAGTCCCGCATTTGCTTTTCGATCCGGCGTATCAGGCGCGCGGCATGGCGCGGTAAATGCGTCAGAACCGCAAGCAGGGCTTTAAGCCGTTCGCGGCAGTCAGACAGCGAGACATCCTTTTCCTCTGCCGGAAACGCACGGGCGAGAGACTCGGAGAATTGGCTTTGGCCGATAGCCATGCCGCTGCGGGAGTCCATCAAGCGGGCCTGTGCAATCACCAGATACTGTGCAGCAGTTTCGGCGCGGGACAACATCGCCCCAACAAAGCGGCAGACCGTGATTGAGAAACCGCGCGAGATCGGACCAAGGGACAACACCCCAACCAAAACGACCAGCCCCGCAACAAGGCGGAGCAGTTTGAGCCGCTGAGTTTCTAATGCCCGTTCAAAGTCCACGCCGTCTTTTGCCTCTCGTTTGAATCAACGGCAATAAAAAGAACTGAATGACTACCGGCTGACGCCGGTAGGATCATTGATATGCTTCTCAAGGTACTGAAGTACGATGTCTTCTGTGATGGCACCATTGGTCGTTGAGAAATACCCCCGCCCCCAGAACCTGCATCCCCAGTATCGTTTC
>CALKIZ010000002.1 GCA_937995735.1 uncultured Neomegalonema sp. | reverse complement strand
GGGCAAACGCCTCAATAATATGAGCGGCGGCGGTTTGAGCCGCATCAAAAGCCCCTTCGATTAAGCCGGGACTGTTTGTTCCGATCTCTGCCACCGAGAAAACCATGCGCCCCTCGAAATGCGGCTCGCGCAGAATATCCGCTGCGAGTTCGGGATGGCGCGGCGTTTCCTCACGGTCGATCTCTGTGCAGATGTAAGGGTTCTTCGCCCAATCCTCGACCGCAAAATGCGTGGTGTCTTCGGCGTCCCCGCCGAAACAGCGCGCGAATTGATGAAGGATTTCTTCGTGCAGGATATCTTCGTCTTCGCGCATTTCGGCGGGCTGCACGCTGTCATTGATGCTCCGGGTCGCACCATTCGTCTGTTCATGACTGCCGGACAAATCTCTGATTATACTGGTGCGCAGGCGCAGACGGGATCGTTGCCAAAGGCCCGGACCATGATCGCAGATCGCGGATATGATGCGGACTGGTTCCGTAACGGATTGATCGAAATGGGAATATCGCCCTGCATTCCGTCGCGCAAAAACCACAAGGAACCAATCCCTCACGACAAAAGCCCTACAAGGAGCGGCACAAAGTCGAGATTATGTTCGACAGGCTCAAGGATTGGCGGCGCATCGCTACACGATACGACAGAAGCCCGATCGTCTACCGCTCAGCTATCGCATCCGCCGCTCTTGTTATATTCTGACTATGAGTCCCGAGCCCAGGGAAAAGCGCAACAGGCGGAAAGCCGACAGTCCGTCCTTTGAGCAATGTGATTTGCTCAATAGCGCCACTGAGCGTATCGGGCCTACATAGGCTCGAGCAATGCCTTCCCCGAAATGAGAGCGTGTTACGGGGAAAGCGGTTTGGTGATTTAAGCGAGCATCGCTTCATAGATTGGAAAGCGATGGCAAAGCGCGGTTGCTTTTTGCTTTACCGCTGCTTCAACAGCGGCATTACCCTCGGCGCCGTTTGCTGACAAGCCATCGACAACTTCAACAATCATCCGTGCCACGTCGCGGAATTCTTCTTCGCCAAATCCTCGTGTCGTTCCCGCCGGTGTCCCTAAGCGGATGCCGGACGTTACCATCGGCTTTTCAGGATCAAACGGAATGCCGTTTTTGTTGCAGGTGATATGAGCGCGGCCAAGCGCGGCTTCGGTATCACTGCCTTTCACCGATTTCGGACGCAGATCGACCAGCATGACATGCGTATCCGTGCCGCCCGTGACAATATCCAACCCGCCTTTGATCAGCTCGTCCGCCATCGCTTGCGCGTTGCGGATGACTTGCGCGGAGTATTCTTTGAACTCGGGCGTGAGCGCCTCGCCGAAAGCAACGGCTTTTCCGGCGATAACATGCATCAGCGGGCCACCTTGCAGACCGGGGAAGACGGCGGAGTTGATCTTCTTGGCGAGCGCCTCGTCATTGGTGAGGATAATCCCGCCCCGAGGGCCGCGCAGCGTTTTATGCGTCGTCGAGGTCGCGACATCGCAATACTCGAGCGGGTTCGGGTGTTGGCCTCCGGCAACCAGACCGGCGAAATGCGCCATATCAACATGCAAGACCGCGCCGACTTTATCTGCAATCTCACGGAAGCGCTTAAAGTCGATCTGGCGCGGAATGGCCGAGCCACCGGCGATAATCATCGCGGGCTTATGCTCGAGGGCAAGCGCTTCGACCTGATCGTAATCAATCAGATTGGTTTCTTTCGTCACACCATACTGAATTGCATTGAACCACTTGCCGGAGAGGTTCGGCTTTGCGCCATGGGTTAAGTGTCCACCGGAGGCGAGGTCCATGCCCAGTACTGTATCACCTGGTTTGATTGTCGCGAGCATGACCGCTTGGTTAGCTTGCGCGCCGGAATGGGGCTGTACGTTTGCAAATTTACAATCGAACAAGGCGCAAATACGTTCGATGGCGAGGGCTTCGGCGACATCCACATGCTGGCAACCGCCATAATAGCGCCGCCCCGGATAGCCTTCAGCGTATTTATTCGTCATCACCGAGCCTTGCGCCTCCATCACAGCGCGCGATACGATGTTCTCAGAGGCAATCAACTCGATTTCATCGCGCTGGCGCATCAATTCATCGGTAATTGATTTGAATAATGCAGGGTCGCGAGACTCAAGCGATCCTTGGAAAAAGTTTCCCGCGCCGGGCGTACTGAAACCGTCGGCCATGTCATCCTCCGAATAAGACTTTAGAGGTGATAGAAGGGCTATTGGCCCAAGTTTCAAGGTAATTTTTCATTTCCCGCGCTGCTAATATCTGCACAAAACACCGGCGGGACTGCTCTTTGCGCTGAAAGACTGAGGTTTTGGCTTTCTAGTTGAGAATTAACGGCATCCAGATAGCAATTTATATGCGGGTGGGTGCAATTGTTTGTCAGCAGGTTGTTTCCGTTGCCGGGCAAAAAAACAAAGTCATCCGCTACAACAACGAAATCCAATGTGATACGGGTGATCACCTGCGCATCGGGCGTGTGGATCATCATTGGGGCCGCGATATGAGCGACATCGAAAACCTGTCAAAGCGAAGTGCAACTGCGATAGGCCGTGCGCTGATTGCGGGTGAAGCGCGTTCTATTGATCTGACCGAATACTACCTTTCGAAAACGGATAACCCAGAAGCGGCGCATGTTTATACATCGGTGACGCGGGACCGTGCGCTGCGTGAAGCTGCCGCCGCTGACAAAAGACTTTCGGCAGGCAGACCGCTTTCTGCGCTGGACGGGGTTCCGATTGTTTGGAAAGACCTCGTAGATCTCGAAGGGGAGATTACAACAGCGGCCTCGGAAACACGGCGTCATGCATTGCCCGCACAACGGGATGCGTTTTGCGCGGGCAATGGCGGGATGGTGTGTCTTGGCAAAACCAATCTGACCGAGTTTGCATATTCGGGTCTGGGACTTAATCCTCATTATGGAACCCCGCGCAATCCGCATTCACCCAAAGTGGATCGTATTCCCGGCGGGTCGTCATCCGGGACTGCGGTGGCGGTTGCCGCAAACCTTGCGCCTTGTGGGATCGGGACGGATACGGGCGGGTCGGTGAGAATACCTGCCGCGTTCAATGGCTTGGTCGGTTTCAAAACCAGCGAAGGCTCGGTTCCGAAAGACGGTGTGTTTGCTTTGTCGGAGACGCTGGACACAGTGGGTCCGATTGCACGATCTGTCGAAGATTGCGCTTTGCTAGATTTCTTGCTGCGCGGTGAGACGACAAGCAGTGTCGCGCGGCGGGATATCGCCAGCACGGTTATTTTCGTACCCGAGACAGTGGCGCTCGATGACCTAGACCCCGCCGTTGCTGCAAATTTTGAAGCCAGCTTAAAACGATTAGAGGCCGCAGGCGCTCGGATAGAATACGGCCCGATGCAGCCTTTTGCGGATGTCATTCAACTCACCGCTGATCACGGCACATTATCCTCAGTTGAAGCCTATGCACTCCACAAAGAATTGGTCGATGGCCCAGACATTAGCAAAGTTGATGCCCGTGTCGTGGCGCGTATCAGTGGTGGAAAAACCATGTCCGCGCATTCGTTCCATACGATCCTGACAACCCGTGCGCGACTCATCAGCGAGTGTTGGAACCTCATTGGGGATCGCGTCATTGCGATGCCCACCGTTGCGATTACCGCGCCGGAGACTGCCCCGCTTGAGGCGGATGTGGATTTGTTCAATCGCACGAACCTAAAGGCGCTGAGAAATACAAACCTTGGCAATATGCTCGACCTGTGCGGGTTGGCGATACCGAACGGGACGGATGCGGATGGGATGCCGACCAGCCTGTTGCTATCGACCGCATTTGCCGATGAAGAGATGCTGCTTGGCTTTGGCCTCTCCGCAGAGGAGATCATCCGTGGAGCGTAAAGCGCCGCCGCGCGGCTTTTCCGTTACCGAGTTTGAAAACCGGACGACCAAAGCACAACGCCTGATGGCGGATGCGGGTATGGACGCTTTGCTGTTTTGCACAGAGCCGGAGGTTCGGTATTTCAGCGGATTTCTAACACCGTTTTGGCAAAGCCCGACACGTCCCTGGTTCTTGATTATCCCGCGTGAAGGCAAACCCGTGGCTGTGATCCCCACCATTGGTGAGGAGACGATGCGGGCAACATGGGTCGAAGATATTCGCACATGGGCCTCGCCCTGCCCTGCCGATGAAGGTGTATCGCTGCTGAGCGAGACTCTGCGCGAGATTGGCGGTCCGGTTATCGGCTTGCCGATGGGCGAAGAAAGCATGATCCGCATGTCGCTGACCGATTTGGAGCGCATACGCGATAAAGCGGGAGTTACATTCACTGACTCCGGTTCGATTGTTCGCGCGTGCCGGTTCATCAAGTCAGCCACCGAAATAGAAAAGATCACTCATATTTGCGGCATTGCCTCGGATGCTTTTGAGCGCGTGCCTGAGTTGGTTGGTGAAGGGATGCCTTTATCCGAAGCCTTTCGTGCGTTTCGCATCGAACTGCTGCGCCAAGGGGCAGATGATGTTCCGTATCTCGTTGGCGGCGCGGGGCAAGGCGGGTATGGCGATGTGATTTCGCCGCCGACATCGCGACCGCTTACGGCAGGCGATGTGCTGATGTTTGATACCGGCGCGACCTTTGACGGATATTTCTGCGATTTTGATCGCAACTTTGCCATTGGGGATGTGGATGACGCGGCGCAAGCGGCTTACCAGACGCTTTACGCCGCGACCGATGCTGCGCTGGAGATTGCGAAGCCGGGGGCGACTTGCGCCGACCTTTACACAGCGATGGCGGGGGAGATCGGGGATCATGGCGGCGGGATTGGCCGCCTCGGGCATGGCTTGGGGATACAGCTCACAGAGCTGCCCTCCCATACGCCAACCGATACAACAGTTTTACGCGCAGGCATGGTTCTGACTTTGGAACCCAGCATGAGCATCGGTTCGGGCCGCATGATGGTCCATGAAGAAAACATCGTGATTACCGAAGACGCGCCGCTGCTCCTGACCCGCCGCGCCGCGCCAGAGATTCCTAGAGTCTGATGTTTTTGGGCCGGTAAAGCCTATGATTTTCTTGGTGCGCTTCGTTGAATTGAGTTTCAGTACAAAACTGCACGAAACCTGATTTTGTGTTCCAAAGATATCTCAAAAGTGTTCAAAACATCGCTTCTATGCCGTTATTACCAATGCCACTCTGCGGTAGAATAATACCGATTTTCGAGCCTGTGCTTTCAGATTGGTATTCCACCACTGATATCGCCTCAGCTTTATCAGGAGCAAACACAAGCAGACCATGACTCAGTCCTGACACTCTCAAGTACTTTTCGACTTGATATCTCGCCCCCGTAATATCACGTCGCTTCGACCAACGCTTAATTTCGATAAGTAACTGATCCTGCCCCCGTTTTAGAATAATGTCAGCTCTATACATGCTATCTGAGGACAAATTTTGTTCAAGGTAGATATCAATATCAGGCAAAGAAGAAGCTAACATGCCATGTAGCGAACCAATTACCGTTGTTTCTAACTTTATCTCGTTATTCAAAACGGAATCTTCTTTAGAAAGAAAGTGTTGGATCAACGAAGATACTTGTTCATAGAAGCTAGCACTTGGAAGCACTGCATAATCATTTAATGGAGTTCGCGTCGCAGCCTTGCTCTTATTGAAAGCTACTCTCTCGACTATTTGATCTAGCAACACACAGAAAAATGCCGAAACTGAAATAATTGCCAAAAAGGCTTCACTGTCATCAAAATCAAGTTTATAATCGTGGGCCGACGGGTTGCGCCATTCAGTTCGATAATTCTTAAACTGGTTAAGAACGCGTTCTCGAAAAACTTCATTAGTTTCGAGATATTGTTCAATTTTGTAAGGTGTTTTTTTGCCCGGATCATTTCCAGTTAAAATCCGATAGGCTTCTTTTATTCCGCCTTCGAAGGCTTGGTTCGTGCGATAAATCACGTCATTAAACGCAGTCTCGTCTGGGTCAGTGCGTCCACGTTCGTAATGACGAAACGCTACCTCGATATGGCCAAGCGTTGCACGAAGTCCTAGTGAATGGTCGCCATCTTCAACACCTGAAATCTTGCTCCTGAGCATGTCGACAAGGTTCACCAAGGCCTCCTGAACCGAAAATTCCGTCTCTGGGTTCATATATCCCGATGAGTAACATTCCAACAACACTGTCGAAACAGTTTACCTCTTACGGCAAAATATCACTGTCTCTGATACGAATGAAGGCAATGGGCGCATGACAACACTTTGGAATACCCACACTTCGAAATTTCGTTAAATCTTCTCTACCGCCCCGGATCGTGTGAAACTTAATCCTAATATTTCGGGATTATCTTCATACGCTGTAATGCATTATTTCGATGAATTATCCCGCACTGCACAATCTGCCTTGCACTGCACCCAACGAAATGTAATTACAGTTTTGTGTCGCGCAGCTTTCCGAATCTTGCGCGGCGACATTCTATGAACAGCCCGACGCGGCAATCAAAGCGAGCCAGAGCGATGGATGCACCTGTAAACGAAACCAGTGAAATCCTTAAAAATCAACCGATTAAAGACTTGTACGAAATCGGTGAAGTCCCTCCGCTCGGCCATGTGCCGAAGAATATGTATGCATGGGCAATCCGGCAGGACCGCGAAGGCGAGCCGGAACAGGCGATGCAGCAGGAAGTCTTGCCGACTTGGGAGATCGACAGCCACGAAGTACTTGTTTTCGTTATGGCTGCGGGCGTGAACTATAACGGCGTTTGGGCCGGACTCGGGATTCCGATCTCGATGTTTAATGTCCATAAGCATGACTTCCATATCGCAGGCTCGGACGCTTCGGGCATCGTTTGGGCGGTTGGTGACAAGGTGAAACGCTGGAAAGTCGGCGACGAAGTTGTGATTCACTGCAACCAAGACGACGGCGATGACGAGCATTGCAACGGCGGTGATCCGATGTTCTCGCCAAGCCAGCGCATCTGGGGCTATGAGACGCCCGATGGCAGCTTTGCTCAGTTCGCACGGGTGCAGGCGCAACAATTAATGGCGCGCCCTAAGCATCTGACTTGGGAAGACTCGGCCTGCTACACGCTGACGCTGGCGACCGCTTACCGCATGTTGTTCGGACACCGCCCTCATACGCTGAAACCCGGTCAAAACGTGCTGGTTTGGGGCGCTTCGGGTGGCCTCGGCAGCTTTGCGATTCAGTTGATCAATACGGCGGGCGCGAATGCCATTGGGGTGATCTCTGACGAGGATAAACGCGAGTTTGTCATGGGATTGGGCGCAAAAGGCGTCATTAACCGCAAAGATTTCAACTGTTGGGGCGAAATGCCGACAGTGAACACCGACGAATATAAAGCATGGTTCAACGAGACTCGTAAGTTCGGCAAGGCAATCTGGGACATCACCGGCAAAGGCAACAATGTCGACATGGTGTTCGAACATCCGGGCCAAGCAACATTCCCTGTCTCGGTCTTCGTTGTAAAACGCGGCGGCATGGTTGTTATCTGCGCCGGAACAACGGGTTATAATCTGACCATGGACGCGCGTTACCTTTGGATGCACCAAAAGCGCGTGCAGGGATCGCACTTTGCCAACCTGCAACAAGCCAGCCTTGCA
The DNA here is from genome assembly GCA_937995735.1 of uncultured Neomegalonema sp. Lineage (GTDB taxonomy): Bacteria > Pseudomonadota > Alphaproteobacteria > Rhodobacterales > Rhodobacteraceae > JAHDDY01. The sequence continues at coordinate 8,206 of CALKIZ010000002.1, read as the reverse complement.
AACGATCTGATGGTTGAGCGGCGTATTGATCCATGCATGTCGGAAGTCTTCGCGTGGCATGATATTCCGAAGGCTCACACAAAAATGCGTAAAAACGAGCACTTACCGGGCAATATGGCAGTACTTGTTTCGGCAAAACGTCCCGGTTTGCGGACGCTCGAGGATGCGCTTGAAGCATAAAGCGCACTTCACGGTGCAGGTTGAGCGTCTTAAAGGCATTCTTCGAGACGTTCGCTGCGCTCACTCCTCAGAATGAAGGCTGACTTACTGCGCTCCGTTGCCTTGGAATAGCCAGATTTCATGCGGTTTTCGCGTGAAACTTGGTTAATCAAACCTTAATGCGCGGTAATGTTGCAGTGTATAACGCAAGAGTGACGTTTTGCGTTTTGGTAGCAGCAAGCATTTAGCGATATAGGATTGGGAAATTCCGGCTGAATCTGGAGACCCTATGTTCGCTCGTATCTTATTTGCACTGTCGATCCTCGCAGGATCGGCACAGGCATCCACGATTGAAACTGAATTTGTTCGCGGTGATTTTCACTTTGAACATGGCACGGTGGCTCCGGGCGATGCGACGACGCTCGCGCTTAATATGACGCTGGCCCCCGGCTGGCATACATATTGGAAAAATGCGGGCGATTCCGGTCAGCCGGTCGAAATCAGATGGAAAGCACCGGAAGGCGTCGTGATTGGCGATGTCGATTGGCCTGCACCGCATCGACAGCCTTTCGAGCCGATGATGAATTATGGCTACGAGGACAAGTCGACTCTGTTGATGCCGGTTTCTGTCCCCGGTGATTGGCCTGAGGGCAAGCCGGTTGAGCTGACCGCCGATGTGTTTTGGCTGGTTTGTAATCAGGTCTGCATTCCTGAACAGGGTGTCGCTGAACTGTCGCTGCCAACAGGCTCGCAAACCAGCAAGCCCAGCGCCGGACAGGAAGCGAATGACAAGCTGTTCATGGAAGCGCGGGCGGCTGTGCCAGTGCAAAGCCCCTATTCCGCCAGTTATGCTGTCGATGATAAATCGGTCATGATCCGCTTTGCGGGCGAGAACTTTAAAGATGCCGATCTCAAAGACGTTTACGCCTTTCCTGCTGAATGGGGCGTTATTGATCACGCAGGAATACAAATCGCGAGCATTGAAACCGATGGTCTGACGCTGACAATACCGCGCAGTCTGGATGTGGATGATGCACCGACCGGCCCCTTAGAAGGTGTTATTGAGATTACCGAAACCGCAGGCGATGGGGATGTTACAATCTCTATGGCATTTGACGCGCAGCCCGCTGGTGCTGGCGGCTTTGCTGTTGCCGCACCCGGAAGCGGCGCTCAAGGATCAGGCACAGGCATTTCCTTCGCATGGGCGCTCGGCCTTGCTTTCATTGGCGGGATTATTCTGAATCTGATGCCTTGCGTATTCCCTGTCTTGGCGCTGAAAGCCTTGAGCTTTGCGAAGATGGCGCAGAGCAGCTTCGGGCATCGTGCGGCGCATGGCCTTGCATATACGGCGGGTGTCGTGACGCTGTTCGTCTTGCTGGCAGCGGTGTTTATCGGCCTGCGATCAGCGGGTGCGGCGATTGGTTGGGGTTTCCAACTTCAAAATCCATTCGTTGTCGCAGGCTTGGCTTATTTGCTGTTCCTTGTCGGTTTGAACCTCTCGGGCGTGTTTGAAGTTTCAACGCGGTTGGCCGGTGTCGGGTCTGACCAAGCGGATAGCGGCGGCCTGCGCGGTGCGTACTTTACCGGCGCATTAACAGCTGTCGTCGCAACGCCTTGTACGGCGCCGTTCATGGGCACAGCGATGGGCGCGACTCTGACGATGCCGCCTTTACAAGCCGTGTTGGTCTTTATCTCATTGGCCATAGGACTGGCAGCGCCGTTCTTGCTGTTGTCGCTATCACCGGCAGCGGCTCGGATTATGCCGAAACCCGGCCCGTGGATGGTTCGCCTGAAAGAGTTCTTAGCCTTCCCGATGTACGCGACCGCTGCCTTGCTCGTTTGGGTGCTCGGCACGTTGGCGGGTACAGACGGTATGCTCGCCGTCCTGATCGGTGCAGTCTTTATCGGCTTGGCAGCGTGGGCTTACGGCGCGTCGCAGACCGCTGGACAGCGCGGCAAGACATGGGGCTTTGGTGCGGCGACTGTTTCAGCCGTGATCGCGCTGTTCCTCGTCACCCAAATTCCTGTAGCCACATCATCCCAAGCCATCGCGACAGATGATGGTCCGGGCGAGGCTTACAGCACAGCGCGGCTTGCTGATCTGAGACAGCAAAACAAACCTGTCTTTATCAATATGACGGCAGACTGGTGCATCACGTGTAAAGTGAATGAAAAGGTTGCATTGCGCGGTGCTTTTGAGGAAGCACTCGAGAAAAACGGCGTTACCTATTTAAAAGGCGACTGGACTGCCCGAAATGCCGAGATCACTGAACTGCTTCAAGGCTTCGGTAGAGCGGGTGTGCCGCTCTATGCAGTCTATCCGACAGAGGGCGAGCCGATTCTGCTACCGCAGATTCTAACGCCGGACATGCTGGTTGATGTTCTTGGGAAAGTATAAGCGCTTCAATGAGAACCACGCGAATGCTCTCACAAAAAAACAGCGGCCTAGGCCGCTGTATAAAGTTTAGAGGGACTCGCATGAAAGCGTGTAAAGAAATGGTTAACGACGAACTGCGTTCAAAATATGAAGGCGAAGTGCCTTACTCGGAATGAGTGCGTTTTTCCTGAAAAAAGTCACGCAAAAGCACCGCACACTGACGTTCTGAAACACCCCTGTATATCTCAGGCACATGATGCGCGCTTTGTGCCGCGAAGACGCGCGGGCCATAATCGACACCGCCGCTTTTTGGATCAGAGGCTCCGAAATACAAACGGCTCAATCGGGCAAAACCGATGGCCGCAGCACACATCGGGCATGGTTCTAACGTCACCCAAAGCGAACATCCGATCAGGCGTTCCGACGCCATATGGTCGCAAGCGCGCCGGATCGCCAGCACCTCTGCATGAGCCGTCGGATCGTTCAGCGCTCTTGTCTCATTACCTGCCCGCGCAAGAACCTCGCCCCGCTCTGACACGATCACTGCGCCAACCGGGACTTCCCCGCGCGCAGCGGCAGCTTTGGCTTCGGCCAGTGCTAAATCCATATAAGATGTAAAATCGCTCATAGCTCCCCATAGCGCAGTCTGCGCAGCTCTGCTATGGCAGCGGCATGACAGAAGACGCCCCAGAACGCATCGCCAAACGCCTTTCACGCGCCGGAGTCGCCTCGCGGCGCGAAGTCGAGCGCATGATCGAAGCGGGCAGAGTCCGCCTGAACGGTAAACGCCTCGACACACCGGCCATCACGGTGACCGAGCATGACAAGATCGAAGTCGATGGAAAGCGGATTGGTGAGGCCGAACCCGCGCGGCTTTGGCGCTATCACAAACCACAAGGTCTGGTGACAACGGAACGCGATGAAAAAGGCCGCCCGACGGTTTTCGACCGCCTGCCGATGGACTTGCCTCGGGTGATGAGCGTGGGGCGGCTCGACATTGCTTCCGAAGGGTTGCTGCTGTTGACCAATGATGGCGGCTTGAAACGCCAGTTGGAATTGCCGTCAACGGGATGGCTCCGCCGGTATCGGGTGCGGGTTCATGGGGTTGTGACCGACAGAATGGTCGAGCCTTTGCTGAACGGCATCACGGTTGACGGGGTGCGCTATCAACCGATGCAGCTTCAAATCGACAGCCAAAAAGGGGCGAATGCCTGGCTGACTGTCGGTATTAGAGAAGGTAAGAACCGCGAAGTCCGCCGTGCAATGGAGGCGGTCGGCCTCACCGTGAACCGCCTTATCCGAACAGCCTATGGGCCATTTCAGCTTGGTGAATTGGTCGCGGGACAGGTGGATGAAATCCGGGCGAAAGTCGTTCGCGAGCAACTTGGCGACGCGGCTCCCCAGACCAAAAAACCACGAGGACGCCGCGTAGGAAAAGGGAGACATAATGATGGTTGATTTCACAGAGGCTCCCTCGCCGAACCATGACGCGCGAACCGGACCGCCCGATATGATCGTGCTGCATTATACCGGAATGCAGACCGGCGCGGCGGCTTTGGAGCGTCTGTGCGACGAAGCGGCGAAAGTGTCTTCGCATTATCTGATCGAAGAAGATGGCCGGGTCTATCGCCTTGTCGATGAAGACAACCGTGCATGGCACGCGGGGGTATCGTCTTGGGGAGGTCAGCAAACCCTGAACGATTGCTCCATCGGCATTGAGATCGTCAATCCCGGTCATGAATGGGGATATCGCGCATTTCCCGAAGCGCAGATGAAATCGGTTGAGCAACTGGTTGCGGGCATTATCCGCAAACGCGGAATTAGGCTTGAGCGCGTGGTGGGTCATTCAGACATCGCACCCACACGTAAAGACGATCCCGGCGAGTTGTTTGACTGGAAACGGTTGGCCGCAGCGAGCCTTGCGATTTGGCCGGAGGCGGCGAATGACACAGAGGCCGGGCGGATGCTCGACCCTGAAGGATACGCAACCCTGTCCCGCGCGCTTGCGGCTTGCGGATATGATTTATCAGATTTTCAGGCGAGCCTAAAAGCGTTCCGGCGTCGGTTTCGGCCTAACGCGCTCGAGGGCGTGCCGGTGATGCGTGATTTGCTGATCGCACGAGAAATCGCCGCCCGTTGGCCTGCAACGCTCGGGGCGGCTTAGCCATACTCAGACTAGAATGAACAACGCCATTCCGAGGGGTGGCGTAAAACGCCGCCCCGTGGGAACATACGCGGCGCTTTGCTTGCGCTGAACGGCGTTGTCGCCGCTGCACGCAGACTCGATGGGTGAGAAACGCTGACCACAGAGGGTTTTGAGATGCCAGTTAACAAAATTAGGTTTCTTGGCTTGGAGTGTCCAATCTGCTAAAATCAAAAGCATGGAAAAGGACAAACCCAAATCCTCCGGCTTCGCGGAATCGCAAGACGAGTTTTCCGGCAAGGGTCAGGAGGCTTGGCCAAACAGCTTTCAAACGCGGGAAGAACTCGATTCTATGCTCGAAGCTGGCTTGGCTAGCGGCGTAAGTTCCAGAACGGGCCAAGAGATTATCGCAGATGTGCTTGCACGGACGAAGGGTGACTGAATACCGCTTTTCACGGGTGGCGGACACTGACCTCAAATCTATTGCAGAATATACGATACAGACATTTGGCGTGGATCAAATGTCAAAATATACGAACGACATACTCGATACCGCATCAAAAGTGGCGGAAAAACCTTCTCGCTGCCGGAGTTATATCACGCGGTCAGGTGATAAATTTCTGCGTCACAACAGCGGGCATCATGCTTTTTTTTGTTGAACGCACCTATGGCGTTCTGATCGTGCGCATCCTGCATCAAGCGATGGATTTCGACAGTCATCTTGAGTGATACGCACCGATTACCGAAGGGCGCATTCGCTTTGCGAATGCTTTTTTGCTTGACAGCATCTCAATTTTCAATCTAAATGTTCACTTATTGTTCTTATCAAGGTTATCGGACGACTTGAACATCGATGCGGCATATGAAACCCAGCGGCTCAAGCTGCTCCGCCTTTTGGCGGGGTTGGTTTATGTCCTTGCGTTTGTGTCTGTGCTTCCGGTGGCGTCGGTGATGCCGGTTCGGGTTCGGGCCTATGTCGCATCTGTTTTGGATCGTGCCGAAGCCGCCGCAGATTGTCTTGTGATCGTCGCCGCTTCTCTTCTTTTCGGGTATCGTATGCCGCCTGAAAACGATCTGCCGATGCCGTTAAATGCGGAGCGTATGGACGAGCGTGATGTCTCTGCCGAGTGCTTGCTGCAACGGATTGTTGCGCTGAAAACGGTTCTGGAAAACCTGCCGCGTTATGCGAAGCGGTTGGTACGGCGATGCGCCGAACCTCGCGAAGAACGGTCCTTCGAGCTTTCGGTAATGGCATTCTGCGGATTGAAAGATGCTTTGCGCGCTGGTCAGCTTTTACTGCCGCGTGTTGAGCGTCCGCCGGATAAGCGGTTTTTCGCTCTCGGATAATTTTAACTCTCCATCGGGTGCGGTGCGGGAGGCGTTTTGGGTTGCGCTAAAATTGCGGGGTCCCCGGTCTTCGCCGGGGACGGGGGAATGTAGGCTCTCAATGATTTTTGCTTTGCGAAGATGCATTTGCCGCTAAACCGCTTTCGCGAGTTGAGAGTCGGAGACTTTTAAGTCTCCGCAAGGCGGAGATGCACTTTGGATTCTATCGCGCAGGCTCTCAATGATTTTTGCTTTGCAAAAATGCATTTGCCGCTGAACCGCTGGTGCTTGCTGAGAGTTGGGACCTTTTAAGTCTTCGCAAGGCGGAGATGCACTTTGGATTCTATCGCGCAAGCTCTCAATGATTTTTGCTTTGCAAAAATGCATTTGCCGCTGAACCGCTGGTGCTTGCTGAAAGTTGGGACCTTTTAAGTCTTCACTTCGTGAAGGCTTAAAAGTCAGTGGGTGCGCCACCCTCTTCTTTTCTTTTTGCGACGAAGGCGTCGAGTTCTTCGACCACCGCTTGATCCATCGGCGCGGGTTCGAATTCAGCGAGGATTTGTTTCCACATCTTATTCGCGCGCTCTTCGGTTCTCTCAGCGCCCCTATCACGCCAGTTCTCAAAATTCGACCAATCAGAAAGGAAGGGAGAGTAAAACGCAGTTTCATAGCGTTCTTGCGTATGCGGTGTGCCAAAGAAATGCCCACCCGCGCCGACATCTTCGATGGCCGCCACCGCGCAATCGGCTTCGGTGATGCCGACAGGTTTCAGGTAATGCTGCATCTGTTGCAGCATCTCGCAATCCATCATAAATTTTTCATAGGAGGCACAAAGCCCGCCCTCGAGCCACCCCGCCGAATGGTAAATCATATTCACCCCGCCCGTGGTGCAAGCCCAGAGCGAATTGCTGCTCTCCCACGCGGCTTGGGCATCGGGGAAGTTCGCAGCACAGGCATTCGAAGCGCGCAGGGGCAGTTTATAGTACCGCGCCATCTGACCCGACATCTGAGTCGCGCGCACATATTCCGGCGTCCCGAACGCAGGCGCGCCGGTCTTCATATCCACATTCGAGGTGAAGGAGCCATAGACCGCAGGCGATCCGGGCCGCACGCATTGCAGCAACGCAAGACACGCCAAGCCTTCTGCTGTTTGTTGGGCAATCGCACCGGCCAGCGTCACCGGCGCCATTGCCCCCGCGAGCGTGAAAGGAGACACCACCGTCGGCTGGTTCCGCGCCGCCATCCGCATCGCCCCATCAAGCATCGGCCAATCATGTTTCAGCGGCGAGGTCGAATTGATGTTCGTGAACATACGAGGAGCAGCGTCGAACTCATCATCGCTGATCTGAGCGGCAATGCGGACCAGCTCCATCGAGTCGACCATGCGCTCTACGCCGAGCGAATAGGCATGGGTGACTTTATCAGAAAGGACCAGCTTTTCGCGAATACAATCGAGATGCCGGATCGAAGCATGAATATCGACCGGCTCTACCGGATAGCCAGATTGATAATGGATGCAATCGAAGTAATGAGTAAACTTTATCAAGTCGGAAAAGGCTTTGAAATTTCCTGTCTGCCGCCCTTCATCAAGATTCGAATAATTCGGCGGGGACCCGACTTGACCGAAGACAGCACGGTTACCGCCGATCTCTATGGCCTTTTCAGGATTGCGCGGCGTGATCGTAAATTTCTCAGGGCAGGTTTTGATCTTCTCCATCACAAAGTCGCGGCCCATGCGCACGGTCACACCATCGGGCATGATCGTACAGCCCTCTTTTTTAAGGAGCGCGATGGCCTCGTCATGCAGGAATTGAATGCCTATCTCTTCAAGGATGCGCATGGCAGCGTCGTGAACTTTTTCAACGCCTTCACGTGTCAGAGGTTCAACCGGGTTGTCGAGATATTCAGGCAAATGCCATGAGGGTTGGACGATAGCCGGGCCGCGCCCGCGTGTGTTTCCGGCCCTGCCCCCTGCACGGCGGCGGCGGGGAGCGGTTGTTGTAGCGGGTGCTTCTGACATATCGACTTTCCGGTTTTTACCAGTCCCACCCCGACATGTTGCATGGACCAAAGCAAGTCAAATTTCGACGTGATTTGTCGTTTTCGCTACTCCCCTTTGAGGCAAGCACAGCATTCCTCATGCAATATGTTAATTTTTGTTAACGAAATTATTGAAACTTATGTAAATTTGTGTATTGGTT
>CALKIZ010000001.1 GCA_937995735.1 uncultured Neomegalonema sp. | reverse complement strand
CCCCGGCAATCGCATAACATCAACCAACAGAAACCCTGTACCCGCTGAAAGCCAGCGGAACAATAAACACGCCTGCTTTTGGGGTCCACACCAATTTCAGCCCATAATGCAGAGGTCTTCCATCGATTGCGGCGACAGTATCGTGGCTCCGAAAGTCCGGGACCTGCTGCGCTGGACGATCCGCATCGGCAGGCGACGAGACACACTCAAGGATACGACACTGGAGCAATATCTTGGTAAAGCCGAACGACGGTTCGACAAGTTAATCGGCATACCTGCAGCCCATTCCGCCAGGCGGGTTCTTCAGGCACAGATCAAGGCAGGGCGTGGCAAGTTTTTGTCTTCATGATCGACAGGCGGGTTCCTGCGACTAATAACATCTCCGAACGCGAAATCCGCCCCTCTATCGTTTTCCGAAAAGTCACCAACGGCTTCAGGTCAAATTGGGGAGCCGGTGTCCACGCAGGATATCGCTCTCTGACCAGCACCGCTAAACTCAACGCATCCACAGCATTCGACGCCATCCGGACTTTCGTTCACAGCACACTCTGCCCGGATCACACACCAACCTCCTGAGTAATTAAAGACAGGGACCCAGAGCCATCAAAATCGTTCCTGCATTCACAAAGATTGCCAAACCCGAAAGTTCATGGAATTTGTTGTTTCAGGAAACAGGGACAACGCCATGAATACGAACGCCACTTTTCAACCACCCAAACAAAACAGCTATGATGTCGTGATCATCGGCGGGGCCATGTACGGCTCGTCCGTCGCGTGGTGGCTGTCTGATAATAAAGACTTTGACGGCTCTGTTTTGGTCGTCGAGCGTAATCCGACCTATGAAAACAGTTCAACGGCCTGCACCAACAGTTGTATCCGCCAGCAGTTTTCCAATGAGATCAACGTTAAAATTTCTCAATTCGGTGCAGAATACATCAAAAACTTCCGCGCTTTTATGGGCAATGATGAGCGTGTTCCTGATGTTGTGTTGCAGAGCTATGGCTACATGTACCTCGCAGATACTCCGGAATTTGCTCAAACGCTGAAAGAAGCTCTTACGGTTCAACAATCCTTGGGGTCAGGGACCAAACACATGACTCGCGAGGAAATCGCGAGCGATTATCCTTTTTACATGCTTGATGATATTGTTGGGGCCAATCACAACCTGATTGATGAGGGGTATTTCGATGGCAATACCCTGTTCGATTGGTGGAAAAGGTCTTCAAAAGAGCGCGGCGTTGAGTTCCTGACGAACGAAGTCACCGCCATGACGAAAAACGCCTCCGGTTCGCGTGTTGAGAGCGTGACGCTTTCCACCGGAGAAGTCATTTCCTGTGGAACAGTCGTAAATTGCTCCGGTCCGCGCGCCGTTCTGACGTCCCGAATGGCGGGCATTGAAGTTCCGATTGAACCGAGAAAACGCTACACATTCATCTTTGATGCGGAAAAGCCTTTAGACCGCGATCTTCCGCTCACCATTGACCCTTCCGGCGTTCATATGCGCACCGATGGTCAGTATTATTTGGCGGGCTGTCCACCGGATGAAGACCCGGCAGTCGATTATGACGACTTCGTACAAGACCATTCGATCTGGGAAGAAAAGGCGTGGCCAACCATTGCCAATCGCATTCCGCAATTTGAAGCCATCAAGCTCGTGAATTCATGGGCGGGGCATTATGCCTTTAACGTCTTGGATCAAAACGCAGTCATCGGCCCGCATACCAAAGTCGAAAACTTCATTTTTGTGAACGGATTTTCCGGCCACGGCTTCCAACAATCCCCAGCGATGGGGCGCGGCGTGGCCGAGTGGATATCCCATGGTGAATATCGAAGCCTCGATTTGTCGTCATTTGGTTATGCCCGGATCGAGGAAAATGAAAAATTCCTAGAAACAGCAGTCATCTAAAATCATGCGTGCGCATTTCATCGGTAAATGCGTGTGCTCTAACTCGCCAAAGCTGTGGGATCAGATACGGCATCATTTGCAATATCAATCGCCTCTTTAAGCGCAGTCAGCCTCGTTTGATCCGGATCACTCTTTTCGCTATCCAAAGCAAGCCGAGCGATGCGGGTAAACCCAAGCGCGCGGGCTGATCCTTTGATACCATGCGCGGCCATACGCCACTCATCGTAATCATCGCTATGAATCGCCTCATTCATCTGATCGAGATATGCGGGCATTTGATCAAAAAATAAGATAAAAAGCTCATGCTGAAGCTCAACATTCCCCATCGTATTACGATCTAAAGCCTCTTGATCCAATACTGCTTCTTCAATGTCAAAATTCGATGCCATTTGCTTGTATCTTTCTTAGACTACAGCCCGAAAATACAAACAACGGATTTCTAAAATATGAGGTACTGTGTAAGTAATTCTCTTGGTGTGCCGGCATTATGAAATTAACCAGTCTCTTAAACCATTCAACTTAAAATAAACTTTTCATAATTTACGATTCATTTCAGAAATGGTGCAGCCCGCCACTCTGATAATGCGATCCCGCGCCCGATACAGTCCACAATGACTTGGCCGGGTCGCCACGCAACACGGTCTTCTGTTTCAAATCTCATTAAACTGTTAAGAACTGAGTCAACACCGATACGATCTGCGTAATGCAGCAAGCCGCCGCGCCATCGGGGAAACCCGTAGCCGTGGATGGTCACCAAATCAATATCGGACGCTTGCCGGGCAATGCCTTCGCCCAAAATATCGGCGGCTTCATTAATCATCGCCATAAGCAACCTCTCACGGATCTCATCCGCCGGGTATTCCTTGCGCTCCACCTTCGCCAAACGGGCGGCTTCAACCGCAAGTTCAGCCACTATAGGATCTTCAACTTTCCCGCCGCTATCGGGATAGCGATACCACCCTACCCCGGTTTTCCGCCCGAGCCTGCCCAGCGCCACCATTCGGTCAGCGATAGAGATGTATCGGCGCTCAGGGTCACGCTCGGCGTCCTGTCTGCGGCGATTGGCGTGAGCAATATCCAGCCCTGAAAGGTCTTGCGCTTCATATGGTCCCATCACGTAACCAAAGCCGGTCATCGCCGCGTCAATCTCCCAAGGCGTCGCCCCCTCCATCAAAAGTGTATCCGCCGCCTCGCGGTAACGCGCCAAAATACGATTACCGATAAAGCCATCGCAGACACCGGAAACAACAGGAATCTTGCCCAGCCGTTTCGCCAACGCGAACCCTGTCGCCAATGCAGCGTCGCTTGTGTTTTCACCGCGCACGATCTCAAGCAATTTCATAATATGAGCAGGCGCAAAAAAGTGCAGTCCGATGACTCGGGACGGATCAGACACACCCGCCGCAAGCGCATCGACATCAAGATATGACGTGTTCGTTGCCAGCACTGCCGATTTCGGTAAATGCATTTCAAGGTCGGCAAATATGGATTGCTTCACCGCCAAACTCTCAAAGGCCGCTTCAATCGCCAGCGTAGACTGCGATGCAGCACTATAATCAGTCGTCACCATCAACCGTTGACAACAAGCCTCAGCCGCGCCCTCATCAATCAAGCCACGTTTGACGCTCGCCGCGATGATCTTTTCGACATTCGCATTTGCTTTCTCAACGCCGTCCATATCCGCTTCCAGCAGCGTAACCTCAGAGCCTTTGTTGAGCAGTGCATAGGCAATACCCGCCCCCATCGTGCCACCACCCGCAACGGTAATCACCTCAAGCGCGGCATCTTGCCCCCGTAATGGCTCCGGCATCCGCGCCGCACGTTCCGAAAAAAATACATGCCGCAAAGCGCTGGATTGCGACGCCTCACGCAGTTCAAGAAAAGCCGCCCGCTCAGCGGCCAACCCCTCGCTCAACGACACATGAGCTGATTTTTCAATCAGATCAATCGCGCGTTCGGGCGCAATTTGATGAGGCATCTTCTTGCGGATCAGCGCCCTTGCCGCCTCTACTGCCTTTGCGTTCGCCGCAGGCTGGGGCAGCGAAGCAATAGACCGTCCCCGCTCAACCATTTCAATATCAAGACGGGACGCACCCTCCACAGGATCATCGGCAACACTATCAATCAAACCAATCTCTTCTGCACGGCCAGCAGACACAGCCTTGCCCGTAGCAATCAATTCAAGCGCGGTCTTTATACCAACCAATCGCGGCAAGCGTTGCGTGCCACCAGCCCCCGGAATAACGCCCAGCGTAACCTCGGGCAGTCCAATTTGAGCGGATGGCGAAGCAATGCGATACCGGCATCCAAGCGCCAACTCGCAGCCACCCCCCAAAGCAGCACCTGTGACCGCTGCCACCCAAGGAACATCACACGTCTCAATCCGTGCAATAATATCCGGCAAGTGCGGGCCTTGCAGCGGCGCATCAAATTCCTTCGCATCCGCGCCCGCCGCAAAGCATCGTCCGGCCCCAGACAGAACGACCAGCGACAAGCCCACCGCATTTTCAACCGCGTCCAGCGCATCCATAAGGCCGGCCCGCACGGCGCGCCCTATCGCGTTGACCGGCGGATTATTCACCGTCACAAATGCAACGCTGCCTTCACGGGAAACTGTAACACTCATGCAAAGCTCCGATTGATTGATCGGTACAGCGCATTGGTTTTCACATATATCATTGAATGTCCGGTTTCATGCTGCGCTTGGTACGAACACTTGAAACACATAATCCGCAACACGCCCTAAAACGGTATAAGGAAGAGCGTAATGGCCGGAAAAAGAACCAGAATGACCACCCGTAGCAAATCAGAGCAAACAAAGAAAAGCACAGCCCTGTAAGTATCAAGCATCGGCGTGTCGCGGTCCATTGCATTAATCACAAAAAGATTCATCCCCACGGGCGGCGTGATCAAGCCCACTTCAACCACGATCAGCACAAGGATACCGAACCAAATTGCGGTACGCTCAAGAGCGATCCGGTCGGCTATCCCTTGCGTGACACGAATATCAAGCGCCTTTTGCATGTCGCGCGTAATTTCTGCACCGCCTGCTAAGGCCGCATCAATACGACTTCGCATTTCGGGCACAAGGTCTGTCGCCGTCTCCAATGCTGCGCGCGCCGCCTCGTGTTGCATCGCGATCAAATCGACCAACCCGAAATCCAACGATGACACGACAGGGAAAAAGATCGGGATGGTCAGCAAGATCATGCTCAGGCTGTCCATGACACAGCCGAGGATGAGATAAAAAATTAGGATCAACGCCAAGATCATCCACGGGCTAAACCCTTGCGAGACGACAAAATTAGAAATTTCCTGAGGCACATTCGACAGCGCTAAAAAGCCATTATAAAATCCGGCACCAAGGATGATAAAAAAGACCATCGCCGTTGAATTGGCGGTCGACGTGAAACTCTCCAATAGAGTCTCGCGCGTTATCCCTCCCCGAAGAAACGCTATCAACCCGGTTCCCGCCGCACCAATCGCTGCGCCTTCTGTGGGGGTAAACCAGCCGGCGTAAATCCCGCCGACGACCAAACCGAATACGACGAGTACAGGCCATACCGCAATTAACAAACGAAACCGCTCACGATACGGCAAAGCCTCCCGCACACCGGCGCTACCGGGATTGAGACGAACATAAATGGATATCGCGATAACATATCCCAGCGCCGCCATAATACCGGGAATGAAAGCTGCTAAAAATAGTTTAGCAATATTTTGCTCGGTGATAATCGCGTAGATCACGAGGATAACGGAGGGCGGGATTAAAATTCCCAGAGTCCCTCCTGCTGCCAGTGTCGCTGTAGAGAACCCTCCGGCATACCCGTACCGGCGAAGCTCCGGCAGGGCCACTTTGCCCATCGTTGCTGCCGTAGCAAGGGATGATCCACAGATCGCGCCGAAACCGGCACAGGCTCCGATAGCCGCCATCGCGACCCCGCCTCTACGGTGACCCAAAAATCCCTCTGCAGCTTTGAACAGAGCCGTCGATAAACCGCCAAGCATCGCGAATTGTCCCATGAGCAAAAACATCGGAACAATCGACAAGGAGTAACTTGAGAAGGTCGAAAAAGTCTCAGACTTGAGCCGTCCCATCGGAATATTAAAGCTGCCGGTCACAAGGTAAATTCCAAACAGCCCGACCAAAAACATTGCCAAACCAATCGGAACCCGCACAAAGATCAAAACCAAAAGTGCGGGAAAAGACAGCAAACCAATCGTTAAATCGTTCAAGATCTAATCCCCGAACCTTCGGCCCATAAACTTTCACCGGCTATACATTCACGCATCCGCAAAACTGCCATGTAAACGCCGACAAGAGCCGCGACCACGGCGGCGAACAGGCTCGCTGCGTAAGACCACCACACCGGAAATTGTAACAGGAATGTCGTTTCACCGAACCGCCGTTTCGAGATCATCCCATCGAACAACTGCACAGCGATAAGGATCAAAACCGACGCAAAAATGATCTCGATAATCATTGCCAGCATTCGGTTCGCGCGCCCCGAAAGTTTTGATGTAAAAATGTCTACGAATGCATGTCCGTTTGAATACTGGCACAGTGGCATAAAGGCAAAAATCGCAAAAGCAACGCCTGCTTCTACGATTTCAAAGTCTCCATAGATGGGACCAATACCAAGCCCTAACGCCCAAGCGGAGAACTCAGGCGCGATGGCTTCAACCCGGCCATGTAAAAATGTATTGAGCATCCGCCCGATAACGGAGGCACATGTCAGCAAAATCAAAAGACACAAGACCAGCCCGCCTGCAACTGCCATCAAACGTGAGAGCCGCCCGATCAGCCGGTGCATTCTGCATTTCCTTTTGGAAGGTAGAATCTGTGAAATAACCGCACGATTATCATGTCCGCGCGGTTATTCCGTCCCGCTTGGATTATTTACTCACTTCACCCATCAGTGCTTTGGCCCGGTCAATCAAAGCGGCCCCATAGATGCCTTTTTCCGACATCTCTTTCAGCCATTCAGCATAGACGGGCGAAGCCGCATCAGCCCAGACAGCCGATTCATCTTCACTAAGCCTCACAATCTTATTGCCCCGATCCAGCGCAATCTCACGTGCCGGATCGTCATAAGCCTGTTGGGTTTCACCGGCAAACATCGAGAATTTCAGTCCCGAGTTTTCGTCGATGATCTTCTGCAAATCCTCAGGCAGTTCATCATATTTATCTTTGTTCATCGCAAGAACGAAGGTGAGCGTGTACAACATGGGGCCGGTAAACTCTGTATGGCTCTCCACAAGTTCAGGTACTTTTAGGGCCTTGGTCACTTCCCAAGGTATCGTCGTGCCGTCAATCACGCCTTTGGACAATGCTTCCGGCACAGCGGGAACCGGCATACCAACAGGTGTCGCACCTAAGGTCTTGAGCAATGCATTTACCTGACGCGATGCCCCGCGCACTTTCATACCGTTGAAATCAGATGGCTTTTTGACTTCTTTATTACTGTGGATCACCCCAGGGCCATGGACCCAGCCGCCTAGCACCTTGAAATCAGAAAACTCGCGCTTCGCAATATCTTCATCAAGCATGGTCCAGAACGCGCCCGACGCCGCCTTCGCGTCGTTTACGATGAAGGGCAGCTCAAACACTTCGGTTGAAGGAAAACGACCCGGCGTATACCCGATCACGTTCCACGTAATATCAATAACGCCATCAAGAACCTGATCCAACAACTCAGGCGGCTTGCCGCCCAGTTGCATTGATGCAAAGCGCTTAATTTCAATACGCCCTTTCGAGTCCGCTTCAATCTTATCTGCCCAAACATCAATAATTTTTGATGGGACTGTTGATTGTGCAGGCAAAAAGCTCTGTAAATTAAATTTAAAATCAGCTGCACCTGCGGGCATTGCCGTCCCGAGGGCTATTGCTCCGGCTCCGATAAGTGCAAAAACGCTTCTACGCTTCATTTTGAACCCCGTTAAAACAGATGCAAACTGTAATGCATTTCACGCTTTAAATTGCAACGCCGCAACAGGCATTTTTAAGCGGGGAAACTGGTTATGCCATAAAACTGGAACACGACAGCCAGGTTAAAACACGCCGGTGTTTACATGATGCTTTCCTAATTCTTTTTGCGCAATATTTTCAGCATCGGGATTCAAAACGGCCTGAACTTTCGCTCAGGCCGTAAATATCACTAATTTTTTCAAATTAAGATTAGGCTTTGCTCCGGCTGCGCATACGGCCAAGTCCTAATAGACCTATTAACACAATCGCTAAACCGCCAGGTGCCGGAACTGAACCACCACCAGATCCACCGCCCGTAGAATCGCCGAAAACATTGTTATTGGCTATAAAGCTGGTCGGTGAGCAACGGCTGGATGTGCTACCGGAATTCGCAGTGCAATTCGCCGGGGCACGAATAAAACTATCGTCGTTTCCGCGATCAAAATACAATGTGTCAGAGAATGCGTAATCGACAATTGATCCGTCCGCGCCATACGTAAATTCGGAATCCGACGTTTGGTGAAACCATATTCCGGTTTCAGGGCCTTGGATAATACCTTTCCAATCACCGCCAAAAGCACTGTTGATATCCGAAACATCTAAATTAAATCCAGTCTGATCATAGCCGTGACGCGAGTGCGGGCCTATATCGACAAAAGCGTTTTCAAACGTACCGAGCAAAGTACCGGACTGAAAGCTTTCGGCGTTGTTATCGCCGTCATACGTATATGCAGTAATTCGATTGGAGTCGCGATCACCATAAAGGATCGCATAATTGTCGCCGTCACCCTTAGGGTTGTCACCATTCGTCACAACAAGATAAAATCCGTCTTTACCAAGGTCGGAACGAAACCTCAGCGAATAAATATCGTTTTCAGTATCAAACGAGCTCCAAATGCCGCGATTGTTGTAATCAGTCTGGAAGGTGGTAGCGATTGCGATACTGCTATATGTAATTGCAGAAACAAAAGCCGTGACTGCGGCGAAAGCCTTATTTTTGACCATAGTATTTTGCCTCTAAATTTTTCAACTGCCGACCGTTAGCGCTGAAAAAATGACCAGCAACCGGCGAAACTAACGTGATCGTGATTATGACGCTAAACTCTTGAGATTTCGGAAACACGTACAAAGCAATGAAATATTTTCGTAATCTTGACCCCTCTGCACGCTCAGCCTATGCAGCGTATATTGGGGAAGATGGTTTTTCGGACTGCTTGGGGTGCTCGGGAGAAAATTTTGGCGATTCATTTATATCATGGCGACTTGCCTGACGGCCTCGATCTCGGAAATGTGGTCGCAATAGATACCGAGACAATGGGATTAAATCCGCACAGAGACAGGCTCTGCCTCGCTCAACTGAGCAGCGGGGATGGAAATGCGCATTTAGTAAAATTCGCACCGGGACCGATAGAGGCCCCAAACCTGAAAGCTCTTCTGAGCAACCAGGACACGTTGAAGCTGTTTCACTTCGGGCGTTTTGACATCGCTGTTTTGGCGCGCAATCTCGGAATCGCGGCCTTTCCGGTTTATTGCACCAAAATCGCTTCAAAATTATGCAGAACCTATACGGATCGACATGGCCTGAAAGCGATCTGTAACGAGTTGCTGAATATTGACATTTCGAAACAGCAACAAAGCTCGGACTGGGGTGCTGAAACACTGACCCCTGAACAACAAGAATACGCCGCAAGCGATGTCCTGTATCTGCACAAACTCCGCTCGGAACTCGACCAACGGATGGTCCGCGAGGGACGGATGCAGATGGCTGAAGCGTGTTTCCAGTTTCTCCCGACCCGGGCAATCCTTGACCTGAACGGCTGGCCTGAAGTTGATATCTTTGATCACTAGAAAATAATCTTCGATTGCAAGGCTTCGTGAACTGTGCCCTTCGGCCTTTTGTTCGCCGTGATAGCTGCCTAGGAAGCTGGAATGGATATGCCGACGCACATAGATGAGATCCTCAACAGCGCCCGCCGGGTTCTGAAAATCGAGGCTGATAGCCTTGTCGCTATGGCGGACAGCTTAGACGAAACATTTGTGCAAGCTGTTGACATACTTCTCGCTGCAAAAGGCCGCGTCATTGTCTCCGGCATGGGGAAAAGCGGACATGTCGCCAGAAAAATCGCTGCAACACTCGCATCGACCGGCACGCCTGCACATTTTGTCCATCCGGCAGAGGCCAGTCATGGTGACTTAGGGATGGTTACAAAAGATGACGTCGCATTGATGTTGTCTAATTCAGGTGAAACGCCGGAATTAATGAGTCTCATCGACTATACTTCCCGCAACCACATCCCGATGATTGCCATCGCTTCGAAGCCCGGTAGCACATTAATGAAGGCGGCGAACGCTGGTCTATGTCTGCCCCCTGCCCCGGAAGCCTGCCCGATGGGGTTGGCCCCAACCACATCGACGACGATGACGCTCGCGCTCGGGGATGCACTGGCCGTGGCACTGATGGAACGGCGTGATTTTCGCCCCGAACATTATAAAATGCTGCACCCCGGCGGCACTCTTGGCGCTAAGTTGCAAAAGATTTCTGCACTTATGCGCCCAACCGGGGCGTTGCCAATCGTAACTCCTGACACGCCAATGGTCGATGTTTTGCTGACAATCGGCAAATACGCCCTCGGCGTTGCGGGCGTGGTAGAAGACAACGCGCTGATTGGCGTTATTTCTGATGGTGACGTCAGCCGCAATATCGAGGGCCTTAGTGAAAAGCGTGCACGCGATATCATGACAACCGCGCCGAAAACAATATCGACAGATGCAAGATTGCAGGAAGCTGTCGACTTCATGAATATCCATAAAATTACGATGTTATTCGTCACGGAGAACAAAAAGCCCATCGGAGCCATTCATATACATGATTGCCTGAGGGCGGGTGTATCGTGAATGCGCCACCAAAAAAGACCGGAAAGCCACGTAAGACCATATGGTTAACGTTTGCCCTTGGAGTCGCCGCTTTTCTACCTTTTCTTCTCGTATTCGCACAGTCGTCCGGACGAAATACAGAGCCGGTCGTGATCGAAAAGGAGGATGAAGCAGCGGTGCAAGATGGGCTACGGATGTTGCAACCCAGCTTCACCGGAAGAACGCCGAATGGAGAGCCTTATACTGTGACAGCAGATTGGGCGTTACCTGACTCGCCAAAACCCAATCGCGTTATTCTAAAAGGCATCGAGGCAACAATGACGCTTAAGGATGAAAGAATAGCAACAATCTTAGCAACCGACGGTTCATTTTTTCCACAGATCAAAAGGCTACGCATCGAGAATGGTGTAGCCGTAACAACCTCAGATGGATATCAGTTAGATACAGGCGCAGCGACAATCGACGCTGAAGCTCGTACATTGTTAACCGACGGAGCCGTCTCAGCAACAGGGCCGGCAGGATCAATTCGCGCCGATTTACTGGAAGCGCTGGACGCGGAAGACCGAATAGTTAAATTTACCGGAAACGTCGAAGTGACAATTGAACCGAACAACGTAAAAGACGCCTCCACACTACCAAAATAGGATTGCTGAAAATGAATTTAATCCGCACCGCAACCGCACTGGCCGCCACCGCTATCGTCGGCATCTCCATTAGTGCTTTTGCGCAGACCGCTGGTGTGCCGGGCGGATTTAAACATGACTCGACACAACCTATACAGGTATCAGCAGATACGCTAGAAGTGCGCCAAACAGACCAGGTGGCTGTGTTTACCGGGACTGTTGATGCCAGGCAAGGCGATGTTCGGATGCAAGCACAGCGTCTTACTGTGACCTATGACCCCGACTCTCAAGATGACTCCGAGGCGGGTGCGATACAACGGGTTCGCGCGGAAGGCGATGTCTTTATTTCGGGAACTGACAGCACAGCTTCAGGCAATTGGGCCGATTATGACGTTGCGACGGGCAATATTACGATGGGAGATATTGTGACTTTGACCCAAGGTAAAGGCGATTGCAGCAACGTGATTGGCGGAACATCACTTTCCATTAACCTCAATACCGGACTCGCTCAGATGCAGGGCAGAACCACAGGATCAGGTACTGGAAGAGTTGAAGTGATTCTTAACCCGGGTAAAGGATGTCAAAACTAATCAATATGTATCAGTTCACACCATCTAAAGGTCATTTCTCCTATACTGGCGGTGGGACATGACGACGACAACTCCCCTACGGCGTAAAACTGATGGCAAACCGACTTTGAGGGTGGCATCAGATAACGCGGGACTCGTGGTTGATCGGATCGGCAAAAGTTACAAAAGCCGTCCGGTCGTGCGAGGGGTCAGTGTAGAGCTGAACCGGGGGGAAGTCGTTGGCTTGCTCGGCCCTAACGGTGCGGGAAAGACGACATGCTTTTATATGATAATGGGGCTTATCCCCGTGGATTACGGGACGATATCATTGGACGGAGCGGATGTGACCTCGCTGCCAATGCATCGCCGTGCGAGTCTGGGCATGGGATACCTTCCGCAAGAAGCCTCGATTTTTCGCGGGTTGACAGTGGAAGAAAATATCCGGGCCGTATTGGAGCTGGTGGAACCCGTCAGACGCAAACGCGAAGCCAAACTGGACAGTTTGCTGGGCGAGTTTTCGATAACACATCTTCGCCGGACGCCTTCAGTGGCGCTATCGGGTGGAGAAAGACGTCGGGTCGAAATCGCGCGCGCTTTGGCAACAAAGCCGGCATTTATTCTACTCGACGAACCATTTGCAGGCGTCGATCCGATTGCGGTGAACGACATCAGAGCACTTGTGTCACACCTGAAAACACGTGGTATTGGCGTGCTGATCACAGATCACAATGTTCGGGAAACACTAAGTATTATCGACAGAGCCTATATTCTACACGATGGTCAGGTCCTGAAAGAAGGGACGCCGGACGAGATTGTGGGCGACGAGGATGTCCGCCGGGTTTATCTTGGCGACGGATTCCGATGGTGACAAACTTATCTCTGCGAATGGAGGGTTGAAAAATGTCAATGCACCTAAACCTCCGCCAGAGCCAAAGCCTTGTCATGACTCCGCAATTGCAGCAGGCAATCAAGCTGTTGCAAATGTCGAACCTTGATTTAGCTGAATACGTCTCACAAGAGATTGAGCGGAACCCACTCTTAGAGGCCACGTCTTCGACACCGGAAGAGCGCCGCGACCGTGAGCAAAACGAAGAGCGTCAGATAAAACAAGAGGGAAATGACGTTTCATCCGCCCTCAAGACAGACAGTGCGACCAGAGCAGAAGAAACCTTTGATACGGGTTTAGAGAACATCTACGCCGACGAAGCACGCGCCGACACAATGAATAACAACGCAAGCGACAATGCCGCCACACAAGAGGCTTCAGCATGGGCAAGCGTTGGAAATGGCGGGTCGTCAAGATTCGACAATCCGGATTTCGACCTTGAATCCACACTCACTGAAGATATTTCGCTTCGGGATCACCTCCTGAATCAACTCGGCCTTGCTGCGGTAAGTCCGATCATTCGAGTCATCGCATCCGATCTCATCGAGCAAATTGATGAAGCCGGTTATCTGAAAATAGAAGACGAAGCGATTGCAGAACGTTTAGGTGCTGAACCGGCTGACATCGCGGCTGCGGTCGGTGTTGTACAAGGTTTTGAGCCTATCGGCATTGGCGCACGTGATCTGGCGGATTGTATTCGCTTGCAATTGACTGATTTGAATCGTCTCGATCCGGCGATGGCGGTTCTCGTCGATAACCTTGACATGCTAGCCAAAGGAGAAATTCCGAAGCTATGCAAGTTATGCGGTGTTGAGCTTGATGATATGCGCGACATGGTTGCTGAAATCCGCGCCTTGGACCCTAAACCGGGTGCGCGTTTTGGCGGCGAAATCGCTCAAACAATGGTTCCCGATGTCTATGTCCGTGCAAACGAGCTTGGTAGTTGGGGCATTGAACTGAACGCGGACACATTGCCAAAAGTACTCGTTAATACGCGCTATGCCTCTGAAGTCGATAAAGGGGGCGGAGAAGTAAAGGCTTATCTGACCGAATGCATTCAAAGTGCAAACTGGTTGGTCAAAAGCCTTGATCAGCGTGCGCGTACGATTTTGAAAGTTGCGAGCGAAATCGTCAAACAACAGGACGGCTTTCTCGCCCACGGGGTTAGCGAACTACGCCCTCTTAATCTGAAAACAGTCGCCGATGCGATTGAGATGCACGAATCTACAGTGTCACGGGTAACATCAAACAAGTTTATTTCGACTCCGCGCGGCGTTTTCGAGCTGAAATTTTTCTTCACAGCGGCCATTCAAGCGACTGATGGCGGGGAATCCTATTCAGCTGAGAGCATTCGTCACAAAATTCGTCAGATGATTGACGAGGAAGATCAAAAGTCGATTTTGTCAGACGATAAAATTGTGAAAATCTTGCGCGATCAAGGGGTTGATATAGCCCGCCGAACCGTCGCGAAATACAGGGAAGCAATGAATATCCCCTCTTCTGTACAGCGTCGCCGCGCTAAAGCGTCGCTTGTCTGAAACACTTAGCAATCTCGAGTTGACGTGCCACATTGCCGGGGGGTATCTTAAAGCCTGCTAAAAATTGCTGAACTCGCAACTAATATGTTGAAAAATAATGCAAATTAAGACCAGCGGCTTACATATCGACGTCGGTGAGTCCTTGCGTAACAGTGTTGAGGCATCGCTCCCCGCAAGCGTTGCGAAGTATGCCGAAAATCCGATTAATGCCACAGTAACTTTTTCCAAAGACAAGCACGAAATAAAGTGCGAATGCTCGGTCCACCTGAGTACAGGCATGATTGCGCAAGCCACTGGTCGCGGCGGGGACGCATATGCAGCTTTTGATCAAACATGCGACCGTCTCGAAAAACAACTGCGCCGCTACAAGCGCCGGCTAAAAGATCACCACAGAAAATCACCCATCGAGAAAATTGAAGCAGCTGCGTTCGTCATCGAAGCTGCGAATGACGAGATAGAAGAACCAACGGACCTTCAACCCGTTATAATCGCGGAAAGCAGCACCGCTATTCCAACATTATCTGTCGGTGAAGCCGTGATGCATATGGATATGGCTGATGCAAAGTTACTTATGTTTCATAACGAACAAAATAGCACTCTGAACGTGGTCTACCGTCGCGAAGACGGTAATATCGGGTGGATTGATCCCACTCCGGTAAGTCGCGCAAGCTGAACAGAGGACGGCATCGGGCAAAGCCCAGCCGCTGGAAAACCCAAATGTCCTTAGAAACACTCCTCTCGCGGGATGCCGTGATCTTTGATCTAAAGGTGTCGAGCAAAAAGCATTTGATGCAAGAACTTGCCACGCTTGCCGCTGACCGCTGCGGAATTGAACAAGACACAATCTACAGTGCTTTACTGGAACGTGAGCGGCTGGGCGCAACCAGCGTTGGAGACGGCGTTGCCATCCCCCATGCACGGCTTCCAAACCTTGAAAGCGTCTCGGGTGTGTTTGTTCGACTCGCACAGCCAATCGACTATGATGCTGCGGACGAGCAGCCTGTTGACTTGATTTTTCTTTTACTCGCCCCGGAAGCAGCAAATGCCGAACATTTACGCGCGTTAGCAAAAACATCCCGATTGTTCAGAAAAGAAAGTTTCCGCGAAAGCCTGCGTGGCGCTGACGGCACGGACGCCTTGTACATTATGCTTACCGAGCCTCAAGCGCGAGCGGCATAAGGCGGCGACCTTTTAAAGATCTAAAAACCTTAGTGTACGCTCACTGGGTTCAAATCGTTTTGCTTTGCAATCTGAAATGCGAATTCGCGGTTATCGAACAAAGCCAAACGCCGTCCGGCAGCGTCATGCAGAGCGTATAATGTATCAACGCCATCAGGCGTTTCGATATCATCACCTAAATCAGACGCAGCCACTGAACGGACATAAGCAACAGTATCTTTGTTAAGGCCAAACACCTCTGGATTTGGGATAGGGTTGTCGCTGTTCATATCTATTTGCCTACCATCTATCTCTTTTGTGGCCGATCACTTTCATCAACTAAATTGTTAGTCACGATGTCATCAGCTCGCGAATTTCCACCTATGTTAGAGTGTTTTGATTGGCACTCTCTTAATAACGTTTTCCGGTTCTGATTTAATCAGATCGATATTTAACAAACCATTTTCAAGGGATGCTCCCGCAACCTCCATGCCATC
The DNA here is from genome assembly GCA_937995735.1 of uncultured Neomegalonema sp. GTDB lineage: Bacteria > Pseudomonadota > Alphaproteobacteria > Rhodobacterales > Rhodobacteraceae > JAHDDY01. Next base: position 40,916 of record CALKIZ010000001.1, on the reverse strand, counting down.
AGCCAAAACGAAACTACGGTGAAATTGCCGCGCAGCAATGCCGCGATGCAGGTATGTAGTTTCAGAATTGTCTGGTTTTTTGCCCCGGATAATCAGCTGGCCATCTTCGACAGTGACCGACAAATCCGCTACGGTAAACCCTGCCACAGCCAATGTAATGCGGTAAAGGTTATCGCCATGTTGTTCAAGATTATACGGCGGATACCCATCGCTAGCGGATTTCGCCGCACGTTCCACTAGGCGTTCTACTTCTTCGAAACCGAGCAAAAAGGGATGGTTCGCAAATGGATTGCGAGACATAATATTCCTCCGAGACGCCGGAATTAAAAAGATGCACCAAAAAGGCTACGACGAAAAACCATCCGTTACTCTGCGGTCAGATTAATCGGGGCTATAACGTCGCATTGTTTCAGAGATAGGAAAGCAACTTCCATGGTTCAAGGGTAGCTGTTATTAGGATTTTCTGCTTGGATATTGGCAATGACAATGCGCATTACAAACAAAGACGCCCGCAGAATATGGTTATCCTTACAAGGCATGGCCGCACCCCCAACCGGAGCCTTGAATCAACAAAAACTAGCCAAAATTGTAGAAGATCTCGGCATGGTGCAACTCGATCCTTTGAGAGTTGTCGCCCGCGCTCACGATCATATCTTGTGGAGCCGAAACGCAAATTATCGACCCGCAATGCTCGAACGATTACTCGCCTCCGACAAGCTCGTCTTCGAACACTTCACCCATGATGCAGTCGTATTACCAATGCAGGTTTGGCCGATATGGCAAAGGCAACGGGCGCGGAAATGTGCCCAGATGGAAAAAGGATCATGGGGAACGCCTCTCCCGCCCAAAGCTGACAGAACGCGCGTCAAAAAACGCATCGCATCAGAAGGGCCGCTTTCCTCCCGTGATTTCGATGGCACGCCAAAAGGTGAAGTCTGGCGACGGTCATCGCATCGCGTCTCTCTCGATTACCTTTGGCATTCGGGCGAACTGGCTACCGCTGAACGAAGGAATTTTTCCAAGGTCTTTGACCTCACCGAACGGGTCATTCCCGAGGCGGTGAGACAGCAACCGACTGCGGATGACTCCGCGCAAATCACGTGGCTTTGTCGATCAGCCTTATCGAAACTAGGGTTCGGAACAGAACGTGAGATCAAGGCATTCTACGACGCTGCCGACTTAAGCGAAATCAAAGCGGAAATTCAACGCGGCGGATGGGGACAACCCGTTGAAGTTGAGGCGGCAGACGGGTCATGGTTCCCATCTTTAGCGCGGCTGGATATCGCCGACCTCATCGCCGGAATAAACGCACCCTCTCCCCGATTGCGCATTGTGAACCCGTTCGACCCGATTGTGCGCGATCGAACACGGGCAAAACGCCTGTTCGGTTTTGATTACAAAATCGAAATCTACACGCCGGCGGCAAAGAGAAAATACGGCTATTACGTCTACCCCATGCTAGAAGGGGACCGTTTCGTTGGCCGCATTGAAATCAAAGCGGATCGCAGTGCCGGTGTTTTACGGGTTGAAAATCTCTGGCCCGAAAGTGGCGTCTCATTCGGCTCGGGTCGCATCGAAAGATTGAAAGCTGAAGTCGAACGTTTAGCACGTTTGGTCGAAACACCGGAGATAGAATTTAGCCGGAACTACATCAAATAACCCGCGCTCCAACACCTGAAACAGAAATTCGACGAGCCATCACGATAACCCCGGTTGCAAAGGCGATGCCGCCGTCAATCCCCCATCGACGATAAAGAATTGCCCAGTTGCAAAGCCACTCTCATCAGACGCAAGCCAAACCGCGATACTGGCAATGTCTTCCGGCTTACCAAAGCGCCGAGCGGGATGCCGCAACAACGCTTCAGCCCGCGCTTTGGCCGGATCATCTGCAAGGTCAAATCCTGCATCGAGCATCCCTGTTTCGATCCACCCCGGACATATCGCATTGCACCGGATTGCAGGGCCATGATCAACCGCAATCGAGCGCGTCAAACCATGTACAAAAGCCTTCGATGCATTGTAGAGCGCCATAGACGGATCAGCGGCATTTCCAGAAATCGAACCGATATTAATGATCGCTCCACCAGCATTAATCCTCGGAATAAACGCGCGACACACATTAAAAACCCCTCGGGCATTCACGCCCATCACGAGATTCCAATCCTCATCACTGCTATCCACTACTGTCTTTTCAACTTGAACACCGGCATTGTTCACAACGACATCACACGCGCCCATAGCGCTGGCAAAACGTTCAACATCGGTGGGATTAGCAACATCTGTTTGATGCCAATTGCAAGTTTCAGGCAAGTTATCAGGCCGAGGGCCGCGCCCACACGTTGATACCGTCGCCCCCTCAGAAAGGAAGGCGTCAACAATACCGCGCCCGATCCCTTGGCGTCCGCCTGTCACCAGCGCAATTTTTCCTACCAGACGCATTATCGAAGAACCTGAGAAATAAAACACTCAAGCTGATTTATCGCATCACACTGGTGCATAGATTTTCCTAATCTCAACCACATTGAACGACTTCAAACGCTGCGCCATCCATATCAGCCGCAGACAACACCAAGCGACCTCCACGATCTATTTTGCCAAAAACTTTCCCGCCTTGCGCTCCTATATTCCGATGAGCCTGCTCTAAGTTCTCAACGGTAAAAGTGATCCCCCAATACTCATAGCCACCGCATTCTTCGTCAGAGCTTTCAATAATCTCAGCAATTTCCGCCGCATTCGCATCCATTACACGCCAACGTTTTTCGTCGACGGGAATTATTTTCCAATCAAACAGCGTCTCATAAAATTCCTTCACAGCACTCTGGGAAGACACATGGAGTTTGTGTCCAGCGCGCAGTCCGCCGCGCTCTACGCCCGTGGCCCCCGCCTCCATCTCACCTTCATAGATGGTGAATCCTGCGCCTAATGGATCACGGATGAGCGCAATTTTACCGCCGAAGAAATCATCTTCCAGTTCCACTTTACCGCCTTTTTCCGCCACCTTGGAAACTATGGTAGCAACAGACTCAACGCCTATATAACTCATCCAAAAGCTCGGCATCTTGATCTTGCGAAAGAATGGCGGCATGTCGAAAATCGCGGCAACCGGCGCTTCTCCACAATAGGCATACCGGTATCCTGAAGATGCAATCTCAAAACTCCAACCAAATACATCCTCATAAAATTTTGCAGCAACATCCGATCTAAATGCTGAAAGATCACACCAGATGAAGTTATTTTTCATCGCATTAAAATCCTACCGCATCGCCGCCTTTTAAGCCTAGCCGCTCTCGCGCCTCGGTTGGCGACGCAACGGTCAGACCAAGGCTCTCGATGATGGTGCGGATGCGCATGACCTGTTGGGCGTTCGATGTCGCAAGTTCGCCCTTACCGATATAAAGACTATCCTCCAACCCGACCCGAAGGTTACCGCCAAGCATGGCGCTTTGGGTTGCGAAAGGCATCTGATTTTTGCCTGCCGCCAGAACCGACCATTCATAATTTTCTTCACCGAATAACCGGTTCGCTGTCTTGTGCAAGTGCATCATGTTATCGAGATCAGCACCCATTCCACCCAAGATACCAAAGACCATCTGGACAAAGAAAGGCGGCTTTACCAGTCCCTTATCAACGAACCACGCGAGATTATAAAGGTGGCCAAGATCATAACATTCAAACTCAAACTTCGTGCCGTGCGCCTCGCCTAAGTTTTTGAGCGCGTATTCAATTGTCGCAAATGTATTCGGAAAGATGAAATCTTTGGTCATCCCAAGGAACTCGGGTTCCCAAGGATGCCTCCACGTATCGTATTTTTCCAACAGTGGAAAAATACCAAAATTCATCGACCCCATATTAAGTGACGCCATCTCCGGTGAAGCGTTCGTTGCCGCTGCCAATCGCTCGTCCATTGTCATGCCAAGACCAGCACCCGTTGAGACATTGACGACTGCATCCGTGGATTGCTTGATGCGCGGCAAAAACTGCATGAAAGTTTCGGGTCGCGAGTCCGGTTTACCTGTTTCAGGGTCACGCGCATGTAAATGAATAATCGAAGCGCCCGCTTCTGCCGCCTCGATACTCGCAGTTGCAATTTGGTCAGGCGTGATCGGTAAATGAGGTGACATTGTAGGCGTATGAATTCCGCCTGTCGGCGCGCAAGTGATAATGACGGATTTAGACATTTATTCCTCACTTACGGGCTAAGCGCATGGCCCGTCATTAGCGCACTAATTTAATCCAGCCGCCAGTCATGAGCGACTGTCCCACATTCAAGCCGTTTAATAGCCTTGTCGCCGCTTCACGATCACCATCAAACTCAGTCATACGCGCCAATTCCGAGATGCTGTCACCCGGCACAATCCGTTGAGCATTATATGTTCGAAATTCAGGGACTTCTTCTGGTGTTATGCGACGAAAACTCTGTGTCATCTGATCAAACAAAGGTTGGGCTTCAGGTTCATCTTCCCTGTTCGACAGCATCGTCATGCTGGCAACATGCGTTCCCAGGTTGAAAAAAAGGACCTGCCCGATCAAATCCTCGTCTTTTGATCGCGCTGTAGTTTTCCCGATAATAACAGGAATACCATTTATCGTGGACGTTTTCGCACTTTCGAATGGTGACCTACCCTGCTGTAAGCCAGCGACAAGTCTATCAAATCGACCCGGGACAGTCTCATCAATGCGTAAAAGGACGCCGCCCTTTTGCGAAACCAGTCGAAAATGCTCGCCATGTAATGGGAAAAACTCCGGTGGCACATCAAACGATATCCGGTATTCGGGTTGCCAATATTTTGCATCACGAATGAAGCCGCCATTAAATTCATCTTCGAATCTCAAGCCGTCGATAACCGACATCAATCGCGCTTGAGTTTCCGGCGCGGCGGGCAAATCCCTAAGCGGCCCCAGCGCCGCAACTCTCTTACTAATTTCGGGATATCCAGAATTTTCGGCGAGGGTTTCAAGTTCATTACGTGTTACGCCCATTTTCTCTGCACGTCGTAATTGCCATTGATCCAAACGCCTTAGAAAACCACCAAACCCGCTGGACCCGTACCCGGATGCTGTTAGGATTTGGATCGCCAAGCGGTCCGCTTCCAGTTCTTGCTCTTTGGAAAATGCGGCGACTTCAGAACGGCGTGAGCGAATGGCATTCTGAAGAATTTCAATTCTCCTCTCCTCTGTTCCGGCGCGCTCCAATGTATCACGTTGGTCTTGAATCACATCGAGGATGAACCGTTCATTGGCCGCAACACTCTTCGCGGAATGGCGCGCAATGACATGCCCGATTTCATGTGCAATCACACCGGCAAGCTCCGCCTCTTCATTGGCAAGGGCAATAATTCCACGGGAGACATAGATTGAACCGCCGGGAAGGGCATAGGCACTCGGTGTACCGGTGTTTAAAACCTTTATCGGTATCGGATTGAACTCATCCGGGATGGATGTGTTCACGGATAGTTTTGCCACTAAAGACTCGACATAGCGCTGCGTCTCAGCGTCATTAAATACGCCGCCTTTTACCAGAAGAAAATCTGGTATCGTTTGCTCTCCAAGCTCTTTCTCAGCCTCAATACTGCGTACAACACCAAGTTGGTTCGTCGAGCAGGATAACAGCAAAAAGAGCAGTGCAAGCGGAAAAAAACGAGAAAAAACAGCTAACATAGGGAATCCTTGTCATCGTCTTGGCAAGGCAATGCTATGAGCATTTAAAGCGGATTGCAGGTAAATATTGCGCCATCAAAGCGTTTCCTTATCATAATTTCATCTGTTGCACCTGCGCTGACAATCCGCCGTCCAGCACCCATAGCTGGCCTGACGCATAGCGCGCTTCGTCAGAAGCCAGCCAAAGAACCAAGTTTGCGACATCCTCAGGCGTGCCATACGTCCGCATCGGATGCACATCGCGCACGGCTTGTTGCAGGTCATCAAGGTTTTTGCCGCCTCCACCCGACCCTTCCCCCTCAAAGAAAGATTGTAGCATCGGCGTATCAACATAACCGGGACAGATAGCGTTCACCCGAATGCCCTCCGGCCCGTGATCGCAGGCCATGGCACGGGTCAGCGCGTGAACCGCTCCTTTTGTCGCGCAATACGCCGCAAGTCCGGGATCGGCGATAAAACCGTCATAACTCCCAAAATTAATGATGCTCGGCCCGTTTCCCTTACGCAGCATCGGCAAAGCAAATTTACTGCATAGAAAAGTCCCTGTGACATTGACTGCAAAGCTGCGGTTCCATTCTTCCAACGTCGTATCTTCTATGGTTTTCTCAATCTCGATACCCGCCGCATTGACGAGAATATCGAGACTATCCCATTCCGCCCCCAAACGCGCAAAGGCGGACCGCACCGCGTCTTCATCGGCAATATCAAGACTACGATGCTGCACATTTTCGGGTGGAAAGTCTCCGGGGGCCGTAATGTCGGCGCAAATCACCGTAGCACCCTCTGCCGCAAACCGCTTACAGATCGCCCAGCCAATACCCCCTGCCCCGCCAGTGACCAAGGCAGTCTTTCCTTCGATACGTCCGCTCATGCACCCTCCTGTGTTGAATTTTGTGGATCACAATGCTGCCATACATTTTTCTCTTTCAAACCGCGCTTGATTTGAAATTGTCCACGGCCATCAAATGATGCGACTAACCACCCACCAAATCCATAATAACCTTTGGTAGCTTTTATGATATTATTCCAGTTGCGGTAATGAAGATCGTCAAGCTCATCGCAAGCTGTATCGTCTTTCTCAAATTCTCGACGTCCATTTTTATTTTTTTCGCTCCATTGCCGTATCTTATAAGCGCCTACGCTTATACCTTTTACGAGACCGACAGCGTAACATCCTTCTATCGAGGCCCATTTATCAGATACGTCCCAAAACTTCCGAGTCGCTTCGTAGGCATCCTTTTCCTTTTGAAATTCTTCCCCAACATTGAAGATAAAAATATTACGAAAAGATCGCTTTGGTGAAACGAAGGCCGCACATTCTCGTGCTATATCTTCAGGAGACCATATTCCATATTGGTCTCCTAAATTACCCTGTTTTTCGTTAGTAAGTTGCTTTTTGTGAATTAAATTCAAACAGCTAATCAGCGCTGCTTCAATCCGAAATGCCTCATCTTTGTTTTCAAGGTTTCGACATACGATATGCCAATCAACCGCAAGACCTGCGTCCCAAATTTTCTTGATTTGAGCCGTTTTATCACTCTCATCGCCAGTCTTATTACAGCGGATATTTTTATCCGCTATTTGCAGGTGTTGCACGACCCTATCGCCGCTTCCCTTACCAACATAAAAGACTGACCCCCCTTCAAGCGGATCACAAAGAACGTAGACGTAGTGGATTAGTCGATCCGGCTTGCCTGACTTTTTTGAAAGTTCATTCAGACGCCCTTGCCACAGAGCAAGGCTATTTCGTTGGATTGATGCATCCGTCATTTCAATGTCTTTCAATGCATTTTATCACTTTTCTGCTCCCGGAGGTGGATATTGCATTCGGTGTAGCACATCATCCCACGACACAGTGTTGCGCACAAATTCCTGACTCGCATCGCGCGGCGGTTGGTAATCCCATGAGGTCAGCAAACCAGCCTCCATCGCGGCATGAACCGCGCGGCGCTGGTGCTGAGTAGCGATAACATCGGCGCGGATTTTCGCCGAGTCCCAGCGCGCAGCCACCTCATCCGCAAAACCTCTGGCAACGCCGATATGTGCCGGATCATCGACGAGATTGCTCAGCTCCATGGGGTCTTCGTCAATATTATAAAGCTGCGGTGGATCAAGCTCACAGGCGATGTATTTGAATTCTCCGCGCCGGATCATAAAGACCGGATGCGCCGGAGCCATCTCCGCGCAGTATTCTCCGATTGCCTCACCCTCTCCGGCATCACCGCCCGTTACGGCAGGCCAGAGTGAACGCCCGTCCAATGGCATCCCGATGGCCGGTTTCTTAGCACCTTGTGCCGCAATATCCATGAAGGTCGGCAAGAGATCGACCAACGAACACGGTGCATCAACCGCACAATTTTGCACGCCCGGTCCGGCCATAACCAGCGGGACACGCGCGGAATGCTCGAACCAATTCATCTTATACCAAAGACCCCGCTCACCCAACATATCGCCATGATCCGAGGTCACGATAACGACCGTATTATCAAGTTGATCGCTTTCTTCCAGCGCTTGCACCACACGTCCGACATTGGAGTCAAAATACGAGGTATTGGCATAATAAGCATGACGCGCATTGCGGACTTCTTCATCCGTGACCGAAACCGTATCGGCTTCGATCCCTTTCATCACACGCTGAGAATGCGGGTCCATCGCATCGGGAGAAGACGGCATATCAATCGCGTCGTGATCGTAAAGATCCCACCATTCGGGCCGCGCAACATAGGGATCATGAGGATGGATAAAGCTGACCACCATGCAGAACGGGTCAACCTTATTCATTTTGTATTCAAAGATTTTCCGCCGCGCGAAGAAACAAGTTTCTTCGTCATATTCGATCTGGAACGTGGTCGCGGCTTTGCCCGCCTGACGCACGGCATCCATATTGTGATACCACTTATCAATCCGCTCATCCGGCAATTCCCAATCCGGCGTCCAAGCGTGATCGGCGGGGTAAATATCGGTGGTGAGCCGCTCTTCAAACCCATGAAGCTGATCCGGCCCGACGAAATGCATCTTACCGCTCAGGCACGTGCGATAGCCCATTAAACGCAAATAATGCGCAAAGGTCGGCACAGCAGACGGAAATTCGCTGGCATTGTCATAGGCGGCGATGCGGGTAACGTGTTGCCCGGACATAAAGCTAAACCGCGAAGGCGCACAAAGCGGCGCATTGCAATAGGCGGCGTCAAACCGCGCCCCACGCGCGGCCAGCGCATCAATGTTAGGTGTCTTCACCAATGGATGACCATATGCGCCGGTAAACTGCGGCGCAAGCTGATCGGCCATGATGAGAACGATATTCGGTTGAGTCATAACGTGCCTCCTGAAAACGATTAACGGATCGGTCAGGTGGCCTTCGGCGGTGGTTGATAAGCCATTGGCTTAAGGCGCGGCAAAGATCGACACGCCTTTGCCATCAAACCGCTTCCATCGCGTCAAGCGTCTCGGATAGATTGCGCCGTGCTCCGGTTTGTAGATATTCCATCGCGCGGAGCGACGCCTCATGCGCCTCGATGCTCGACCCCGCCACACAGTCTTCAACGACACGGCAAAAATAATCCGACTGATGAGCATCTGCGAATGTGTAATGCACACAAACATCGGTGAGGCCACCACACAGGATCAGCGTTTCAGCTTTTAATCCTTTGAGCAAGATTTCCAAATCTGTCCCAAAAAACGAAGAATAGCGGCGCTTTTTGATTGTGTAGTCGGTCGCGCGAATATCCATCTGTTCGACTGCCAATTCCGTGCGCGGGTCGCCCTCAAGACAATGTACCGTCTCATCCCCGTCAAGCTCCCGCCCGAAATCCACCAAATCAGGCCGATGTGCCTCCTGTATAAAGATCACCGGAATACCGCGCTCATGCGCCTTATCCACGAGGTCACGCGCCTTCGTCATCCGGTCCCGATAGCCCGGCATATTGGGGATAGAACGCTCGTCACTATCGTCAATGAAAGTGCTTGCTTGAATGTCGATCACGATCAGAGCCGGACGGCCTTCGATCAGAGCGCGGGGGTTTGGGTTAGGCATAAGTTACACGATCACTTTCTCATAAGCATCCAGCACCAATCCATGAAAGTGATGCACTGCATGTTCGGATTTTCCCGATCCGCCAGCATCATGGACGATACGGCCCTGGGTAAACGCAGGAGTATTCATACCGCGCTGGACACTCTCGACCAAAGCAATGTCTTCGGCTTGCAGCACATCATCAATATACTTGATCGCTTCTTGCTCCGCTTCATTCGGCTCGGCGGTTTCAAAAAAGAAATCATAAGTCTCCAGCGTTCTATCTTCACCGGCAGGGATAATCTGCATGATAATCATATTGCCCCGCCCCGGATAGCGCATGATACAGGTGTTCGGCCACAACCACCAAACCGCGTGATCTGTAACAGTCGCCCCGTCTACGGAATAAGCAGCATTTGATGACTTTCCGGCCTCCGCCATATGGCTGGAATAGATACCGTGTGTCGTTACTTTGTAGGTATCCATATCGACCAACGTGCAAAAATCCTTATGCGCGGTCGGGCAATGATAACATTCAAGAAAGTTATCAACGACATTCTTCCAATTCGATTTGATGTTATAGGTCAGACGATGCGCGAAAGTCAGCTCGCCCACATCCGGCGCCCAGTGACGAATTTCATCTCCCAAATCTCCGGCTTGCTCGGCCAAAGGCACAGCAGTCGGGTCGAGATTCACATAAACGAACCCGCAAAACTCTTCGACCTGAATTGCATCGAGGCAAACATCGTTGACATCAAAGTCTTTCAGCCCCTCCGTTTCGGGGGCACGAACAAGCCGGCCATCAAGCCGATAGGTCCAAGCATGATAGGGGCACATAATGCGGCTAACTTGTCCCTCGCCGCTCAGCAATTCATGGGCGCGGTGCTTGCACACGTTGTAAAAAGCGCGCAACTGCCCCTCCCGATCACGAAGCACCGCGACAGGTTGTTCAGCGACACTCACGACAACATAACTTCCGGGATCACAAAGCTTTTCTATATGGCAAACCCATTGCCAAGACTTGCGAAAGATCGCATCGCGATCAACATCCGCCCACCGAGCTTCAGTATAAGTCGTTTTATTCAGCGAATAAGACCGTGCAGGATCAACATCATATCCAGCCCGGATCGCGGCAAAGTCTTTTAGATCAATACTGATCGTCATCGCGTCCTCTTGTCATAAAACCGCGTGTAGACGCTAAACTCAGTTTCAGTGCGACGGCAATCATGAAATTACATAATCAAGCCATTCAAAGGGATAGCGGGTTCAAACTGACCTCGCCTCTCCAGCACTCGATTATGTGAATTGTCAATCAGACAACTTACACCTCCTAATACACTCACAAATTGAAACGTCTGTTATTTTGGTGTGAGAATTCGATGAACAAGTCAGTAAAAGGTTTCAGTGCCCTCGTATTTGGCATCCCGCTCGCCGCGACGACGTTCGCTAACGGAGCCGATATAGAACTCGGGGCTGAAATGGCGGGCGAATGCTCGGCATGTCACGGGGATGCAGGTGTTAGCACCGACCCTAAATTCCCGAACCTCGCCGGACAAAAACCGGCATACATTTCTGCACAGCTAAAAGCCTTCAAAAAAGGGGATCGCAAAAATACTTTGATGAATGCAATAGCTGCAGAATTATCCGACGATGATATCGAAAACCTCGCCGCCCATTTCGCAACGCTGAAAGGTGCAGTTGATGGAAATGTGCTTGCTGAGCCTACTGATCTTGACGGCTCGTTGATGCAGCTAGTGGAAGATTACGAAAAAACCACCACAAGATATCATCGCAAAGATTATGATGGCCGCAGACAGGTAAGATATTTCCGAGGCAATGACCTCGCGATTGATGCCGCTGCAAAAGGCGGTGCTTTTCCTTCCGGCGCTATGCTCATTGTCGAAATCTTCGCTGCCAAAGAAGATGCCGATGGCGAATTGATCAAAGATGCGGATGGCAAATTGGTACAAGGCGAGCGTAAACTTTATTCCTACATGGAAAAGCGCGATGGGTGGGGTAAAGACGTCCCGAAAATTTTCGATAATGGCGACTGGCGCCACTCACTTTTCACAACCGATTTCGCATTAAAAGAGGGTGTGAACGAAGCGCAATGTATGGCGTGTCATAAACCTTTGACCGACACGGATTATTCCTTCACCTACGAATGGATGAAAGATTTCCGCTCAAACGGAAAAGTCGGTTACAGCCACGATGTAGCGAAAAAGTAAGTAACAATCTTCGCTATGATGAAATCAGTTTGGGAAGCGTCCAAATATCGGACGTTTCTTTTGTTTTTGACCCCTATTTCGTTCCAAACAGCCTGTCACCCGCATCACCGAGGCCGGGAACGATATAGCCTTTCTCGTTTAATTTCTCATCCAAAGCCGCCGTATAAACCGGCACATCAGGATGTTCTTCCGCGAAGCGTTCATACCCTTCCGGCGCAGAAACCAGCGCGAGGAAACGCACATCTTTTGCGCCTGACTTCTGAACTTCGGTGACCGCCGCCGCAGCAGAACCACCCGTAGCCAACATCGGATCAACAACCACGGTGACCCGCTCGCCCATCTTGTCGGGAAGTTTGTTGTAATACCAAACCGGCTCTAGCGTTTTATGATCACGATACATTCCCAAATGACCGACCCGAGCCACGGGAACCAAATCAAGCAATCCCTGCAACAACCCGTCACCAGCACGCAAAACCGAGACAAAGCAAACTTTCTTACCTTGAATTTTCTTCGCCTTCATCGGCGAAACCGGCGTTTCGATATCCACTGTTTCCATCGGTAAATCGCGCAGAACCTCATAGGCCAACAACATCGAAATTTCACGCAGCAAGCCGCGAAAGCTCGCGGTCGACGTATCCTTCTCGCGCATCAATGTCAGCTTATGCTCGATCAACGGATGGTCGACGACGTGGAGATTAGACATGGAATAACCTTTAAAAAATTGGCCCCGCACAGAATGCGGAGCCTTGGTGTAAAAAACAAGCGGCCCTTGCGTCTGCAAAGGCCATAATTGTTACAGCGCTTTATCGGTAATTATGCTCGTCCAAGCCCCTTCAGGCGCTTTTGTGATCACAGGATCAGAACCACCATCCAATAAAGAGATAACGGTCCGGGAGTAATCACGGAAATCGAGCGCCCCGTTTGACCCCGCCGTTAGCTTCGCAATCTCGCCCATCATACGTTTTTGGTGCTCTTCCGTTTGCGCACCGGAAGCATCATTATCGAGAACGATTTCTGCTGCCTCATCAGGGTTATCTTCGGCCCATTTCCAACCCTTCATGCTGGCACGGACAAAGCGGACCATTTTGTCCTGAAATGCTTCATCAGCAAGCGCATCTTCCAGGACGTAGATACCATCTTCGAGAGTTGATACGCCTTCGTCTTCATATTTGAACGTGATCAATTCATCTGCATCAAGGCCGGCATCAATAATCTGCCAATACTCGTTATACGTCATGGTCGAGACACAATCCGCTTGCTTTTGCAGGATTGGATCAACGTTAAAGCCTTGCTTGAGGACTTTAACACCACCTGCCGAGCCATCGGTTGGAATGCCAAGTTTGCTCATCCATGACAAAAACGGATATTCATTGCCGAAGAACCAGACACCCAGCGTCTTGCCTTTGAAGTCATCCGCAGATTTGATGCCGGTGTCTTTGCGGCAAGTCAGCATCATCCCTGATGACTTAAAAGGTTGGGCAATATTGACGACAGGAACCCCTTTTTCACGGGTCGCAAGTGCCGAAGGCATCCAATCAATGATAACATCAGCACCGCCGCCTACAAGAACTTGAGCAGGCGCAATATCAGGGCCGCCGGGTTTGATCTCTACATCAAGACCTTCCTCTTTATAGAAACCTTGATCAGCAGCAACGTAATAGCCTGCAAATTGTGCTTGCGTGACCCACTTGAGTTGCAGCGTCACTTTATCGGCAGCATTCACCGCTGCACTCGACAGCGCCAGCGCCCCTGCGAGTGCGATTGTGCTAAATTTCATCACTTTCCCCTTTACCTTTTTTCCCTAACGCCTCATCGATGGATGCCAGAAGGTCACAGCCCGTTCGATCAGACTTACCGTTCCATAGAACACTGATCCAGCCAAAGCCGCTACAGCGATTTCGGCCCACACCATATCAATATTCATCTTCCCAACCTCGGTCGAAATGCGAAAACCCATTCCTGCCAAAGGCGTACCAAAGAACTCTGCAACGATTGCCCCGATTAACGCAAGGGTTGAACAAATCTTCAAACCATTGAAAATAAATGGCGCTGCTGCTGGAAGGCGCAGTTTGAATAATCTTTGCCAATACCCCGCAGCATACGTGTGCATCAAATCGCGCTGCATGGCCTCACTCGCCTTCAAGCCCTCGACAGTGTTCACCAGCATTGGGAAAAAGCACATTACGATGACAACGGCGGCTTTTGAATGCCAATCGAATCCGAACCACATAACCATAATGGGTGCAATTCCAATAATCGGGAGCGCAGCGACAAAGTTTCCGACCGGAACCAAGCCGCGCTGTAAAAATGGCGAACGGTCAATCGCAAGTGCGACCAAGAACGCCGCACCGCATCCTAAGACATACCCTCGTAAGGCTGACTTTACAAAAGTCTGGATGAAATCTTCTTGCAGAATAGGCAGTGAGTTGGTGATCCGCTCCCAAATCATCGACGGCGGAGGCAATAGGACCGTCGGAACGTTCGCCCCGCGCGCAATCCCTTCCCAAAGAACAAGCAATGTCACACCAAATGAAACCGGCACAAACATTTGCACGAACCGGCTTTTCGGGTAGCTATTCGACAGCCATATATTCAATGCCCACGCTGCCAACCAAAAGGCGATAGCGCCTATGATGAGAAGCCAGTTCATCGCGTCATCCCCATGCGCCGCTCAACCAACCGCCCGACCAAACCGACAATAGCGACGAGCGTTCCTGCTAGGATCGCCGCCGCAAAAAGCGCGCTCCAGATTTGTATGGTCTGCCCGTAATAACTCCCTGCCAAGAGCCGTGCGCCAAGACCAGCAACCGCCCCTGTTGGCAACTCGCCGACAATCGCCCCGACAAGGCTAGCCGCGACGGCAACTTTCATTGATGTGAAAAGATACGGCATTGAGGCTGGCAAACGCAGTTTCCAAAAAGCCTGCGATCCACTGGCGTTATAGGTCCGCATTAAATCCTGCTGCATGGCGTCGGGGCTACGAAGTCCTTTGACCATCCCTACAACAATCGGGAAGAAGGAGAGATAGGTTGAAATCAGCGCTTTCGGCAACAAGCCGCTGACGCCCACCGCATTCAGTACAACGATAATCATTGGGGCAATCGCGAGAATCGGAATCGTCTGAGAGGCAATGACCCAAGGCATCACACTCATATCCATCGCCTTGTTGTAGACAATTCCCACAGCGAGCAACATTCCAAGGATCGTTCCGAACAAAAATCCGAGCAATGTCGCGGAAAGCGTAATCCAGCCGTGATAGACAAGGCTGCGTTTCGAGGTAACTTTCTTCTCTACAGTCGTCTTCCAAAGCTCTTGCCCAACCTGATGCGGTGCAGGCAACACCGGGCGCTTTTGGCTCATCGTGTTGGTGAGCATTTGAGAGAAAGTGGCAGCCTCAGAACCCTTTTGCACGGCACGTTCGGATTGGTCCCGCTCCCACGCAAAATTCAGACAAGCCGCCGCAATATACCAAATGACCACAATCGCCGCGATGACTGTCGCCACCGGCAACAGCGACGCCCGCCACCCATTTTTTGCCTTAGCATCCATGATGCAATGGTAGGCAGAGAAAAAACCAATTGTCACGCCGAAGTTTTATCAACTGGAAAATTTTCCTAATCAGTGAGTGTAACCGTTGCGACATCTCGATGCCGTGTCATTAAAATCAGCTTCAAGCCAGAGATTCATCAATCAATGCAACGGTTTCTTGCACACCGTATAATTCAACAAAATTCCCAAACCGTGGCCCCGCATCTTGCCCGAGCAATACCTGATAGAGTGCTTTGAACCAGTCGCGAAGGTTTTCAAATTCATGCTCTTTGCCGACGTCGTAAACGATTTGCTGAAGCTCTTCGCCGCTTTGCCCTTCAGGTACAACCGCCAAACGATCCCTTAAATCACTGAGCGCACGGGCCTCTTGCGCGAACGGAGCGCGGCGCGTTTTTGTCGGCAAGACGTGATCGTTGTAATAGCGCACGGCCCCCGCTGCGGCCTCATCCAACCCCGGATGCGTTTCCGGCGTCGCATCAGGGGCGTATTTGCGGATAAAGCCCCACATCTGGTCTTTGTTTTCCGCGCCTGCCGCACTCGCGAGATTCAGCAGCATTGAGAACGAGACATCCATATCACTCGCTGGTGGTTGGCCCCGGTGCATATGCCAAACCGGATTCGCAAGTTGCTTGGTCAATTCCTGATCCGGAAAGGCCCGCAACTGCTGGTGATATTCGTCCATCGCCTTAGGGATTGAGTCGAAATACAAGCGCTTCGCCGTTTTCGGCTTTTGGAACATGAAATAACCGAGGCTCTCCGACGGCGCATACGTCAGCCATTCATCGACAGAGAGGCCATTCCCTGCGGATTTGGAAATTTTCTGCCCTTGGTCATCTAAGAACAGCTCATAGGTGAAGTGCTCAGGGGCCTTCCCGCCCAAAACGCGGCAAATTTTGTCGTAGATTGGCGTATTTGTGGAATGGTCCTTCCCATACATCTCAAAATCAACATCAAGAGCCGCCCAGCGCATCCCGAAATCAGGCTTCCATTGAAGTTTCACATTCCCGCCCGTGACGGGCATCGTAACATCCGTACCGTCTTCATCTTCAAAGGTAATCGTTCCGTCGCCCGCATTAACCTCTTTCATCGGCACATAGAGAACACGGCCTGTCGTGGGAGAAATCGGCAGAAAAATTGAATACGTCTTTTGCCGTTCTTCACGCAGAGAAGGCAGCATAACCGCCATTACATCATCATAGCGCTCTGCGGCAAGCAGCAGCATCCCGTCAAACTTACCGTTCTTGTAGTAATCGGTTGCACTGGCAAACTCGTATTCAAAGCCAAAAGTATCGAGAAACCGGCGCAGCATTGCATTGTTGTGATCACCAAAGCTGTCGAACTCTTTAAACGGGTCCGGCACAGCCGTCAGGGGCTTATGCATATGGTCAGTGAGTTGTTCCGGGTCCGGCACATTCTCAGGGACCTTACGCATTCCGTCCATATCGTCAGAAAAACAAACCAGTTTTGTTGGAATATCTGACAGAGCCTCAAAAGCACGGCGCACCATCGTTGTGCGCGCGACTTCCCCGAAAGTTCCAATATGAGGAAGGCCCGATGGACCATACCCTGTCTCAAACAGCACATAGCCCTTCTCAGGGGGCGCTTTCGCATAGCGTTTGACCAATTTTCGCGCTTCTTCAAAGGGCCAGGCTTTCGAGGTCATCGCGGCATTGCGCAGTTCAGTCATTGGCTTATCCTCAGGATTGGTTGCGGAGACCTAACGGCGCGGGGCGCGGGGGTCAAATAATGAAGGCCATGCAGCGTGATTCACGACCATAATGACGCAGTGACATCTTCTACTACATTCCGGCGACCAAATCGCTCAAAGACACCAAACACTCGTCGCGCTTTACATGCGTCGATGTAACGGCTTCACTCTAGCGGGTTATTCGGCGAGTTTCGGTCTCGGTAATAGGTGGAAAGCCACTGAACATTAAGAAATCACGCGCTTCTGATGAAAATTAAGGCCAGATCGCACGTATGATGCAAAAAATTCGGAGGAAACCATGACTTTTTTCAAATCAATCGCCCTTGCGATTGCGGCTGTTTTCGCACTCGCATTTTTTGCTCAAGCAAATACTGAAAAACCGACTCAAGTCGCGATTCACGTTGATGACAACGATCCGGTTCGAATGAATATGGCGCTCAATAATGCGGCCAACATGCAGAAATATTACGATGAAATCGGCGAAGAGGTTGAAATCCGTATTGTTGCCTATGGTCCCGGTCTTCACATGCTGCGCGCGGACACGTCACCTGTTGCAGACAGGATTGCAACGATGTCGCTGGAATTGCCAAATATCAGCTTTGCCGCGTGCGGGAATACACACGCCGCCATGAGTAAAAAGATCAAAAAAACCATCGAATTGCTCGACGAAGCCGAAATGGTGCAGTCTGGCGTTGTCGAGCTTGTCGAGCTTCAAAAGCAAGGCTGGGCCTATATTCGTCCCTAAGACTTACGATCCCATTCGATAGTTCGGACTTTCCCGCGTGATCGTCACGTCATGAGCGTGGCTTTCGCGCAGGCCCGCCCCGGTGATCTTCACGAAATCACAGCCGGTTCGCATTTGCTCGATGGTTTCCGCTCCGGTATAGCCCATCGCTGCACGTAATCCGCCCACCAGTTGATGCAGGATAGAACCCACTGGGCCTTTGTAGGGGACTTGCCCCTCAATCCCTTCCGGCACAAGTTTCATCGTATCTTGAACGTCTTTCTGAAAATAGCGATCCGCTGAGCCGCGCGCCATTGCCCCTACACTGCCCATCCCGCGATAGGCCTTATAGCTACGGCCCTGATAGACAAAAACATCACCGGGCGCTTCATCTACCCCCGCAAGCATAGACCCGATCATCGCGCAATGCGCTCCGGCAGCAATGGCTTTCGCGAGGTCGCCGGAGAATTTTATGCCCCCATCTGCGATCACAGGAACGCCGGACTTTGCACCCTCTTCTGCGCAATCAAGAATAGCGGTTAATTGAGGAACTCCAACGCCCGCAACAATGCGCGTTGTACAAATAGAACCCGGCCCAATACCAACCTTCACACAATCTGCGCCCGCCCCGATCAAGGCTTTCGTTGCCTCAGCTGTTGCAACATTACCGGCAACAACCTGAACCGAGTTAGAATGCTTTTTAATGGCCTCAACCGCTGCGCTCACAGACTTTGAATGACCATGCGCTGTATCAATGACCAGCAAGTCAACACCAGCCTCAATAAGCGCAGCTGAGCGTTCGAAACCATTTTCGCCGACTGTGGACGCCGCAGCGACACGGAGGCGGCCTAACTCGTCTTTCGTAGCATTTGGGTTAATCTGAGACTTCTCGATGTCTTTCACGGTCATCAGGCCAATACATTTGCCCTCACCATCAACAACGATCAGCTTTTCAATACGCCGCGACTGAAGCAACCGCTTTGCTTCTACATGATCGACCGGTTCGCGGATTGTCGCCAGATTGTCCTTGGTCATCATATCCGACACAAGCGTCGCCGGATCATCTGTAAAGCGCATATCGCGATTGGTCAGAATCCCAAGCAACTTGCGGCTTTCGCGATCAATGACCGGAAAACCACTGATGCCATGCTCATCTTGAAGAACGCGCGCATCCGCAAGCGTCTGATCAGGGGACAGCGTAATTGGCTTGTAAACAATGCCCTGCTCAAAGCGTTTAACGCGCCCCACCTGCCGTGCTTGCTCTACGATATCAAGATTACGGTGAATGACCCCCATGCCGCCAGCCTGAGCCATCGCAATCGCCATCTCGAATTCAGTCACCGTGTCCATCGCCGAAGAAAGCAGCGGTATATTCAGTGCAATGCTCTTGGTAACTTGCGTGCTTGTATTGGCTTCAGACGGGATAATCGCACTCTCAGCAGGCACGAGTAAAACATCATCAAATGTGAGGGCATCGCGGATGGCCATCGGTGCGTCCTTTTCTCTAAGGCGGAACCGAACCGGTTAAAACCGATACGGGTCGATGACATCTGCGTATTTCATGCTGCGCTTGCGAAGGAAAGCGGATTCTTCACCATTGATAGGATTAGCGGCGAATATCACCGCTAAAACCGGCTTCAAAGATAGAACGGGACTTATTAAGCAACCTTGGCCAAAGAGCGCGCCAATTCAAATAAGCGCCGGCGTGGCTCTTCATCTAAGCGATAGTAATGACGCAAAAATGCAAGCGCCTCTTTGTCGGAAAATTGTTCTATGCCTACGCTGTTTTCATCTAAGACAACACTCGCTACATTTAAGGGGGCAGCATCAACAGAATTTTCTGACTCGTCTACAGGACCTTCAAGTTCTTCAAAAAAGAACGACACGGGTGTATCAAGCGTCTTTGCGATTTCAAACAAACGACTGGCAGATACCCGGTTTGCACCAGTTTCATACTTCTGAACTTGTTGGAACTTAACCCCCACAGCATCAGCAATTTGTTGTTGAGTCTGACCCAACATCCAACGACGCATACGGATTCGTTTTCCAACATGGACATCAACAGGATGAGGCATGATACGTCCTTCAATAAACTCGAAGATATCTAGTACAGGTTGATTTGGCTGTCCATTACGTAAACGTCAATGCAATGCCCCTTATTGCACGTAGACGTGACAGACCGCGAGAATCATCGTTAGAACAGTGATCGAACGGATAAACGAAAGAACACTATGAGCGATCTCGAAGAAGTGCAGCGACAGCTGGCGGAAACAAAGGCTGCTTTGGCTGCTATAAAAGGCAAAGACGGAACCGTTTCGCCACTCGCGCCTAGCTCCACCTATGACATTTTCACAGTCCCAGGAGTCACACTTTCTGCGGTTGCTGCAGAGGTCCGCTATACTGGGCGCGACGATGTTATGATGATGAAGTTAGATTCCGGCAGTACAATTGCAGGCGTATTTACAAAATCTGCGACACGCTCCGCCCCAGTCTTGTGGTGCGAAAACGCTTTAGCGCAACTCACCGACTCAAACGAACCCATTGGCGTCATTGCCAATGCAGGAAATTCAAATGCGTTCACTGGATTTGCAGGGGAAGAGAGCACAAAAGCAATGGCTGTCGGAACAGCAGAAGCCTTGGGGACTCTGCCGGAACGTGTTTTTGTCGCCTCTACCGGCGTTATCGGTGAACGTCTTCCGCATCAAAAAATAGAGGCTGTGATTGGAAAGCTGGCTGACACTTTAGACCCGAGCTGTTGGAGCCAAGGAGCTTCGGCAATCATGACGACTGATACCTTCCCCAAAGTCGCCAGTGTACAATGCGAGATCGACGGCGAGACCATCACGATTAGCGGCATGGCGAAAGGATCAGGCATGATTGCCCCGGATATGGCGACAATGCTCGCTTTCGCGGCGACCGACGCGAATATCGGCCAAGCCGCTTTGCAGACTTTGCTCAATGAAGGAACAGCAATCAGCTTCAATGCCGTCACTGTGGACGGTGATACGTCTACATCAGATACGCTGTTACTAAGCGCTACTCGTCAAGCAAATCATCTGCGCATTGAGGATGCCGAAGATGCAAGATTAGCTGATTTTCGCAATGCATTGAACACACTGCTACGAGATCTTGCACATCAAGTGGTTCGTGACGGCGAAGGAGCGTCAAAATTCATAGAGGTACAAGTAACTGGTGCGGAAACCAATGCTGCCGCCAAGAAAATCGCCCTCTCTATAGCAAATTCACCGCTCGTAAAAACTGCTTTTGCTGGTGAAGACCCGAATTGGGGACGGATCGTGATGGCTGTAGGAAAATCCGGAGAAAAAGCGGACCGCGATGCCCTAACAATCAGGTTTGGCGATATTCTTGTCGCCGAGAAAGGCTGGGTCGCAGACGGTTATCGTGAAGAAGATGGCGCTGCCTACATGCGCGCGCAAGACTTGATTGTCTCGGCTGATGTCGGGGTTGGCAACGGCGAAGCAAAGGTTTGGACCTGTGATTTGACCTACGCCTATGTGAGGATCAACGCAGATTATCGCAGTTGATTGATGCAGGGTATCGACTTACAATCAAAAAATACGGGACACTCTTCATGAAAACACTACTGGTCGTTGCCGTTGCTTTAGTGGATCGTGATGGGCGTGTCTTACTAGCCCAGCGCCCTGAAGGTAAGGCAATGGCTGGGCTTTGGGAATTTCCCGGTGGAAAAGTCGATCAAGGGGAACAGCCCGAGCAAGCCTTGATACGTGAGTTGAAAGAAGAACTGGGCATTAACACGGAAACATCTTGTCTCGCCCCGTTATCTTTTGCCTCTCACAGCTACGAAGATTTTCACCTGCTAATGCCATTATGGGTGTGCAGAAAATGGGACGGTATCGCTCAACCTCGCGAAGGGCAGGTGTTGAAATGGGTGAAACCAGCGGCATTACGCGACTATCCCATGCCGGCAGCGGATTTACCGCTTATTCCAGTACTTCAGGAACTGTTGTAGAAAGGTCTTTATTTGGTTGAAGAAATGCAAGCTGTGACGGTTTCGGTTTTGGCCCAACAAAGGAAACCAGCACTGTCGTAATGACCGAAAACACAATACCAAACGCACCTGCCATCAGGGACGACAGGCCAAGCCATCGCGCTTCGTCACCACTCCCAGCTTGTAAATCTAAGCCCCAATGAGAATAAAAGATATAAATCGCTGTCAGACCAAAGCCAACAACGAAACCTGAAAGTGCGCCATAGGCGTTGGTTCGTTGCCACCAAAGACCGAGAACCAAGGGACCAACAAGAGTTGCGCCGATCAGTGAGTAAGCCCAAGCAGCTAAGTGAATAAGGCCGACGTTCGATGTGGCAGCAACAACACCAGCGATGCTCGTTACGGTAACAATGACAATACCCGTAATCTGTGGAGCTTCGCCAGGAAGCGTATGACTGGTGAGCGACAACGCAAAACTGTGTACCGCAGCCACACCTGCAAGTATTGCTACAGAAAGACCGGCTAGAGACAAGAGCGCAAGCAACCAATCTGACGCTGCAACAAGTGTAGGCAATACGAGTAACATAGACTCCGGAGCAACTGACAAAGCAGAAATTGGAATACTATTATTGTATCCTTTCGCGGCACAAGCAGATGCCACCGTATCCAAAGCGTCCCCGCAAATTTCAGCACCAACTAGCATCGACGGGGGAATTGCATCCAATGGAAGCGTATTCTTTGCATGACTGAATAGCGCCAAAAACTCTACGCGAGCCAAAACACCCAACGCTGGTAGAGCGGTCGCAAGAACCACGAAAAAGATCAGCCCTGTTCTAAGAACATTTACCGATATCGCCCCTGAACCTTGGGCAAATACTCGCCTCAACATGTGCGGCATCACCGCCGTCCCGACGGCCAGACACGATATCAGCGCAAGCGTTCCGAGGTAACCTGAGTTACCATTAGGATATGCTGATTGAGAATTTAATCCCAAAAGAGTTTCAGCTGCATGTGCATCCGATATCAATCCACCATAAGCAAAATGCGGTACGATTATATTTGTAGTTCCGGCCAGCAGTAACGTGCAAACGACTAATCCACCCAAAAATACAAGAAGAGCCATGAATAATTGTGCTTTACTCAAGACAGTAATTCTTAGCGGTAAAGCCAATATAAAAATAAAAACCGCACCAAAAAAAATTCCAACAAGTGGATCAAAATTGAAAATTTGAACTGCAATTAATCCGCAAGCTACCAATTGGGCCGCGACAAAGAGCACACATACAAGAGCCGTAACTGATAAAGTCAAAATACGCAACGTGCTGCTACCGTATCGGACAACAAAAAAATCAGGCAGTGAGGATATTGATATTTCGCTCAAGCGTGGAGCCACGAGAAGTAGACTAAAAACGATACCAGCCGCTATACCTATCATTATAGCGAAGCCATCATGGCCAAACGCAAAGACAGCTCCGACGATACCAAAAAGGCCAAATGCTGACAGTGCCTCAATGCTAAAAATAAGACCTACATTGTGGGTATATGGAACAATGGCATTACCGGAAAAAATAGCTGCAGCTATCAAAATAGAAACTATAAGCACAATGTTTATTATATAAAGCGGAATACCTAAACTCGAAAATATAGAAACAATAAATGCAGATATCAAAATCGCAACACAGGCCTTGGCGAACTGAATAATCAAACTATCAGAAAATTGGATTTGGTCTTTCATACGTTTTCCGATTCTTCATCGGATGGATGCGGAGTGAAAACAGCGATGGCGACAATCGCTAGTGGGGCAATCATGCCAATGACGAAAGTTCCGAAAGGGAATGCGAACAATGCATAGTTGGATAGCCAACCCGAACATACGACAGAAAGAAAAATGACAGCCACCAAACCCAACAATGCCCAATGCAATGCATATTGTCGGCTCAAAATTGCCTGTTCAAACACTACCTCCCCCCTTAAAAATGCTAGTTATTAAAGAAAATCTTTCTTAACCAATCCTGCTGGAATTTTCGCAGTTCAAGATTATTAAGTATTCTATCAGAAAGCACAGTATAAACTTTATAATTAGTCAGGTGCAAGCATGTATCCCGCTCCTCGAACAGTTTGCAAATAACGAGGAATACGAGGATTTTCTTCAATTTTTCGGCGTAAGCGCGTGACTTGCACGTCTATGGCGCGTTCTTGAGCACTAGGCTCGTCACTACCGCCGACCTCGGCCAAGAGAGCCGAACGCGACACCGCTTCACCCGCCTCGCGCGCCATCAACCGCATCATAGCAGACTCGGCAGTGGTCAAACGGATCAATTCTTCCCCGCGCCATAGCTCACCCCGCGTCAAATCATAACGGCACACGCCAAGCGAAAGAGTTTTCGGCGGCGCAGGCGAAGTAACTTCATCTATTGGTTCAGTCGAGCGTCGCAAAATCGCGGAAATTCGCAATAAAAGTTCACGAGGCTCAAAGGGCTTCGGTAGATAGTCATCGGCACCCACCTCCAATCCTTCAATCCGATCCTCGGCCTCACCGCGCGCCGTCAGAAGAATTACCGGGGTTTCCATCGTTTGACGAATAGCTTTTGTAAGCGAAAACCCGTCTTCACCAGGCATCATCACGTCGATCACGAGCAAATCAAACGACAAGCCACCGAGTAAACGCCTTGCATGATCAGAATCTCGAGCTTCACTGACAGTATACCCGTTATTCGACAGGTATTTTTTCAGCAATCCACGAATTCGCGAATCATCATCGACAACAAGAATATGGGGCGCATCTTTCATGGCAGCTTTGCTCCGGCGATGACGGTGAGTGCTTGCTTGCGTTGTTCTTCGTCCATCATCAACTCCAATACAAACCGGAAACCTTCAACTGCATCTGGACCCGCCTCCCTAAACGCCCGTGTTAGCCGCGCACGTTGAGGAGCCGATAAACGTTCTTCAAAGGCAACGCCATCATCTGTGAGAAATAAAAGCCGTTGCCGTCGATCATTTTCACCGACACGTTGCTCCACCAACCCATCATCAATCAAAGGCTTTAACACACGCGCGAGAGATTGCTTGGTCACGTCAAGAATGTCGAGCAAGCCAGCGACGCTAAGTCCGGGCTGCGTGCCAATAAAATGAAGTGCGCGATGGTGCGCCCTTCCATAATCGCGTTCGGAGAGAATTTTATCAGGATCTTGCGTAAACGACCTATACCCGAAAAACATCAGTTCCGCCCCTTCGCGCAATGCTCTTTCGCTTGGGGTATTTTGCTCCTCATCCCTACAAACAAAGGTCAAGGGCGCTTCAGATGTGGTCATGTCGGGCACGGATCACGATTTATGTCAGCGACGTTGACATAAATGTACCTGACCGATAGCCCTAACGCAAGATAAAGCGCATTTAATGGCCTGTATGCGCAATATAGAAACTCGAAACATGGATGCTGAGTCATGGAGATTATTCCATTCGATGACCGCGACGGTCAAATTTGGTTCAATGGGGAATTAATAAACTGGCGGGACGCAAAAATCCATGTGTTAACGCACGGATTGCATTACGCGAGTTCAGTTTTTGAAGGCGAACGTGCATATGGCGGTGAAATTTTCAAAAGCCGTGAGCATACTGAGCGCCTCTTTAATTCCGCAAAAATCCTTGGTTTCGAGATCCCTTACACAATTGACGAAATTGAGGCAGCAAAGCACGAGACTCTCACTGCTTCCGGCCATGAAAATGCATATATACGGCCTGTCGCGTGGCGCGGCTCTGAGATGATGGCGGTTTCGGCGCAACATAACAAAATTCATGTTGCGATTGCAGTTTGGCCTTGGCCGGCAATGTTCGGCCCCGATTCAATGAAAGGCATAAAGCTGGACATTGCAGAGTGGCAGCGCCCTGCCCCGAACACCGCACCTTTTGAGGCAAAGGCAGCTGGCCTTTATATGATTTGCACACTCTCGAAACATGCAGCAGAGGCAAAGGGCTACACGGATGCCATGATGCTGGACCATCGCGGCTATGTTGCCGAAGCAACGGGCGCGAACATCTTTTTCGTCAAAGATGGTGCAGTTCACACACCAACGCCGGACTGTTTTTTGGATGGAATTACGCGACGTACGGTAATCGGATTACTCAAAGAACGGCAAATCCCTGTAACTGAACGCCATATTATGCCTGACGAATTGGATAACTTTGAACAATGCTTCTTGTGCGGAACTGCTGCGGAAGTCGCACCGGTGGCTGAAATAGGCCCCCATTCATTCGAGATTGGCGCACTGACTACGCAAGTTGCAACGGACTACAATAGCTTGGTGAACCGTAGAGCAATGGCATAATATGACCGACATCATCTCTTCACTCGCAGATATCGCAGACCGTTATGATGCCGTATTGTGCGATCTATGGGGATGTTACCATGATGGCGTGACCCCTCACAAAGCAGCAATAGCCGGGTTGCGCCAGTTCCGTGCGCGAGGCGGAGTCGTATCACTTCTTACAAACGCACCACGTCCGGATTTTTCTACGGCACGGCAACTCAAAAGCATGGGCGCACCATCCGACACCCATGATCTGATCGTCACTTCGGGCGACGCGACCATCGAGGGGATGCGAACCGGGAATTTTGGCACAAAATGCCACCATATCGGCCCGTTACGAGACGAAGATTTATTTGCTGAATTTGAAATCGAGCGCATACCATTGCCGGAAGCCGATTTTATCCTTTGCTCCGGGTTAGATGACGACACAACCGAAGGACCAGAAGACTACGACGTTAGAATATCGGAGGGGATTGCGCGCGGCTTACCGATGGTATGCGCCAACCCCGATGTGATCGTAGACCGTGGAGATACAAGACTTTACTGTGCCGGGGCAATTGCTGAAAGATATGCCGCTGCGGGGGGAGAAGTTCATCTTTTCGGAAAACCCCATGCACCTATTTACGATTTAGCAATCTCCCAGATCACATTGCAGACGGGAAAAGATATACCTAAAGCACGCATTCTCGTTATTGGAGACGGGCCAGCGACAGACATCCGTGGAGGCATGGAACACGGATACGATTCCTTGTTTGTTGCCGGTGGGCTGGCAGCGGAACAGTTGCTCGACGCTACCGGCCAAATACGTCCGGATTCACTCGCCAAGTATTGCCGGACTGAGATGATAACACCAACTTATGCGATAGCCATGTTACAATAATTCTGGCGTGAAACCGGTCATTCCGGCCCCAAGCATAACGTTGGCTCCACTCGAAAATCCAGAACGGAGAGAATTCGAGAGACTCCGCCATTATCCTCGGAAAACGGCAATTGCAGCGCCGAATAACTGACGAAATCATAACCTTCTTTCCATGCCATCGTTTTATCAACGAAATTTGGCGTACCCGTCTCCAAGGCACTAATTAAACGTTTGGAAATATCTTGAAGATTTTCCGGAGGCATAACCTCATCAATAAATCGCCTTGCAATTTTGATTGGCAAATGACTGCCCGCAGTTTCGCCCACAATAGAACACCGGAACCGATTGTTAGCAAATTCATACACCATGATATGGGGTAATATTTTCGGGTGCTTAAAAGGGTTAAATCGTGTCCAATTCGGCACGCGACCATCTTCTTGATGCCAGCTCCACCAGTGAGAAATCGTTTCGTCAAGCATCGGAACGCCAATACGGTCGTCACGGTGCATCATCATATTCTCACGTAATATTTTCGGCGGCGACGCCGATAAGCCGCCGATTATACCGAGCGCTGTAATACTTAGCTGAGACGCGCTTGCCATAATAAATTGCCGATTGTCTATGATGATCCCTATACTATTACAGAGAACATTAAGGTGCTGTTATCACCGGAAATTACCGGTGATGAAATGGCCTATTTTTCGAATGGATTTTACAACTACGAAATTATAGCCATCTGTAGACGTCAGATTGTCGCGTAACCGCCCGGAGATACGTCACCATTTTGTACACCAATCTGATTTTCTGATGCAGCGGCGTCGTTTAACGACCAATCATATTCGTACCGATCAACATGTGTACGGCCCTGTAATTTTTCACGCAGAGGTGGTGCTGCAACCTTCGCGAGTTTTGCGATAATCTCGGCTTCATTAGCGCCAAAATCCTCACGGAACCATGCATATATCTTTGAAAGAACCAATGTCCCATCTTCAAGAACTTTCACACCGCGCGGGTCATTCACATAGGCGCGCTCAGCTTTCGCCAATGCTGCCTCAAGCCCTTTTGCGCGCCATGCCTTCGGGGAGAGGTTCGGGCAACCAGCCGCCGCACAATTAAGGGCGTAATGTATCCGCTCTTCCTTAAAAACCGGGCGCACAATCCGATGCTCGACATCATTGAGGCTAAGGGCTTCCCCACCAACATTCACAACCTTACGGTTCCACGGGCCGGTCGGCAAAATACCATCCTTGATCTTGAGGATAGAGTCGACGGGATAGTTTTGCAGCACCAAGTCAACGGTCTTTGCATTATAAAGGTTAATCCAGAACGCTAATTGCTGATCCCGTGTTAATGCCCCTGTATCAACCGTTTGCAAAGCATCAAGGTATCCGCGCAATTTGTCATGATCAGCCTTACCGATCCGACCATAATCTATGCGATTAATTCCGTTGGCATCAGCACGAAGGTAACGACCAAGAAATTGATCCCATGCATTGTGATCAACACGAGCGCTTGGTGCTTGTGCTACAGTTTGAAACTGTGGTGATAAAAGCGTTGGTTCTGGCAAACCGGCACGCTCAATCGTCGTACATCCCGTTACCACTACCGCAAGCAAAGCCCATACAAAAGCCCGGATCATGTATTGTTCCTTCCAGCGCGTTTCTTAATGTCTTTCATATTCGAATGCACTTTAACCTGTTCCGCCTTCATGCGCCCCTTAAGCCGCTTTCGGGGAATTATCTCGTGAGCAACATTCACAGGCGTATCAGGTCGTTGAGACATCTCGCCGGTTTCCGCATTCCACCAACGCGGTCCTGACTCAGTCTCAATACGCATTGGCGCAAAGATATGCGAGTCGCGTTCAGCGTTATGCACGCACATAGACAAAGGACCATTTTCCGTTGCCACCATGAAAACGCAAGACTCGCAACGGGATTTTTCTAACTTCGACGCATCCATAAAGTTGTGGACGAGAAT
Source organism: uncultured Neomegalonema sp. (assembly GCA_937995735.1). Classification (GTDB taxonomy): domain Bacteria; phylum Pseudomonadota; class Alphaproteobacteria; order Rhodobacterales; family Rhodobacteraceae; genus JAHDDY01. The sequence goes on along the minus strand of CALKIZ010000001.1, from coordinate 11,924 downwards.
GCTCATACGTGAAGCCCGCCCCCTACTGCGTAGTAATCCACGCCTTAATTGCCAAATCCATTTACCCGCCTCGCCCAACAATCGCAGCGCTAACGTTGGTTTATTCACAGCAATTCGACGTAACGTCCGGCGGACATTCAAATTACCTTCTTCACGCTCATCCAAATCATCAAGCGCGGCAATCGCATCTTCAATCAAAAGACGATTTGTCAAAGGAGAAATTATCTCACCACCTGCAACCAACAGGGAAGTATATCGGTTGCAATGCGAGTGGCCGACAGAGACAGCATCAAAATCCAGTGGGATGCCAATCCCATCTGAGATTGCATTCGTTACTGAACTTTGAGTGATCTCTCCATCCCGCTCGCGCAGCACTCCCCGCCCGGTATCCGCTTGCATCTGAAATGAAATCAGGGTGATGGCATCTGCACGTTTCCGAAAATAACGGACAAGATCCGGCAATTCGGTAAAATTACCTTCAAAGACCGTCGTATTGAACAAAATGCGCAGGCCAAGACCTTCCGCACGTTGGATGTAGGCATCACGGACTTCGTTTAAAGAGACTTCCGTATCGTACCCTTTACGCTCTTGGGTCAGGTCAACATGAAGCGCTAAATCATCAAGCCCTGCTGCCGCCAGTCGCTCCAGCATGGTTCTCGTTGCTTTAATCCCGTTTGTCATAAAACAGGAACGCATTCCCCGCGACCTGATATGACGCACAAGGGCTTCGAGGTCTTCGATCTTTCTTAAAGTCGGATCACCACCGGATATCTGAAGCGATGTTCCCGCTCCGTAATGCTGAAAAACCATGTCAATGCGCGCCAATAAAATCGGCAAAGGAACGTCTTTCGCCAATTCTGCACGGTCAGACAGATAACAAAGTGTACAATCCAAATTACATCGCTGGGTAATTTCAAGTGAAACACAGGCCATTGGAAAGAGCCGCCCCCCAGTCTGGCGCGCTCCCAATTCACCATGCACTTTTAGTGCGGTTCGCAGCGGTTCACGGTGATCGCAACCTGTAAACTGTCTTCCGGACGGAGAGATCATTGGCGTTCCTGCGATATGCGACACTGGCATTCGGGATTATAACAATAGCTATGATTTGATACGTTGTCGGGTCTATTCCAGAAATCGTGTGCAAGCGTGAAGGCAATTCGATGGCAGCGCAAAATTTACCTCAAAATTCACGCTTCTATCGCTTTAACAATAGCAGTTTCTTGTGCAAACAAGATGATAAACTATTGATCACAAAGCAACTCATAAACCCTTAGATTATGGTAAGAAGTATACTGACCTATCGCAATCTCAGCACTTTGACCCCCCAGAAATTCTTAGGAGCAGTCCTCTTGAAAGCAATCATTGCCATCGCGCTGTCCTTATATTCGTTGAGCCATATCTCTGCTGCCAGCGCCGAACCAACGCTGCCACAATTGTTGGCGAAGGCCGAGTTAGACTTTTGGCAAGCAGCGTCCACTGCAAGACATACAGGGTTGATCTCTGCCTATTTGTTACATTTCACGAACGGGCGCTTCGCAACCGAAGCAGCACGTTTATTTCAGGAAAAAACTGGAACGGCGTGGACGACGCAACTTGCCGCCGAAACGGCTTGGCGAAACCCACTCAATGATAAAACTATAAAACCAAAAGATTCCGCTCTGTCAGGGGAATGGACGCATACATCAATCTGTGATGTGAATTTCTTTGTCCAAGATGTTGAGGTTAAAAGCCGTCAAAACTTCAGCATTGTTCAACCTGGCATCTTTAACGGAACCAGCACATTTCGTCACGGCAACAGATTAGAGGGCCGGGGCGATGTTCTGGAAGTCCGCCGCGACAAAAGTTTAATGACCTATGTCATGCAAGCTGAAAACAACCTGACTGGTTCAGAAGTCCATATCGGTATTTTGAATCTAAGCCAGTCCAACGGCCAATTTCAGACACGCGGCTGGGAGATGAATACCGGCGGAGCCTATTGCGATATGTCGGGGCGAAAGGCTTCTTAACTTTGTGAGCCGGAACTTTGAAGCGGTCTAGCCGACGCAGACTCGGCTGAAAAAGGCACTGAGTGTCTTGGAGCAATTGGATTTGCGTGTTGAGTTAATCTGTCTGATTGGCCAATTCTCGTCGAAATTGCCCCTAACAGACCGCTTGTAATCAATGTAATTTGGAGTGTTCCTGCAACCATCAAGGCGGGTGAGATATTCCCTGTCTCCAACAAAATTACAATCAGCGCACCATTCGAAACAACCCAAGCCGAGACAAGATAGCGGCGCAGGCGGCGAAATTGATCTGAAAAAACTTCACGCTTCGACGGCTCTGCACCTGCAATTCCAGACAGTCCTTTCGTCCCCCAACTGCCATCATGCAAATTGAAGAATGCATAGGTCGACATCATCAACCACAAAGACGGGGCAAGCGATATGAATGTGAGGATCGATGATCGCAGATGTGGAATAATCGCCCGATTAAGGATCGCCGCACCGATAAACGCCCCGCTGGCCAACGCCAATGGCATCGAGAGATAATACAGATAGGCGGTCATTTCAGGTTGCTGAGACAAGTTCGTTACATTAATCGCAATCACTGCAAAGAAGGTGAGAGATACCAACCTCAGCAAGCCTTGCACCCTTGTCGCCGGCCAATGCTGCAAATGCCCTGACATCGCTAAAACCGTCGGTGACAGCCAGATGGTTGCGATTGGTGCAAAGAGGCAAAATGCCGAATATGTCGAGGGCATAACATTACTTAGCGAAACCCAAGTCATTGCCAACAACAAGATATTCAAAAGCGGTAGAAACCATTCAAGCAAATGCTGGGCGCTCAGGTTAAAAAGAGCAGGACCAAATCGAGCCTTTTCTGCAAAAGAATATGTTTTATCCGCAAACAAATGGAAGATTTTCGCAATCATCCAACTGCGACAAAACAAGCTGCCATTCAGCCATCTGCGCCGCTGTAACAACAATTCCGAAATTGTATTGCAAGCATCCGTGTGACACACGGCCTTTGGCGCAAATCCGAGTTTGTTGCCTGCTCCTTTTTGTGTTGCAAGCTCAAACCCTAGAACGCGGTCTTCGGAAAGATACATCATACTTTCTGCAGCAGAGCGGCAAATTTGACCGCGTAGGTAGCGATCTTTTGGAGAGAGTTCACCCTGCACCGGGCTTTGCGAAAACGTGCGCCACCGCACGGCACTAAACTGTCCCGGAAGCACAGAGAGATAACCGCTAAAAACTTCAGATGGCCAGCGGATCGTTTTTTGAACAGCAAAATCGCCACACTGGAAACTCTGCACCACATCGCGGTTGCTTGGCGGTGCAATCAGGACATTACTTGCGATGCCAGCAGTTTTGGCATCCGATTCAAACAAAGCACACATCTCATAGAAAGCGGAACGATCAAGCAAAGTCCCTGCATCAATTTGAAAACAATAGTCCGGATTAAGTTGCGGACACAGCAGATCGTAAAACAAACGATGCGAGTCCAGCTTTCCAGCATTTTGCGTTTTTGTAATCAACTTTACCGTTATCGCCATTTGTGATGGACGGCTTCGGTTTAAGGCATCAACAGGCTGTCTGGCCGGGAATGTTTTGGACGAAATATCCGTCGTCAGTTTGGATTCGGTTCTGTGCATTTGACTGAGTTGAAGCGACTCAAGATAAAGTCCCGACGACTTGGAAATCTCATGGCTGCCATCAGCGATAATACAAATTGTAGCACTTTTATAAGATGGGTCATGCGTTCCCAAATCATCAAGGCTGTCGACAATCGACTCCAGCGATGGACGCAGTAATTCAGCAGTCTCGTTGTACAGCGTAAGGCATATCGCGAGGTTCTGTTTCAATGCCGAACAGGAAGTGCGCAAACTGGAAGAGAGTTCAGCTGTGGCGGGATCTATTGCTCTCATATAGACAACGCGACCTTTCCTTATTTCACGCAATCCGTGTCAGAAAAGTCAGTCGCATAACTGATTTATCTGATCCTGAAAATCGTTTGGATACTTTCTATCAACATAGCAATGACTTCCACAGCATTCACAAATTTGTGCAGCGCAAATAAGACTATCATTTTTAGATGTCGCGCAATAATAGTGCGCGAACAGCTTAAAAAAGAAACTTTATTGCTTTGGGTTAAGGGGTCGTCATGAGCACGTTATATATTGAAGATATTGAAAATGGCATCGAGCGCAGACTTTCGCGGATAATTACAGATGCTGAAATCGAGGCTTTTGCCGTTGCAAGCGGTGACAGGAACCCTCTGCATTTCGATGATAATCATGCAAAAGACACGATTTTCAAGGGCCGGATAGCCCATGGAATCCTAACTGCCAGTTTGATTTCTGCGGTAATTGGAGAGCAATTGCCGGGGCATGGAGCCGTTTATCTAAGCCAAACCTTGAAATTCCGCGCCCCTGTGCGGCCCGGTGATAAGGTTGATGTTATTTGCGTCGTCAAAGACGTGATCCGCGAAAAACGCAGGATCGTACTTGATTGCTCGTGCCGGGTCGGGGATACCGTTGTGCTTGACGGAGAAGCAAGTGTGCTAGCTCCTTCAAGAGAAAGCTAAACGCTAAAGCGGGCAATTGTGCAGATCATCTACGGATACCAAGGGCTGACGCCCGACCAAACGGGCGCGACAGTTGCCCTCGGTAATTTTGACGGAGTGCATCGCGGCCATGCTGCGGTGATAGAATCTGCAAGAGCGCTTGCCCCCGAGGCCAAACTTGGTGTCGTGAGTTTCGACCCGCACCCGCGTCATTTTTTTCAACCGGACGCAGAGCCGTTTACCCTTACTCCGTTGGTGCAAAAGGCAGAAAAGATTAAAGCGTTAGGCGTCGATATTTTATACATACTTCGCTTTGATAAAGCGATGAGCACAATGACCCCCGAAGCATTTGTCCGTGACGTTTTGGTCAATGGTATAGGTGCGGTCGGCGTATCCACAGGCAGCGATTTCAGGTTCGGCGCGAACCGTGCAGGCGACTCCGCCATGCTGGAAACGCTGAGTGCCCGTTATCCGTTTAAATCTGTGGCCCTGCCGGAATTATCCGACGAAAATGGCGGGCTTTTCTCATCTTCAACCGCCCGAAATGCATTACGCGAAGGCAAACCGGAAGACGCAACCACGGTCTTGGGTCGCCCCTACACCATCAGCGGCCCGGTGCTTGAAGGCGATCAACGAGGACGCACGATAGGTTTTCCAACAGCAAACTTGTCACTTGAAAACATTCTCGCCCCGGCTTTCGGGGTTTATGCGGTCACGGTCAAAATGGAAGATAGGAACATTTTAAAAGGCGTAGCGAATATCGGAATGCGTCCGACCTTTGAGAAAACAGTTCCTATCCTTGAAGCGCATTTGTTTGATTTTGATCAGGATATTTATGGTCAAACCATAGAAATCTCTCTGCTCCACTATATTCGAGCCGAGCAAAAATTTGACGGCATCGATGCCCTGAAAGCGCAAATCGCCAGCGATGCTGACGCTGCACGCACTTTACTGACATGAGCGATGCGTTCTGGACGGCACTGCAAGCTCCAAAGAACAGCAAAGTTTCTCCGTTTCGTCGCTTCTCCGCGCGCCAATGGGCCAAGTTTAGGGCCGACACGCCCTTAACGCTGGATTCTGACGAAATTGAAGACCTGCAATCTTTGGGCGATCATATCGACATTGAAGAAGTCAGGCGTATCTATCTTTCAATTACGCGGTTGCTAACAGCACATGTCGAAGCAAACCAAATGCTCTTCGATCAACGCACGCAGTTCCTCGCACTAAAGGGGCAAAAATCTCCTTTCATTATCGGGATTGCCGGATCCGTCGCAGTAGGAAAGTCAACGACGGCACGTTTACTACAGGCTCTCCTCGCCCGATCCACAGGAAGCCCGAAAGTCGATTTGATAACCACAGACGGATTCTTACATCCAAATTCAGAACTCGAATCTCGCGGATTGATGACGCGGAAAGGTTTTCCGGAAAGCTACGATGTCGGCGCGATATTGCGATTTCTATCCGCAATTAAATCTGGAAAACGCAGGGTCAAAGCTCCGCTTTATTCTCATCTCAGCTATGACGTGTTGCCCGATAAAACCCAAACAGTTGATCAACCGGATATTCTTATCTTTGAAGGCATCAATGTCTTACAAGCAGGACAGCCTTCGACAGACAATCAAGCTGTCACGGTCGTTTCAGATTTCTTCGACTTCTCGATTTATATTGATGCTGATGAAGAAGATGTCCGTGACTGGTATGTCGCACGTTTTATGCGCTTGAGGGACACGGCATTTGCCGATCCAAATTCATTCTTTCACCGTTATGCCTCGGTTTCGGACACAGAAGCAGTAAAAACGGCTGAACACTTGTGGAAGACCATCAACCTCGTCAACGATCCTACCAACACGCACCCGGGCTGATTTGATCTTACGAAAGCAACGCAATCACCGGATTGCGGAAGTCGCGCTGCGAAAACTCTAGAGCACTCTGAATCATCAGGTTTTCACGAAAGCCCCGAGCTGTTGTCTGATTGAAATCGCCAATTGCGCGTCGAGCTTGGCTGCCATGTCCTGACTGAGCCGGTGCAATGCTTCCTGCCGCTCAACCAAACTTGGGAAACCCTCAAATCTAACTTCGGAGTCGACCCGAGCACCAGCGCCAGCCGCTTCGACACCATACAAAGTCCCAATGATCAATCGAACCTGAATTGTCGCGACAACGACTTCGCCGGTTTCACTGGTACGGGAAACAGCGCTCGCATCGTCAATGACATAACGAAGGGTGTCTTGCCCTCCCGCCGCTATAATGCGTTGCCTAGGCCAAAGGCGGGCAATTTGTTCCGGCGGCACAACGAAATCTGCATCCGCAGGAGAAACATCCGAATTTGGACGGGGCCGGACAGTAATTTCAACTTTGTTTACAGCAAGCGGTATCTGACCGCCCGGAAAGCCAATGGGGTCAAAGACAGGATTCGGACGTTTAACCGGCGATGCACAGGCACTCAGGCCGCTTGCTGCAATTAGCGTCACTACACTGCGACGGGTGATCGGGCCTATATCGCTCATCGTACTCTCACTCTTTCGGCTTCGCCATTCACCATACATGATTCGAAACAAAAAACCCTTCAGAGAAAGGTGATAACATCGCCTTCCTCTGGTCCCGGATGAATTGATATGATGTAAGTTTTAACCGGCAGGTGGTCGCACGTCATGGTCTTTTGTCAGTTGATCCAGCGTAAAGACGTAATGCGCTGCACAAAACTGACAGTCAGCGGTGATTTTCCCGTCTTCGACCATTTCGCTCAACGCCGACTCATCATAAGCAGAAAGCACTCCCTCCAGCTTTTCCGCATCGCACGTACAGCCAAAGCGAACAGATTGAGAAGGATAAACCCTCGGAGCATCTTCGTGGAACAACCGCAGTAACAATTCTTCCGACGTTACATGAGGGCCAATGAGTTCAAGCTCCTCGACTGTCTCAAGTTTCAACGCCGCCGTGCGCCAATCATCGCCTTGCCCCGTAAGTTCAGCAACATCATCGCCCGTCATAAGATCCAAGCCCCCATCACCAGGCGCATCCTGTCCATGGTCCATAAGCGGCGATGCATCTGGTAAATGTTGGATTACCACACCACCAGCACGCCAATGCGGAGCCTGCCCCGGTTCTTGCGATTGCGCGGATGTTAAAGCAAAGCGCGTGGCGATCTGTTCCGATTGAGCAAAATAAACTTCGGCACACTCGGCAAGACTTTCTCCGGTAAGCGGCGTAACGCCTTGGTAAGGTTGGCCGGTTCCCTGATCAATCGTAACACCCATCAAGCCGTCCCCTAAGAGCGCAATTCCTTCGCCATCGCCCAACTTTTCGAGATCATATGCTGCATATGCCCGCATCATGGCAGGCTCCCCTTCAGCGGCTGGCGCAAAATAATCGGTCGCAAGCATTGTCACTGCGCCGTTTCCCCTGACCTGAATTGAGAACCTGTCACGTAACTTGATTGTTTGACCTATCAATGCAGTCAACAAAGTCGCCTCTGCAACAAGACCGGAGACGGCGGGCGGATAGTTATGCTGTCCAAGAATTGCGTCTATTGTTGCATCGAGACGCGCAACGCGACCACGGACGTTCAGTTTGTCGAGCTGAAACGGTAATATTGAATCGTCACCGGAAACCATTACGGCTTCGGTATTGGGTCGCTTTGTCATGAGAATCTCACTATACGATTTCATAGTGAAATAATGCTTCATTAGGGTTGCGGCAAGGCACACATCGCTGGTTCGAACCCATCTACGCATGTGCATAATCGTAACACCACTAAAGAGCACAATATTACTGAAATAAAAATACCGCCTTAAATCACTTAAAATATGTATCATTTTTCCTAAAAAATAATTCATCAAAGTAAATTATACAGTCAATTTTAGGAACGTGTTATCCTTGTGATGTTTCATTAGTGCGGAGAAAATAGATAAGTGGGGAGGCAACTGAAATGATACTTGCTCTTAAGAAAGCATTTATTTCGGACAGCGTTGAGGCGGTCGAAGGACGAAAAAGCATCCGTTACAGCATCGTAGAACCCTGTCGCGTAGAGCGCTGGGGAAAAAGCTATGACGCGATGACACGCAATATCTCGAAGGGCGGTATCTCTTTGGATATCGCCGGTATGGGGTCGAGCGCATTAGATGCCGATTTGACAATTTATTTTCGGGACTTCGAACCTTTGGTCGCGGAGTCGCGTTGGTCGCACAAGCGCACATTTGGTCTAAAGTTCATCAATGATTCAGATAAAAGTCTTCAACTTCTAGACCTTATCGCAAGCCTAGAAAGCTCAACTAATTCTTAAAGCACCATCTGAGCACGCCCTTTTGGGCGTGCAATCGGTTTTCGGCTTCATCGAAGATAACAGATTGCGGGCCGTCCATGACGCTTGCAGTCGCTTCATCACCTCGGTGTGCCGGAAGGTCGTGCATAAAAATCGCATCGGGTTTTGCCTTTGCCATTAATGCATCATCAACGCGAAAGGGCGTGAGCTGGTTATGGCGCAATGTCCGCGCCTCTTCGGGATCGCTCATCGACACCCAAGTATCAGTCACCACACAATCGGCATCCTCAACAGCTTCATAAGGATCGTTGGTCACTCTGACTTTTGCACCATTAGCATTCGCCCACTTGATGGTTTCAGCATCCGGCATCAAAGCCTCAGGACACGCCAAATCAAGAGAAAACCCAAACCTTTGCGCAGCGTGTATCCAACTGGTTGCGACGTTATTACCATCGCCAGCCCAAGCAATCTTGCGCCCTTTAATCGGACCTCGATGTTCCTCAAATGTCATAACATCGGCCATAAGCTGACAAGGGTGCGAGTCGTCGGTTAATCCGTTGATAACTGGTACGGTGGCGTATTCCGCCATCTCCAGTAACATATCATGCCCTTTGCACCGGATCATGATCGCATCGACATACCGGGACAATACCCGAGCGGTATCAGCAATCGTTTCACCGCGACCTATCTGCATATCATTCGCTGACAGAAACAGAGTTTCTCCACCAAGTTGACGCATACCAACATCAAACGAAACCCGTGTGCGCGTCGAAGGCTTCTCAAAAATCATGGCAAGCAGCTTGCCCTTTAGAGGCGCATCAGCATCTGGCAGAGCTTTTCCTAAACCTAAGCGTGCCGCTTTTCGTGCGGCGCTATCATCAAGAATACTACGAAGTTCTTCCGCACCAACTTGATGCAAGTCCAAAAAATGCTTAGCCTTTCTGGTCTTTACAGACCGAGACATTGCCCCCTCCATACCGTGCTCCTACTTTGCGGCAACTGACGCCGCGTTCAAGCGCATTACCTCGCATGACGTTTCAAGCGCGGTTATTGCTTGATCAATGTGTGCGGCTTCAATGATGAGGGGCGGTAACAGGCGGACAACATTGTCTCCAGCCGGCACTGTCAATAACTTCGCCGCACGCGCGGCTTCGATGAAAGCACTATTCGGGACTTTCAGCTTCAAGCCGAGCATTAACCCTTCACCGCGTACGTCTTCGATAACGTCAGAGAATTCGTCCTGCAAACGGGCCAATTGTTGCCGCAACAGCCCGGCCATTTCGGAAACATTCTCGAGAAACCCATCCTCGGTCATGACGTCTAAAACAGCATTACCAACTGCCATGGCAAGGGGATTGCCGCCATAAGTCGATCCATGCGACCCTGCCGTCATCCCCGCTGCCGCATGTTCTGTTGCCATGCACGCACCCAGTGGGAAGCCCCCGCCGATGCCCTTGGCAACACCCATAATATCAGGCGAACAGCCAGCCAATTCATGCGCGAATAATGCACCAGTCCGGCCCATGCCGCATTGAATCTCATCAAAGATCAGCAAGATGCCTTGTTCATCACATAACTCTCTTAATCCGCGCAGACACTGCGATGGCACGGGACGGATTCCGCCCTCGCCCTGAACAGGCTCGATCATAATAGCAGCAGTTTCATCCGTGATAGCCGCCTTGACTGCATCATGGTCGCCGAAAGGAACATGGTCGAATCCGCCGGGCATTTCTCCAAAGCCAGCCGTCAATTTTTCCTGACCAGCAGCAGCAATCGTCGCAAGTGAGCGCCCGTGAAACGATCCTTCGAATGTGATGATACGCCAGCGCTTCTCATTGCCATTGTGCGAATGGAACTTCCGCGCCATTTTAATCGCGCATTCCATCGCTTCCAACCCGGAATTCGTAAAGAACACCGTATCCGCAAAGCTCACATCGGTTAGCTTTCGTGCAAGTTCTTCCTGTCTAGGGATGTTGAACAGATTTGACGTATGCCACAATCGTCGTGCTTGCCCCTCCAACGCCTCCACCAAGCGCGGATGGGTATGACCCAACGCGCAAACTGCGATGCCAGCACCAAAATCAAGGTACGTGTCACCATTGGTGTCAAAAAGCCAAGGACCCTCACCTTTCTCGAAAGAAAGAGGAACCCTTGCATAGGTCGGCATGACCGGCGCAATCACGGCATAAAACTCCTACAAACGTTCCAGCGCTCCGCGCCAAAACAAAAAAGCGCCGCAAACAAGATGCTCACGACGTCGTAGATTGCTTCTGTCGTGAAAAAACGAGCATGTCAATCAGGTTACAAGGGTTTTCTTGTAATTACTCAGGAGGTTGGTGTGTGATCCGGGCAGAGTGTGCTGTGAACGAAAGTCCGGATGGCGTCGAATGCTGTGGATGCGTTGAGTTTTGAACCGCCCCGAGTTTACCAGAGAATAAAACTCTCCGAGGATGAACCTTATGACAGAGAAGCAATATACCCCTTCGTACACAGCTGAATTCTGCGAGCGCGGCGTTCGCTTTACCGGGAACATCGTGCTGAGTATCACAGTGATAACGCAGTTTATCATGCGATAGCGCCCAAGCTGGGCTGTTCACCTGATAGTCTGCGAGCGTGGTGTCAGCAGTCTGCACGTGACGCTGGTGAGCGCGCCGGGTTAACAAATGATGAGAAAGCCCGCCTCAAAGAATTGGAACACGAGGACCGCGAGTTGCGGTAAGTCAACGAGATTCTGACTGAGGAGGGCCAGGAATTGATCTTGGGGATCAATTCCCCGACGAAGGCCAGTGCATATTTCACTGTGGCGAATTTTGACCGCTCGTTCAAGAAATGATCGCATTTATTAGAGACTACCGTGAGACTTTTGGGGTCGAGCCGATTTGCAAGTTTTTGGTAGGCCTGATGGTGTGGACGCCTCCTGACGGCATCGCAATGTGCCAAGGTCGCGTGATGTTGAACACGATACAGAGGAGACGTCCATGTGGAGTTCCCCCGGTTTGGTGGACACTTTTTCATTGATGAAGGAGAGTGTTTTTCATGCCGAGAACGAGGAACCCGTACCCGACGGAATTCAGGGAACAATTGGTTGCGCTGGCGCGAGCCGGTCGCAGTGTTGAAA